>CAWFOW010000005.1:0-295936 GCA_963817535.1 uncultured Alphaproteobacteria bacterium
CAGGAGAACGTCCTTCAATCCCTGTCGCGATCCGGCACCGATGGCCGATCCGGTTTCGTCTACCGTATCCCCGACACCGAGAAACGCCTTGCCCAAGGCACCCCGACCATAGGCGCGCGTCCGGCGAAGAGCCTGCCCCGGCGCGTAAGGCACGCTCGGCCCTGTCCCGAGCGTCGGCACTTCGGCATTCGTCGCAAGTTCCGCGTTCAGGTCATCGAGGCTGAACGCATCGCCGCCAGCCGGCGTCGCCAGAAGCCGGTTCACCTCATCGAGGGAGAACGCCGTCGCCAACTATCGAACCAGCGTGAATTGCTGCCCGTCCCAGGTGAGCACCCGGCCATCGGGCATCGTGTAGCTCCGTCCGGGCTTGAGCCGGGAAGGGTCGATTTTCCCCGTCGCCAATCGCGGCATGGGCACGGCGTTCTGGCCACCTCGCGACGGCGGGATGGTAGCGGGCTCCGTCGAGGTGATCGCCTGCGTCCGCCTTGTGGGTCCGTTCAGGTCGAAGGTGGGAACATTGATCCCGTTCGGGTACAAGTCGGACGCGGGGGCCATATCGTTCGAGCCGGTGCGGCTCACAGGGTTCGGCAACAAGTATCCGCTATCTCCCGGCTGGTACGGAACCGACTTGCCAGGCGGCAGTAGCGTCGGTGCCGTGCCGGGGTCCTGGGCAGGAGCCGGCAATCCGCCTTCGCCCTGCGGCCCGAACATGCCGGGACGCTGGTAGGGTTCCGTTCCGTAAACATAGTCGTACATGCCGGCGAACCTCGGATCGTCGCCGACTTTGCGCTGGAGCGCCTTCCGCACGAGGGTGGCGATCATGGGGTCGCGTGGCGGGCTATAGGGGTTCATTGGATCGCTCGGGCGAAGCGCGTCCTGAAGGTCTTGCCGGTTCATCGCCAGCGATTGAAGCTGCGTGCGCGCCTGGTCGATCTCGGCGTTATTCGCCTTCTGCGGCTCCGTGACACCACCCGTCGTGGGGTTCCAGCGCGGCCCCTGAGACATCGTTTCCCAGCGTTTCGTCTCGGGGTTCCACTGCTTGTCCACCTCCTGCCCGTTCTCGACAAAGCGATGGACAAGAGGCCTTTCCGGCTTCCCGGGGAGGCTTGCGATCTTCTTCCCCTCGGCGTCGAACCGCGCGCCCCCGGGCGACAGCGTGAACCCCGGCCGAGGCTTCGAGGCTTCGAGCGCCATGCGCGCAAGCTCGGATGTGCCCTGCTTCGGTTCCATTGCCCGTAGATACGGCCGCATCGCAGCGGGGGCGTTGTCGATCATGTTGGAGCCGTAGTACGGCGTCCCCGCCGGAATCTGTCCCGTCGTCTCGGTGATCCCCGCAGGAAGGGGCGGGGCGTCGGGAGGCACGGTGTAGCCCGGCATGACGCCAGGGACGATCAGCGGCCCTGCGCCACCGGCAGCCTCGGAATAGGGGCCGTAGTACGCTGCCGCTCGTGCAGCATCGGCCGCGCGTTCGTCCTCCTTGTCCTTCTGCGCCGAGGTCAGCGCCCCGATCCGCGCATACTTCAGGTAGGTGTCGAGCGGGTCGGTCCTATTCCGGCCGTTGAGTGCAAACCCCTGGGCCAGCCCGGCAGCGAGAGGATTAGGTCCGCCACGCTGGGGAGGGGCTGCGCCCGCCGCGAGCAGACCTTGGCCGAGATTGCCAACCGTCTCCCAGAGTTTCTGCCGCTGCTGGGTGCGGATCAGTTCCTGGATCGTCGGCATTGTGCCCGCGCCAACGAAGCCGCCCGTTGCGGGACTGTAGCCGCCCGGCGTGCCGTACTGTGCGCCGAGACCCGGATCGGGACCGCCCTTCGCCATCGCTACGCCTCCCCCTGCACGTCGCGCAGGATGTCCGCCGTGTGGCCCGCTTCCGCGATGGGAACAACCCTCGGCGCGTCAGACTGGCCCGTGAACAGCTCGCGCAGGATCGGGAAAATCGCTTCCGGCACCTGTGACGTGAGTTCGAGGCGCGCGCGCGGCGCGTCGTCCGGCAGACCGTCGCCATAGTCCCGCTGGTCGTACTGGATCATCGAGTGCGAGAAGGACGTTTCGGGATCGCCATCCGTGACAACGAGCCAGGCCGCCGTCTTGCCGGGGCCATAGGCGAGGGTGAAACCGCGCGGCGAACAGGTGATGGTGTCGCGTTGGCAATAGGTCGCGATGCAGTAGGTCAGGCAGTCGCGGAAGGTCGGGAAGTTGGCGCGGTATTCCTCGACCACGGGGTGATCCTGGGGAAGCGCCGCGAAGCCGCCCACCGGCCAGCCCTCATAATGCTCGATGCCCCCAAGCGGCAGGGCCCCAAACCGCTCGACGGCCCGGTGGGGAGCCTCGCCGGTGTTCGTGGCAAGCGCGATCAGGAGCGTCGCAGCATCATCGAACGAGGCGGGTTGATCTGTAGCGGGGATGAGGTCGCGTTCGGCCAGCCAGCGAACAGCGAGATCGCCGCGCTCACCCGAGACGCCCAACGCCGAGGAAAGGGTATCCGCGAGCGCCGTGACGGTCGGCCAGTCGGAAGGTGAAAGACTTGTGCTCATAGGTTCCTCGGCGTCATCCCGATTGAACGTGCCACGCTCAGAAGGGAGCCGGGAGTAACGGCGTCACGCCATTTCGGCTTTGAGATAGGCGAGAAGGGCGGCCCAAACCTTGTTCGGGTTCATGCCGTCGTCAGGGGCAAGCCAACCCTCGTCCATGAGGTATTCAAGGACGCGCCACGGCAGATCGACGTTGCACAGCAGGATCGCCTCGCCACGCTGGCGGGCTCGGTACCGCTTCTGTCGTTCCGCTCCCGATAAGGCCATCAGCCGATCACGCAACGAGCCAGGATCGCAACCCGAAACGCAACCCACAGTGTGGTAGAGGCAAGCCAGGGTCGCAAAAATCCAAAGCAATGCGGGGGATTATCGAGGATCGAGCGGACATCGACCACCTGATAGAGCATCAGACGATTTCGGAAACCTGCCGTATTGTGGGGGATTTTCGTCATGCCGTCCGATCCGGGGTTCCAGGGCACCAGCGGGCGAACAGGGCGATGGCGCGTTGCTCGACGTTGGGCATCAGCACGACCCGGCATGTCGCGGGGCCGACCAGGGCCGACAGGGAGCGCCACTCGGCCCAATCGGGTGATTCCTCGATCCCCTCGGGCGGCTCGCCACGTAGCCATTGCCGGACAGGCTCGAACGGATCGGCCGAGCGGGCACTGTCGGCGGGATGGCTTTGCGGAATCGCACCGGCAAAACCGGCAAAACCCCTCGGATTGGACCCATCGGGTAGGTTTTGGGGGTTTTGGGGGTTTGTTTCGGGAATCGGACCCGTCTCCGACGGCGGTTGCCAGTCGCGCCATTTCGAGCGGAAATCCATCACGCGGCCCTCGGGAAGCCAGGGTGGATTCGGATCACTATCGACGGCCTTCCGCCCCTTTGGCTTGGCGTGATCGTCTCCGTCCGCAGGGCTCCAATGCCGGCCAGCGTTTCGAGCCCGGCATTCACGGCATCGTTCGACGTGAGGCTGCTCCATTCCCGCTTGCAGACATCACGGATGGTCGTCCCATCCTCGATGGCCCCGCTTGCGATCTTGTCCCAAAGCGCGTGAGCGGCTTGCGCGGCACGGCCGACCTCGGGCGCATAGACACGGCGGGAATGGGTTTCCAGAAACTCCGCCCACTCGGCGGCCAGTCTCGCGGCGTTGAGTGACACCGGCCCATGTCCAGCACCGTCCGCTACGTCGATCAGATGGAAGATCAGCGCCAGCGACGGCATGAGCGACCGATACTTGCCCAGGTGGGCCTCAAACGCGGGCGTGGCCTGTAGCTCGGCTGACCGCAACCGCCGCTCAAGGTTTTCCCGCCACTGGTCGAACAGCATTTGTGCGGCAGGGGCGAAGCGCAGGCTGGGGAGGCCATCTGTCTCAGCCCCTATCGTCGCGGGGTCGAAGTCGTTGACCCACTGGAACACAGCCCGCGCGCGTTCGTAGGCTGCGGCATCGGGCCGCCTGTCAACGTTCGTCCATTCGTTCGACACGTCCGGCCAAACAAGCATCTGGAACCGCTGCAACAGCCCGTCATCGAATGTGCCGCCATTGACGGCGTCGGAGACATATCGGCCGATCTTCCCCGGCTGGGTGCTTCCGAACACCGTCAGGCTCAACGCCTCGATGTGGAGGGATTCGCGGCTGATACGGTCCACGCTGTAGCTGGTCAGGCCGTCCCATGCCGAAATGTAGAACTGGCGGGCACCTTCCCGGCCGGGCTTGTTCATTTCGGCGAGCAGGCCGTCCAGTTCGTCGCGCAGGATCAGCAATCCGTTCGGGTTGTCCTTCAGCAGAGGCACGAGCTTTTCGGGCGTCGAGTCGTGGGTGATGTATCGCCGCTCCGACACGCCCGCTTCTTCGAGCGCACGCCTGACGGCCATAAGATCGGCCTTTGCGGTGTCGGTCGAAGTCTTGGTCTTGGCCGCCTCGCGCAGTTCGGCTTCGATTGCCGCCTCGCGCGCCTTCAACTCGGCAATGTTCGCGTCGGCCGTCAGTTTCTCGGATTCGTGCTGGAGGCGGGCCGCCCTCACCAGTTCCTCGATGGGGCGCATACCCTCACGCACGGCGGGGGATTTCAGCAGGCTCGGCCGCCCGACGATCACGCCCCACAGGTTGCCGACCACCGTCCAGTCATCGACCCGTTTCGGACGGATCGCCAACTTGCGACCCTTCACCGAGGCGAGAGACGCGATGGCCGGGACCGCGACACATTCAAGCGGCATCTGCATCCGGTCGGCCGCGTCCGTCAGCCATCCCCGGAAGGCTTCGGGGATCATGCTGGGATCGAGCGTCGGGACAGGTGGCAAAAGCGGGGGAAGCCGCCCGATGGGCGACCACCCCGACATAACCAGTGGTGCGGCATCGACTGCGCGCACAGGCGCGGACTGGCCGTTGTTAGGCAGCATTTCTAAATTCCTTGATGGTGCGGATGGCGAACCCCGGACCCTGCTCGCGAAGCGTCCGCGCAAGCTGGTTCGCGAGGGCGCGCGTCGAACATCGGACTTCCCACGCCTCGGAAAGCAGGGGCCAAAGCCGGACGTTCCATTGCAGGACGCACGCCGTCTGCATGAGCCCACGGGTGCGGCAGTCGATCCATGCGCGCGGTGTGGTGACGAGATAGACCGGCGTTCCGTGTTCGCCGGATCGCTCTATGGCGTCCGCCCCGATGATCGAACCGTGGCCGGTGCGAAGCCACCAGCGGCCGGGGTCGTCATGCGCCCATGCGGCGATGTCGAATATCTCGCCGTGGCGATCCTCGATCTCGACAACATCGGCGTCGATTGCGCCGTCTTTACCAGAGCCGGACGTTACGTAACGGCCATCGGGTTGAGGCACGATCCAGGCCACCGCCGCCGACGCCTCGGCAATCAGATCGGGGGGCCTCACAGGTCGAGCGCCTGCGCGCGGGCACGAAGATCGGCCAGTTCGCGCCGACGGAGAACCTCGCCGGGTGAGAGGTCACGGAAGCCCCGCCGTTCATCCCATTGCCGGGCTTGCCTTGCCTAAGTCGCGAAGGCATCGCGGGCCATTGAAGCCGCGAAGTTATCTATGCGGCCATGACGGTTGCGTGCGGGGGAGATATTCGCTACGTTATGCATGTCCAGTCCATCCAAGTTCTTGTGTCGCCAAACACAGGTTGAAGTTCGAGATCGCCTCGCCCGGCAGCAACCGGGCGGGGTTTTCTCGTTTCGGGTCTACGCGGGTACGCTCTCGGGTTCGGGGGAGCCGTATGTGACGCGCGGCATGTTGAGTTCGACGGCCTCTATCTCGAAGTTAGAGAAGCGGCGGCGGTTCGGGCCGGCATCGTAGGGCGCAGGTAGTCGGCCAGCCTCAACATCGCGGTACGCCGTTCGCCGCGTCGTGCCCCGGCGCTCGGCAACAACATCGAAGGTGAGGAAACGGTGGCCGTCCGCTACAGTCGGATCGGCCATCAGTTCAGCGACGCGATGCGCCAGCGCTAAGCCGCGAAGGTCCTCATCGAAGTAGGCTTGTCGAAGAGCTTCCGTCCTTGGGATCGGCTGCAAGTCTTGGCCCCCATGTTCCGCGCGAACACACTATGTGCCGCGCTGTCATGGGGACTTTAATTCGCCGCTTCGGGGAGGCCTGAATTCTGGGCCATAATCAAAGAGGGCCGGTGTCGGTCTCGTTGTCGATGCGCCGTTGGACTGCCCGGAATTCCTTCCAACAGCGCTCCACCATGCGTTCCGAAGCACCTCTCTCGCCCGCTATTTTGGAGATGATTCGCGTGCGATGCCCCTTCGGGCGCGCAGGCCGTATCGTCACCACTCGGTCGGGCTCGCGGTCATCGTCAACTGGTTCAATTCCTTGGTCCTCCTTAAGCGCAAAGCGCACGTCGTCGAGGTAATCATCCTGGAAGTACCGGCTCTCGATGAAGGCTTGCCGCTCGCCCCTCGGCACAGCCGCCGCCTTCGCCCATTGCTCGCGAGCCCGAAAGGTGGCCTGATCAATCGCGTCCTTCTCCGCGCGCTGACAGACCTCCCGCCAGAGGCGCTCGCATTGCGCCCCAATGGCGAGTTTCTCAAAGTACGTCAAACGCGGCTTCCTGCCCGCCCCCACACGCCTGCCACCCCTCGGCATGTCACCATCCCCAAAGGGCAACGCGGCCAGAATCCCGCGCATGTGCGAGGGTGTGCAGGTCCCGGCAAGCCACTCGTTAGGATCGTCTGTCAACCGTGCCCTCCGCTTGGGCTCCGCAGAGGTGGTTGCCGGGGAAGCGCGGTGCGGTTCCGCGCGTGTCGGGAGCTACCCTATCCCCGGCAATTTCAATATCGGTTGCCTGCCGATCCGTCACAACGGCGAGCATTGCGAACCGCTGGTCACAATTTCGCCATTGGCGTCCGGCCCGCGTATCGTAAAGCACAAATCCACTTGGCCGGTGAGTCGGTCCAGCCGATACCACGCCATCCCGCGCGCCATGACGATCTCGTATCGGCCGCTGAACACCAACACCAGGGCGATCATCGCGCCGGCAAAGACGATGGCGAGGGGAGTTTTCATGGTGCGGGCCTCATGGTGATGACGTTGGGCGCAAGCTGCCGACCAGTTGCCACGTCCTCTATCCACTGGCCCCAGACTTCGAGGGCGCGGGTCTTGTCCGGCAGGTAGGTGTTGCGGTCGTACACCTTGGCCGTCACGCCCGGCTCGGTGTGGTTCAGCACCTTGCCGACGACGAATTGGCTGATCCCGAGGGCGGTCATGGTGCTGGCCGCTGTCCGCCGGAAGTCGTGCGGCGTCGGGGGCGGGTCCGTCAGGCCCAGGCGGGCGCGGTTGTTCGAGAGTGCCCGCGACAGGGACGAGGGCATGATATGGCCGTGTATGCCGCCCTTGGTGTTGCTTGTACCTTCAAGCGGCGAGGGGAACAGCCAGACCGACAGGCCGGCCTTGTGCCACTCTGCCTCAGTCACCCGCAGAGCGTCTATGTCGGCCAGGAGCGCCTTGGCCAGCGGCGACAAGGGAACCGTATGGGGCTTGCCGTTCTTTGTCCGGCTGGCCGGTATCTCCCACACGTCGCCGTTGATCTCGTCACGACGCGCGCCTGCGACCTCAGCACGGCGTTGGCCGGTTGCGAGCAGGAACCGAAGGGCGACGCGCGAGACAGGAGCCATGTCGGCACTGTCCAGCCCGTTCCACAGGGACTTGATCTCGGCCGCAGTCAGGACGCGCTCGCGGGGCGTCTCCGGTAGGCGACGGATACCGATACAGGGAGAGGCTTCCAACAGGCCGCGCTCGACGCCGAACTTGAACATCTTGGACATGAGGCCGGCCGTGCGGTTCCGCATGACGGGCGTCCCGCGATCCTCGATCCCGTCGAGCAACACGATGACGTCGCGGCGGGTGATGGTCTTGGCCTTGCGCTTCCCCCACAACGGCCGGATTTCGCGGTCGATCATCCATTTGTCGTTGTCGCCCGTTTTCTTGGTCGAGGCGTGGCGCTTAACATATTCGTCGGCAAGTTCCCCCACCGTCTCTGCCTGCCGCTCCGCGCGCCGCAGGGCGACGTTCTCTGTGCCGGGGTCGTTCCCTAGCTCCAACGCCTCACGGGCCTTCCCTGCCTTCGTGTGGGCCGTTGCGAGGCCGACACGCGGATAGGTGCCCAACGTCATGCGACGGGGCCGCCCCTCGAACCGATACATGAGAACCCAGGTCTTGCGACCGGACGGCGCGATGCGAAGGCCGAGGCCGGTCTTGCCGTCCTCCCACACCTCGTATCGGTCGGCGCGCTTCTTCAGCGCCTCGATGGCTGGTTTCGTGAACCGCATGGCACCCCGCTCGTGCCCGGCAGCAGGCCCGCTACCCGCCGCTACCCAATCCCTCTGTGGGTAGCAATATGGCCGTCATAGTGAGTCACGTCAAGGCACGGCCCGTCGTTAACCAATATAGCTTCTATGGGGCTTTCTATGCCGTTCAATATGACGGCGTATGCCAGGGAGTGCTGTTACCACCTGCTTGGTCGACATGTTGTAGTCGAACCCGACATACTGGGAGGCGAGCACCAAGTTCACCGGCACCGCCTGGCTCATCAGCTTGACGGTCACGGTGTAGGTCCCCGCCCCGGTCAGGTCATCGCCATCGACGCTGTAGCTGCCGATACGATGGCCGAACGGCTCGATCGAATGCTTCTGGTTGCGCGCCCCGGTCGGCCGGCCGAGCAGGATCTGCGAGAAGGTGGATGGTCGGATATAGGTGAGCGCGGTCTGCGGGAACGGGACCGGCAGGATCGCCGGCTGCTCGCTGCCGCGCAGGTTGCGCACCATGGGCTCGGTCTGCAGATTCAGGAGGTCAGAATCCAGCTGCACCTTGCCGGCGCGCACCCATTCCGAGTGCGAATCGCGCAGATCGCCGTTGGGATCGCGGTCGCCCGAGCGGTACACTGCCTTGCCCGACGGATCCGTCACGGTGACGTCGAGCCACACGGCGCGCTCGGCGGTGAAGCCGGTCGGCACGTTGTGACCGCCGGTCAGGCTTTTCACCTCGACCGAGAAATCGATGCCGCGGCGCGAGCCGGACGATTCGATCTTTCCGATGGCGAAACCGCTGCGCAGCACCTCGAAGCGCTTTTCCCTGTGGTATTCGAGCAGCTTGAACTGCTCCTTGAGGATTTCCGCCGCCTCGTAGCGGTCGTCCGCCGACGCCCAGTGCGCCGGGAAGGTGACGCCCGGCGGCAGGTTCTTCTCGAACCCGTCGGTGCCCCAGCCCGCCTGATAGTCGAACTGAGTCCACTCGTTGACGTTGGCGAGTTCCTGTGCGCGCTTGCTGAACGGGAAGATGCCGGGATGGACGATCGGATAGTCCGGCCCCGAGAAGAGGTGGTTGGTGACCCGCCGGTCCTTGGTTGGAACACCGTCGATCACCGCCGCCGGTCCGAACTCGTAGCCCGACACCTTCCCCTGCACCTTTCCCATGTGGCAATCCTGACAGGTGGTGCCCTCGGCCGCGGCGGGCGAAGTGCGATACTCGGCGAACGCCTCCTCCAGCCGGAAGCCGTTGAACAGGGTCACGTCGTGGCACTGGCCGCAGAAGGTCGAGGAGCGGATCGGCTCGAACGTGATCACCTCGGCATGGATGTGCCGGCCCACTTGGGCGGGGTCGGGCTCGACATGGTATTGCGGGTCCTTCAGGACGCGCTTGAGTTCCTTGTCGTCGGTCGGGCCGTAGACGGGCTTGGTGACATCGCCCGGAATCAGCTCGATCCGGCCGCTGACCTTGTTGTAGAGCTTGCTCACGCGGTGGCACGAGATGCAGGTGATGCCCTCGCGCGAGATCTCGTGCCGCTCCAGCACCGCCGAATCAGCCGATTCGTTCAGAGCCCCGGCCGCCGCCGAGTGGCAGCGGGCGCAGAAATCGCCGTTCGACCCGTTCATCAGGACGTTGACCGAATGCTGCATAGCGTGGAACACCACGCTGACCTCGGCATAGGCGTGCTGCGACACCGACCATTCGCGGAACTGCTTGGGGTGGCATTCCCCGCATTGCACCGCCGAGGGGAAGTCCTTCTCGGTATAGAGCGCCGTATGGGCGGCATCGCCCTTCATCGCGGCCTTGTCCGCGGCGACAGGTGCCGGGGCGGCTGGCGCCGGGGCGGCGACAGGTGCCGGGGCGGGCGCGGCGGTCGGTGCCGGCGGCTGGCCGGTGAAGACCGGGGCATTGCCGCCCTCCGCGGGTGGACCGCCGAGCAGCCCTCCGCCGAGCTGTGCCAGGAAAAGCGGCCCGTCGGCCAGGCGCGGGGCCGAATCGGCGGCGATGGCGGGCGCGGTGGCGATGAGCAGGGCGAAACCGCAACACCACACCCCGGCCATAACCGACCGGACCAAATCGCCCACACGCAACATGGAAGCCCCTCCGCCAACCCGCGCAAATACGCACGCACGCTGCGCAAATCTAGCGTTAACAACCGACGGAGAACATGCAGGTCGATGCGCCCTGACCGAGAAGTGTTGGATTGTTTTCCGGGGATGGACGCTCAGTCTCCCGGACAAATATTATATTTTCGTAATGAAACATAATACTTCTATATTTTTCAATTCGGAAGTTCTTTAATCGTGTGCACCTTTTCGTCGAATAACTCAAAATCGTTGGAATACATGGATATTGACGCGCGCGAAATTGGCGACGAACTCGCGAACCCAATGAGCCGATTTGCCGCGCGAGCGCCCGTTTCGCCCCCGGCGCGCGCCGTGCCGCCCGGCGACTTGCAGATGTTTTGCCGGCAGCGGAATCGGCCTGCAGCCGGGGGAAACCCCGGCGCGGACCGCGGTTTCAGGCGTGACGCGCGGTGTTCTTCGTGCGAAGTTAGCGTCGAAGTGAATTCGTAACATTCTTGCCTATGAATGGCGGTTGTGACGGCTGCCCTTGTCGGGGAGCCCGTCCCGCCACAGAGTGGGACGAATCACGGGGGTGGTTCGATTTTTTGGGGGACGCGGTGACAACGGTTGAGCCGCGATCGCTCGGCAGTACCACATGCTGCCGGACCTTTTCGGCATCCATTCTGGGAGCCGCCGTGCAATGCGGCTGACGCCCGTGCAGGATGCACAGAGTCGCGTGGCGGCCGCCCGCCCGGCCCGTCCGGAAAGCCGTACCGCGCGCCCCAAGCGCGCCCGCAAGCCCACCAAGGCCCCGCTGCGGCTGGTCGGCGACATCGGCGGCACCAACGCTCGATTCGCGGTCGCCGAGGCGGGCGTGGCCGGCGAGGTGACCATACTGCCGACCCACGACCATCCGAGTTTCGAGCACGCCGTCCGAACGTATCTCGACGCCCAGCCCGATCCCGGACGCATCCGCGAGGCGGCCTTCGCGATCGCCGCCCCGATCGAGGGGGACCGTGTCACCTTCACCAACATTCCGCACTGGTCCTTCTCGGTCGGCGACCTGAAGCAGTCTCTCGGGCTCGACCGGCTGACCGTGCTCAACGATTTCACGGCCAACGCGCTCGCCCTGCCCTATATGAACCCCGCCGACCTCGAGAAGGTGGGCGGCGGCCAGGCGGTCGCCGGCCGGCCGATCGGCATATTGGGCCCGGGCACCGGGCTCGGCGTCAGCGGGCTGATCCCGACAGAAGAGGGCGGCTGGATCCCGCTGTCGGGCGAAGGCGGGCACGCCAGCCTGCCCGCCGAGAGCGCCGACGATGCGCGGATCATCGAGTGGCTGCGCGCCCGGCACGGCCACATCTCGGCCGAGCGGGTGCTGTCCGGCCAGGGGCTGGTGAACCTGCGCGAGGCGATCGCCGACCTCGACGGGGTGGCAGCGCCGGCGATGACCCCGGCCGACATCACCGCGGCCGCGCTGGACGGCACCGAGGAGCTGTCGCGCCACGCCGTCAACACGTTCTGTGCCGCGCTCGGCACCGTCGCGGGCGACCTCGCCCTCACGCTCGGTGCCCACGGTGGAATCTACATTGCGGGCGGGATCGTGCCGCGGCTCGGCGCGATGTTCGCCGGCTCCGCGTTCCGCGCACGCTTCGAAGACAAGGGCCGCTTCCGCGACTACCTCGCCACGATCCCGACCTTCGTCGTCACTCACAAGGCGCTGGCGATGGTCGGGCTCGCCAACCTGCCGTAGCGGCCGGGCCTACGGAAGGCACCCGCCACGCGGGCGCCAGGAATTTGGATGGGATGACAATGGACACGATCGGCTCGGATACCGACCAGCTCGCAATCAACACGATCCGCACCTTGGCCATGGACGCGGTCCAGCAGGCGAATTCCGGTCATCCCGGCACGCCGATGGCGATGGCGCCGGTGGTCTACAATTTGTGGCAGAACCATCTGCGCTTCGACCCGCAGGACCCGATCTGGCCGAACCGCGACCGGTTCGTGCTGTCGATGGGCCACGCCTCGACGCTGCTGTACTCGATGCTGTGCCTCGCCGAGGTGCAGGCGGTCGACGCCAAGTACGAGGTGCTGGGCCGCCCCTCGGTCACGGTCGAGGACATCAAGCGGTTCCGCCAGATCAATTCGCGCTGCCCGGGCCATCCCGAATACCGCTTCACCTCGGGCGTCGAGACCACGACCGGGCCGCTGGGCCAGGGTGTCGCCACCTCGGTCGGCATGGCGATGGGCGAGCGGCTGCTGGCGCAGTACTTCAACCGGCCGCACTTCACCATGTTCGACCATCGCATCTACGCGCTGTGCGGCGATGGCTGCCTGATGGAGGGCGTCTCCAGCGAGGCCGCCTCGCTCGCCGGCCACCTGAAGCTGTCGCATTTGTGCTGGATCTACGATTCGAACCGCATCTCGATCGAGGGTCACACCGACCTCGCCTTCACCGAGGACGTGGCCAAGCGCTTCGAGGCGTTCGACTGGCGCGTGGAGCGGGTGCAGGACGCCAACGACCTGAAGGCGCTGACCGGCGCGTTCGACCGGTTCTGGACCACCACCAGCAAGCCCACCCTGATCATCGTCGAGAGCCACATCGGCTACGGCGCGCCGCACAAGCAGGACACCTCGGCCGCGCATGGCGAGCCGCTGGGCGAGGAGGAGATCCGCCTCGCCAAGCGCGCCTATGGCTGGCCCGAGGACGCCAAGTTCCTGATCCCCGACGGGGTGGTCGAGCATATCCGCCAGGGGCTGGGCCAGCGCGGCGCCGAGGCCTCGGCCACGTGGAAGGAGCGGTTCGCCGCCTACAAGAAGGAATATCCAAAGCTCGCCGACCAGCTCGACAGGCTGCAGCGCCGCGAGCTGCCGGACGGCTGGGACCAGGACCTCAAGCCCTTCCCCGCCGATCCCAAGGGCGTCAGCGGACGCGACGCCTCGGCGAAGGTGCTGAACGCCCTGGCGCCCAACTATCCCTGGCTGGTCGGCGGCTCGGCCGACCTCGCACCGTCGACCAAGACGCGGCTCACCTTCGAGGGGGCGGGCGATTTCGAGGATGCGCGCTACCCCGGCCGTAACTTCCATTTCGGCGTGCGCGAGCACGCGATGGGCGCGGCACTGAACGGTCTCGCGCTGGAGAAGGTGCGCCCGTTCGGGTCGGGCTTCATGATCTTCTCGGACTACATGAAGGCGCCGATCCGCCTCGCGGCGATCATGGAGCTGCCGGTCATCTTCATCTTCACCCATGATTCGATCGGCGTCGGCGAGGACGGGCCGACCCACCAGCCGGTCGAGCAGCTTGCCACGCTGCGCGGCACGCCGGGCCTGATCACGTTCCGGCCCGCCGACGGCAACGAGGTGCTGGAATGCTGGAAGGTGATCGCCAGGCAGACCCACCAGCCGATCTGCCTGATCCTGTCGCGCCAGAACCTGCCGACGCTCGACCGCACCAAGTATGCCTCGGCCGAAGGCGTCGCCAAGGGCGCCTACGTCGTGGCCGACGCGCCGGCCGGCAAGAAGCCCGAGGTCCTGTTGCTCGGGACCGGCAGCGAGGTGGCGCTCTGCATCGGCGCCTACGAGAAGCTGGCCGCGGAGGGCATCGCCGCCCGCGTCGTGTCGATGACGTCATGGGAGCTGTTCGAGCAGCAGTCCGACGAATACAAGGAGAGCGTGCTGCCCGATTCGGTGCATGCCCGCGTCTCGGTCGAGGAGGCCTCCACCCTCGGATGGGAGCGTTATGTCGGC
Source organism: uncultured Alphaproteobacteria bacterium (assembly GCA_963817535.1). Taxonomy (GTDB): domain Bacteria; phylum Pseudomonadota; class Alphaproteobacteria; order MPNO01; family DASWLB01; genus CAWGHZ01. Next base: position 14,097 of record CAWFOW010000005.1, read on the forward strand.
CGCCACGGCGCGATGATCGGCATGCGGACCTTCGGATCGTCCGCGCCGCTCAAGGACCTCCTGGAGAAGTTCGGATTTACGCCCGATCGCGTCCTCGCCGCTGCGAAGGAGCAGATCGCGCGCACCAAGGGAGCCGTACGATGAACCCCCTGAAAGCACTGGAGACCCAAGGCCAGTCGCCCTGGTTCGATTTCATCCGCCGCACGCTGATCGGCGCGCCGCTCGCGAAACTTGTCGACGAGGACGGGCTCAAGGGCATCACGTCGAACCCGGCGATCTTCGAGATGGCGATCGGCCACAACGACGATTACGACGAGCACTTCGCCGAGCTGATGCGCCGGGGCGACCTGGGGCCGATGGCGCTCAGCGAGGAGTTCGCCATCAAGGACATCCAGCTCGCGGCCGACCAGCTGCGCCCGATCTACGATGCGACCGACCGGCGCGACGGCTATGTCAGCCTCGAGGTCTCGCCCTACCTCGCGCACAACACGCACGCGACCGTTTCCGAGGCGCGCCGGCTGTGGCGCCGGGTCGACCGGCCCAACCTGCTGGTCAAGGTGCCCGGCACCGTCGAGGGCGTGCCGGCGATCGAGCAGCTCATCGCCGAGGGCATCAACATCAACGTGACCTTGCTGTTCGCCCTCGAGATGTATGTCGAGGTGGCCGAGGCCTACATCAACGGGCTCGAGCGCTATGCCCGCGACAACGACGACGTCGGGCGCATTTCGTCGGTGGCCAGTTTCTTCATCTCGCGCATCGACAGCAATATCGACGCGCAGATCGACGCGATGCTGAAGGCCGGCAAGGGCGACAAGGCCAAGCTCGAATCGGTGAAGGGCAAGGTCGCCATCGCCAACGCGAAGATCACCTACGCGCGCTACAAGGAGATCTATTCCTCGCCGCGCTGGAAGGCGCTGGAGGCCAAGGGCGCGCAGACCCAGCGCCTGCTGTGGGCCTCGACCGGCACCAAGAATCCGGCCTACTCGGACGTGCTCTATGTCGAGACGCTGATCGGCAGGGACACGGTCAACACCATGCCGCCGGCGACGATGGATGCGTTCCGCGACCACGGCAAGGTGGCCGCGACGCTCGAGACTGACCTCGACGGCGCGAAGAAGACCATGGCCGATCTCGCCGCCGTCGGCATCTCGATGAAGGCCGCGACCGACCAGCTTGTGGTCGAGGCGGTCAAGCTGTTCGCCGATGCCAACGACAAGCTGCTGGAGGCGGTCGAGAACAAGCGCATCAAGTTCCTCGGCGCCAAGCACAACGAGATGACCGCCGTGCTGCCCGAGGCGCTGCAGAAGGATGTCGATTCCGAAATCGAGACGTGGCGCAAGGAGGGACGCATCCGCCGGCTGTGGGCCAAGGACGCGCCGCTCTGGACCGGCCACGACGAGGGCAACTGGCTCGGCTGGCTCGACATCGTCGCCAACCAGCTCGAGGACGTGCCGATCTACCGCAAGCTCGGCGACCAGGCGAAGAACTTCAAGGACGTGCTGCTGCTCGGCATGGGCGGTTCCAGCCTGGGGCCGGAGGTGCTGGTCGAGACGTTCGGCGACCAGAAGGGCCACCCCAAGCTGCACGTGCTCAATTCGACCGATCCGAAGCAGATCCGCGCATTCGAATCGCAGGTGAAGCCCGAATCGACGATGTACATCGTCTCGTCGAAGTCGGGCGGCACGCTCGAGCCCAACATCCTGAAGCAGTACTTCTTCGACAAGGCGCAGAAAGCGCTGGGCGCGGACGTGGCGAAGCACTTCATCGCCGTCACCGACCCCGGCTCGAAGATGCAGGCCGTCGCCGAGCACGACCACTTCGCCCACACCTATCTGGGCGAGCCGACCATCGGCGGGCGCTACTCGGTGCTGTCGCCGTTCGGCATGGTGCCGGCCGCGGCGATGGGGCTCGACATCGAGCGCTTCCTCAAGACCACCCAGCTGATGGTGCGGAGTTGCGGCCCCGACGCGCCGCCGCACGCCAACCCGGGCGTCATGCTGGGCGTCATCATGGGCGCGGCGGCCCGCCACAGGCGCGACAAGGTAACGATCCTGTCCGGTCCCGGCCTTGAGGATTTCGGTGCTTGGGCCGAGCAGCTCATCGCCGAATCCACCGGCAAGGAGGGCAAGGGGCTGATCCCGGTCGACGCCGAGCCGGCGAGCGATCCCGGCGTCTATGGCAAGGACCGGCTGTTCATCCACCTGCAGCTCAAGGACCGGCCCGATCCGGCGGCGTCCAAGGTGGCGGCCCTGGAAAAGGCCGGCAACCCGGTGGTGCGCATCACCCTGGCCGATCCCTACCAGCTGGGCCAGGAGTTCTTCCGCTGGGAGGTGGCGACCGCGGTGGCCGGCGCGATGCTGGGCATCCACACCTTCAACCAGCCCGACGTCGAGGCCTCGAAGATCGCGACGCGCAAGCTGACGGAGGCCTACGAGGCCACCGGCAAGCTGCCGCCGGAATCGCCGATCCTCACCGACGGTTCGATCAAGCTGTTCGCAGATCCGACCAACGCCGCTTCGCTCAAGAAGGCCGCCAGGTCGCAGGACCTCGCGGGCTACCTCGCCGCGCATTTCGCGCGCATCTCGGACGGCGACTATGCGGCGTTCCTCGCCTACATCCGGCGCGATCCCGACACGATCGAGATCATGCAGCAGATGCGCCTCGCCGTGCGCGACAAGCGCAAGGTGGGCACCTGCGTCGGGTTTGGGCCGCGCTTCCTGCATTCGACCGGCCAAGCCTACAAGGGCGGACCGAACAGCGGCGTGTTCCTGCAGATCACCTGCGACGATGCCGACGACCTGCCGGTGCCGCAGCAGAAATACACGTTCGGCCTGGTCAAGTCGGCGCAGGCGCGCGGCGACTTCGACGTGCTGGCCGAGCGCGGCCGCAGGGCGCTGCGCGTCCATCTCGGGCCGGACCTGGGCGCCGAGCTCGGTCGTCTGCTCGCGGCCATCCGTCAAGTCGCATAGAACGAAATCCAAGGAGAACGATCCGATGCAAATGGGAATGATCGGCCTCGGCCGGATGGGCGGCAACATCGTCCGCCGCCTGATGAAGAACGGCCATAGCTGCGTCGTCTATGACCGCTCGGCCGAGGCGGTCGACGCCCTGGCCAAGGAAGGCGGAAAGGCGTCCAAGGGCCTCGAGGACATGGTGAAGCAGCTTTCGGCCCCGCGCGTCGTGTGGGTCATGCTGCCCGCCGGCAAGATCACCGACGACACGGTGATGCAGCTCGGCGAGATGCTGTCGAAGGGCGACATCGTCATCGACGGCGGCAACTCGTTCTGGCAGGACGACATCCGTCGTGGCAAGGCGCTGGCCGCCAAGGGCATCCACTATGTCGATGTCGGCACGTCAGGCGGCGTGTGGGGCCTCGATCGTGGCTATTGCATGATGATCGGCGGCACGAAGGAGGCGGTCGACCATATCGACCCGATCCTCGACACGCTGGCGCCGGGCATGGGCGACATCGACCGCACGCCGCGTCCCAAGGACGCCGATTCGCGGCCCGAGCGCGGCTACATGCATTGCGGCGGCGTCGGCGCCGGGCACTTCGTGAAGATGGTGCATAACGGCATCGAGTACGGGCTGATGCAGGCCTATGCCGAAGGGTTCGACATCATCAAGAACGCGAACTCGGAGAACCTGCCGGCCGACCACCGCTTCGAGTTCAACCTGCCCGACATCGCCGAAGTGTGGCGGCGCGGCTCGGTGGTCGCGTCGTGGCTTCTCGACCTGTCCGCCATCGCGCTCGCCGACAACGCGAACCTCGACAACTTCACCGGCTCGGTCTCCGATTCGGGCGAGGGGCGCTGGACGATCCAGGCCGCGATCGACGAGGCGGTTCCGGCCGACGTACTGTCGGCCGCGCTCTATGTGCGGTTCCGCTCGCGCCAGGACCACACCTTCGCCGAGAAGCTGTTGTCGGCCATGCGCATGCAGTTCGGCGGCCACGTCGAGCAGCACTAGCCGCAATACGCCGCTCGCCCCTCCCGTCGTCGAAAGGGTCCGACATGCCAGACACCGCCGAAACGGCAAAGAACACCGAAGCGATGCCGCGGCCGGATCCGGCACCGCCCTGCGCGATGGTTATTTTCGGGGCGAGCGGCGATCTCACCAAGCGGCTGCTGATGCCCGCGATCTACAACCTCAAGCGCATGGGGCTGCTGCCGGACAATTTCTACCTGCTGGGCGTCGACCATAACGAGCGCACGGTCGAGGCCTATCTCGACATCCTGAAAGAGGCGGTCGAGAGATTCGCCAAGACGCGCGGCACCGAGGCGGGCGCGCTCGACCAGACGGCCTGGGACAAGATCGCCGCCTCGGTCGACTACCTGACCGCCGATTTCGACGATCCGGCCGCGTTCCCGAAGATCGCCGAACGCCTGAAAAAGGCGACGGCGGAGCGCGGCATCGAAGGCAATGCCGTGTTCTACCTGGCCGTATCGGAGCGCTTCTTCGAGCCGATCGTGAGCCATCTGGGCGAGTCCGGCCTGATGGCGGAAGGCGAGAACGGCAACGGGTTTCGCCGCGTGATCATCGAGAAGCCGTTCGGCCACGATTTCGAATCGGCCAAGGCGCTGAACCGCCACGTGCTCGAGTCGCTGAACGAGAGTCAGGTCTACCGGATCGACCACTATCTCGGCAAGGAGACCGTCCAGAACATCATGGTGTTCCGGTTCGCCAACGGCATCTTCGAGCGGCTGTGGAACCGCGACCATATCGACAACATCCAGATCACCGTGGCCGAGACGGTCGGCGTCGAGCGGCGCGGCAATTTCTACGAGCGTGCCGGCGCGCTGAAGGACATGGTGCCGAACCACCTGTTCCAGCTTCTGTCGATGACGGCGATGGAGCCGCCGGTCACCTTCGCCGCCGACGCGGTGCGCACCGAAAAGGTGAAGGTGCTGGACGCGCTTCGCTTCTTCGATTCGCGCGATCCCGGTGCCTGCGCGGTGCGCGGCCAGTACGACGCCGGCACGGGTGCCGGCGGACGCGCCTACAAGCCCTACCGGCAGGAGGAGCGCGTCGATCCCAACTCGATGACCGAGACGTTCGTCGCGATGAAGCTGACGGTCGACAACTGGCGCTGGGCCGGCATGCCGTTCTATCTGCGCACCGGCAAGGCGCTGGCCGCGCGCAAGAGCGAGGTGGTGGTGCAGTTCAAGCACGCGCCGTTCGCTCTGTTCCGCGACACCTCGGTCGACCGGATGATGGCCAACCAGATGATCCTGCACATCCAGCCCGACGAAGGGCTGTCGATGCAGTTCGGCGCCAAGGTGCCCGGCCCCACGGTGCAGCTCGGCCATGTGCAGATGACCTTCAAGTACAAGGACTATTTCGAAACCGCCCCGTCGACCGGCTACGAAACGCTGGTCTATGACTGCATGATCGGCGACGCGACTTTGTTCCAGCGCGCCGACGCGGTGGAGGCGGGCTGGCGCGTGGTCGATCCCCTGCTGCAGTCGTGGGAGGCCGACAAGGACCGGAATTTCCAGCTCTATCCCGGCGGGTCGTCGGGCCCGAAGATCTCGGACGAGCTGCTGACCCGTGACGGGCGCAAGTGGCACCCGCTGGTCTGACCGCGGGGACGGGAGGCACACGATGACCGAGGTCAGGCGCGAGGTCTCCGCCGATGCCGAGGCGCTGGCGCGCCACGCGGCCGCCTTCCTGATCGAGGTCGCGCGCGCCGCGAAGGGCGAGCCCCGCATCTGCCTGTCGGGCGGGTCGACCCCGAAGCGGCTGTTCGAGCTTCTGGCCTCGCCCGAGTTCGCGTCCCGCGTGCCGTGGGACCGGATCCACTGGTACTGGGGCGACGAGCGGTTCGTGCCGCCCGACCATCCCGACTCGAACTACCGCATGACGCGCGTTGCCATGCTGGACAAGGCGCCGATCCCCGCCGACCACATCCATCCCATCCAGACCGTGGACACGACGCCCGAACGCTCGGCCGCCGATTACGAGACGCTGTTGAAGGCCCATTACGGCGCCGACACGCTCGATCCGGCCCGGCCGTTGTTCGACCTCACCTTTCTCGGAGTCGGCGATGACGGTCACACCGCATCGCTGATCCCCGGCGCCGACGCGGCGCTGGCCCAGCGCACGCGCTGGACCGCCGTCATTCCCCTCGGCTTCCGGCCCGAAGCGCGCATCACCCTCACCTTTCCTGCGCTGAATTCGTCGCGCCATGTCGCGTTCCTGGTGGCGGGGGCGGGCAAGCGCGACATCTTGCGGCGCATCGCGGCGGGCGAGAAGCTGCCGTCGGCGCTGGTCAAGCCTGTCGGCACGCTGCACTGGATGCTCGACCGCGCCGCCGCCGGAGACGCCTGAGCGTGCCCGAAGATATCGACGCTCTGAAGCGCGCGGCGGCCGAGAAGGCCGTCGAGCAGGTGGCCAGCGGCATGGTCGTCGGGCTCGGAACAGGCTCGACCGCCAGGCTCGCCGTCGATGCCATCGGCCGGCGCGTGGCGAACGAGGGGCTCAAGGTCGTCGGGATCCCGACCTCGGAGGCGACGGCCGCCCAGGCGCGCAGCCTTTCGATCCCGCTCACCGATTTCGCCACCCACCCCCAGATCGACGTCACCATCGACGGGGCCGATTCGGTCGACCCCAAGACCCTGGTGCTGATCAAGGGGCTGGGCGGGGCGCTGCTGCGCGAGAAAATCGTCGCGTCGGCATCCAAGCGCATGATCGCCGTGGTCGACGAGACCAAGATCGCGCCCTCCTTCGACGGCCGTCCGCTGCCGGTCGAGATCGTCCGGTTCGGCTGGCAGGCGACGCGGCGCAAGATGGCCGGGCTGGGCGGCGAGATGACGCTGCGGGTCGGCGCCGACGGCTCGCCCTTCGTCACCGACGGGGGCAACCTGATCATCGACTGCAAGTTCCGCGGCATCGGCGACTGGCCCGCTTTGCACGAGGCGCTGAAATCCATCGTCGGCGTGGTCGAAACCGGCCTGTTCATCGACATCGCAAGCGAGGTGATCGTCGCCTCGCCCGACGGCGTCAAAACAATTCGCCGGGGCTAGACACCCCGGCCTGAAGGAGAGCGCACATGGCGATCGAACAGGCGCGACGGCCGGTCAAGCTGGTGCTCAGCGACGTCGACGGCACGCTGGTCACCAAGCAGAAGGTGATCCTGGATACGACGATCGCGGCGGTACGGCGGCTGGCCGACGCCGGCATCATGTTCGCCATCACCTCGAGCCGGCCGCCGCAGGGGCTGATGCACCTTGTGGAGCCGCTGAACATCACAACGCCGATCGCCGGGTTCAATGGCGGGCTGATCACCGACACGAAGAACAACGAGCTGCACAAGACGCCGCTGCATTCGGACTCGGCGGAGCACGCGATCGACGTGCTGATCGAGCGCGAGGTCGACATCTGGGTGTTCCACGGCAATGACTGGCTGGTCACCAACCCCGAAGGCGACTACGTGGCGCACGAACAGCACACCATCCAGTACGGACCGAAGGTGGTGGAGCATTTCGGGCCCTATGTCGGCGGCGTGACCAAGATCGTCGGCTCGTCCACCAAGGCCGACCATTTGAAGGAGACCGAGGAGATCATGCGCGCCAAGCTCGGCACGCGCGCCTCGGTGTCGCTGTCGCAAGCCTATTATCTCGACGTCACCCACGAGGAGGCGAACAAGGGCACCGCCGTCATGGCGCTGTCCGAGATGTACAAGATCGACCCGTCCGAGATCGTCAGCATCGGCGACATGGAAAACGACGTGCGCATGTTCGAGAAGGCGGGCTTCTCAATCGCCATGGGCAACGCCAATGCCTCGGTCAAGGCGCGCGCCAAGGCCGTGACCGGCACCAACGAGGAAGGCGGCTGGGGGCAAGCGATGGAGAAGTACGTCCTTCCCTACGCGCCGAAGTGAGGACGCCGCGTCCGATTGTTGATTCCCGGCGATTGTCACCCCGGAAGACACGCGCAGCGGGCCGATCCGGGGCCCATCTATCGGCATATGTGAAGTCCAAACATGGATCCCGGCTCTCGCCGCCAGGCGCGGCTCGGCCGGGATGACAATCGGAGTTATACCAAGTCTCTATGATCTGAACCCTTGCCGTCATTGCGAGCGTAGCGAAGCAATCCAGGGCCACGTCTGCTGCCCCTGGATTGCTTCGTCGCTGCGCTCCTCGCAATGACGAACGGAAAAGGGTTAAGATCACCAGGATTAGGTATTAGGCCCGCGCCTCTTTGATCGCGCGCCAGATTTTTTCCGGCGTCAGCGGCATCTCGATGTCGGTGACGCCCAGCGGCGCCAGCGCGTCGAGCGCGGCCGAGATCACCACGGGCAGACCGCCGACCGTGCCCGCCTCGCCCGCGCCCTTGACGCCGAGCGGGTTCAGCTTGGTCGGCACCGGGTGCGATTCCACCTCGATGGCGCAAATGTCGTCGGCGCGCGGCATGGCATAGTCCATGAACGAGCCCGACTGGAGCTGGCCGGAGGCGGGCACGTAGTTCATGTGCTCGAACAGCGCCTGGCCGACGCCCTGCACCACCCCGCCATGCACCTGGCCCTCGAGGGTGAGCTCGTTGATCACCGCGCCGACGTCGTCGACCACCACGTAGCGCACGATCTCGATGCGCCCGGTGTCGGGGTCGATCTCGATCTCGCAGACATGCGTGCCGTTGGGGAAGGTCTGCGACTCGGGCTCGAACACGCCGGTCTCGACCATTCCGGGCTCCATCCCTTTGGGGATGCGCGCGGTCTGGAACGAGGCCTTGGCCACCTCCTTCAACGAGACGGTCCGGTCGGTGCCCGCCACGGTGAAGGCGCCGGACGCGAACTCGATGTCGGCGTCGGCGGCCTCCAGCATGTGGGCGGCGATCTTCCGGCCCTTCTCGATCACCTTCTGCGCGGCGGCATGCACGGCCGAGCCCGCGATCACCGCCGAGCGCGAGCCGAACGTGCCGGAGCCGAACGCCACCTTGTCGGTGTCGCCCTGCAGCAGGAACACGTCCTCGGAATCGATGCCGAGCGTGTGCGACAGCAGGATCTTGTACATCGTGTCGTGGCCCTGGCCCTGCGAGATGGTGCCGACCGCGAGCGTCACCGTGCCGGTGGGGTCGAACCGGATCTGCGTGGTCTCCGGTCCGGGCGGCGCGCCGGCGCGCTCGATCGGGTTGGCGATGCCGAGCCCGCGCAGCCTGCCACGCTTCGCCAACTCCGCCCGCCGCGCCTCGAAGCCCTTCACGTCGGCGCGTTCCAGCGCCTCGTCCATGATCTTCTCGAACTCGCCACAATCGTAGGTGTAGATCAGCCCGGTCTTGAACGGCATGGCGCCGGGCGGGATGAAGTTGCGCCGGCGCAGCTCCACCCGGTCGATGCCCGTCTCGCGCGCCGCGCGGTCGATGATCGCCTCGATGAGGTAGCACGCCTCGGGCCGGCCCGCGCCGCGATAGGTCGCCGTCGCCACCGTGTTGGTGAACATGCCATAGACGTTCACGTGGATCGCCGGCGTCCGGTACACGCCCGCCAGCGTGCCGAGATTGCCGAACGTCGAAAGGATCGTCCGGTCCGACGTCAGGTAGGCGCCGAGATTGCAGTAGTTCGTCACGCGCAGCCCGAGGAAGATGCCGTCTTTGTCCAGCGCCAACTCGACGTCGGAGACGTTGTCGCGCGCATGGTCGTCGGACAGGAATGCCTCCGACCGTTCCGCCACCCACTTCACCGGCCGGCCGACCTTCTTCGCGGCGTAGAGCGCCAGGATATTTTCGGTCGAGGTCACGCCCTTCGAGCCGAACGCGCCGCCCACGTCGCCGCAGACGACGCGGAACCGGTTCTCCGGCACCTTGAACACCTCCTCGGCAAGCAGGCGCCGCGTCGAATGCGGCGTGCCGATGCAGCTATGCAGTGTGTAGCGGCCGAACCGCGAATCGTACTCGCCGATCGCGCCGCGCGGCTCCATCGCGTTGGCGGCGATCCGGCTGATGACGAACCGGTGCTTCGTCACGTGCGCGGCCTTGGCGAAGGCGGCATCGGCCGCCGCCTTGTCGCCCTGCTGGAACAGGAACGAGACGTTGTCGGGGCAGTCCTCCCACACCGCCGGCGCGCCGGGCTCGATGGCGGCGACCAGCGTGCCGACGGCCGGCAGCGGCTCGTACTCGACCTCGATCAGCTCGGCCGCGTCGTGCGCCGCGTCCGCCGTCTCGCCCACCACGTAGGCCACCTGGTCGCCGACGAACCGCACCCGCTCGCCCACCAGTCCGGGGTGCGGGTTCTGGTACATGGGCGAGCCGTCCGGGCGCTGGCGCGGGATGCGGCAGCGCATGGTGCCGAGCCCGTCTGAAGCGATGTCGTCGGCGGTGAAAACGCCGAGCACGCCCGGCGCCGCCTTCGCCTTCGTCGCGTCGAGCCGGACGATGCGCGCATGGGCGTGCGGCGCGCGCAGCACATAGCCATAGGCGAGGTTCGCCAGCGCCATGTCGGCGACGAACAGCCCCTCGCCGCGCAGCAGGCGCGGATCCTCCGTGCGCGGCACCGCCTGGCCGAATCCGAACTGTCCCATGACGCCTCCCGTTGCTTATGCTGCCCGTCATTGCGAGCGCAGCGAAGCAATCCAGAATCACATGTCGCCGCTGGATTGCTTCGTCGCTACGCTCCTCGCAATGACGACTTTATTTTACCGTTGCAGCCAGCGCGCGCTCGATTTCGGCGAACGACTTGACCGTCGGATGGGCGCAGGGCGGCGCCGCCATCAATTCTTCCCCGCGATCGACGCGGACGACCCGCAGCCCCGCCTCGGCCGCCGCGTCGAGCTCGCCCGGATGGTCCGAAAGGAACAGCGCCTCGCCCGCCGCGCAGCCGACGCGGGCGATGATCGCGCGGTACGAGGCCGCCTCCAGCTTCGAGCCCGTCGTCAGGTCGAACCAGCCGGAGAACAGCCCCTCCAAGTCGCCATAGTCGGAATGGCCGAACAGCAGCTTCTGCGCCGTCACCGAGCCCGACGAGTAGACATGGAGCGCGATTCCCGCCGCGTGCCATGCGTTGAGCGCCGCCACCGCGTCGTCATAGACCGGCGCGTTCAGGGCCCCGACGCGATAGCCCTCCTCCCAGATCATGCCCTGCAGCAGCTTGAGTGGCCCCACCTTGCGGTCCTGGTCAATCCAGGCGACCAGCTCGTGCACCAGCTCCTCGTCCGTCCCGCCACCGGCGAGCGCGCGCGCCTCGTCGAGGGCGGCGGCGACCGGCGGCTCGGATCTGTGCTTGGCGACGTAGGATTTCAACCGCGCGCGCGCATAGGGGAACAGCCGGTCCCGCACGAACGAGATCGGCGTCGTCGTCCCCTCGATGTCGGTGACGACCGCGCGGACGCCGATCACGCCGCCGCCAGCTCGTATTTCGGGAACGCGTCCGCGATCTTGTCGCCGGTGAACTCGGCCACCCATCCGGCCGGATCGGTGAACAGGCGGATCGCGCAGAAATACGGGTCGGGCCCCATGTCGAACCAGTGCTTCGTGCCGGCCGGCACCGAGATCAGGTCGTCCTTCTCGCAGACGAGCTGGTGCACCTTGCCGCCGAGCCGCAGGTAGAATGCGCCCGCCCCCTCGACGAAGAAGCGCACCTCGTCCTCCGAATGGGTGTGCTCGGACAGGAACTTCTCGCGCATCGGCTGGGTGTTGGGCGTGCCCTTGGCGAGGCGCACCACGTCGGCGGTCTGGTAGCCGCCCTCCTTCCTCAGCCGCGCGACCTCGGTCGCGTAGGCCTTCAGCACGTCCTCCTGGTCCGCGCCGGGCGCCAGCGCGATCTCGGCCTTCCAGCGCTCGAACCGCACATCGTGCGGCGCCAGCAGCCGGGCGATCTCTGCGCCGTCGCTGGTCACAATCTCTGCACTCTTCGGCGCATCCTCGCGCCAGATGGTGAGCGTGGTCATCGGGACAACCTCCCTCTCTCCAGTTCGCAGGTCAGCAGGAAATCGAACGCCTCGACATGGCGGCGCGCCTCGGCGACGTCGTGCCCCCATGCGTACAATCCATGCCCGGCGATGAGATAACCGACGAGCCGCCGGTCCTCGGCCAGCCGCGTCTCGACGAGCTCGGCCAGCGCCGCGGTGTCCTGGTCGTTGGCGAAGATCGGCACATCGAGCACGATGTCGTGCGTCGTTATGCCGGACAGCGCCTTCAGCATCTCGTATCCGGCAAGGCGGATGGCGTGCTTCGGCGCATCGCGCAGCGACGCAAGCGTCGCCGCCAAGGAGTGGACGTGCAGCACCGCGCCGATTGCCGGATCGCGCTTGTACAGCGCCACGTGCAGCGGCGCCTCGGCCGATACGCCGGAAGGAATCGGCGCGTCGAGCGCCATGGTCACCAAATCGCCCTGCGCCAGCGCGCCCTTGTCGCGGCCCGAGGCGGTCACGGCGATGTGGCCCGTGTCGATTCGGGCCGACAAATTCCCGCTGGTCGCGGGCAGCCAGCCGCGCGCGGCGAAGTCGCGCCCGGCGGCGATCAGCGCCGCGACGGCTTCGCGCGTGTCCGTCCTGGTCCGTTCTGTGGCGATGGCGGTCACCGGCCCCTCCGCTCCCGCGCGCCGCACTTTACCAACACTACTGCAATCATGGTAGCGGTCCGCCAAGGAACCCTTCTCCCTGTCCCTCCCCCTCAAGGGGGGAGGGAACGTGGTGTCGACACCGCGTGGGCCCGACCGCGTTCGCACGAGCCGGTGTACTCGCCCTCCCCTTGAGGGGGAGGGTTGGGGAGGGGGGTCGGCGCGCAGCAGGCGCCTGTCCAAATGCGGCCGCGTCACAGCAGGATCGCGACGATCACCGCGGCCGCCGCGAGCCCGACCGCCCACAGCCCCCAGCCGCCGCCACTGCGCCCGCCGATCAGCGCGTTGACCGTGTCGACATGCAACTTGACGCCGCCGCGGCCCAGCGTCTCCACCGCATCCTCCATGTTTCGGACGATGCGCGGCAGGCGGGCGAGCGCGCCGGCCAGCTCCGCCGCGCCCTCGGCGATGCGCGCCTCCGGCCCGTAATTCTCGGCGATCCACCCTTCGATCAGCGGCCGGGCGAGCGCCCACATGTTGGTCTCGGGCGCAAGGCGGCGTCCCACCCCCTCGGCCAGCAGCAGCGTCTTCTGCAGCAGGAGAAGCTGGGGCTGCGTCTCCATGCGGAAGCGCGCGGTCACACGGAAGAGCTGCTCCAGCAGGCGCGCGAGTGAGATGTCGGCGAGCGGCAGGCCCAGGATCGGCTCGGCGATCGAGCGCGCGGCCTGGGCGAAGGCATCGACCGACTGGTCGGACGGCACGTAGCCCGCGCGGATATGCACCTCTGCGACGCGGCGGTAATCGCCGGTGAGGAAGCCCAGCAGCATTTCGGCCAGATAGCTGCGCGTATCGCGGTCGAGCCTTCCCATGATGCCGAAATCCACCGCGACGATCTCGCCATCCGCCCCGACGAACAGATTGCCGGGGTGCAGGTCGGCGTGGAAGAAGCCGTCGCGGAACACCTGCAGGAAGAACACGCGCGCCATGCGGGCGACGATGTCGGCGGGATCGAACCCGGCCCCGATCAGCGCCGCGCGTTCGTCGATCGGGATGCCGGCGATGCGCTCGGCGGTCAGCACCCGCCGCCCCGTACGCACCCAGTCCATGCGCGGCACGCGGAAGCTCGCGTCGCCCGCGAAGTTCGTGGCCAGCTCGTCGGCGGCGGCCGCCTCGTAGCGCAAATCCATCTCGAGCTCGACCGTCTCGGAAAAGATGCGCACGGCCTCGACCGGACGCAGGCGCGCGAGCGACGGGCGCAAGCGAAGCGCGGTGTGCGCCAGCGCCTCCATCAGATCGAGATCGCGGGCGAACGCCGTCTCGATGCCCGGACGCAGCACCTTGACCACCACCTCGGTGCCCTCGGCCGTGACGGCGCGATGCACCTGGGCGATCGAGGCGGCGGCGACCGGCGTGTCGTCGAACGTCTGGTAGAGCTCCGCGACCGGCTTGCCGAGCTCGGCCGCGATGGCGGCGCGCGCCGCCTCCGTCGGGAAGGGCGGCAGCCGGTCCTGCAAATCCGCCAAATCCTCGGCCACCGCCTCGCCCACGATGTCGGGGCGCACCGACAGCGCCTGGCCCAGCTTGATGAAGCTCGGCCCCAGCGCGTAGAGCGCGGCGCCAAGCCGCTCGCCCGGGCGCATCTTCGACATGCCGCTCTTGGGCCGCGCGAGAAGCCGCAGCACACGCTGCGCCGTGCGCCCGCCCGGCAGATGATCGAGGAAGAACAGTGCGTCGTGGCGCGCCAGCGTGCGGGCGATGGCCCACAGCCGACCCAGATGCCGCGGCCGGATCACACGCGCCAGCCGGAATGGATCGCGCAGATCCCGGCCGAGAGATTCCGCCAGGTCACGTTGCCGAACCCGGCCGCGCGCATCTCGCCCGCCAGCGTGTCCTGGTCCGGGAACTGGCGGATCGATTCGGCGAGGTAGACATAGGCGTCGCGGTCCTGGGCCACGATCCCGCCCAACGCCGGCAGCACGCGGAAGGAATAGGCGTCGTAGAGCGGGCGCAGGGCGGGGACCATCACGCGGCTGAACTCCAGGCACAGGAAATGCCCGCCCGGCACCAGGATTCGCCGCGCCTCGGCAAGCGCCTCGGCCCGGCGCGTCACGTTGCGCAGCCCGAACGCGATGGTGCAGGAATCGTACGACGCCGAGGGCAGCGGCAATTCCGCCGCGTCGGCGCAGACATATTCGATCTCGCGCAGGTAGCCGCGGTCGATCGCCCGGTCGCGGGCGACGCCGAGCATGGCGGCGTTGCGGTCGGCGATCACCATCCCGGCGGTCTCGGCATCGTCGCCCAGCCGGCCGAGCACGCGGAACGCCACGTCGCCGGTGCCGCCCGCCAGGTCGAGATGGGCGAGGCCGGGGCGCGGGCGCAGCCAGTCGACCAGCGCCGTCTTCCACAGCCGGTGCAGCCCGCCCGACATCAGGTCGTTCATCAGGTCGTAGCGCGGCGCCACCGAGTCGAACACCCGGCCGACGAGGCCCGCATGCTCGGACTCGCTCACCCGCCGGAAGCCGAAATCCCGCTCGCGCGCCGCCATGCGGCGGAACATAGCGCGGGGGGTCGCGGTGCGCTAGCTTGCCCCAGCCTGTCATTGCGAGGCGCGCAGCGACGAAGCAATCCAGGGGCCGTGCGACCGCCCTGGATCGCTTCGCTGCGCTCGCGATGACGATCTGCAGTTGGTACGTTCACTCATGCCGGAGCTTCCCGAGGTCGAGACGGTCCGACGCGGGCTGGAAGCCGCGCTCGCGGGCCGCACCATCGCGCGCGTCGAGGTGCGCCGCGCCGATCTGCGCCGGCCCCTGCCGCCCGATTTCGCCGCGCGCGTCGCGGGCCGCCGGGTGCGGGGCATCGGGCGGCGGGCCAAGTACCTGCTGATCTCGCTCGACGACGACACGGTACTGCTCGCCCATCTCGGCATGTCGGGCCGGATGGTGATCGAGCCGCCGCTCGGGCCTGCATTCCCGCCGCCCGCGACGCTCACCCGCGCCGCCCACGTGACCCACGCCCATGTGGTGTTCGAGGTCGACGACGGCACGATCGTGCGGTTCTCCGACCCGCGCCGGTTCGGACTGATGGATTTGGTGCCGGCGGCCGAGCTGGACGCCCACCCGCTGCTCGCCCATCTCGGGCCGGAGCCGGTGGGCAATTTGTTCGACGGCAGGATGCTGGCCGCGCGTCTGGCCGGCAAGCACACGCCCATAAAGGCGGCGCTGCTCGACCAGCGCGTCGTGGCCGGGCTCGGCAACATCTATGTCTGTGAGAGCCTGTACCGCGCGCGCCTGTCGCCGCGCCGCCTGGCGCTGACCGTACAGGGCGGGCGGGCCGAGCGCCTGGCCGAGGCGATCCGCGCGGTCCTGGCCGAGGCGATCGCGGCCGGCGGCTCGTCGCTGCGCGACCACGTGATGCCGTCGGGCGAGCTCGGCTATTTCCAGCACGCCTTCGAGGTGTATGGCCGCGAGGGCGAGCCCTGCCCCGGCTGCACCTGCGGCGGGATGGTCAAGCGCATCGTGCAGTCGGGCCGCTCGACTTTCTATTGTGCAGTGCGGCAACGCTGAGTTACACCCGCCATCGGTCCCAGCCGGAGATGATGGATGGTGTACGAGAACATCAAGACCGAGATTCGCGGCAAGGTCGGGCTGATCACGCTCGACCGGCCGCAGGCGCTGAACGCGCTGTGCGCGGCGCTGATCGCCGAGCTGAACAAGGCTTTGGACGCGTTCGAGGCCGACGACGCCATTGGCGCCATCGTGCTGACCGGTTCCGAGAAGGCGTTCGCGGCCGGCGCCGACATCCGCGAGATGCAGGCCAAGACCTTCCCCGACACCTATCTCGAGGACTTCATCACCAAGGACTGGGAGCGCATCTCGCGCTGCCGCAAGCCGGTGATCGCGGCCGTGGCCGGCTTCGCGCTGGGCGGCGGGTGCGAGTTCGCGCTGATGTGCGACTTCATCCTGGCGGCCGACAACGCCAGGTTCGGCCAGCCCGAGATCACGCTGGCCATCCCGCCCGGCTCGGGCGGCACCCAGCGCCTGACGCGGATCGTCGGAAAGTCGAAGGCGATGGAGATGTGCCTGACCGGGCGCATGATGGACGCCGCCGAGGCCGAACGCTGCGGCATCGTCGCGCGCGTGGTGCCCGTGGCCGAGCTGGTCGACGAGGCGGTCAAGACCGCCGAGAAGATCGCCGGCTTCTCGCGCCCGTCGGTGTTCATGGTCAAGGAGGCGGTGAGCCGCGCCTACGAGACCACCCTGGCCGAGGGCATAAGGTTCGAGCGGCGCCTGTTCCAGGCCGCGTTCGCGACCGCCGACCAGAAGGAGGGCATGGACGCCTTCGCCAACAAGCGCAAACCCGGCTTCACCAACAAATAGGCCGCGTTCGCGGCAGGCGGGGAGCCGTGAGCGAGCCCAACAACCTCGATGCCTACGCACCGGCGGAGATCGCCGCGCGGGTGAAGCGCGCGGGCGTGGCGAAGGCGTCCATGCCCGCGCTCCAGACGCTGGTGCTCGCAATCCTCGCCGGCGCATTCATCGCATTCGGCGCGATGCTCTACACCATGACCGTGACGAACTCGGGCCTCGGCTTCGGCCCGGAACGGCTTCTCGGCGGGCTCGCCTTCTCGCTCGGGCTGATCCTGGTGATCGTCGGCGGCGCCGAGCTGTTCACCGGCAACAGCCTGATCGTGTTCGCCTGGGCCGACGGCAAGATCGCCGGCGCGCGCCTGCTGCGCAACTGGGGGCTGGTCTATCTCGGCAACTTCATCGGCGCGACGGCGACCGCAATCATCGTCACGTGGTCGGGCATCGACCGGCTTGCCGGCGGCGCGGTGGGCGCGACCGCGATGCAGATCGCCGAAGGAAAAATTGCGCTCGACGCCGGCGAGGCCTTCGTGCGCGGCGTGCTGTGCAACGTGCTGGTCTGCCTCGCGGTCTGGCTGTGCTTCGCGGCGCGGTCGGTGACCGACAAGATCCTGGCCATCGTGTTCCCGATCGCGGGGTTCGTCGCGCTCGGCTTCGAGCATTCGGTGGCCAACATGTACCTGATCCCGGCCGGCTGGCTCGCCGGCGCGGAGGCGGTGACCCTGGCCGGCTACGCCCAAAACCTCGCAATCGTGACGGCCGGCAACATTTTCGGCGGCGGGGTGCTGGTCGCGCTGGTCTACTGGCTGGTCTACGGACAGCGCACCCCGCGCGTGTGACGGGATGCGTCACGCGACCTATCGCCCGAGCGTCGCCCCAACGTCACCCGAATGTAACGTCAAGTAACCCGAAGTCGCCTTAGCGCGCGGCCGCCGTCAAAGACCGTGAAAGCTTGCAGTTACCCGCGGGGAATGCGACATTTTGGCATCGCTTCAGGGGACAGGCCATGCGTCGTCGCGTTTCGGCGGTAATGTTCGCGCTCGGAATACTTGCCACGGGCCTCGCCTCTCCCGCTCGCGCCCTGGTCATCATCACGACGCCGCTGCGGGTCGGGTCCTTCGATCAAATTTTCGGCCAAAGAGTGCTCGGTGCGCCAAATAACGGGTTCGGCGGCGGAACGCTCGACCAGGTCATGGCCGCCGCCGCCACGTACTGGGAAAGCATGATCGCCGACAACTACACGGTGCGGATCACCTATGGCTGGGAGAACCGCCTCGGTACCAGCGTGCTCGCCGCAACGGCCGGCAGTTCCACCGCCAACAACCATCTTTCGGATATCGCTTTCGCGGCGGACGCGTTCGCCTGGTTCGTCGACCCGACGCCGCCCAGCTTCGGCGACCCTTCCGGCAATTCGGAATTCCAGACGTTCGAGACCTCGCAACAGGACCTCGGCGGCGGCCCGATCGACATCGGACTCGTCTATACGGCAACGAACGGCGATGCCGCCGGACGGTTCGACCTGTTCTCGGTGGCCCTGCACGAGATCGGCCACGCGCTTGGTCTGTCCCAGATCACCGGCCTTGTGGACATCGGCGTTCCCCACGAAAAGGGGCTTGTCATCCAGGACCCCCTTCCCGATGCCGGTAGCGTCATCCCACTATTCTCAGACGATTTCTTCTCGGACATATCCTTTTCCCACCTCGCCTTGCCCGATTCCGTGATGTTCCCGTTCAGGGACGACAGCACCCGGACATTGCTGACCGATGCCGACGTCCTCGTGCTCGCGCAAGTCGCCCACCTGACCGACGTGACGCTCAACCCTGCGACGGAGTTGCCGGAACCGGCCGGAACCGGCGCCTTCATCTTCACGGCGTTCGTCGCCCGCCGCTTGCAGCGACGTCGCGACAAGGCCGCGCGGGCCGGCCCCGCGTAACGGCCCGCGTAGCTGACGGGACGCGCGCGACCGTTCCCCCTACGTCACCCGAATGTCGCCTCGACCTCGCCTATGTCGCCCGAACCGAGGCGCCCCTCGTCCCGTAATCTATTGATCCATAAAGCCTGTCGTGTGGAATTAAGGAAAACAATCTGAATTCGGACGCATGGCCCGTCCTCCCCACGAGATAGAGATTTTTATCCTATTTTCAAGCCCGCCCGCGGGCCGGGCGACCCCCATCCGTTAATGGATTGAATTTTAATAAAACAGGCCCTTTGGCACCGATCTTGCAACGCCCCCCTTGCGCAGCACAAGCGCACGGCCCGTCCCGCACGCGGGACCGGCGGAGGTCAAAGGGAAAGGGGTGGCGATCATGGTTAACAGGACGAAGGGATCCCTGAATTGGCTCGCCCGCGCGGCACTGGCGGCGTGCGCGCTGATCGTGGTCGGGCTGGCCACGCCCGCCACGGCCAAGACGGCGCAGCCGATCGACGAGCTGCGCTGCCTGGCCCAGACCATCTATTTCGAGGCACGCGGCGAGCCGGAGCTCGGCCAGCTCGCGGTCGCCCATGTAGTGATGAACCGGGCGGCCGACCCGCGCTTCCCGAACTCGATCTGCGGGGTGGTGCGCCAGGGCGGCGACCGGCACCGCTTCGCCTGCCAGTTCACCTGGTGGTGCGACGGGCAGAGCGACCGGCCGCGCGACCTGACCGGGTGGTACGACGCCCTGCTGACCGCGGTGGCGGTCTATTGCGGCAACACGCCCGACCCGACGGACGGCGCGCTCTGGTATCACGCGACCTATGTCTCGCCGTCGTGGCGCGAGCACCTGGTACGGCTGGTGACGATCAGCCAGCACGTCTTCTACGGCGAGGCCCAGCGCGTCGCCATGAGGGACTGAGGCTTCTTCCGCTTAGCCGGAATCGCGCCGCAGCTGGACCAGCGCGACGGCGGCCAGCGCGGCGGCGGAGCCCGCCCCCATCGCCACGAAGGCGAGGCCCCATTCGATGCCACTGCCCTGGGCGAGGTCGAGCACCGCGCCGATGGCGGGCGGGCCCAGCACCGCGCCCGAGAAGCCGAGGAAGGTGTGGACGGCAAGCGTCGCGCCGCGCCGTCCCGCCTCCGCCGCCGCTACCGCACCGGCGGTGAGCGCCGCGGAATCGCCAGTGACGATCAGCCCGTAGGCAAGAGCGAGCCCGACGATCAGCGCGGCCGACGCGTCGATCGCGAATCCCAGCGCGCCAGCGATCGCCATCGAGGCGAGGACCACGGCGACAATGGCGCGGCGGCGGCCGAAGCGCACCGACGCCTCATTGCCGAGCACCGAAGCGGCGACGCCGAGCAGCGAGGCGGCGGCGGCGATGGTGGTGGCCGCGATGCCGAGCCCGCCCGGGCCATGGCGCAGCGCCGCCTCGGCGAGAAAGGCGACGATCCAGGCGCGGAAGGCGAACAGCTCCCAGCTATGGCCGAGATAGCCGAGGATGTAGGCGAGCGCCGAACGGTTGCGCAGCACCGGGCGGAAGTCGAGAAGGCCGGTGCGCTCGCGCGGGGGCTCGGGCGCGACCGGGGCGAGCAGTGCCAGGATCATCACCACCGAGACGGCCGCCCCCGCCGCCGCCAGGACGAAGGCGGCGCGCCAGCCGAGCGGCTCCGCGATCAGGCCCGTCACATAGAACGAGACAGAGACGCCGATGCCGAAGCTTGCCGTGTAGAACGAGATATGACGCGACTGGCGCGGCCCGGTCGAGCGGTCGGTCAGCGCCTTGAGCCCAGGCATGTAGGCGCCACCGAGCCCGATGCCCGCCACCGCGTTGATGGCGAGCGCGCTGGCGAATCCGTGCGCGAGCAGGGCGAAGCACGCGGCGGCCACGCCCGACAGCGCGACCGAGCCGGCGAAGATGCGGCGCGCGTCGATCCGGTCGGTCGCGGCGACCAGCACCGGCACGGCCGAGACGTAGCCGGCGAAGAAGATGCCGCTGACCCAGCCGATCTCGATGTGGCTGAGGCCCCATTCGCGAACGAGGAGCGGCACCTCGGCCTGGAAGGACGAGACGCTGAGCATCCCCAGCACCTCGGCCGCGCAGCACACGACCGCCGCGCGCGCGCCGGTCGCGCCAGTCATGCCGTGCCGTCGGGGATCGGCACGGCCTTACCCGCCGAACATCTTGTTCAGCATCCGGTTGGTGCGCCGGCGGGTGGCGTCGATGCGCGCGCCGGTCTTCGGCCAGCGGCGGCGGATGCGCTGGGTCATCAGCCGGGCGCGCGGTGACACCGCCGACAGCAGGACCAGCCCGATCAGGATGAACAGCACGCCCTGCATCAGCGGCAGGAACAGCCCGACGATGCCCAGCACGACGAACACCCAGCCGGTCGCCAGGATCGACCATTGCCGGAACTTCCGGCGCATCTGCGACGGGCGGCGCGTCACGTTGCTCTCCCCACGGACGACCGCACAAGCTAGTCCGTTCGGCGCGGGAACGGAACGTCCGGTTGCGCCGCAACGCCGGCTTTGACTAAATGGCGCCGCCGGGCCACAGGGCCGCGGATCGACCGGACGGGAACCCCTGCATGACGGCGCGGCGCCTGATCGTGACCGCCGACGATTTCGGACTCGCGCTCCCCGTGAACGAGGCGATCGAGCATGGCCATCGCGACGGAATCATCGGCTCGGCGAGCCTGATGGTCACGGCCTCGGCCGTGGACGACGCGGTGGCGCGGGCGAAGCGCCTGCCGGGCCTCGCGGTCGGGCTGCATCTGGTGCTGGCCGACGGCACGCCTGCCCTGCCGCCGGCGGAGATCCCGGCGCTGGTCGCACGCGACGGACGATTTCATGACGATCTGGTCGTGGCGGGCTGGGCCATGGTGCGGAGCGAGGCGGCGCGCCGCGAGCTCGAGCGCGAGATCCGCGCCCAGCTCGATCTCTACCGCGCGACCGGCCTCGCGCTCGACCATGTCGACGCCCACCACCATCTCCAGATGCACCCGCTGGTCCGCCGCATCCTGGTGAGACTTGCCCCTGAATATGGCATCACGGCGATCCGCGTGCCGCGCGAGCCGACGCTGGCCGGCTGGCGGGCGGGGCGCGACCGGCCGGTAGCGCGCTTCGGCGCGGGGCTGGGCTGCGCGCCGCTGTGGCAGGCCATGACCCGGCATCTTTCCGCCGCGGGCATCGTCTGCAACGACTGGCTGGTCGGGTTCAGCGACGCGGGCACGCTGGCGTCGGAGCGTATGTCGGCCTATCTGGCCCGCCTGCCCGAGGGGACGACCGAGCTCTGCCTGCACGTCGCGACCCGGCACTGGGACGCGCCGGACGCCTGGGACCGCGCATTCGGCTGCGTCGGCGAGTACCGCGCCGCGCTGGACCCGGGCATCCGCGACATGCTGGCGAACCGCGGCATCCCGCGCATCGCTTTCCGCGACCTGGTGACGCCGGCGCGCCCGGTGGCGACGGGCGCGGCAGCATGAATGCGACCGCCGCTCATGCGCCCTCGGCGCTCGAGAACCGCGCGATCCAGATCCCTCTGGTGGTCGTGCTGGGCGCGGCGTGGGGCCTCGCCTTCCCGTCCAACCGCTACGCCATGATCCACGGCGTGCCGCCGCTCGGCTACACCGCCTGGGTGTTCGTGACGGCGGCAGCGGTGGGGCTGATCGCCTGCGCGGTGATGGGCGCGCGCGCAAAGATGACGCGTTGGTTCATCGTGTTCACGCTGTTCACCGGCCTGTTCCGCTGCGCCCTGCCGGTGACGGTGATGGCGCTGGCGGTGCGCCACATACCGGCCGGGCTGATGGTGATGATCTCGTCGACCAGCGCGATCATGACCTACGGCATGGCGATCGGGTTCAAGCGCGAGCGCTTCCACCCGGTCAGGCTGCTCGGCGTGGTCGCGGGGCTGACCGGCGTCGGGTTCATCCTGGTGCCGAGCTCGAACCTGCCCGACCCCGCGGACTTTCCGTGGGTGGTGTTCAGCTTCCTCGCGCCGATCATGTTCTCGATCACCACCATGACCATCGATTTCAAGCGCCCGCCCGGCGCGCACACGATGGCGCTGACCGCGGCGATGTTCAGCTGGGCCGCGGTGATCATGGTGCCGGCAGCGCTGATCACGGGAAACTTCTTCGTGCCGACCGCGCCGTTCCATCTGTATGACGGGGCCATGGTGCTGCACGGGCTCATCAACGGGCTGTGCTTCATCTGGCTGTTCGAGCTGATCCGCGTGTGCGGCGTGGTGGTCGCCTCGCAGGTCGGCTACATCACGCCGGTCGCGGGCGTGACGTGGGGCGTCGTGCTGCTGGGCGAGCGGAACAGCCAGTGGATCTGGCTGGCGCTAGGGCTGATCGTGCTCGGGCTGTGCCTGGTCAATTACCGCCGGCGGGCCGGGCATTAGCGCGGCGCCCGTGGCGGCGCAGGATCAGCAGCACGTAGACGACCCACATCACCACGGCCGAGCCGAGGATCGTGAGCGACATCGGCAGCGCGCTCGCATGGCCGAACGCGCTGAGGATGGAGGCGGAAAGCGCCGCGCCCGACATCTGCAGGAAGCCGGTCAGCGCCGCCGCCGTGCCCGCCATGTGCGGATAGGGCCCGATCGCGCCGGCCTGGCAGTTCGGCTGGACGAAGCCGGTGCCGAACGCGCAGACCATCATCGAACCGGCGATGGTGAGCGCGGTCACCTCGCCCGCCAGAACGGCCGTGTTCATGGCGATGGCGCCGACAGCGTAGAGCGCAAGGCCGCGCCCGATCGTGCCGTCGATGCCCCAGCGCCCGCCGAGCCGGGCCGAGGCGAACGAGCCGAACCCGAACGAGACGGCGACCGCGGCGAAGACGAACCCGTAGGTCGCCGGGCTGAGATGGACGAGCCCGATCAGCACGAAGGACGAGCCCGTCACGTAGGCGAAGATGCCGGAGAACGTGCCCGCCCAGGTGAGGCCGTACCCCATGAACTCCGCCTCGCCGAGCAGCCGCGCATAGTTGCGCACGACCCGCCCGGGCCGCGTCGCCTCGCGGTCGGGGTTGGGGTTCGTCTCGTGCAGCGCGAGAACGACCGAGACCAGCACCAGCGTGCCGTAGCAGGTCATGAACACGAAGTTCGACCGCCAGCCGAAATGCGTCTCGAGGAAGCCGCCGAGGATCGGCGCCAGCACCGGCGAAAGCGTCAGCGCCATGCCGATATAGGAATAGGCGCGCGCCGCACCGTCGTGGCCGAAGAGATCGCGCACGCTGGCGCGCCCGATCACCGGCCCGGCGCAGGCGCCGAGCGACTGCACAAAGCGCAGCGCGATCAGCATCTCGATCGATGTGGCGAAGATACAGGCGAAGCTGGAGGCGAGATAGAGCGCGAGCCCGCCGAGCAGGGCCGGCCGGCGCCCGAGCCGGTCCGACACGGGACCGTAGACGAGGTTCGCGAAGGCATAGCCCAGCACGAACATGCCGAGCGTGAGCTGCACCTGGCCGGGTTCGGCCGCGAGGTCGCGCGCGATCGAGGGCAGCGACGGCAGGTACACGTCCATCGAGCCCGAACCCATGGC
This sequence comes from uncultured Alphaproteobacteria bacterium, assembly GCA_963817535.1. Classification (GTDB taxonomy): domain Bacteria; phylum Pseudomonadota; class Alphaproteobacteria; order MPNO01; family DASWLB01; genus CAWGHZ01. Next base: position 38,413 of record CAWFOW010000005.1, read on the forward strand.
GATCATCAGCGTGATCAGCGCGATGAGCAGCGCGGGGCGCGGTGTCTTGGGGGCCATGGGCGGGAATTGTCCGAAGGGAACGGCGCACCATACGGGGAACCGCCCCGCCGTCAAGCGCGCGTGCGGGGTGTGAGGCTCATCGTTTCACCGTTGTCATGGTCGGGCTCGGCCCGACCATCCACGCGTGGCGCGCGGCAGCGCGCAAGAAAGAAGGTCCGTGGATGCTCGGAACAAGTCCGAGCATGACGATCTAGTTGACGCTGCTCGCGAGGCGAGGCGCGACCGTGCAACGGGTATGTCGTCTTTTCCTAAGCCGGGACGGGCGCGAGGCCGACGGCGTCGAGTGCGGCGGCGAGGCGCGCACCGTCGGCGGGCGGAAGCGGCATCAGCGGCGGGCGCAGCCGGCGCCAGCCGGCACGGCCGGTGAGGTGCGCCATCGCCTCCTTCAGCGCCTCGATCAGCGGGAACCGGTCGACGACCTGGCGGACTGCGAAGTAGTCCGCCTGCAGCGCGTCGGCGTCCGGTCCCTGCCAGTTGGCGTAGACCTTGGCCGCGCGCGCAGCGGCGATATTGTTCCCGGCGGTGATGCAACCGGTACCGCCCGCGCGCAAAAGGTCGAGCAGGAACCCGTCCGAGCCGGAGAAGACGCGGAAGCCGGGGAAGGCGCGGCAGTTCGCGACCATGTTGTCGAGCTTGCCAGCCGAGTCCTTCATGCCGACGACGGTTTCGGGATACGCCTTGATCAGCCGCCCGATCAGACCCGGGGTGATCGGCACGCCGGTATTCTGCGGGATGTGGTAGAGATAGACGCGCAGCCGCGCATCGCCCACCCGTTCGATCGTCTCGGAATAGGCGGCGTAGAGCCCGTCCTCCGAAACGCCCTTGTAGTAGAAGGGCGGCAGCATCAGAACGCCGGCCGCGCCCAGCTCCACCGCGCGTTTGGTCAGCCGCACCGTGTCGGGAATGGCGCAGCAGCCGGTGCCGGGGATCAGCCGCGCGCCGGCGACGCCCGCCTCGGAAAGCGCTTCGAGCAGCACGATCCGCTCGTCGACGGAGAACGAGTTCGCCTCGCTGGTGGTGCCGAGCACGGCGAGCCCGTCGCAGCCGGCGGCGAGCAGGTTGCGGCAATGGGCGACGAAGTTCGGAAAGTCGGGCGACAGATCCTCGTTCAGCGGCGTCAGCACCGCGGCGAGCACGCCGGCTTCGATGGGACGGGATTCGGTCATGGACGTTCCTTGGCAGTTGCATCGGTGCAAAACGGCACGCGCGCAGAAGCGGACCCCCCTCCCCAACCCTCCCCCTCAAGGGGGGAGGGGGCGTGCATCACGGCTCGTGCGAACGCGGGCGAATCGGGTGCACGCCGATTGGGCATGGCCCTCGATGCAGAGGTTCCCTCCCCCCTTGGGGGAGGGACAGGGAGAGGGGTTGCAAAGAGACGCGCCGGCTGCGGACATTGACGTCACTTCGGCCAGTCGACGATGCGGTCCTCGGGATCGGCGCTGCCCTCGGAAACGGCACGCCCGCGCACCGAAATGCCGGCGAGATGGACCGTGTCGGGATCGCCCGACACCAGCGGATGCCACCAGTACAGCTCCTTGCCGTCACGCAGCAGCCGATAGGCGCAGGTCGACGGCATCCAGTCGAGCTCGTGCAGGTTCTGGGGCGTCAGCACGATGCAGTCGGGCACCAGCTTGTGCCGCCGCGCGTACTTGCTGCAGCGGCAGGAATTGTGGTCGAGCAGCTTGCACGCGACGTCGGAGTAGTGGATCTCGTCGGTCTCGGCATCCTCGAGCTTCAGCAGGCAGCAGCGCCCGCAGCCGTCGCAGAGCGATTCCCACTCGGCGCGCGTCATCTCGTCGAGACGCTTCTCCTTCCAGAACGGCGCGTCGTCGTCGGTCATGATTGCGCACCGCCATTGATGTGCTTGCGCAGCTCTGCCGCGATCGCATCGGGCGCGGACGTATGGGTGAAGTGCGCGAGGTAACGCCCGTCGCGCCCCATCAGATAGATCACCGAGGTGTGGTCCATCAGATAGCCCTCGGTCGTGTCCGCCGCCTTCTGTTTGGCGTAGTAGACCCTGTATTCCTTCGCCGCGTGCGAGATCGCCTCGGGCGAGCCGGTCAGCGCGACCAGGGTGGGATAGAAGTTCGAGGCGTAAAGCTTCATCTGCTTCACGGTGTCGCGCTCGGGATCGACCGTGATGAAGATCGGCACCACCTGCTTCGCCGCCGCGGGCCCGAGCTCGTTGAGCGCGACGGACATGGCGTTGAGCGCGGTCGGGCACGCGTCGGGGCAGAACGTGTAGCCGAAATAGACCATCATCAGCTTGCCGCGGAACTCGGCGTCGGTGCGCGCCGTGCCGTTCTGGTCGGTCAGGGTGAACGGCCCGCCGATGGCCGCCGGCCCGCCGGCATTTCCCCCCGTGCCGGGCCGCAGGAAGTGCTCACCGGCGATGATGCCAATGGCGATGGCCGCCGCGGCGGCGGCCAGGAACGCGACGATGCGGACGAGCGGTCTCGACATGTAATCCCCGCGCCTGATGGCGCGCCCGATCCGTGATAGTATAGGGCGGCTCGGGGATCGGGGCCACCCGCCGTCGTGGCACCGGACCCGCTTGACGGAGCGTTCGCGATGCGACGCATGGCCGCGCTTGTCGTACTGATCGGGCTTGCCGCGCTTCGCCCCGCGGCGGCCATGGACGTCGTCGTGTTCAACCCCATCTGGTCGGCGATCGCCGCCGGTGACGTCGAGAAGGCCGACCGCACGCTGGGCACGGGCACCGACCCCAACATCACCGACGACGCCGGCAAGACGCCGCTGATCTACGCCGCGCTGGCCGACGATCCCGAGATGGTGGCACTGCTGGCCCGCTATCGCGCGCGGCTCGACTACGCCGACCCTCTGGGCAACACCGCGCTGGCCTACGCCGTCACGCGGGGGAATATCGACGCCGCTAACGCGCTCGTCGAGGCGGGCGCGAAGGTCAACACCGAGAACCGCCAGGGCGTGACGCCGCTGATGATCGCCGCGGGGGCCGGGCGGATGGACATGCTGCATCTGCTGCTCGACAAGGGCGCCGACGTGAACGTGCACGACTTCACCGGCCGCACCGCGCTGGAATGGGCCCAGCGCGGCAACCGGACCATGGCCGCGGCGGCCCTGCGCAAGGCCGGCGCGAAGAACTAGCGGCGATTGACGCGACTCGGCGCGCCACCCATGCTCGCGCGATGAGCGACGATTCGTCACGTGTCCAGGCTGGGTGACGGGCTCAGCCTGCTGCTGATCGCGTTCCTCGCCGACGCGGCGATGAGCGGGATACCGGGCGTGCGCGAGATGCTGGCGGCGCCGCTTTCGTCGGTCCGGGCGATCGCGAGCGCGCTGGAACGGCGCCTCAACCGGGAGCGGCGGAGCGCCGGCACGCGGATGGTGCGCGGCATCCTGGTGGCGCTGTTCGCCGCCGTGGCGGGTTGGTGCCTGGGGCTTGGCGCCGAGGATGCGATCCGCGTCGCCGGGCCCGAGATGCGCTGGCTCGATGCGCTGGTGCTGCTGCTGCTGATTTCGCAGCGACGCCCGTTCGACCTGGCGCGCCGCGTGGCCGCCGCGCTCGGAAGCGGCGACAAGCCACGCGCCGCCGCGGCACTCGCCCGGCTTATCGGGCGCGATGTCGCCGCGCCCGACGAGCACGCGGTGGCGCGTGGCGCGATCGAGGCACAGGCGGCAGCGCTGTCGGCCGGCGTTGTCGGCGTTTCGCTCTGGTACCTCGCCTTCGGCCTGCCCGGCGCGGTGCTGTACCGCGTGATGCGCGAGACGACGATCGGGATGGGCGCGGCCACGGTGCGCGGCGCCGCATTCGGGGCCGCATCCGCGCGGTTCGATGCGCTGCTCGGGCTGGTGCCGGGCCCGGTGGCAGGGATCGTGCTGTCGCTGGCGGCGCTGTTCGTGCCGGGAGCGAACATGACGCGGGCCCTGTCGGTGATGGGACGCGACTTCGGGAAAATTCCGGCCTCGGCCGCCGGCTGGACGATCGGCGCCATGGCCGGCGCGCTGGGGCTGGCGCTGGCCGGTCCGCGCCCCGACGGCGGGGCGGGCGGCCCGTGGATCGGCGACGGGCGCGCCCGGGCGGGCGCCGCCGACGTGCGCAGCGCCGGGTACGTGTTCGCCGTCGCCGCGCTGATCCATGCCGGGCTGCTGGCCGCCGCGCGGCTGGCCATCGCCGCCGGGTGACCCAGCCGCGTCTTGAAACGTCCGGCCATTGCAGTATCTTGGCGCCCGGTCACGGCGAAGGATGGGTACGGTGGACAAGGTCGAAAACTGGGTATTGGGCGCGGTCTCGGCGATTCTGGGCACGGCCGGTCTGTTCGTGGCGGCGCGGGCTGGCGAGGGCGTCGGCTATTACGGCGGCATCATCGGGTTCGTCTTCTGCGCCCTGTTCGTGATGTACCTGATCAAGACCTCGTTCGAACACGACTGACCGCCGGGGCAGCGGGAGGATCGCATGGCCTCGGCCGCGGACAGGCTTCGCACGCTTCTTGCCGAACCCGGCCTCCTGGTCGCGCCGGCCTGCTTCGACGCGCTGTCGGCGCGGCTGGTGGAGCGGGCGGGATTCCCGATCACCTTCATGTCGGGCTTCGCGGTCGCAGGCGCGCGGCTGGGCCTGCCCGATACCGGGCTGATCTCGTATGCCGAGATGGTGGACCAGGGGCGCAACATCTGTTCTGCCGTCTCGATCCCGGTCATCGGCGACGGCGACACGGGCTATGGCAACGCGCTGAACGTGAAGCGCACCGTTCAGGGCTATGCCGGCGCCGGCTTCGCCTGCGTGATGATCGAGGACCAGCTCGCCCCCAAGCGGTGCGGCCACACCGACGGCAAGCAGGTGGTGGCGCGCGACGAGGCGGTGGCGCGCATCCGCGCGGCGGCCGATGCGCGCGACGAGGGCGCGGACATACTGGTCATGGCGCGCACCGACGCAAACCAGACGCACGGGTTCGACGAGGCGATGTGGCGCATGCAGGCCTTCGCCCAGGCGGGCGCTGACATATTGTTCCTGGAGGCGCCGCAATCGGTCGACGAGATGCGCGGCTTCTGCGCCGGGGTGAACGGCAAGCCCTGCATGGCCAACATGGTGGAGGGCGGCAAGACGCCGGTCCTGCCGACCGCCGAGCTGGAGGCGCTGGGCTTTCGCATCGCGATCTATCCGCTGACCTTGATGGCCGCTTCGATCGCCGCGATGCAGAAGGCGCTGGGCGCGATCGGCGCCGGCACGCGCCCGGCCGACCTCGCCTCGTTCGCCGAGATCCGCGATATCGTCGGGTTCACCGACTACGCCGCCTCCGAGACGCGCTACGCAACCGGCGCCGCGCCGAGCCCGGAACCGAAGCCCACGCGCCGCGCCGGCTGATCGGGTCAGGTCATCGGGATCATGATGTGCTTCTTGTACGCCGGGCGCTTGCCCAGCGCGTCGTACCAGCGCTTCGCGTTGGGATAGTCCTCGCGCTCGATGTCGAGGGCGAACCAGCGGTAGGTCATGATCCCGACAGGGATGTCGCCGATGGTGAAGCGCGGCCCAGCGAGGTATTCGTTCTCGCCAAGATAGCGGTCGACGATGGCGACGGCCTTGGACCACCGATCGCGCCCGGCCCTGATCGCATCCATGTTGCGATCCTCGGGCTTGGTGCGGATCAGCCCCTGGAACACGGGCGCCATCGCCGGGCCGTAGACGGCGAGTTGCCAATCCATCCAGCGCTCGGCCAGAGCGCGCTCCTTGATGTCGGTCGGGTAGAGGTCGGATTTGTGCTTGTTGCACAAATAGCGCACGATCGAGTTCGATTCCCACAGCACGAACCCATCATCGATGATGGTGGGCACCGTCGAGTTCGGGTTCATCGCGATGTAGTCGGGATCGCGCGTGCGGCCGTAATGCAGCCCGGCATCCTCGCGCTCGTAAGGAAGGCCGATCTCGTCGCACAGCCAAAGCACCTTCTGGACGTTGGCGGAACTTGCGCGGCCGATCATCTTCAGCATCTGTCCGTCTCCCTCGGTTGTGGCCGGGATGATGCCTTGGCGACGCGCATCAGTCGAGGGCGACCAGTAGCGACTTGAGATAGGCCGACTCGGGCAGGTTCGGGTGCACCGGATGGTCGGGCCCGGCGCCGCCCGCGGCGAGGATGCGCCCGGTGCGGTTGGCGTCGGCGAGCGCGCGGGCGAGCTCGTCGGCAAAGGCGTCGCGCCCGACATGGTGCGAGCAGGACGCGGCGAACAGCAGACCGCCGGGCGCGACCCGCGATGCCGCCAAGCGCATCAGCTTGCGGTAGCCGCGACGCCCCGCGCCGAGATCCTTCTTGGTCGGCACGAACGCCGGCGGATCGGCAATGACGATGTCGAAGCGCTCGTTCGCCTCGGCGAGGCGCTCCAGCATCTCGAACACCTCGGCGCGCACGAAATGGCAGCGATCGGTGACGTCGTTGGCCTCGGCGGCGCGGGCGGCGAGTTCGAGCGCCGGCTGCGAGCGGTCGACGCACGTGACCTCGGTCGCGCCACGCGTGGCGGCGAGAACGCCGAACCCGCCGGTATAGGCGTAGAGGTCGAGCACGCGGGCGCCCGAGGCCAGCGCGGCGACGCGCGCGCGCAATTCGCGCTGGTCGTAGAACCAGCCGGTCTTCTGGCCGCCCGCCGGATCGGCGAAGAAGCGCGCATTGTTCTCGGCGAGCGCGATGGGACCCGCGAGCTCGCCCCTCGCGACGCGCGTCTCCGTCGCCAGCCCTTCGAGCTTGCGCACCGGATTGTCGTTGCGCAGCACCACGGCGCGCGGCGCGATCACCGCGTCGAGCGCGGCGAGCAGCGGGTCGGTTAGCAGCTCCATTCCCGCCGCGTTGATCTCCACGACCAGCGTGCGGCCGAACCGGTCGATCACGAGGCCGGGCAGCCCGTCCGCCTCGGCATGGACCAGCCGGTAGAACGGCTCGCCATAGAGCCGCTCGCGCAACGCCAGGGCGCGGTCGAGGCGCGCGCGCAGGAACGCCTCATCGATCGCCTCGGTGGGGTCGCGCGTGAGCACGCGGGCGGCGATCAGCGAGTGCGGGTTGAACGCGCAGGTCGCGACATGGGCGCCGTTCGAATCCTCGAGCCGCACGACCGTGCCGGGCGGCAGCGCCTTGGCCGCCGCGTCCATCGCGATCTCGTTGGAATAGACCCACGGGTGGCCCAGCCGCACGCGCTTCTGATGCCCCTGGGTCAGGCGGACGGTCGGCAACGGTTCGGTCATGGATCAGTCGCCGAGCGCCACGCCCTCGCGGCGCGGGTCGCTCGCCCCGTCCATGCCCTCGGGCGTGACGCGGATGACGTTGAGGCCGCTATCGAGCCGGCGCACCTCGATCTCGTGGCCCATGCGCCGGAGCGACTTGCCAATGGCGACGATGGCGGTGCCCTCCTCAAGCTCGGTCGGGCCGTTGCGGTTGAGGAAGTGCGGCAGCGACACGACGGAGACCGCCGGCAGGTCCCAGTCGAGCGCGGCGACCAGCGCCTGCACGACGTAGCCGATGATCGCGCCGCCGCCGGGCGAGCCGGCGACCAGGGTCAGCCCCTCGTTGCGGTCGAACACCAATGTCGGCGCCATCGAGGACAACGGCCGCTTGCCCGGCTCGGGCCGGTTGGCGGCGGGCGTGTCGCCCTCGCGCGGGCGGAAGTCGAAATCCAGCAGCTCGTTGTTCAGGAGAAAGCCATGCACCATGACGTGCGAGCCGAACGCCGTATTGATCGTGGTGGTCATCGCGACGGCGTTGCCCGCGCTGTCGATGATGCTGACCTGGCTGGTCGAATGGTCCGGCGGCGGCGGCGCGCTGGGCGCCGGACGGCCGGGCAGGCCCGGCGCGGCGCGGCCCGCCTGCGCCTTGTCGGGCGAGATCAGCTTGGAGCGCGCGGCGATGTAGTCGCGCGCCAGAAGCTCGGCCACCGGCGCGTCGACGAATGCGGGATCGCCGAGATAGGCGTTGCGGTCGGCATAGGCGAGCTTCTCCGCCTCCGCGATCAAATGCACTGCGTCGACCGCGTCGGCCACCATGAAGGGCAGGCCGAACGGCTCGAGCATTCCCAGCGTCTCGAGCGTCGTGATGGTGCCCGAGCTGGGCAGCCCCATCCCGCACACCCGCCAGGACCGGTAGAAGCCGCACACCGCCGGGCGCGTCTTCGCCTGGTAGCCGGCGAGATCCCCGGCGGTAAGCCCGCCTGGGTTCATCCGCGCGGCGCCGACCGCGGCCGCGATGTCATCGGCCATCACGCCCTTGTAGAACGCATCCGGCCCCTCGTCGGCGATGCGCTCGAGCGCGCGGGCGAGCGCCGGGTTGCGCAGGATCGTGCCGATCGGCTTGGGCGTGCCATCCTCCTGCAGGAAATAGGCGGCGGCGGCCGGGAAGCGGACCATGAACCGGTCGGACTTCAGCTCCTCGTAGAGCCGGGGCGTGATGGCGAAGCCGCGCTCGGCCAGTGCGATGGCCGGCTGGAACAGGGTTTTCCAGGGCAGCTTGCCATGCTCGCGATGGGCGAGCGCCAGCATGCGCACCGTGCCCGGTACGCCGACCGCGAGCCCGCCCGCCATCACCTCGGGAAAGCGGCGCGGCTGGCCATCCGGGCCCAGGAACAGGGCCTCGGTCGCCGATTTGGGGGCGGTCTCGCGCCCGTCATAGGTGTCGATCTTGCGGGTCGCGTGGTCGTAGGCCACCAGGAACGCCCCGCCGCCGATGCCGGAGCTCTGCGGCTCGACCAGGGTCAGCACCATCTGGGTGGCGATCGCGGCGTCCACGGCGGTGCCGCCCTCGCGCAGGATGGCGAGGCCGGCCTCGGCCGCCAGCGGGCTGGCGGCGACGATCATCTGCCGCCGCGGCAGCGGTGACGGCGGCGACGGATCGGCGCAACCGGCGAGCGCCAGAATCAGCGCCAGCGGCACCGCCAACGCCGCGACCCAGCCGGCCCTGGCCCTCGATCCTGACATCGCCCTCTCCCGACCCCCTACATACCCTGTTGCGGGCCCGGGCAAAATCCTTTCGCACCCGCGAAAAAGGCGCTAGAACTCGCCTCCCCCTGCCCGGAGGGCCGTTTCGTGAGCACACCGAGCCGCGCCAAGCGCATCACCATCCCCCAGCTCGTTGCCCGAAAGGGGGGCGAGCCGATCGTCTCGCTGACCTGCTACACCGCGCCGATGGCACGCTTCCTCGACCCCCATGTCGATTTGCTGCTGGTCGGCGACTCGCTGGGCATGGTCCTGTACGGGTTCGACACCACCCTGCCGGTCACGCTGGACATGATGATCGCGCACGGGGCGGCGGTCGTGCGCGGGTCGCAGCGCGGCTGCGTGGCGGTCGACATGCCGTTCGCGAGCTACCAGGAATCGCCCTCCCAGGCCTATCGCAACGCCGCGCGCATCCTGGCCGAGACCGGCGCCGCGGCGGTGAAGCTGGAAGGCGGGGCCGAGATGGCGCCGACGGTCGCGTTCCTGGCCGAGCGCGGCGTGCCGGTGCTGGGCCATATCGGCCTGCGCCCGCAATCGGTGAACGCCTATGGCGGCTATCGTATCCAGGGCCGCGACAGGGCCGGCGCGGACGAGGTGCTGGCCGACGCGCGCGCCATCGCCGAGGCCGGCGCCTTCGCCATGGTGATCGAGGGCACGATCGAGTCGGTCGCGCGCGAGGCGACCGCGGCGGTGAAGGTGCCCACCATCGGCATCGGCGCGTCGGCGGCGTGCGACGGGCAGGTGCTGGTGACCGAAGACATATTGGGGCTTTACGCCGAGTTCACGCCGTCCTTCGTCAAGCGCTACGCCGAGCTCGGCGGCGCGGTCGAGACGGCGGTCGAGAACTATGCGCGGGACGTGCGCGCCCGTCGCTTCCCCGGGCCCGAACACGTGTTCCATCCCGCCGGCGCCCGGGACCGCTCCCCGGCGCAGTGACGCCCGCCCTCGAAACCATCCGCACGGTGGCGACACTGCGGCGCCGCGTCGCCGCATGGCGCACGGACGGCAGCGTCGGGCTGGTGCCGACGATGGGCGCGATCCATGACGGGCATCTCGCGCTGGTGGCCGCGGCGCGGGCGCGCTGCGCCCATGCGGTCGCCAGCCTGTTCGTCAATCCGACGCAGTTCGGCCCCAACGAGGATTTCGCCGCCTACCCGCGCGACGAGGCGGGCGATGCGGCGAAGCTGGCCGCCGCCGGGTGCGACGCGCTGTTCGCGCCGGACGCGGACGAGATGTATCCCGAAGGCTTCGCGACCAGCGTGACCGTCGCCGGGCTGACCGACCGGCTGTGCGGGCTGTACCGCCCCGGCCATTTCGCTGGCGTCGCGACGGTGGTGACCAAGCTGCTGAACCAGGCGCAGCCCGACGCCGCGTTTTTCGGCGAGAAGGACTACCAGCAGCTTCAGGTCATCCGCCGCCTGGCGCGCGACCTGGACATGCCCGTCGAGATCGTCGGCGTGCCCACCTTGCGCGCGCCGGACGGGCTCGCTTTGTCGTCGCGCAACGCCTATCTCGGCGCCGCCGAGCGCGAGGCCGCACCGGCGCTCTACCGCACGCTGTCGTCGATGGCGGAACATCTGTCCGACGACACGACGCGCGCGCCGGACGAGATCGCGCGCGGCAAGGATGCCCTGCTGGCCGCGGGGTTCACGCGCATCGACTATTTGTCGGTCTGCGACGCCGAGACGCTGGACGACGTCGAGACCGTCGTGCGTCCGGCCCGCGTGCTGGCCGCGGCATGGCTGGGCCCCACCCGCCTGATCGACAACGTTCCGGTGAGTCCGCGCTGACTGGAGCGTTTTCCAATCGCACGGCCCCGGCCCTCTCTCCCTCCCGGCCACCCAACGAAAGTATGCTGGTATGGGTGGCCGGGAGGGGGAGCGGGCCGGAGCGATTCCGCATAAGCGGGAGATCCTCTACTCCCCCGCCACGGTCTGCGGCTTGGCGGCCGGCGCGGGCTCGAAGATCACCAGGGAAATCGCCATGACGATCAGCGCGAGGGCCGAGACCTCGCGCCAGCCGACCTGCTCGCCGAGCATGACCGTGCCGGCGAACACGCCGATCACCGGCGCGAGCAGGATGGCGACGCCCACCACGGTCGCCGAGAACAGCGTCATGATGCGGAACCACAATATGTAGCCACCGACCGCGATGATGACGACGTTGAACGCCTCGGCGCCCCACGCCGCCCACGACACGCTGGCGAAATCGACATGCTCGATGGCGAGCGCACCGAGCAAGGTGGGCAGCGCGCCGAGCGTGACCTGCCAGCCAGCGACCGCGTCGGTCGGCATGCGCCAGACGACCGCCTTGTGCGCGACGATGCCGAGCGCCCACAGCATCGCGGCGAGGATCAGCAGGACGAGCCCGAGCGTCGAGGCGCCGAGCGCGCCGAACGCGCGGCTGACCAGCACGAGCACGCCGGCGAGTCCGCAGGCGAGGCCCATCGCGCGGCGCGCGGTGAAACGCTCGCCCAGGAACAGCACGCCGAACAAGGCCGACCAGGCCGGCATGGAATAGGCGAGGATCACCGCGTCGGACGAGCGCACGAGGCGGATGCCGTAGCCGCTGAACAGCGTCCAGATCACAATCATCGGCAGCGACACGCCGAACAGCTTCAGCCAATGGTCGCGCGGCACGCGAATGTCGGTGCCGGAGAGCCACACGACGCCGAGCAGCAGCGGCCCGCCGAGCCCCAGCATGATGGTGCGGAACGTCCAGGGCGGGATCTCGGTCATGCCGATCTTGAGGATCGGCCAGTTCACGCCCCAGATCAGGCTGAGCGTCAGCACCATGGCGAGGCCGAGCGTGGCGCTGCGCCCCTCGCCCCTCACGCCTTCGCCTCCGCTTTCGCCTTCGCCGCGGCGGGCAACTCGAAACTGACCAGCGCGATCGCGACCACGATCAGGACGAGCGCCGTCAGTTCGCGCCAGCCGATCGCCTCGCCCAGCATCAGGTTGCCGAGGATTACGCCAAACACCGGCGTCAGCAGGACCGAGATCGAGACAACCTGCGCGGCGTAGAGCTCGATGATCTTGAACCAGAGGATGTAGGCGCCGATCGCGATCACGGTGACGTTGAAGGCGAGCGTCCCCCACGCCGCGGCGGAGATGGTGTCGAGGTCGGGGAAGCGCGGCACCTCGAACGCGACCGCGGCGATGGTGAGCATCACGCCCGAGATCGTCACCTGCCAGCCGGCGACGGCCGAGATCGGCATGGACCAGCGGACGCTTTTCTGCAGCACGATGCCGAGGCCCCAGACCGCACCGGCCGCCAGCATCAGCCCGGGCCCGGCGAGCGAGCCGCCGAATGCGTGCGGATCGCGGCCGACCAGCACCACGACACCCGCAAGACCGGCCGCCAGCGCCATAGCGCGCCGCGCCGTGAACCGCTCGCCCAGCACCCACGCGCCGAGCAGCGCCGACCAGGCCGGCATGGTGAAGGCGAGGATCGAGGCCGAGCCCGATTCCATCAGCCGCAGCCCGAACGCGCTGAGGATCATCCAGCCGACGATCATGAAGCTCGACACGTAGGTGAGCGGCCACCACATGCCGGGCGCGACGCGGATCGAGGTGCCGGCAAGCCGCACGCACAGGAGGAGTCCCGGCCCGCCGAGCATCATCATCGCGGCGCGGAAGGTGAGCGGCGGAATCTCGGCGAGGCCGATCTTCATCACGGGCCAGTTGACGCCCCACAGCAGGCTGAGGGCGAGCACCAGGGCGAGGCCGTAGAAGGGCGAGCGGGCGGTGGACATCGCGGGGGTTATAGCAGCTTGATATGGGGCGCCGTCACCGAAGCTTAAGCGCGCCCGACACCTCGGTGACCGAGAGACCGGTAAGCTCCGGCCGCCGGATGAACACGACGCCGGACCCGCGCGGCGCGCAGAGCGCCGGGTCGGACTCCGACGAGAACAGCACGACCGACGGCGTGCCGGCGGCTGCGGCCACGTGCATCGGGCCCGAATCGTTCCCGACCGCGCCCGAGGCGCGTCGGGCCAGCGCGAACAGCTCGATCAGCGACGTCTCGCCGGTCAGATCGCGCGCCTCCTGGCAGCGCCCGCAGATCGCGGCGGCGAGCGCCTTCTCCGCCGCAACGCCGACGACGACCGGCTTCGCACCGCGCGCGGCGACATCGCGCGCGAGCGCGGCGAAGCGTTCCGCCGGCCAGCGCTTGGCCAGCCGGTGCGCAGAGGCGCCCGGCACCAGCAATACGAAGCGGCGCGGCAGGTCGAACCGGCCGATATCGGCCTCGACCCAGTAGAGGTCGGGCGGCGGTACGCGCGCGATGCCGGCGATGGCAAGCTGCTCGGCCTGGCGGTCGATCGTGTGCATCTGGTCGCGCGCGGGATTGGCGTGGCGCAGCGGTCCCGGCACGATGCCCGACCATTCGGGCCGCCGGCCCGGCCCCAGCAGCCGCCAGTACCAGCCGGTGCGGTCGGAGGTCTGCAGATCGTAGACGCGGTCGAACCGGCCGGCGCGCAGGCGGCGGCGCAGCGCGTACCAGCTTCCGATCTTGCGGAACGGCGGACGCGAATCGGCGATTACCTCGTCGAACCACGGGCACTGATCCGCCAATTCAACGAACGACGGAGCGGTAAGCAGGGCGATATGCGCGTCGGGATGCGCGGCGCGGATGGCCTGCATCGGGCCGAGCGCCTGGACGAAATCGCCCAGCGCGCCGAGCTTGATGATCAGTATACGCTGCACTGCACTCGCGCCGTTGGCGGCTTCCTGAAGACTCACGTACGCGCCCGCTCCGCCAAAAGTTCCGTATATACCCCGAGCGTGGCTTCGCACATCCGGTCCTTTCCGAATCGCGAGCGGACATGCGCCATGGCGCGCCGCGCCATCGCCTCCCGCGCCGGCGCGTCGAGCGCGAGCGCGGTGCGCAGCGCGTCGGCCAGCGCCTGGGCGTCCGCCGGCGGCACCAGCCAGCCGGTCGCGCCGTCGATCACCGTCTCGCGCGCGGCGCCGTGGTCGGTGGCGACGACAGGACGGCCCATCGCCTCGGCCTCCGCTGCGACGCGGCCGAACGCCTCGGGATCGGTCGAGGCGCTGACCACGACGTCGGCCAGCATGTAGGCGGCCGGCATGTCGTTGCATGGCCCGACGATGTGGACGACGGCGCGCAGGCCCAGCCGCTCGATCTCGTCCTCAAGCCGCTGGCGATAGGCGGCACGCCCCTGGTCGTCGCCGACCAGCAGGCAGCGCACGTCGTGGCGCTTGAGCCGCGAGATCGCCTCGATCAGCACGGACTGGCCCTTCCAGTCGGTCAGCCGGCCGGGCATCAGGATCACCGGCACGCCGTCGTCGAGCCGCCAAGTGCGGGCGAGCTGGATCATCCGCTCGGGCGATACGGAAGCCGGGTCGAACGTCGCGAGGTCGATGCCGCGCACGATCACCCGCACGCGGTCGGGGCTCGCGTCGTACTTCTCGATCACGTGGCGGCCGATGAAATCGGAGATGGCGATTACCCGCTCGCCCTTGGCCATCACCGCGTTGTAGGCGCGCTTGGCCGGGTTGGCGGCATTGTAGGTGCCGTGGAAAGTGGTGACGAAGCCGCAACCGGCGGCGCGCGCGGCGAACCGGGCGGACCAGGCCGGCGCGCGCGACCGGGCATGGATGATGTCGATGTCGTGCGCCCGTGCCGCCTCGGCGAGCCGCGCGACGTTGGCGCGCATCACCAGCGGGTTCTTGGAATCGACCGGCATGGCGAGGTGGGTGACGCCCGCCCGCTCGAGCTCGCGCACCAGCGGCCCGCCGGACGAGGCGACCACCGCACGCCAGCCGGCGGCCACGAGGGCGGCCGCGATGTCGATCGTACCGCGCTCGACCCCGCCGGTGACCAGAGCGGGCAGGACCTGCAGCACACCGGGCGGACGGGTTCCCCCCCGGGCGGCCCGGGTGATAGGGTCGTCCGGCAGCGTCGTCATACCGTCGTCCGGTCCCGGGTTCACCATGCCTCCTCGCCCCGCACAAATTCTACCATGCGACGATGGGGCGACAATCGCCTACCACCGGACGGCGGGCGCACCGCCGGGAGTCGTGTTCCTGGGCGGGTTCGCCTCGGACATGACCGGCACCAAGGCGACGGCGCTGGAGGCGCATTGCCAGGCGGCCGGCCGCGCCTTCCTGCGATTCGACTACACCGGCCACGGCGAATCGTCCGGCCGATTCGAGGACGGCACGATCGGGCGCTGGTCCGCGGACGCGATCCGCGCGCTCGACAAGCTGACCGACGGGCCGCAGGTGCTGATCGGCTCGTCGATGGGCGGCTGGCTGATGCTGCTTGCGGCGCGCGCCCGGCCGGCGAAGGTGTCGGGGCTGATCGGCATCGCCGCCGCGCCCGACTTCACCGAGACGCTGCTGTGGCCGCGGCTGGACGCGGCCGCGCGCGCCGCGATCGAGCGCGACGGCATCTGGCGCCAGCCGTCCGAGTATGACGCGGACGGCTATCCGATCACCCGCGCGCTGATCGAGGATGGGCGAACGCACCTCGTGCTCGACCGGCCGATCGCGATACATGTGCCGGTGCGGCTGATCCACGGGATGAAGGACGCGTCGGTGCCGTGGACGACCGCACCGCGCGTGGCCGCCGCCCTGCTCGCGGACGACGTGACGGTGAAGCTGATCAAGGACGGCGACCACCGCCTGTCGCGCGAGCAGGACCTCGCGATCCTGTTCGACACGCTGGACACGCTGCTCACAAAGATCGACGGCGAGGGCGACTAGGCCGCCCTACTCCGCCGCGGCGCGCTTGGGGTCATAGCCCGCGTACTCGTTGTCGCCCAGCGCCTGGATCGCCGGCAGCACCTCGGCGGCGAAGCGGCGGATGTTGCGCTCGGTCCGGTCGGCGTCGAGCGAGCCGAACTGCAGCAGCGTCATGAACGAGCCGAAGCCGAGCTCGCGATGCGCCTCGGTGATGCGCCTTCGCACCGTGTCGGGCGAGCCAACGATGATGACGCCCTGCGCGTCGAGATTCTCGACGTTGCGGCCGGCGCCCATGATCGACTGCTTGCCCGACATGACGGTGCGCATCGAGGCCGGCGAGGTATAGCCCGGCGGGAAGAACATGCCGGGCGGCATCTTGAGGATCTTGTTGAACAGGAACTCGATCGCCTCCTTCGCCTCGGCGAGCGCCTGTTCGTCGGTGTCGGCGATGTAGACCGGAGCGGCCCAGCCGAGCTGGTGCGCCTGGGCGTCGTAGCCGTAAGTCTCGCGCGTCACCTGGCGATAGTAGTTGAGGTACTTCACCGCCGCCGCGTACGGGTTGAAGTTCTGCAGATAGAGATATTTGCGGTCGGGATGCGCCGCCCATTCGATGGTCTCGGACGAGCCCTGCGACGGGCACCAGATCGGCGGGTGCGGCTTCTGGAACGGGCGCGGCCACAGATTCACGTAGGGGAAATTGTAGTGCTCGCCCTCGAAGGCGAACGGCCCGTCGCGCGTCCAGGCCTGGATGACCAGGTCGTGCGCCTCGCGATGGCGGCTGTGCGACGTGGTCGGGTCGATGGCGAACGAGGTGTACTCGGCGCCGATGCCGCGCACGAAGCCCGAGATGATGCGCCCGCCCGTGATGTTGTCGAGCATCGCATGCTCTTCGGCCAGCGTGAGCGGATGCTCGCGCAGGCAGAAGGCCGAGCCGAGGATCGCGATCTTGCCCTTGGTCCGCCGCGCCAGGCACGAGGCCGTAACGATCGGCGACGGCATCATGCAGTAGGGCGTCTGGTGATGCTCGTTCACCGCCACGCCGTCGAACCCCAGCGCGTCGCACAGCTCGAGCTCGTCGAGATAGCGCTGGTAGGTCGCGTGCGCGACGCGCTCGTCGAAATAGGAGTTCGGGAAGGTGATCCAGGCGCTGTCGTACTTATCGTACGGATCGCCCGGGATCGGCGGGTAGGGCATCAAATGGAAGTTGAGGACCTGCATGGCGTGCCTCCCTCAGGGCCGCAAGGCGGGATAGACTATAGCGAGGCGCGGCCGGGCGGCGCCAGCCCGGCGTGACCGCCTTTTCGGCCAACTCTCGTCACTCCGCCCGGCACTTACCGCCTGGGTCGCCGGGTTGATCGTCGCGCCGCAACCGCCCTACTTGTCCCCAGCCTTCTTCAGCTCCGCCTTGAAGGCGGCCAGCACGTTGGCCCCGTTGGGCGTGGTCTTGATCCATTCCTGGACCACCGGGGCGGCCGCCATTTCCCACCGCGCCTCCTCCTTCGAATCGAGATCGACCATGTGATGGCCGGGCAGCTTGGCGACGTAAGCCTTCTGAAACGCGGCGGTTTTGGACAGGGCGACGCCCATGCGCCTGGAGAACGGCTCGCCCGAATACTTGTCGATCGCGGCCTTCGCCTTGGCAGGCAGACGGTCGTAGCTCGCCTTGCTCATCAGCGTGAAACCGGCGGGCGTGCCGAATGACACGTCGAGATGGTAGCTCGTCACCTCCTGCAGCTTGAACTGGACGAACCCGGTCCAGCCCATCTGCACCCCGTCGACCAGGCCGCGCTGCAGCGCCTGGTAGTTCTCGGTGGTCGTCAGCGTGAGCGGCGTGCCGCCCAGACGCTCCATCAGCCGCGCGTTGGTAATGCCCTGCACGCCGATCTTGAGCCCGTGCAGATCCGCCATCGTATGGATCGGTGTCTTGGTCTGAAGCCCGGAGCCGGGATAGAGGTAGAGCGCGACCGGGTGGACCTTGGAGTATTCCTCGGCCAGCGTGCCGTCGGCGTAGAGATTCCACAGCGCCACTGCACCCGGCACGATGTCATGCACCAGGAAGGGCAGGTCGACCACGCTGGTACCCTTGAATACCCCGCCATAGCTGGCCGGGGTCGAGTAGCCGATGTCGATGACGTTGTTCAGCAGCCGGTCATAGGTGTTGCGGATGTTGGCGATGGTGCCGCCGGTGAAGATCTGGATTTTCAGCGTGCCGTCGGACGCGTTCTCCACATCCTTCGCCCAGGGCGCGAGGCCGCCTGTCAGGTTGGTCGAGGCGGGAGGGCCCGGGAACGAGAATTTCAGCGTGATCGGCTCGACCGCGCGCGCGGCGAGCGGCAGGCCAAGCGCGAGCGCCAGGCCGGCGGCAAGCAGCCCCTTGATCATGTCCATTTCCTCTGTGGTCCGGGCCGCGAATCGGGCCCGCCGGAACAAACTGTGCGAGCGGCTCGAAAACCTGTCAAGCGACGTCGACGACGCCTTCCGCACCGTTCGTAAAGCGCGGGGCAATGTCCTATATAGAGGTCCATGGTCCAGTGGCTGTTCGTCCTTTCGGTTTTGGTGGTTGCGGTATCGGCGCCGCCGGCGCTTGCGCAGAAGCTCGAATCCATGGGCTCGGGACAGCTCAGCGCGACGACGAGCGGCGTGCCCCTGCCGGTGGGCGCCGAGGTGCAGGTCACGCCGGGCGAGTCCGACACCCTGTATGGCAACGATCCGCTCTACGCGGCGGTCCGCGGCGCGGTGCACCAGGCCCTGGGCGCGCGCGGCTTTCGCGTCGGCGACGCGCCGCGGCTTAGGCTCCGCATGACGGTATCCGCCGTGGGGTATGGCCAGTACCGCCCGCCGATAGGTCCGACCGGCCCGCAATCTCCCCCCGGCCCGGCGCCGCGTGCCACGGTGATCGACCAGTTCCACGTTCCCTTCGAGGTGCCCGAATCGGGCACGGTGCCCAGCCTGACCGTTGCGCTGGTGCTGCACGACGTGACGGGCGGCAGCGTGCTGTGGAGCGCGACCATCAGCGCGACCGGGCGGTTCCCCGATCCCGAGCGCACGGTGGCGAGCCTTGCGCGCGCGGCCATGTCGGCGCTTGGCAACGCGGCCCAGCGCAGCTTTGAGGTCGGCTGCACCGGCAATTCGCGCGACCGTCTCTGCATCGAGTAGTGGCGGGCGCTCGCGCGCTTTCCGACGAAGCGACCCTATCCCGCGTTGATCAGCTTCGGCAGCCAGGTGACCGCGCCCGGCTGGACCATCAGGAACACCAGCACCGCGACCTCCATCAGCGTGAACGGGATGACCGCACGATAGATGTGCTGCATCCGCGTGTCGGGCGGCGCGATGCCCTTCATCACGAACAGGATCATGCCGAAGGGCGGCGTGGTCTGGCTGATTTCGAGGCAGAGCAGCATCAGCACGCCGAACCAGATCGTGTCGAACTGGGCGAGCGCGACGAGCGGCAGGAAGAACGGCAGGGTGATCAGCATGATGCTGACCGGGTCCATCAGGCAGCCGAGGAACAGGGTCACGCCCATCATCATGAGCAGCAGCTCGAACGGCGTGGGGTTCGCCGCACGCACAAGCTGGAGCAACCCGTTCGTCGCGCCCGAGAAGGACAGGATCTGCGAGAAGGTGAGCGACGCGCCGACGATGAAGAAGATCGGCACGGCCACCCCGCCGGTCGCCTTGAGCGCGCGGACCAGCGCGGCCCAGGTCAGCTCGCGATAGGCGGCGCACACCGCGACCGAACCGAGCGCGCCGAGCGCGGCCGACTCGGTGGGGGTCGCCCAGCCGAACACGATCGAGCCGATCACCAGGAGGAAGAGCGAAAACAGCGGCACGACGCGGGTGAGGAACGGCCGCACCCGCTCGCGGAAGGGCGGCAGGTCGAGTTCGTAGCGCGGCGCGACGCTGGGCTGGAGGGTGCAGCGCGTGATGATGAACACGGCGTAGACCAGCGCAATCAGCAGCCCCGGCACGGCACCGCCGATCAGGATGCCGCCGATCGAGATGCCCGAGAGGCTGCCTAGCAGCACGGCCATGCCCGACGGCGGGATCAGCATGGCGATGCCGCCCGAGCCCATGATCGGCCCCATCGCGAGGTCGCGGTGGTAACCGCGCCGGCGCATCTCGGGCATGATCGTCGAGCCGAGCAGCGCCGTGTTCGCCATCGACGAGCCCGACAGCGTGGCGAACACCGTGCCGCCGACGACCGCGACCAGCGCGAGCCGGCCGGGCACGTTGGCGATAAGGCGTTCCACCGCGTCGATGGCGCGCACGGCGACGCCCGTCTGGAACAGAATCTCGCCCATGAGCACGAACATGATCACCGGCGCCAGCGAGTAGGTCGCGAGCGCCTCGACCATATTTTGCGAGATCTGGGCGAGCCCCGCATGCCCGCCCAGGAAGACGACCGCGCCGATCAGGTTGGCGCCGAGAAACGCGAGCGCCACCGGCACCGACAGGAACATCAGCCCGAGCGCGCTGCCCACCAGCAGGGTCATCGCCCAGTACCATTCCATGACGGCTCCTCAGCCGCGCCCAAGGGCGCGCGCGGTCACGTTCCGTGACATCGGGTCGATCGGCACGTTCAGATGCCGTCGTCGCGCGCGGTCGCGACGGTTCGCGTTACCTCGCCGGCCAAATAGGTGGCGACGAGGCGGCGGATCAGCTCGATGCTGACGAAGAAGAAGCCGGTCGGGATCAGCGCAAGGGGCATCCATTCCGGCAGTGTGAATGACTTGTAGAGGAGCGTGCCCGAACGCCACACGTCGAGGGTCGCGCTCACCGCGTACCACAGGAAGATCAGCGCGACGATGGTGGCGATCGCCTGCGCGGCAAGCGTGATCCGCCACGCCCAGCGCGGCGGCAGCAGGTCGGGCACGATGTCCACCGTGACGTGGCGACCGAGGCGGGTGACGTGGCCGACACCCGCCATCGCCAGCACCAGGATGGCGTACTCGATCACCTCGATCATGCCGTAGATGCCGCCATGGCCGACGTCGCGCAACACGACGTCGGTCCCGATGGCGATCGCGATCGCGCCGACGATGACGCCGGGCAGTAGGCCGAGTCCCTCGACCAGCCTATCGTACGCCGCGATCACGCCGCGCATCGGCGTTCCCTGTCGGCTACTTCGACAGGAGCTTCTCGAGCTTCGGCCCGTTCACCGGATCGCGCTTGTTGACCTCGGCCCACAGCGCGTCGTGCGCCATCTTGAGATAGGTCTTCGCATCGGCGGGCGACAGCTGAACGGTCTGGATGCCTTCCTTCTCGAGGTCCTTGCCCATCGCCTCGTCGGCCGCGTAGACCTTGGGGCCGCGCACGGTCCACAGCCATACCATGTTGGTCTCGAGCAGGTCCTTCTGCTTCGCGTCGAGCGACTTCCAGGTCTTGAGATTCATGAAGTAGGCGAGCGAGGCGTCGTAGAAGCCGGGCTCGACGCGGTACTTGGTGATCGACGTCCAGCCCTGCAGCTTGATCTGGTTGTTGACGTTGCCGTAGCCCTTGACGATGCCGCGCTGCATCGCGTCGAACGTGTCGTGCAGGGGCAGCATGACCGGCTGGGCACCCAGCGCGTCGAACAGCGGCTTGTAGGTGCCCGACGAGCGCAGACGCATGCCCTTGAAGTCGGCCAGCGTCTTGATCGGCACGTTGGTGAAGATGCGGTAGTGGATGCCCGCGCCGTCCTGGCCGAGGAAGTGGAGGCCGGCCTTGTTGAGCTGCTCCTCCAGAAGTGCGTAGGCGCCGTTCTTGACCTGCTCGGCGATCGGCACCTCGGCGGCGGCAAGCCCTGTGATGACCGGCGCGAGGCGCTGCACGTAGGAGGCGGGCACGACCGCGATATCGACGATGCCGTTCTTCACGGCGTTGGCCATCTGCGGTGTCGGCACCGATGCCGGTCCCACGATCGGCAGCGCGATCTGCAGCGTGCCCTTGCCTTCCTTGTTCACCTTGGCGACGAAATCTTCCATCGCCTGGTAGATCACCGAATCGACGGTGTTGAAGGCGAGAAGCTTGATCGTGCGTTCGGCGGCTGCCGCCGGCCCGGCCACGAGCATCGCCATTGCGCCGGCAAGCAGCGCCATTCGTCTGGTCATCGCGTTTCCTCCCGTTGATCGCGCCGCGCGGCAAGGCGGCGCGTGGATTGGCGCCAACATGCTTTGTCGCGCGCCGCCCTGTCAATTCCGACGGGCAGGCTGGCGCGGGCGCACGGTTCCGCACCTGGCGAAAACGCGCTATAGGCAACCCGCCGCCACCCAATCGAACGGATCGGCCGATGCCACAAGACGCCGGCTTCCTGGAACTCGCCTTCGGCGAGGGCACGCCCGCGAGCGCCCTCAAGACGGCGCTGGTCGTCGGCACGATCCTGGTCGCCATCAACCATGGCGACGTGATCCTGGCGGGCGCGGCGCCGGTGGCGTGGAAGATCGCGCTGACCTACTGCGTGCCCTACTGCGTCGCCACCTGGGGCGCCATCGGCGCCAAGCGGCGGTTCGCGCGCATCGCGCAGACCGGCCGTGCGGCGGCGACCGAATGACCGAGCGGGCGCGCGCGCCGGGGCGCCTGTTCGCCGTCGCGCTCGCCGCGATCACGGTGATCGGACCGCTGGCGGTACACCTGTTCCTGCCGGCGATGCCAGCGGTGAAGGCGGACTTTGCCGTGTCCGAGGCGGTGGCGCAGCTCACGCTGAGCGCGACACTGTTCGCGATGGCGTTCCTGACTCTGGCCTACGGCTCGCTGTCCGACCGGTACGGGCGCCGCCCGACACTGCTGTGGGGCATGGGTCTGTTCCTCGCCGGCACCGTCGCCTCGTCTGATCGCCGAGAGCATCTGGCTGTTCGTCGCCGGCCGCATCCTGCAGGCGGCCGGTGCGGCGGCGGGCACGGCCCTGTCGCGCGCCATCGCCCGCGACGTCTATGGCGAGGACCGGCTGGTCAAGGCGATCGCATACCTGACCATGGCCTATACGATCGGGCCGATGATCGCCCCGCCGCTCGGCGGCGCGCTGGTCGACGGGTTCGGCTGGCGGGCGATCTTCATGGTGGCGCTGGCCGCCGGGATCGTCGTCACGGCGCTCGCCTGGTTCGTGCTGTACGAGACGCACCGGCCGCGGCGCGTGGCCGGCGAGGCGATCTCGCTGGTGGCGAGCTATCTGCGCCTGTTCTCGAGCGCGCGCTTCACCGGCTTCGTCTGCCAGTCGGGCTTTTCGTCGGGCGCGTTCTTCGCCATCGCGGTGTCGGCGACCTACCTGATGCGCGAGACGCTGCACCGCTCGGCGACCGAGTACGGGCTGTTCTTCCTGGGCATGCCGCTGGCCTTCACCTGCGGCACGTTCGTGGCGAGCCGCCTGTCCGGGCGCGTGTCGCTCGAGACCATGGTGCTCGCCGGCTCGCTCGGCTCGATCACCGCCGTGTTCGTCCAGGCCGGGCTGGTGCTGTCGGGACGGCTCGACCCGCTGATCATCTTCGTCCCGGGCATGGTGGTGACGTTTTCGCAGGGGATCGCCCTGCCCAACGCCCAGGCCGGCGCGATCCGCGTCGTGCCGCAGCTGGCCGGCACGGCCGCGGGGATCGGCTCGTTCATGTCGCTGTTCTTCGCCGCGGTGCTGACCGAACTGGTGGGCGTATTCGCCGACGGCACGCCGATCCCGATGGTGGCGCTCGCCTCGAGCTCCGCCGTGCTGATGCTGATCTCGGGCGCGACGCCCTTCGTGCTGGCCCGGCGGAACGCCGCTATTTCGACTTCCAGTCGACCTTCGCGCCGATCAGGATGAAGGCGATGGTGCAGGGCTTGTCGCTACGATTGGCCCAGGCGTGGTTGCACGCGCCCTGGACCACCACGTCGCCCGCCGTCAGGTGCACCTCGTCATCGTCCACCAGCATGTCGATCTCGCCGTCGAGGATGAGGGCGTAGTCGATCGAGTGCGTCCGGTGCATGCCGGGATGCTTGCCCTTGCCGAGCGGGCCGACCTCGACGCCCGTGCCGCGGCGATGCTCGTCGGCGTCGGCCTCGGTGCGCGGCTTGTAGCTGTTCTCCGGCGGGATCTCGAGGATGCGGAAGATCGAGCCGGTGAGCGGCGGGTTGGTGCCCGTGATCTTCGGCGTGGGATCGGCGGCGGTCGCCTCCTCCGCCGGCCAGTGCTCGGTGATCCAGATCTGCTGCGACCGCGTGCCGGTGCGCGCCCGCACCTGCAGCTCGGGCACGTCGTCGCGCAGGATGACGGCGCGGCCGGCCGCGTCGTGACCGGTCACGACGCGGCGCGCGTTCAAGCTCATGGTGTCCTCCCGGCCGAGGGCCCTAGTAGCCCTTGCCGGCCCACGGCACCTTGGCGCCGATCAGGATGAAGGCGATGGTGCAGGGCTTGTCGCCCCGGTTGGCCCAGGCGTGGTTGCAGGCGCCCTGGACCACCACGTCGCCCTTCGTGAGGTGCACCTCCTGGTCGCCGTCGACCAGCATGTCGATCTCGCCGTCGAGGATCAGCGCGTAGTCGATCAACTCGGTGCGGTGCATGCCGGGATGGCGCGCCTCGGTCCCGCCCATCGACACGCCCATCGACTTGCGGTGCTCGGCCGGGTTGGCGACGTGCGGGGCGGTCTTGTCCGGCGGGAATTCGATGATGCGGAAGATCGAGCCGTCGAGCGGCGGCGGCACCTTGGTGATCTTCTTCGCCGTGTCCTCGGTGGTCATCACCGCGGGCGCCGCGTCGGTCATCCAGACATTGACGGTCTGGCTGCCGCCCGGCGCGCGCTGGATGACGGGCGGATAGTCGTCGATCGCGATGATCGCCTTGCCGTTCTTGTCGTCGGCCGAGACGACGCGGCGGACCTTGAGTGCCATGGCTCGTTTCCTTCCCTTGCTCTCCATGCGGATTGCCGGGAGTGAACCGGAACCGCGCGCCCGGGTCAATCCGGTTGGGGGGAGGGGAAATGTTAACGAAGTCCGAGGTTCTATCGCGGCGAACCCGATTTGGGGTATATCGAGCTTGGCCCCCGTAACGGACTTTCCGGTATGCAAGGTGCTCCGACCCTCGCCATCGTGATCCCCTGCTACAACGAGGAGGAGGTCCTGCCGGAAACCCGCAAGCGCATGGTCGCGCTGATCCGCGAGCTGGTGGGGGCCGGAAAGATCTCCAACGAAAGCGCGATCTATTTCGTCGACGACGGAAGCCGCGACCGGACCTGGACGCTGATCGAGCAGTTCGCCGAGCGAGGACCCGCACGTCGCCGGGATCAAGCTGTCGCGCAACCGGGGGCACCAGAACGCTCTGCTGGCCGGGCTGTTCACCGCCGAGGGCGATGCCATCGTCAGCATCGACGCGGACCTGCAGGACGACATCGGCGCCATCCGCGAGATGGTGGACCGGTTTCGCGCCGGGACCGAGATCGTCTATGGCGTGCGCCGCGAGCGCGGCGCGGACTCGCTGTTCAAGCGCGGCACCGCCTCGCTGTTTTACGGCATGATCGCGGCGCTGGGCGCCGAGTCGATCCGCCATCACGCCGACTACCGCCTGATGAGCCGCCGCGCGGTAGAAAGCCTGAAGCAGTACCGCGAGGTGAACCTGTATCTGCGGGGCATCATCCCGCTGCTCGGCTTCCGCTCGGAGATCGTCTATTACGACCGCGCGGCGCGGTTCGCCGGCGAGTCGAAATACCCGCTGCGCAAGATGATCGCCCTGGCGCTCGAGGCCATCACCTCGTTCTCGGTGGTGCCGTTGCGCCTGATCACCTTCACCGGCTTCGTCGTGTTCCTGGGCACGATGCTGGTGAGCCTGTGGGCGCTATGGGTGAGACTGTTCAGCGCGGAGGCCGTCCCCGGCTGGACCTCGGTGGTGCTGCCCATGTACTTCCTGGGCGGGATCCAGATCTTCTGCATCGGCATGCTGGGCGAGTATCTGGGCAAGACCTATGCCGAGGTGAAGGCCCGGCCGCGTTTCTTTGTCGAGAAGGTAGTGCCGGCATCGGCGTCCTCACGCGGTCAGCAACCCAGCCACCAAACTAGCTGAAATTTGGATGCAACTGGGTCATGACTATGAACGAGGCCGAATTCGACATATTCGCCGACGAATACCGGAGCATACATCGCCGCGAACATCGCTGCTTCGGGCGAAGGACCAGAGTTTTTCGCGGAATACAAGATAAGGGACCTGGCCGCGGAGTTCCGCGCCATCCGTCCAAACGGCGGACCAGCCCGGATGCTCGATTTCGGCGCTGGGGTCGGCACGTCCGTGCCCTACGTGCAAAAGCATTTGCCGGGAACTCAGCTGACCTGTCTCGACGTTTCGACCAAAAGCCTCGAAGTCGGCGCGTCACGTTTTGCCGGCCAGGCCGAGTTCGTGCATTTCGACGGGGGTCGCATCCCCATGCCGAGACGGCTCGTTCGACATCGTGTTCGCCGCCTGCGTGTTTCACCACATCGCGCACGACGAGCATGTCGGGATTCTGCGGGAGTTCGCGCGAGTGCTGACACCGGGAGGGCTAGCCTGCGTTTTCGAACACAACCCGTACAATCCCCTGACCGTGCGCGCCGTCAACACCTGCCCATTCGACGAGAATGCGCGGTTGATCCGGGCCAGCATCATGAAGCGGCGCTTCGCCGAGGCAGGTTTCGAGGGACGCGCAAGCTACAGGATCTTTTTTCCCGGAAGCCTTCGATTTCTTCGAGGGCTGGAACGGTCGATTACCTGGCTACCCCTAGGCGCCCAGTACTACGTCGCCGCGTCGAAAGCCTGAAACTCACGGCAGGCGATGGTCGTCATGGATGGGTCCTCTTGTGACAAAGGATCGAAATTGCGCTTGTCGCAAACATGTGGCGTCGATGTGAATCGAATTTTGTACTCTGCGGGCCGTCGGGAATTAGCCACCCTGATTCGGTTTGTGATCGTCGGCTTCGCCAATATGGCTGCCGGCCTCGGCACGATCTATCTTCTCAAATGGCAAGCAGGGCTAGGCGACGCGAGCGCGAACCTCCTCGGCTATGTCGTCGGGCTTTCCGTCAGCTTTTTTCTCAATCGAAACTGGACGTTCCGCCATTCCGGCCCTGCGTTGCCGGCAGCATTTCGTTTTCTGGGAGTGTTCGGCGCCGCCTACTGGCGAACCTCGGCACCGTCCTGGTACTCGTCCACCAGTTCGGGATCAATGGCTACTATGCCCAGGCTCTCGGCATTCCGCCTTATACGGTCGTGTTCTATCTGGGTAGCCGGTTTTTTGCCTTCCGGCTAAATCGGGCCTGACCCAACGTACAACTTGAGGATCCGTTTTACGTCCCACAGCTCCCAGTGCCGCGACTCCTTTGGCGCGGTAGTGCTCTTGCAGGTACGGTCCATAAATCCGCATCATGATTGTGAGCTGGGGCGCGTCGTAGGGAAGGCGCGGCACCATGACGAAATCGGTGTCGGCGAAGAGCTCTTGCGGAGTGGGCAGCCGATGCGCGTCGGTCGTAATTTGCCCGCCAAGCCAGAACTGGGGGAAGGCGCCACGGCTGGGCCGCATTTCCAGCGCGTAGGAGAATGGGTTCACCTGCTCGAATGCGAGGACGCTCCGCCCGCGGTAATCGACCGATCGGAGGAGGTTCACCCCTTCGATGATCGTTTTCATATAGTCGTTTGCTGACAACTCCCGCTGCCCGGCGTTGACCGTCCTGAACCGGTTCAGTTCGGCCGCAAAGGGCTGGTCCGACGGCTGCATGTCATAGAGGCCATTCGTCCCGCCGCCGGGCACCAGGAATCCCGCGAGTCGCGGCGGGGTTCCGGGCAATGGTCGGTAGTTCAGGTGAAAGCGCCTTCACCACGAAATCTTCCCAGGCAACGATGCGGCCTGCCGCCTCGCGCGACACGGACATCAGCGCCAGCACGCAGCAGGCCGTGGAGACGAGGTGCCGTCTCCAGCCCGGCCGGGCATCCGTCGGAGGCGACGCTTCCCGTTCCACGCGGCGAGCCAACTCTCCGAGACACACAAGTACGGCCACGAGCGAGAGAAGCGCTCCCGTGCCGCCGCCGCCGATCGACGCGCGCACGGGCACGCTGGCGACGATGCAGCCCACCACGAACAGGACGTCCATTGCCGAGCGCCGTCCTGCGATACGAGCGGCCAGCAAGGCCGCTACGCACGCAATGAGGATTGCCGCGTTGTTAACCCCCATGGCGACATAGTCCCAGAACCCGAGCATCCCGCCTTCGACCATGTTGACGAACAGGCCGATGTCGCGCGCATACGCGGTGACGAAATGAAACGCGAGCTCGAGCACGATCAGCGCAACGCCGACGATGGCGAAAGCGATAAGCGAGACCTGGCGGTTGTAGCGCGACACGACCGCATTCGCGACGAGGAACCCGACGGCGACGGCACCGAACGAGAACTTGGTGTAGAGCTCGAACAGCACCAGAACGGCGAGCGCGACGGCGTCGGCCCAGCGAGCGGATCGCGATATCTTCAGTGGCTCAAGATAAAACAGAAGAAGAACGATGAATCCGCCCCAACCCTGCCGGTTGTAGTAGCTTACCCAGCCCACCTGCCCGAAAGCTTTGCTCTCCGCCATCGGGACGACGAGCAGCAGCCAGACAAAGACGAACACGAAGACCGCCGGCCCAAGCGCAAGTCGCCGCGGCATGACGACCGCGGCCGGCAGCAGGACGAGCGCGGCGACCACGAGAGAGTCGAACCCGAAAATCGCGCCGGCCGGCAGCCCGAGATCGAGACCGAAACCGGGAATGATCCCGACCAGGGCGCCCCAGGCGAAGTGAAAATCGTTGTACGGGAGCTGTCCAACATGTGACGCGATACGCCACGTCCAGCATTCCCATGACGTCATTGAGGGCGACTTTGACATACGAACGCCCTGGGGCAACGAGCGTCAGGTAGGTGACCGCCAACGATGAGCACGTAGAGAAGGCCGAGCACCCATGTCGTGGTCCGGCAGTCCAGATCAAACAGGAGCCGACTGGCCCAAGACACGTTCGGCCGACTGTTTGCGCCCGCCACCGTAGCCATTCGAAACTTCCCCGTCATCGGCAGGCACATGTTGCGCTGGACGTAGCGCACAGGCCTTACGGCGCCGTTTGTGACCAGCGTCGGACTGGAATGCAACCTGCAAATTCAGCAGGTCATGCCGCTACGGCCGCTTCCCTCAATGAATCATGAAGCTTTCGGAGGTGCGGAATTTGCCCGGCCCGATCAGCGGCGCGGTGGCGATGCGCACCGAATGCAGCTTGCCGTCGAGGTTCGCCTCCCAGAAGGCGAGGAACTTGCCGAGCGCCGGGTAGCGCGGCGGCAGGTCGAAATCCTGCCAGACATAGGTCTGAAGCAGGTCGGGATGGTCGGGCATGCGGTACAGGATCTCCGCCGTCGCCAGGCGGTAGCCCTTGACGAACATCAGGCGCTGGCGCTCGCGCTCGGCCTCGCGCATCCCAGACCGTCTCCGCATGCCACGCTCCGATGCTGCCACGTCACCGTTTATGAACCGTAACATCGCCGGCCGGTTCCCACAAGTCGCGAAACTTCGGATTCCTCAATGATATGAGCGGCTTGGCAGCCGACCGCGGAGGTGAGCAACAATATCCCCCGCCTCTTGACAAGGACGCGGGCGACGCCCAGATTTGCGCCGCCCGCTGTTAGCACTCCTCCATGTCGAGTGCCAAGAACGGGCCCCAGCAATCCGGCTGCGCCATTCGCGCGCTAGCAAACGAGGTAGGACATGAAATTCCGTCCCCTGCATGACCGCGTGGTCGTGCGCCGCGTCGAGGAGGAGTCACGCTCCGCCGGCGGCATCATCATCCCGGACACCGCCAAGGAGAAGCCCCAGCAGGGCGAGGTCGTGGCCGTCGGTCCCGGCGCCCGCAACGAGAAGGGCGAGGTCGTCCCGCCCGACGTGAAGCCCGGCGACCGCGTTCTGTTCGGCAAGTGGTCCGGCACCGAGGTCAAGATCGACGGCGAGGAGCTGTTGATCATGAACGAGTCCGACATCATGGCCGTCTTCGAGGGCGCGAGCGAGAAGTCGCGCCGGCGCGCGGCCTGATAACCGAACGAAGGAAAAACGAAAATGGCAGCCAAAGACGTCAAATTCTCGACCGACGCGCGTGACCGCATGCTGCGCGGCGTCGACATCCTCGCCAACGCGGTCAAGGTGACGCTGGGCCCGAAGGGCCGCAACGTCGTGCTCGACAAGTCGTTCGGCGCGCCGCGCATCACCAAGGACGGCGTGACCGTCGCCAAGGAGATCGAGCTCGCCGACAAGTTCGAGAACATGGGCGCCCAGATGGTGCGCGAGGTCGCGTCCAAGACCTCGGACATCGCGGGTGACGGCACCACCACCGCGACCGTTCTGGCCCAGGCGATCGTGCGCGAAGGCGCCAAGGCGGTCGCCGCCGGCATGAACCCGATGGACCTGAAGCGCGGCATCGACCTGGCGGTCGAAAGCGTCATCGCCGACATCAAGAAGCGCACCAAGAAGATCAAGACCAACGAGGAGATCGCCCAGGTCGGCACCATCTCGGCCAATGGCGAGCGCGAGATCGGCAACATGATCGCCGAGGCGATGCAGAAGGTCGGCAATGAGGGCGTGATCACCGTCGAGGAGGCGAAGTCGCTCGCCACCGAGCTCGAGGTGGTCGAGGGCATGCAGTTCGATCGCGGCTACATCTCGCCCTACTTCGTGACCAACGCCGAGAAGATGCAGGTCGAGCTCGAGGATCCGTACATCCTGCTGTTCGAGAAGAAGCTGTCGGGCCTGCAGGCGATGCTGCCGCTGCTGGAAGCGGTGGTGCAGTCGGCCCGCCCGCTGCTGGTCGTGGCCGAGGACATCGAGGGCGAGGCGCTGGCCACCTTGGTGGTCAACAAGCTGCGCGGCGGCCTCAAGGTCGCGGCGGTCAAGGCGCCCGGCTTCGGCGACCGGCGCAAGGCCATGCTCGAGGACATCGCCATCCTGACCGGCGGTCAGATGATCTCCGAGGATCTCGGCATCAAGCTCGAGAATGTCGGCATCGAGATGCTGGGCAAGGCGAAGCGCGTGCTGATCGACAAGGACAACACGACCATCGTCAACGGCGCCGGCAAGAAGTCGGAGATCGAGGGCCGCTGCAACCAGATCCGGGCGCAGGTCGAGGAGACCACCTCGGACTACGACCGCGAGAAGCTGCAGGAGCGGCTGGCCAAGATCGCGGGCGGCGTCGCGGTGATCCGCGTCGGCGGCGCGACCGAAATCGAGGTGAAGGAGCGCAAGGATCGCGTCGATGACGCGATGCACGCCACCCGCGCCGCGGTCGAGGAAGGCGTCGTGGCCGGCGGCGGCGTGGCGCTGCTGCACTCGGCCAAGGTGCTGGCGGGCCTCAAGGTCAGCAACCACGACCAGCAGGTCGGCATCGACATCGTGCGCCGCGCCATCCAGGCGCCCGCCCGCCAGATCGCCGAGAATGCCGGCACCGACGGCGCGGTCGTGGTCGGCAAGCTGATGGAGTCGAAGGACACCAACTGGGGCTTCGACGCCCAGACGCTGACCTATGGCGACCTGGTCAAGGCCGGCATCATCGACCCGACCAAGGTGGTGCGCACCGCGCTGCAGGACGCGGCGTCGGTGGCGGGCCTCCTGATCACCACCGAGGCGATGATCGCCGAGAAGCCGGAGAAGAAGGCCCACGCCATGCCGCCGGGCGGCATGGGCGACATGGACTTCTGATCCAGCCCGACATCACGGACGACGGGAACGGGGCCGCAACGCGGCCCCGTTTTCGTTTGGCCGTCGGACGAAATGCCACGCGCGCTTTGCGAAATCCTTTCCCCCTTGCTGCTCACCCCGTTCGTCCTTCGAGACGACAAGCGGGGAAACGGGGAAAAGGCTGGTCTGCAAGAGCCGTCAGGAGTACGGCGGACCGCTTTTGGCCCTCATCCTCAATATTGCGCGTCGCTCACCTTCTCCATCCAGTCGACCACCTTGCCGTCCTGGGCTTCCTGAATAGCGATATGGGTCATGGCGGTCGCCGGCGCCGCGCCATGCCAATGCTTTTCGCCCGGCTCGAACCAGACGACGTCGCCCGGCCGGATCGCCTCGACCGGCCCACCCCAGCGCTGCACCCGGCCGAGCCCCGCCGTCACGATCAGGGTCTGACCCAGCGGATGGGCATGCCAGGCCGTGCGCGCGCCGGGCTCGAACGTTACGCCGGCCCCCCGCGTGCGGGCCGGCTCAGGCCCCTCGAAAAGCGGATCGACGCGCACCTGGCCGGTGAAATAAGCGTCCGGCCCCCTGCCGGACGGCCGCGAACCGTTTTGGATGATCTCCATCATCGTCTCCGCTCGCAGAAGCGTTACCGCGCCTACCAGTGATTTAAGCCCATACGTTCGCTTGGGCAAATTCCCACCGCGTCCGTAGGACATCGCGCGGCCCTGGCCCAAATCGCAGATATTCCTATAGAAATTACATGGGCAAGTTCCCAATATCATCTTGGGACAACTGAAATTTTATCTCTATTGACTCTTTGCATTAACTCCTCAAGACTTGCAGATGCCGAACATCATTTCGGCCGGTCCGGAGATACGCTGGCACCCTACCGGACCTGCCGGGCACGCGTGGCACCGGCCCTTCGGGGCCGGTCCCGCGGCGCCCCTTCCCCAGCTTGACCCTGCAAATTGCCCGCCAGGGCCGGAATCGGCCGGATTTCCGGCAACGGACCCTTTACATCGGGGGTGACGGGCCCCCACCTCTGGGACTATGGTGCGTTGAGGACGAGCCGGTTCGCGTGCGCAAACCGGCTTTTTGAGTTCCTGAAGGGACAAGGAGCAGAATATGTCACAGGCGAAGATCGGCGACACGGTACGGGTCCACTACACGGGCACGCTCGGGGACGGCCAGCAGTTCGACTCGTCGTCGGGACGCGATCCCCTGGAATTCATCATCGGACGCGGCGCCGTGATCCCCGGCTTCGAGAATGCTGTCGTCGGGATGGCGCCGGGCGAGTCCCGCAGCGTGACGATCCCGTCCGAGGAGGCATATGGCTCGCATCGCCCCGAGGCGGTGCAGGAGATCGACCGTACCCAGATCCCGCCGGGCCTCGAGGTCGAGCCGGGCATGCAACTCGAGGCGTCGGACCGCGAGGGGCAACCCCTTCTGGTGACGGTGGTCGAGGTGTCGGACGCGAAGGTGACATTGGACGCCAACCATCCGCTGGCGGGCGAGGACCTGACCTTCGAGATCGAACTGGTCGAGATCGCCGCCTGAGCCTCTGACCGCGCCGCGCGATCCTGCTATAACCGCGCGGTGCAGAAACTCGGGATCATCGGCGCCGGGGCGTGGGGCACGGCGCTGGCGCTCGTCGCCCGGCGGGCCGGGCGCGACGTCACCATCTGGGCGCGCGAGCCCGAGGTGGCGCGCGAGATCGGCGCAAAGGCGACCAACACCGCGTTCCTGCCGGACATCCCGCTCGATCCTGCCATCCGTGCGACGACCGAGCTGGCGGATGCGGCGCGGGCCGACATGCTGGTCCTGGCCGTCCCCGCCCAATACCTGCGCGACACGCTGACGGCCCTTGCCCCGCACGCCCCACCCGGAGTGCCCGCGGTGATCTGCGCCAAGGGCATCGAGCAGGCGAGCGGCAAGCTGATGAGCGAGGTGGCGGGCGAGGCCGCGCCGACCCTGCGCCTCGCCGTGCTGTCGGGCCCGACCTTCGCCCACGAGGTGGCGCGCGGCCTGCCCACTGCCGTGACCCTGGCCGCGAGCGACGCGGCGCTGGGCGGGGCGCTGGTTGCCGCGCTGGGCAGCACGACCTTCCGGCCCTACCTTGGCGACGACCCGGTGGGCGCGCAGCTCGGCGGGGCGGTGAAGAACGTGCTGGCCATCGGCTGCGGCATCGTCGAGGGGCGCGGGCTGGGCGAAAACGCCCGCGCTGCCCTGATCACGCGCGGCTTGGCGGAGATGACCCGCCTGGCGCTGGCGATGGGCGGCAAGGCCGAGACGATGATGGGGCTGTCGGGTCTCGGCGACCTGGTGCTGACTTGCACCGGGGTCGCCTCGCGCAATTATTCGCTCGGGGTCGCGCTGGGGCGCGGCGAGGCGCTTTCGGATATTCTGGCCGCGCGCCGGTCGGTGGCCGAAGGTGTGGCGAGCGCGCCGGCCGTGGTGGCGCTGGCGGCGGCGCACGCAATCGACATGCCGATCGGCCGCGCGGTGGACGCCGTGCTGAACCACGGCACGGCGATCGACGATGCGATCACGGCGCTTCTCGCCCGGCCGTTCCGGGCCGAGGCGGTCGCGGACTGAGGGGGCAAGGAAAACCTCATCCTTCGACAGGCTCAGGATGAGGTAATTATTCATTCCTCATGCTGAGCTTGTCGAAGCATGCAGATCAAAAAGGACCGAGAGGACAAGCGATGGCGTACTGGCTGTTCAAGTCCGAGC
Source organism: uncultured Alphaproteobacteria bacterium (assembly GCA_963817535.1). Lineage (GTDB taxonomy): Bacteria > Pseudomonadota > Alphaproteobacteria > MPNO01 > DASWLB01 > CAWGHZ01. The sequence continues at coordinate 72,496 of CAWFOW010000005.1, forward strand.
CCGAGGCGTGGTCGTGGGACCAGCAGGTGGCGAAGAAGGGGCCGGAACCGTGGAACGGCGTGCGCAACCACCAGGCGGCTAATAACATGAAGGCGATGAAGAAGGGCGACAAAGGCTTCTTCTACCATTCCGGCAAGGAGCGCCGGATCGTCGGCACGGTCGAGGTGGTGCGCGAGGCCTATCCCGACCATACCGATCCCACCGGCAGGTTCGTGATGGTCGACGTCGCTGCGCGCGAGGCGCTGAAGACGCCGGTGACGCTGGAGCAGGCGAAAAACGAGCCGTCCCTCGCCGATCTGACCCTGGTGAAATTCTCGCGCCTGTCGGTGCAGCCGGTCGGCGCGGAACACTGGAAGATTCTCTGCCGCATGGGCGGGGTGAAGCCGTGAACCTGCCCAAGCCGGTCCTGCCCAACGGCTCGGTGCTGTGCCGCGTCGACGAGCTCGACGATCCGGGCTGCAAGGAGTTCCGCATCGAGACGGCGCGCGGCGCGCGCTATATGTTCGTCGTGCGCAAGGGCTCGGACGTGTACGGCTACATGAACTGGTGCCCGCATTACGGCGCGACTCTCGACTGGAAGCAGGACCAGTTCCTGAACTACGAGAAGACGCAGATCCTGTGCTCGCTGCACGGCGCGGAGTTCACCATCGAGGACGGGGTGTGCGTGCTGGGCCCGTGCGAGGGCGACGCTCTGCGCCGGGTCAGCCTGAAGGTCGCAAACGGCACGATCCGGCTCGATCTCCAGCCCGGGGAGAACCCGCCCGACCCCTACGCGCGGGCGTAGGTCGGGCCCCCGCCGCGCCGTTGCATGGCGCGCATCCCACCCCTCCAGCCGTTCCGTTCGACTCGCGCCCGGCGAGGGACTAACACGGGAGTCGCGGCGCCAGCCGCGTCATGAAACGACCAGAATCGCCAAGAGGCTGCCGATGTCCACGGGCGAACGGCCCCTGTCCCCGCATCTTCAGATCTACCGGCCGCAGATCACGTCAGTTTTGTCGATCACCCATCGCGCGACGGGGATCGCGCTCGCGGCCGGCACGCTGCTGCTCGCCTGGTGGCTGATCGCGCTCGCCGCGGGCCCGGGCCCGTACGGCGCGGCAACGGACTTCCTCGGCTCGTGGTTCGGGCGGCTGGTGCTGTTCGGCTGGAGCTGGGCCCTGTTCTACCATTTGTGCAACGGCATAAGGCACCTGTTCTGGGACGCGGGGCTCGGGTTCGAGCTGCCCACCGTCTACCGCTCCGGCTGGATGGTGGTGTGGGGCTCGGTGATCCTGACCTTCGCGGCGTGGATCTGGGGCTACGCCAGGCTGGGAGCGTTCTGATGAGCCTGCGCTCGCCCATGGCCCGCGCGCGCGGCCTCGGCTCGGCCCATGAGGGCGTGTCCCACTGGTGGGGCCAGCGCCTGAGCGCGCTGGCGCTGATCCCGCTGATGCTGTGGTTCGTCGGCTATGTCTGCACCACGGTGGGCGAACCCTTCGCCGCGGCGCGCGAGAGCCTGCATGCGCCGGTCAACGCGGTCCTGATGATCCTGATGGTCGCGGCCGGGTTTTATCACGGCCATCTCGGCCTGACCGTGGTCGTCGAGGACTACGTGCACACGCCCTGGCTCAAGTTCGCCTGCGTGATCGGCATCAAGGCGATCTGCTTCGCGCTCGGCGTCGCGACGGTGTTTGCGATCGCCAAGGTCGCGTTCGCGGGCTGAGCGGAGGGGGCGATGGCGAATTCCTACGAGATCATCGACCACGCCTATGACGTGGTGGTCGTCGGCGCCGGCGGGGCCGGGCTGCGCGCCACCATGGGCATGGCGGTCAAGGGGCTGAAGACGGCCTGCATCACCAAGGTCTTTCCCACGCGCAGCCACACCGTGGCCGCCCAGGGCGGAATCTCGGCCGCGCTCGGCAACATGGGCAGGGACGACTGGCGCTGGCACATGTACGACACGGTCAAGGGCGCCGACTGGCTGGGCGACCAGGACGCGATCGAGTTCATGTGCCGCGGCGCGATGGAGGCGGTGATCGAGCTCGAGCATTTCGGCGTGCCGTTCTCGCGCACCGAGGCGGGCAAGATCTACCAGCGCCCGTTCGGCGGCATGACCACCGACTATGGCGAGGGCCCGCCCGCGCACCGCACCGCCTCGGCCGCCGACCGCACCGGCCACGCCATCCTTCATACGCTGTACCAGCAGTCTTTGAAGCACCGCGCCGAGTTCTTCATCGAGTATTTTACGCTGGACCTGATCACCGACGACGAGGGGGCGGTGAAAGGCGTGCTCGCCTGGAACCTGGACGACGGCACGATCCACCGCTTCAACGCGCGCATGACCGTGCTGGCGACCGGCGGATACGGGCGCTGCTACTTCTCCTGCACCGGCGCGCACACCCAGACCGGCGACGGCAACGGCATGGCGCTGCGCGCCGGCATCCCGTGCGAGGACATGGAGTTCGTGCAGTTCCACCCGACCGGCATCTACGGCGCCGGCTGCCTGATCACCGAGGGCGTGCGCGGCGAGGGGGGCTACGTCACCAATTCCGAGGGCGAGCGCTTCATGGAGCGCTACGCGCCGCACGCCAAGGACCTGGCCTCGCGCGACGTGGTCTCGCGCTCGATGACCATCGAGATCCGCGAGGGGCGCGGCGTCGGTCCCGAGAAGGACCACATCCATTTGCACCTCGAGCATCTCGGCCCCGAGGTGATCCATGAGCGCCTGCCCGGCATCGCCGAGACCGCGCGCATTTTCGCCGGCGTCGACGTGACCAAGGAGCCGATCCCGGTGCTGCCCACCGTGCACTACAACATGGGCGGCGTGCCGACGAACTATCACGGCCAGGTGCTGACCTCGAAGAACGGCGACAAGGAATCCGTCGTGCCCGGGCTGATGGCGATCGGCGAGGCGGCCTGCGTGTCGGTCCATGGCGCCAACCGGCTGGGCTCGAATTCGCTGCTCGACCTCGTCGTGTTCGGCAAGGCGGCCGCCGACCATTGCGCCGAGACGATGAAGCCAGGCGCCGCAATCCCCGAGCCGCGCGCGAGCGGCGTGGCGGCGGCACTCGACCGGTTCGACGCGCGGCGCAACGCCAAGGGCAGGACGCCGACCGCGGAGATGCGCAATCGGATGCAGCGCATCATGCAGGCGAACTGCGCCGTGTTCCGTACCGGCGAGGTGCTGGAGGAAGGCCAGAAGCTGATCCGCGAGGTTTGGGCCCAGCGCGGCGACATCGGCGTCAGCGACCGGTCGCTGATCTGGAACTCCGACCTGGCCGAGACGCTGGAGTTCGACAATTTGATCGCCCAGGCGGTGGTCACGCTGGACTCGGCCGCCAACCGGCCGGAGAGCCGCGGCGCGCACGCGCGCGAGGACTATCCCGACCGCGACGATGCCAACTGGATGAAGCACACCCGCATCTGGCTCGACAACGACACCGGCGCGACGCGGTTCGACTACCGCCCGGTGCACCAGAACCCGCTGTCGAACGACGTGGCGCCCATCCCGCCCAAGAAGCGCGTGTATTGAGGCGCATGCAACCGTGATAGCGCTATGGATTTCGACCAGCTGCTATTCAGCGGCCACGCGTTTCGGCGGATGGTCGAACGCAGCATTTCGCCAGCCGACGTCGAGCGGGTGCTCAGGAAGGGCGATCCGGTCGAGGTTGGTCCAGACAGCCAGTTGGTCCTAGGTAGGGTGCGAGGAAGGCCGCTTCATGTCGTGGCGTCACTGGACGACAAATCCCGGACCTGTGTCGTGATAACGGTTTATCATCCTGATCCGAACCTGTGGAATCGCCATTTCCGTACGCGGCGCGGCCGATGAACTGCATGATCTGCAAAACGGGCGAAACGCATCCCGGCACCACGACGGTGACGCTCGAGCGGGGCCAGACGGTGGTGGTCCTGCGCGACGTCCCGGCACAGATTTGCGACAATTGCGGCGAATATTATCTGGATAGCGACATCGCGACGCGTGCATCCGCCCTTGTCGACGACGCGGTCAAGCATGGCGCGGAGGTCGAGATCATCCGGTTCGCGGCGTAACGGTTTCGGAGCGAAGGACACATGGCCGAGTTCACCCTTCCCGCGAATTCCAAGATACGCGAAGGCCGCAAGGTCGCCGCCCCCGCGGGCGCGAAGAACACCAAGACCTTCAAGGTGTATCGCTGGGACCCGGATTCGGGCGAGACGCCGCGCGTCGACAGTTACGACGTGGACATGGATAGCTGCGCCCCGATGGTCCTGGACGCGCTGATCAAGATCAAGAACGAGATGGATGCGACCCTGACCTTCCGCCGCTCGTGCCGCGAGGGGGTGTGCGGGTCGTGCGCCATGAACATCGACGGCACCAACACGCTGGCCTGCACCAAGCCGATCGACGACATCCCGGGCGACGCCAAGATCTATCCGCTGCCGCACATGCCGGTGGTGAAGGACCTGGTGCCCGACCTGAAGCATGCCTATGCGCAGTACGCCTCGATCGAGCCGTGGCTGAAGGCGGAGAGCCCGGCCCCCGCGGGATCTGAGCGGCTGCAGTCGGTCGAGGAGCGCAAGCAGCTCGACGGGCTGTGGGAGTGCATATTGTGCTTCTGCTGCACCACCTCGTGCCCGAGCTACTGGTGGAACCCGGAGCGCTATCTGGGCCCGGCCGTGCTGCTGCAATCCTATCGCTGGATCGCCGATTCGCGTGACGAGCACACCGGCGAGCGGCTCGACGCGCTGGAGGACCCGTTCCGGCTCTATCGCTGCCACACCATCATGAACTGCACCAAGACCTGCCCGAAGAACCTGAACCCCGCCAAGGCGATCGCCGAAACCAAGAAGCTGATCGCGAGCCGCCGCTGATTCTATTCAGTCCGCACTCTCTATCGTCATTGCGAGCGAAGCGAAGCAATCCAGTCTGTTGCGGTAGTGCTGGATTGCTTCGGCGCTGCGCGCCTCGCAATGACGAGGCTTGCGGGCGTCGCACATGAGCGAGCCCGGTCCCCTTGCCGCCTACCGCGCGCGCGTCGAAGAGGGCGGACTGCACGACGACCCGATGCAGGCGCGCGCTGCCCAGCGGCTGCAGGTACTGCATGATGCGCTGATCGGATACGTGCCCGCCGCCGGCAACGGCAAGCGGCGCCTGGGTCTGGGCCTGTTCCGCCGCGCCGAGACGGCACCGCCCCCGCCGCGCGGGCTCTATATTCACGGGCCCGTCGGCGCCGGCAAGTCGATGCTGATGCAGCTGTTCTTCGACACCGCGCCGACGGAGAAGAAGCGGCGGGTGCATTTCCACGATTTCATGGTGGGCGTGCAGGACGCCTTGCACCGGCTGCGCAAGGGCGATGGCACGCGGGACCCGCTTTCAGTGCACGCGGCCGAGATCGCGGCGGCGACGCACCTGCTCTGCTTCGACGAGTTCCAGGTCGAGAACATCGCCGACGCGATGATCCTGGGGACGCTGTTCACGGCGCTGCTGGAGGCCGGCGTGGTGGTGGTCGCCACGTCGAACGTCGCGCCGGACGACCTGTACGCGGGCGGGCTGCAGCGCGAGCGCTTCCTGCCATTCGTCGCGCTGCTGCAGGAGCGGCTGGACGTGAACAAGCTGGATGGCGGCATCGATTACCGCCGCCTGGCGATGGCCGGGATCAAGGTCTGGCACGCACCGGCCGACATCGTCGCTTCCGCCGCGCTGGATGCGGCCTTCGCGCAGCTGACCGGCGGCGATGCGGGCCGGGCGCAGAAGCTGGTGGTCAAGGGGCGCGACGTGATCGTGCCGCACGCCGCGATGGGGGTGGCGCGGTTCGCGTTCTTTGAGCTATGCGCCCGCGCGTTGGGCGCCGAGGACTACATCGCCATCGCGCGCCGCTTCCATACCCTGGTCGTCGACGACATTCCGCGCCTTGGGCCGGACCGGCGCGACGAGGCGAAGCGGTTTCTCAACCTGATCGACACGTTGTACGAACACCGGGTAAAGCTGATCGCCTCGGCCGAGGCCGCGCCCGATGCGCTCTATCCGAAGGGCGTGGGCGCCGCCGCCTTCCGCCGCGCCGCATCGCGCCTGGCCGAGATGAGCAGCGAGGCCTACTTGGCCGCGCCGCACGAGGCGGGCGACGCTGTCCCCGCCAGCGCGGAAGAGGATTAGGACGTTTTCCGATCGCACGGCTCCAGCCCGCTCCCCCTCCCGGCCCAGCATACCGTCGTTGGGTGGCCGGGAGGGGGAGCGGGCCGGCGCGATTCTGCGTGAACGGAAGAAGATCTAGGACGTCTCCGCCACGCGCGGCGGGCGGAGCCGCCGGCGCAGCGCGAACTCGCCCAGCAGAATCGCCGCGAGCGCCACCGCACCCACCACGTTGAGAGCGCGCCCGCCCTCGAACGCCTGGAACGGCACGATCAGGCAAAGGCCCGCGGCGGCGTAGCCGATACGGCTGACGGGTCCGAGCGCGCGCATCGCGTGGCCCATCATCGCCGACGAGACCGCCCACACGCCCATAATCGCAGCGGCGAGGTCAACGATGATGTGCAGCGCGTCACCCTTGAACAGCAGCGTGCCGGAGAACACGAACATGAACGGAATGACGAAGGCGGTCCATCCGAAGCGCATCGCGGTGTAGCCGGTGAGCATCGACGGCGACTTGGCGATCGAGGCGGCGGCAAATGCGCCGACGCAGACCGGCGGCGTGATCATCGACATCATGCCGAAATACATGATGAACAGGTGCGCGGCGATCGGGTCGATCTTCATCTCGATCAGGGCCGGCGCGACCAAAGTGGCGAGCAGGATGTACACGCCCACGGTCGGCATCCCCATGCCGAGGATGATGGAGACGATCGCGGCAAGGAACAGCAGGATGATCAGACTGCCGCCCGCGATCTGCACCAGCGAGAGCGTCAGCCCGAAGCCGAGGCCGGAAATGTTGAGCACGCCGATCACCATCCCGGCCGCCGCGCCGATCGCGAAGATGTCGATCACGCTGAAGCCGGTGGTGCGCACGATGCCAAGCACATCGCGCGGCTTGATGCGCACGCCCTTGTAGCCGAGCGTCATGGCCGCGGCGACGACCATCGCCACGGCGATCAGGGCGGATTCGTCGAGCGGGTAGTTCCACCAGAAGATCGCCGCGATCAGCACGATGAAGGGCAGCGGGAAATGCCAGCCCTCCTTGATCACCTTGAGCCCCGCCGGGATTTTGTCCTCGGGCACGCGGGAAATGCCGAACTTCGCGGCCTCGAGGTCGGCCTGGATGAACAGCGCGACGTAGTACAGCACCGACGGGATCGCCGCGGCGATGGCGACGTCGGCGTACGAGATCTCCAGGAACTCCGCCATGATGAAGGCGGCGATGCCCATCACCGGCGGCATGAGTTGGCCGCCCGTCGAGGCCACCGCCTCGATCGCGCCGGCGACGTGCGGGCGATAGCCCGCATCCTTCATCAGCGGAATGGTGACGACGCCGGTCGAGACCACGTTCGCCACCACGCTGCCCGAGATGGTGCCGAACAGCGACGAGGCGACGATCGCGATCTTGGCCGGCCCGCCGCGATAGCGGCCCATCATGACCAGCGAGGCATCGGTGAAGAAGCCCGAGCCGCCGGACTGGAACAGGGACTGGCCGAACATCACAAACGCGACCACGACCGTAGAGATGATCATCATCGGCAGGCCGAGCACGGCCGTCGAATCCCAGATCAGGTAGTAGGCCAGCCGGTCGATCGGCACCGGCCGGCCGGTCAGCGTGCCGGGAAGCTGGTCGGCGACCAGCGCCAGAACGATGAAGCCGAACGCCACCAGGAAGATGGCCGTGCCGGCGGTGCGCCGCACCCCTTCGAGGATCAGCACGCACATGATCGCGGCGGTGATCAGCCCCTCGATCGGCACCTCGGCGACATGCTCGGTCAGTACGGGATAGCGCGCGGCGATATGGATTCCGCCGAGGATGGCGAGCCCCGCCGCCAGCATGTCGTGCCACGGGATCGGCGCGCCCTCGCGGTCGCGCCCCGGTCCCGCCGGCACGTGCAGAAATGCGAGCGCCATGGCGAGGCCCAGCATGGGGCCGAAGAACTGCTCGGGATAGAACAGCAGCCCGACTTGGCGGAACAGGTCGGCCGAAAAGGCGATCGTGCCGCAGGGCAGCAGGATCGCCATGAAGTTGACCAGGGCACGCACGCACCGCCTCCTGTGACCGGACCCGCCGCGCCTGCGGGGCCCGCGATGCGGACCCCGCGCGCGCCGGCGTTCAGTCCGCGCCTAGCTGGACGACTTCCACTGACCGATTTCGCGGAAGAACTTGATCGCCCCCGGGTGGTACTCCATCCCCGGCACGTCGAGCACCATGTTCTTCGAATCGAAGCCGCGCAGGCCGGGGAAGGCGCTGACCAGCTCCTTCGGATGGTCATACATGGCCTTCAGCACCCTGTAGACCACGTCCTCGGATACCTTGGCGTTGGTGTTTATGATCATGTTGTTGCGGAGCACCTTGGTGGGGACGTCGAGCCCCTCGCGCCCCTTGCCGGGCTGGACCATCACCACACTGGAGCCGGGCAGGTAGTCGGTCAGCCGCTTGATCGCAGCCGGCGAATCGTCGAGCTGGAGCACGCGCAGCCCGCCCACCTTGGCCGCAGCCTGGATGACCTTGGCCGAGCCGAGGGCGAAGTAGAGCACGTCGGTCTTGCCGGCGATGAAGTCGTCGGCCGAGCGCGGCACGGTCGGCGCCGGCACCTTCTCGACGTCGTCCCAGGTGAGCCCGCCATTCGCCAGAAGGCCGGTCATCGACTGGCGGACCGACTTCTGGGCAGCGAAGTCGCTGGAGACCCGCTTGCCCTTAATGTCGGCGATGTCGTGCATGTCCGAATCCTTGCGGACATAGAGCGCGCCGAACAGCGGCGCGAGCAGGGCGGCGACGCGCAGCTCCTTCTTCTCCGGGTTGCCCTCGTAATAGCCGGCACCGCGGCGGAAGAACGACGAATCGTAGGTGTTGGCGATACCGAACTGCAGCACGTCCGCATTGACGTTGTTCAGCGGCTGGCTGCCCTGGGGCTGGACCCGCATCTTGATGTCCGTGTGATCGACCACAACCTTCGAGATGGCCGTGGCGGCCGAGTTGGTCCAGCCGCCACCCGGCGTGGAGCCGAACCCGACCGTTTGCGCCATGGCGCCCGTCGCGGCGAGCCCGATGGCAAGCGCGCACGCGAAACCTCCGCTGCGGATGAGATTCATCTCGCGTCCTCCTTCGTCATTTTGGGCGCCTGCCCCCTGGCGGAGCACGCGTCTCCCAGACCATGGCGCCGCGAAATTGTTTCGTCCTTGTAGACGATCGCGTTCGCCTCGCGGGCAAGCTAGCAAATCGTCCCAGCCCGCGCCACGCATAATCGCCCAGCCGCCCATGTGGAATGCGGCCCCGCCCGACGCTTGCCCCGCCGGGGGAATCGCGCTACGCAACCTCACCCGAGGGCCTGGGGCCCGACTCCGAAACCCAACACGCAACGCAGGGAATATCCATGGCACGCAACAAGATCGCGCTGGTCGGCGCGGGCAATATCGGCGGCACGCTGGCCCACCTCGTCGGGCTGAAGGAGCTGGGCGACGTCGTGCTGTTCGACATCGTGAAGGGGGTTCCCGCCGGCAAGGCGCTGGACATCGTCGAATCCTCGCCGGTCGAGGGGTTCGATGCCGCCATGGCGGGCACCGACAGCTATGAGGGGATCAAGGGCGCCGACGTGGTGATCGTTACCGCGGGCGTGGCGCGCAAGCCCGGCATGAGCCGAGACGACCTGATCGGCATCAACACGGGCGTGATGAAGCAGGTGGGCGAGGGCATCAAGGCGCACTGCCCCGACGCCTTCGTGATCTGCATCACCAACCCGCTGGACGCCATGGTGTGGGCGCTGCGCGAAGCCTCGGGCCTGCCCTCGAAGCGCGTGGTCGGCATGGCCGGCATCCTGGATTCCGCGCGGTTCCGGTATTTCCTGTCCGAGGAGTTCGGCGTGTCGGTCGAGGACGTGACGGCCTGCGTGCTGGGCGGGCACGGCGACACGATGGTGCCGCTGGTGCGCTACTCGACGGTCGCGGGTATTCCCCTGCCCGACCTGGTTAAGATTGGCTGGACCACCCACGAGCGCATCGCCGAGATCGTCCAGCGCACGCGCGACGGCGGCGGCGAGATCGTGGCGCTGCTCGGCTCGGGCTCGGCGTATTACGCGCCGGCCTCGTCTGCGGTGCAGATGGCCGAGTCCTATCTGAAGGACAAGAAGCGCGTCCTGCCGTGCTGCGTGCAGCTCAACGGCGAGTACGGGGTGAAGGGGCTCTATGTCGGCGTGCCGACGGTGATCGGCGCGAACGGGGTGGAGCGCATCATCGAGCTCGAGCTGAACGCCGCCGAAAAGGTCGAGTTCGACAAGTCGGTCGCCGCCGTTTCGGGCCTGGTCGACGTCGTCAAGAGGATGCAGAAGGCGGCGTAGCGCGTCGCTGCCGGACCGGTCGGGGACCGCCCCTACACACGCCCAACCATCTCACTTGTAGGGGCGGGTCCCTGACCCGCCCCTTTTCCTATCCCCGCTTGCCCCCGCCGGCCGGCACGACCGGCAGGATCAGGCGCGACGGGTATTTCCGCGAGTGGTGGATCGTGTCGCGCCCCACCTTGTAGTGGGCGTAGTGGTGGCTGAAGATCGCATCGGTCAGCGGCGAATCGCCGTTCGCGATCTCGAGCCGGATCCGGTGGCCCGCCTCGAAGCGATACGCGCACGGCATGACCTCGATCTCGAGCTTGTAGATCTCGCCCGGAACCATCGGTTGCGGGTTGGCATGGGTGTAGAACGGACGGTAGGGCTTGGAGCGCGCCGCGTCCTTCTCGCGATGGGCGCCGCGCAGCCACCCCTTCGCCACCACGCGGGACGCCGGCTGGCGGCCGGCCTTGCGTGAATCCGCATCCTGCGGCTGCTGGTCCGAAACCTTCACGATCACGTCGGTGTCGATCTGGTCGGTCGAGAGGTAGAGCTCGAGCACGATCGGACCCACGACATCGAGATCGGCCTTCAGCGGCGCCGAGGTGAAGGTGAGCACGCGCGCGATCGGGTCGGGCCCGTTCGGGCCGAACGAAACGACGCCGATCTTCCAGCGCGGGTCGGGATAGCGGTAGCCGGTCGATCCGCCGGCGGGCGCGGAGGCGGTTTCGGCGAGCGAGCCGTCGTTCAGCGAGGTGACGCTGTTCGACTTCTTCGCCGAGAGGTGGAACGACGTCGGCACCGCCAGCTTCAGCGGCCATTCGCGCTCCTCACGCCATTCCTCCGCGCCATACTGGTAGAGCCGCACGGGCGCGCGCCGCTCCCACCCGTTCTTCGCGCCCTTGAGGTAGCGGTCGTAGAACGGCAGCAGGTCGCGCTCGTGATATTCGATCTGCTCGAACTGGTCGTGCGCCTCGAACACGTCGCGCGCGCCGGTGACGTCGAGCTTCACCGGCGCCTTGACCTCCTCGTAGGCGAGCACGTTGCCGCGCAGGTGCAACCCCTGCTTGCCCCAGTGCCCGATGGTCAGCGTCGGCACCTTGATCTCGCCCAGCCGTTCGTAGGGCGAGCGCTCGCGCCACCACCCGTCATAGGTCTGGTGGCGCGCCATCTCGTAGCCGATGTCGGTTGGCATGGCGGGACCGCCCGGCAAATTCGCCGCGCGGTGCATGTTGGCGGTGCGCAGCGTCTGGTACCAGTTGGGCAGGAACAGGCACGGGATGCCGCCGTGATAGACGACGCCGCGATAGATATCGACGGCGCCGTCATAGGGCGCGATGCATTTCAGGTGCGGCGGGTTCTGGATGCCCATGAACCACTGGGTCCAGGCGTAGTAGGACTGGCCGATCCCGCCGACATTGCCGTTGCACCAGCCCTGGCGGCCGATCCATTCGATCGCCTCGTACAGATCGTCCTGCTCGGCCTGGTCGAGCAGCCCATAGACGCCCTCGGACTTGCCCGAGCCGCGCGTGTCGGCGCGCACGTATGCGTAGCCGTGCGTCTCCACGTACCATTTGATCGGCCCGGTCTCGCGGGTCAGGAAGAGCGGGCTGTGCGGCAGGTCGTCGGTGTCGTACTGGTAGGGCGAGGCCGCGAACAGCGCCGGCACGGGTCCCGCCACGTCGGGTCGGTAGATGCGTAGCGCGACGCGCACGCCGTCGCGCATCGTGACGTAGACGTTATCCTCGACGATGATCTTGTGGCGCGTCGACCGTGCGGCGCGCGCGGCGCGCTTCGCCATGATATCCCCCTCGCTTCAGACGCCGGCGGCTACTCCTTGTCCCACTGGCGATAGGTTTCGATGTGGCGGGCGCGCAGCGCGTCCATGTAGGCGGTGAGCACCTTCATGCCCGGCTCGCCGCGCTTCTCCAGGCTCTGGGCCCACTGCTTCGGCACGTTGGGCATCATGTCGGCCCACGCCTTCCGCTGGTCGGCGGGAAGCTCGCTGAAATGCGTACCCTTCTTCTTCATCAGCTCCGTGAAGGCAGCTTCACGCCCCTTGTCGATCTTCACCGACACGTCGCCGTAATGCGAGGTGACATCGCGAATGATCGCCTGGGCAAAATCCGGAATCTTCTTCCACGCGTCCTTGTTCATCGTCAGCTCGGCCGTCACCGACGCCGTGAAATGCACGAACGTGAAGTAGGGGGCCGGCTCGAAGATCTTGTAGGGAAAGGCGAGCCCGATCGAGGAGATATAGCCGTCCTCGACTCCGTTCTTGATATCGGTATAGGCGTTGATCATCGCGCCGTTGACGATCACCGCGTGCGTGCCGCGCAGGAACTGACCCATCGAACCCGACGCGCCGATCTTGTGACCCTTCAGGTCGGCAACGGCCTTGACCGGGAAGGTGGTGAGAAGGTCGACCGGAAGCGTCCCGGCGACGGCCAGCCGAACCTGATTGTACTTGTCCCAGAACTTGTCCATCTCGGGAACGTTCTTGCGGATCTGCGCGTCGATCTCCTGGGCGACCCGTGGATCGGTCACGCCGAACGGCACGACATGGCTGTACTGCTCGAGCGGAAGCTTGGATTCCTCGAAGATCACGAGCTGCACGCCGAACTGGGCGATGCCTTCCTGCACGGTCTCGAGCACCTCGGTGGTTTTCGCCAGGCTCTGCGCCCAGGCGGTGTTCCACTCGATCTTGAAGTCCTTGCCCGAGGCGGCGAGACGCTTGTTGATCTCAGGAATCACAAAGTCGATCACCGCCTTGACCGGCGTCACCTGGGGCGGCGGCGCCCCGACCGCGGTGGTCTTGACCGTCTCGGCCCCGGCGGGCGCGGCGGCAAACGCCACGACGGCAAGCGCCGCCGCGGCCGAGCGTTTTGCGTGCATCGTTCCTCCCTAAAGAAACGCGCGACCGACCCCGCGCGAAGACGCGCGGGGTCGGCCGGCTCCTACTCCTTGTCCCACTCACGCGCGAGCTTGATGTGACGGGCGCGCAGCTCGTCCATGTAGGTGGCCAGGACCTTGGTTCCGGGCAGGCCGCGCTTGTCGAGGCCCTTCGCCCACTCCTGGGCGATGTTCGGCATGGTCATCGCCCACTGGCGCCGTCCGGCATCGTCGAGCTCGCCGAAATGCACGCCGCCCTTTTTCATCAGCTCCACGAAATGGGCCGCCCGCTGGCGGTCCACGTCGGCCTGCCACTTCGCCCAGTTCCGGGTCTCCTCCTTGAACATCGTCTGTACGAAGGCCGGAAGCTTCGCCCAGGCGTCCTTGTTGAGCGAGATGCCCGAGGTGGCGGTCACGCCGAACTGCACCTTGGTGTAGTACTTCGCGGACTGGTAGGTGCGGTACGGACCGGCGAGGACGATCGAGATCGGATAGCCCTCGTACACGCCGTTCTTGATGTTCATGAAGGAATTGAGCATCGACGAGTTCACCACCACCGCGCCGGTGTTGCGCATGTACTGGCCCATCGCGCCGGACGCGCCGATCTTGTGGCCCTTGAGGTCGGCCACGCTCTTGACCGGGAAGGTCGTGAACAGGTCGGTCGATTCGGTCGCGGCCGAGCCGAGCATCACCTGGTTGTGCTTCGTATACTGCTCGTTGAGCGCGGGCAGCTTCTCGCGCATCGCCGCGTCGATCTCGACCATCTGCTCCTGCGTGGCGCTGCTGAACGGCGCCATGTAGAAGTACTGGTCGAGCGGCAGCTTCGATTCCTCGAAGTTCTTCAGGATCACGCCCATCTGGGCGATGTTCTCCTCGACCGTCTCGAACACCTCGGTGAACTTGGCGAGGCTCGACGAATAGGCCTCGGTCCATTCGATCTTGAAGTCCTTGCCCGACGCGGCAAGGCGCTTGTTGATCGTCGGGATGAAATACTCCTTCGTCGCCTTCACGTTGGAGACCGTGGGCGGCGCACCGGCAACTACGGTGATCTTCACCGTCTCGGCGCGCGCACCCGCGGCAAGTGCCACGAGCACGGCGGCGGCCGACACGGCCAGCACGCGTTTCGACTGGGTCATCTACTCCTCCCGATATCCGGCCCGGACGCCGGGCCTGGGTTCCTTCTGCGGATGAAATCCTAGCGGTCCCGACGGGCCCGGCACAAGGGAGGTGGCCCGCGCCTCAGGCGATCTCGGCGGCGCGGCGGACCATGGCGATCATCGACAATTCGAGGACGTAGGCGTAGGCCTGCTTCGGATCGGCGGCCTTACGGCGCAGCTCGTCATGACGCGCCCGACGCTTCGCCGGGTCGCGTTCCTCGATCAATTCCTTGTTGGCGATGGTGATGCGCTGCACGAACTCGATCTGCGGCGGGCGGCGCTGGCGGGTATAGCGGTCGAGCGCCTTGAGCCCCGCCTCGCCGCGCACGATCTCGACCAGCCGCTCGCCCAGGCCGATCGCATCGTGCACCGCGCCGTTCAGCCCCATGCCGCCGAGCGGGTTGTTGACATGGGCCGCGTCCCCCGCGATCGCCATCCGCCCGCGGTTGTAGGTGCGCGCGACGCGCTGGTGCACCCGGTAGGTGTTGGCGTGGACGATCTCGTAGGGCTCGGGCCGGGCGACGATGCCCTGAAGGCGCCGCTCGATGGTCTCGGGTGCCAGTATCTCCTCGCGCGGGCGGTCGGGATCGGCCGGCATGGCGATGCGCCAGAGCGAGGGCGGCTCGAATCCCGGCACCTGGATCAGGAAGAACCACTCTTTCGGATCGGCGACGTAGCTGGCGTTGGCGAAGCCGTGCGGCCCGAAATCGTAGGGCGTGGACACGATTACGAACGCCTCGTTCCAGGTGAAGCCCTCGAACTCGGTCTCCATCGCCACGCGCACGGGGCTGCGGATGCCCTCGGCGCCGACCAGGAACGTGCCCTGCAGCGTCTCGGTCTCGCCATCCTCGCGCGCGATCTCGACCGTGACGCCGTCCGCGTCCTGGCGGGCGCCCGTGACGCCCGACGAGAAGCGAATGTCGAAATGCGGATAGGTGCTGAGCTTCTCGAGCATCATGGGCGTGAGCTTGTGCTGCTCGAGATGCAGCCGGTACGGGTAGGGCGTGTCGTTCGCCAGAAGCCCGAGATCCCATTCGGCGAGGACGCCCTCGTCGCGGTCGCGGATCTGCCAGGTGCGCGCCTTGATGCCGCGCGCGATCATCCGGTCGGTGATGCCGTAGGGCGCCAGCATCTCCAGCGTCGGCGGGTGGTATGTGCCCGCGCGCAGATCGTAGGCGAGATCGGGGAGCGCCTCGAGCACCGTCACCCTCACCCCGGCCTCGGCCAGCACGAGCGCGCAGGAGAGCCCGGCCGGCCCGGCCCCCGCGATCAGCACGCGATCGGAATCGGCCATCGGTCTCAGTCCGGCTTCGGCGCGTAAAGGCGCTGCAGCAGCGCGATCAGGGTGGCCCGCTCGCCCGCATCGAGAACGTCGCCGACCTCGTCTTCGTGCGCGCGCACCTGCGCCTTCAGCCCGGCAAGCAGCTTGGCCCCGGCGGGGGTGAGCTTGAGGGCGTGCGAGCGCCGGTCGCTGGCCGAGGGCTCGCGCACCACGAGGCCGCGCCCCTCGAGCCGGTCGGCGATTTGCACCAGGGTCGAGCGGTCGAAGCGCAGCGCCTCGGCGATGGCCGACTGGCTGATGCCCGGATTGGCCTCGATCAGCAGCAGCGCGCCGAGCTGGGGCGGCGAGATCTCGGCCGTCCCCATGGCGCGGTGGAAATGCTGGAACACAGCGACCTGCGCGCAGCGCAGATGGAAGCCCAGCAGCTCGGGCAGCAGACCGAGTTCGATCGCCTCGCCGTCGGCCGCGCGGCCCCGCCGACGCGCCGCGCCGACCGCACTCATGATACCGCCTCGAACGGCGCCTTCAGCGCATCGGGGATCGCCACGCCGCGCAGCCCGCCTGCGCCGCCCTCCTCATGCGCCACACAGACGCGGATTTCCTGGCCCTCGACCGCCACCACCGCGCCCTTTCGGACGACGTGGCGCACGACCAGACTCTTGTTGCGCCATTCGGCGACGGTCGATTCGATCTCGATACGGGTGAGCCAGGGCAGCGGCGACTTGAAGCTGGCGCCGACATCGACCAGGGGCAGGCCGACGATGCCGAACCGGGCCTCGAGCGTATTCATGGCGAGACCCGCGGCCTCGAACAGATGATGGGTCGCGGTGTCGAACCACTTGAAGCATTGCGGGTAGAACATGATGCCGAGCGGGTCGCAATCGCCCCACTCGACCGTCAGCTCTTCACGTATCGACAACGCCATCCGGCCTTCCTTCCGCCGCCCGGTGGGGCGACGCCGCCTGATATAGCAGTATCGCCCGGACCGTTCCCGGACTTTCTGCCGGTCAGACGGCCGATCAGACGACAGGCGCGGTCTGGAACGCCTCGGGATCGGTGACGAGGTCGATGAACTGGTCGCGCATCTGGCCGTCCACCGCGCCGGCCAGCTCGTCGAGCGACCAGTCGTCGCCGGTGGCGGCGACCGTGCGCACTGGGCGCGGCTGGGAGAACAGCATCACCTCGCGCCCGCGGACGGCGAAAAGCTGGCCCGACACCTTCTGTGCGGCCGGCGAGCACAGATAGGCGACGAACGTGCCGACCGGGCCGGGCGGGATCTTCAGCGCCTGCTCCTTGAAGGCGGCCTGGGCATCGTTGACGGGGTGAATGCGCTCGACCATGCGGGTGCGGCCCATCGGCGCCACGGCGTTGGCCGTGACGCCCGAGCGCGCCATGTCGAGCGCGGCGATGCGCATGAGCCCCATCAGCCCGGCCTTCGAGGCGGCATAGGACGCCTGTCCGAAATTGCCGAAGAACGCGGCGGTAGAGACGATGTTGACGATGCGGCCCCAGTTGTAGATGCCACCCTGCTCTGCGCCGCGGCCGGCCTGGGCGTTCTCGCGCAGGATCGGGGCCGCCGCCGCCAGCAGGTAGTACGCAGCCGACAGGTTGTTGCGGATCACCGCGTCCCAATGATGCGTGTTGCCCTTGAACAGGAACGAATCGCGCAGGATGGCGGCGCAATTGACCACGATGTCGAGCCCGCCGAACTTCTCCCTGGCGAGTGCGACCGCCTCGGTCGCCGCCGCCGGCACGCTTATGTCCGAGGTGTAGGCCTCGGCCCCCTCGCCCAGCTTCCCGGCCAGCGCCTGCGCCAGCGAGGGATCGGATTCCGTCCCGTCCACCGACGTGCCGTTGTCGCAGATCACCACCTTCGCGCCGCGCGCATGCAGCGCGCGCACGATCGCTTCGCCCATCCCGCGCGCGCCACCGGTCACGATGGCCACGCGGCCATCCAGCCTGCCGTCTTCGCTCATGACGTCCCCCGGTGCCAACCCTCGTGACCGGATAGTGTAAGTGTCCGCGACCGGAATGTCTCGTGGTCGCGAACGCGGCCCGCTTGATCGGGGGCCTGGCACACCCAAAATATGGGCCGCTTCCCCCGTTTGGACACAAATATGAGCACGCTGAAGACCGGCATCCTGCTTGCGGCGCTGACCGCCCTGTTCATGGGCGCGGGCTACCTGCTGGGCGGCGAAAGCGGCATGGTGATCGCCCTGCTGTTGGCCGCGGGGATGAACGCATTCGCCTACTGGAACTCGGACCGGATGGTGCTGCGCATGTACGGTGCGCGCGAGGTGGACGAACGCTCGGCCCCGACTTTGTACGGCATCGTGCGCCAGCTCGCCGACCGGGCGGAGCTGCCCATGCCGCGGGTCTATATCGTCGAGACCGACCAGCCCAACGCCTTCGCCACCGGGCGCGACCCGGAGCACGCGGCAGTTTGCGCCACCACCGGCCTGCTGCGCATTCTGTCGACCGAGGAGATCGCGGGGGTGCTGGCCCACGAGCTGGGCCATGTGCGCCACCGCGACACGCTGATCATGACCGTGACGGCGACCATCGCCGGCGCGATCTCGATGCTGGCAAGCTTCGCCTTCTGGTTCCGCGGCTCGAGCCGCGACAACCCGCTGGGCCCGTTCGGCGCGATCCTGGTGATGATTCTGGGTCCGATCGCCGCCATGCTGGTGCAGATGGCGATCTCGCGTACCCGCGAATACGAAGCCGACCGCGCGGGCGCGGAGCTGTGCGGCCATCCGCTGTGGCTGGCCGAGGCGCTGGGCAAGCTGGAGGCGGGGGCCCGGCGCGTCGGAAACGCGCCGGCCGAGGCGCATCCGGCCACCGCGCATCTGTTCATCGTCAACCCGCTGCATGGCGGCGGGATTGCCAGCCTGTTCGCCACCCATCCGCCGATGGAAGACCGCATCCGCCGCCTGCGCGAGATGGCAGGGGTCGCCGGCCCGTGGGGGTGAACGACCTCACCGTCGACGCCCGTGCCGTCGCGCTCGACCTGCTGGGCGCTGTGCTGCACCGGCGGATCGCGCTGGACGAGGCGCTGGCCGCGCATGCCGGGCTCGCCCGGCTGGACCCGCGCGACCGGGCCTTCGCACGGCTGCTGGTGGCGACCACGCTGCGCCGGCTGGGCCAGATCGACGCGTTGATCGCGGGACGGCTGGAGCGGCCCTTGCCGCCGCGCGCCACCAAGGTGCACGACGTGCTGCGCCTGGCAGTCGCGCAGCTCGTGTTCCTGGGCACGCCCGCGCACGCCGCGGTCGACCGCGCCGTCGCTGCGCTCGGGGGCAGGCTTGCCCCGTTCCGCGGCCTCGCCAACGCGGTGCTGCGCCGGATCGCGCGCGACGGCGCAGCGGAAGCCGCGCGGCAGGACGCGGCGCTTCTGAACACCCCCGACTGGCTGTGGGAGTCGTGGCATGCCGCCTATGGCGCGGACGCAGCGCGCCAGATCGCGTCGGCGCACCTCGACGAAGCGCCGCTCGACATCACCGTGAAGTCCGACCCTGAGGGCTGGGGCGGGCGGCTCGACGCGACCATCCTGCCGACCGGCACGCTGCGCCGCGCGGCGGGCGGGACGATCGCCGCCCTGCCCGGATACGACGAAGGCGGCTGGTGGGTGCAGGATGCCGCCGCCGCCCTGCCCGCGAGGCTGCTGCTCGGCGCGCTCGGCGGCGGCGTGGGCGCACGAGTTGTCGATCTCTGCGCCGCGCCGGGCGGCAAGGCGGCCCAGCTTGCCGCGGCCGGGGCACAGGTCACCGCCCTCGACATTTCGGAGGCGCGGCTCGCGCAGTTCCGCGACAACCTGGCCCGGCTGGGGCTCGCGGCGGAATGCCGGGCGGGCGATGCGCGACGCTTCACGCCCGAGGCGCCGTTCGACGGGGTGCTGCTCGATGCACCCTGTTCCGGCACCGGGACGATCCGCCGCCACCCTGACATCGCGCGGCTGAAATCGCCGGACGAGGTGCGCCGCCTTTTGCCCCTGCAGGCCGGCCTGCTCGACGCCGCGATCCGCGATTTGCGACCGGGCGGGGTTCTGGTCTACGCCGTCTGTTCGCTGCAGCCGGAAGAGGGCGCAGAACAGGTCGCGGCGGCGCTCGCGCGCACACCGGGACTCGAACGGCTGCCCGTCCGCGCGGCCGAACTGGGCGACGACGACGCGGCGCTCGCACCCATGGTCACGCCGGACGGCGATCTGCAGACCCTGCCCTGCCATTGGGCGGCGCGCGGCGGGCTCGACGGGTTCTACGCCGCGCGCCTCGTTTGGCGCTAAGGCCCCAGCCGCCTTGCTTGCCCGACTCCGGCGAAGCTGGTACCAACGCGGCGTGCAGCAGAAGGTCCGCATCGCCCCCTCCATCCTGTCGGCCGATTTCGCCCGGCTGGGCGAGGAGGTGCGCGCCGCCGACACGGCCGGCGCCGACTACATCCACATCGACGTGATGGACGGGCATTTCGTGCCCAACATGACCTTGGGCCCGGTGGTGGTGAAGGCGCTGCGCCCGCACTCGCGGCTGCCGTTCGACGTACATCTGATGATCGCGCCGGCCGATCCCTACATCGCCGCCTTCGCCGAGGCAGGCGCCGACATCATCACCATCCATCCCGAGGCGGGGCCGCATCTGCACCGGAGCGTGCAGCTGATCCATTCGCTGGGCAAGAAGGCGGGCGTTGCGCTGAACCCGGCGACGCCGGTGGATCACGTCGAGCATCTTATGGGCGACGTCGACCTGATCCTCGCCATGACGGTGAACCCTGGCTTCGGCGGGCAGGAATTCATCGAGGCGATGCTCGACAAGGTGGCCGCGCTGCGGCGCATGATCGACGCCACCGGCCGCGCCATCGACCTCGAGGTCGACGGCGGCATCAACGACCATACCGCGCCGCGCGTGACCAAGGCCGGCGCCGACGTCCTGGTCGCGGGCTCGTACGTGTTCAATGGCAGGCCGAACAGCTACGCCGCCAAGATAAGCAGCCTCCGCGTCCGATGACGCTCGCCCGGCCGCGCGAACGGCTCGGCCGCGCCCTTCGCCGGCTGGCGGGCCGCCGCATCGCCGCCGCCATCCTGCGCCCGGTCTACGCCACCCCGCCCTACCGCATGATGCTGGGCCGGCGCGCCGCGGCGCCGGAGCGTGTGCCGACCGAGCCGTGGCCCGGCGATTCCGCGCTCGGCGCGCAGATCGTCTCGGGCCGCTTCGCGCTGCACGGCGAGATCCAGACGGCGGACATCGCCGCGCCGCCCTGGCACGACCCGAACCGGTCCGAAGGCTGGCGTGCCGCGCTGAACGGGTTCGAATGGCTGCGCGACCTGCGCGCGGTGGGTGGCGACGCAGGGCGCGCGGCGGCGCGGGCCGCCATCGCCGATTGGATCGAGAAGGAGCGCCGCGTCGCCGGCATCGGGTGGCGCGAGGACGTGCTGGCCAACCGGGTCGCGAGCTGGCTGGTCCATGCCGAGTTCGTCGCCGCCGGCGCGGACGAGGCGTTCCGTCAACGCTTCCACGCCAGCCTCGCCGCCCAGGCGCGGCACTTGTCGCGCGTCGCGCGCTACGCGCCCGACGGGTCCAGCCGGTTCGTGGTCGGCAAGGCGCTGGTCTATGCCGCCTTCGCCTGGCCAGCCGCGCGGCGACGTGTCACACGCCACATCGAGGCGCTGGAGCGCGAGATCGTCATTCAGGTGCTTGCCGATGGCGGCCATGTCGAGCGCAACCCGGAGCGGCACCTTGCCGTGCTGCGCCACCTGATCGACATCCGCGCCAATCTGCGGGAGGCCAACGCCGAGATCCCCGCCGCGCTGCAAAGCGCAATCGACCGGATGGCGCCGATGCTGCGCTTCTTCCGCCATGGCGATGGCGGGCTCGCCTTGTTCAACGGCGGCGGCGAAGCGCGCGACTGGCTGATCGACATGGTGCTGACCCATGCCGACGCGCGCGGCAAGCCGCTGGCCTCGGCACCGCATACCGGATTCGAGCGGATGGCCGCGCATCGGACGCTGGTGATCATGGATGCCGGCGCACCGCCGCCGCCCGGCTTCGACGCAGAGGCGCACGCCGGCACGCTGTCTTTCGAGATGAGCGTCGGCAAGGAGCGGCTGATCGTCAATTGCGGTGCCTATGTCGGCCCCGACGTTCGCTGGCGCGAGGCGAGCCGCACGACCGCCGCGCATTCGACCCTGGTGGTCGAGGACGTGAACTCGTCCGAGCTGCTGCCCGACGGTCTGGGCCTTCGCCCGCGCCGCGTGACCGTCGAACGGCGCGAGGACGATGGCGCCATCTGGGTCGATGCCCAGCATGACGGCTATCTCGGCATGTTCGGGCTGGTGCACAAGCGGCGGCTGTATTTGTCAGCGGCAGGCGACGATTTCCGCGGCGAGGAGACGCTGGCCGGGCCCGGCAACCGCAAGCTGGCGGTGCGGTTCCACCTGCATCCGCAGGTGAAGGCGTCGATGACCGGACGCGGCTCGGCCGTGCTGTTGCGCATGGCCAGCGGGGCGGGCTGGCAGCTGCGCGCCAACGGCGGCGTGACCAACGTGCAGGAGAGCGTCTATTTCGGCGCCGGCGGCGAGGTGCGCCGCACTGAGCAGATCGTCATTTCCGCGGCCACGAAGGACACGGCCGAGATCCGCTGGGCGATCAGCCGGGTGACTGGTTGACGAAGCGCGCCGCGGGTTGCGGCCGCACGGGCCACCCGCCAAAATGCCGCTATTCAACAGCCTGCCTAGGGAGAAAACGATGTCGAGATGGGGATGGGGTGCGACCGCCATGGGCTGCGCGCTGGCCGCGCTGGTGGCTGCGGCGCCGGCACGGTCGGCCGACTACACGATGAAGATCACCGGGCCGACCATCAACGACACCACCCACAACTGGATGAAGATCGTGAAGCGCCGGATCGAGGCGCGCGCGAAGGGCCGCATCGACGTGCGGCTTTATCCGGCGAGCCAGCTCGGCTCGATCCCCCGCATGACCGAGGGCACACAGTTGGGCACGATCGAGGTGTCGATCATGCCACCCTCGTTCCTGGCCGGCGTCGACCCCCGCTACTCTCTGCCCGCGGTGCCGGGAATCTTCACCGACGTCGCCCACGGCGATCGCACCATGCACGATGCCGAGTTCATGAAGCTCTACTGGAACATGGGCAAGGAGAAGGGCCTGTGGACCATCGGCTTTACCTGCGACACGCCGACGATCTACGTGTTCAAGCGGCCGGTCACCACGCTCGAAGGGTTCAAGGGCAAAAAGATCCGCGTCTTCGCCAACACCGCCGAGCGGGAGTCGCTGCGCCGGCTGGGCGGGACGGCGGTTCCCATGCCGCTGGACGAGGTGCTGCCCGGCCTCGACCGCGGCGTCATCGACGGCGCCAAGGGCACGGTTACCGTGTTCGGGCCGTTCAAGTACTACGACGTGGCCAAGCACATCACGCGCACTGACGAGGCGCTGATCTGCGTCATCAAGAACGCGAGCGTCGCCTGGATGGAGAAGCTGCCCGCCGAGCTGCGGTCGATCGTCGTGGAAGAGGGGCTGGCCGCCGACAAGGAAAACCTGCCCTTCATCCTGGACTTCGTGAAGAAGTCCTACGACGCGTGGAAAGGCCACGGGGGCGAGATCCACGACCTGACCGCATCCGAGCATGCCGAGCTGATGAAGAAGTTGGCGACCGTCGGCGACGTGGTGGTCGAGGGCAAGCCGAAGATGCAGGAGGCGTATGCCGTGCTGAAGACGGCCGCGGCCCGCGCGAAGCAGTAGCGGCGGGACGGCGCCCCTCAGGGCACCGGGTCGGCGCGGCGGAACAGAAGCTCGCCTGCCCTCAGCCGGTAGGTCGGCCCATCGGCCAGCGGCGTCGCAAGCGCCGTGGCCCGGCCCGCCGCGTCGAACTCGAACCGCATCACCAGCCCGGCACGCAGCGGCCAGGCCGTGTCGGGCACCACCCATTCGTCGCCGGCCTGGTGGACCAGCGCAAACCGGACGTCGTGCAGCGCGCCGGCGAGCCCGTCGCCGTCGGGTCGGAGCGTCATTCGCCCGTAGGCCGGGTTGTCGTAGGCGCCTTCATAGGCAGCGAGCGGGTGCGGCGGCGCGGTGCGCGCGTCCTTGCGTGCGGCATCCCTCCGCGCCTTGGCGGCGTTCGCGGCATCACGGCCGGCGCGCCACGCCGCACGGCGCGCCGTAAGCCGTTCCACCCAGGGCAGCGGCGGCTCATCGAGCATCGCGTCGAGGACGGCGTAGGCCACGACGCGCGGCACCGGGTTCATCCCCGACATGTTGGACAGCACCACCACGCCGCGCTTCGCGTCGGGCAGGATGGCGAGGATCGCCGCGTAGCCGTCGATCACGCCGGGGTGCTCGGCCAGCGCGTGGCCGCGGTAGCGCGTGACCTCGAGCCCCATGCCATAGGCGCGCGGCGCGCCCTCGGGATAGAGCGACCCTCGCCCCATCTCGATCACCGCCGCGCGCATCGCGCGGATTGCCGCCTGCGAAACGATACGCCGGCCCGCCGCCGCGCCGCCGTTCACCAGCATGCGGAGATAAGCGCCCATCTCCTCGGCGCTCGCATAGATCGCCGCGGCCGGCGCGATCGGATCGGTATCGACGACCGGGGTCGGCACACGCCCGTCATCGCCCATGAAGCTGGCGGTCGCCCGGTCGGGGGCGGCGAGGAACGCGGCACGGCTGGTACGGGTACGTGTCATGCCGAGCGGTTCGAGGATGCGGGACCTCACGACATCCCGCCATGGCGCGCCGGAGATGCGCGCCAGGACCTGGCCGGCGGCGGCCACCATCAGGTTGCTGTAGGCGTAGACCGCGCGGAGCGGCGCGGCCGGACGGAGAAACCGCAAGCGCGCCATGAGCTGGCCCGAGTCATAGGCGTGCAGCGACCACAGCGCATCGTGGCGCGGAATGCCGGTGCGGTGGGTTACCAAGTCCCGCGTCGTCACCGTCTGGGTCAGGAGCGGCGTGTAGAGTCGGAAGCCCGGCACATAACCGCTGACCGGCGCGTCCCAGTCGAGCCGGCCTGCGTCCGCGAGCTGGGACAACGCCACGACGGTGAACGACTTGGCGATCGAGCCGACCGCGAACAGGGTCTGCGGCGTTACGGGCCCGCCGGTCACCGGGTCGCGCACGCCGTAGACATGGACCTCCGCCGGCCGGTCGCCCACGACCGTCGCCACCGCGAGGCCGGGCACCTGCCACGCCGCCATCGCGGCCCGGATCGTGTCGTCCGGGAAGGGCGCGGCATGGGCACTCCACGCACGGGCGACAAGCGCCGTCGCGAGCGCGAGCATCGCGCGCCGCAATGAAGGATAATGTCGGGAAAGTGACCGCACGTGGAGGGAACCCGCCATGACCGAACCGCCGACCGAACTGCCGCGGATCGTACTCGATATCGACGCGGACGGCGTCGCCACCCTGCGCCTCAACCGGCCGGAGGTGCTGAACGCCTTCGACGACGCGATGCGCGAGCAGCTCGTCACCATGCTGGCGGAGATCGAGCGCAACGATGCAATCCGCGCCGTGGTCGTCACCGGGACGGGACGCGGCTTCTGCGCGGGCGGCGACATTCGCGGCATGGAGAGCCGGCTGAACGCGTCTGCCGGCGAGGTGGCGCTTACCGGCTGGCGCCGCCAGCAGCGCACGCACCGCGCGCTCACTGCGCTGCACACGCTGGGCAAGCCCACCATCGCCGCGGTCAACGGGCCGGCGGCGGGGCTCGGCTGCGATCTCGCGCTGTGCTGCGATTTCATCGTCGCCTCGGAAACCGCCAGCTTCGCCATGAGCTATATCCTGCGCGGGCTGATCCCGGACGGGGGCGGCTGCTACTTCCTGCCGCGGCGGGTGGGACTTGCCCGCGCCAAGGAGCTGATCTTCTCCGGCCGCCGGGTCGCGCCGGACGAGGCGCTGGCGATCGGCATGGTCGACCGCGTGACGCCACCCGAGACGCTGGTCACGGCGGCGCAAGCCTGGGCGCGTGAGCTGGCACGCCAATCGCCGGCGGCGCTGGCACTGGCCAAGACGATGCTCAACCAGACGTTCGAGATGACCGTCGACCAGGCGTTCGACCTGGGCAGCCAGGCCCAGGCGATCTGCTACACGACGCGCGAGCACCGCGACTCCGTCGAGGCCTTCCTCGCCGCCGCGAAGGCCAAGCGGCCGGGGAAATAGGGGCGGGCGCGTCGTCCGTGAGCATCAAGCCGGGCGTGGCCAGCGAAACAGCGCGGTTCCGAAGCGCCGTTGAAAGGCGAGGAGCACGACCACACCGAGCCAGCGGATCGTGAACCTGGTCATCAGCGCCTCGCGCGCATAGTAGGCCGCGCTGTCGTACTGGCCGGCGCGCGCCGCATCCATCGCCAGGTGCTTGAGGATGTAGGCGCGATGGCGCATCGCGTGACGCCTGATCTCGGGCCGGGACGAGAACAGGACGGTCTTGTCGAGAACCCGAAGCTGATAAAGCCGCTTGGACAGAACCGATTCCGACGTGGTCATGCTCGACTTCGCGGCGGGATCGGGGATGTTGTGCCGCGACACCACGTTGGGCAGGTACCGGATGGCCTGCGCGCGGTCGATCGCGCGCAGGTAGAATTCTACATCGCATTCGTAGCGCAGCCCCTCGTCCATCCCGCCGAGCCCGAGATAGAACGACCGCAGGATCACCATCGTATTCAGGTGGCAATGGGCCGGACAGCGCAGCAGCTCGGCCGGCGTGACATCGTAGGCGCCGGATGCGTCCGGCGGACGATCGAGGGTGCGTTCGAGCCCCTCGATCCAGGCGACGCGCTCGACGGCGATGCCGTCACGGAACGCGCGCTGGTTGGAAAGCACCATCTCCACCTGGCGCGGGCTTGCGGCGATGGCCTTGCCGACACGGCCGAGATGGTCGGGATCCATCCACTGGTCGTCGTCGTCGAGGAAGCAGAGATATTCGCCGCGCGCCTGCGTCGCGCCGAAATTCAGGGAATAGCTCTGGCCGTGGCCGCGTTCGACATGCACCAGCGAAAACATGCGCGCCTTGTCCGCGGCGTTTTCCACCAGCGCGCGGCAGCGCGCCTCGTGCTCCTCCGACGAGCCGTCATTGACCACGACAATTTCGAAGTCGCGGAAGCGCTGCTCAAGCACAGAGTTAAGCGCGACTTCGAACAGAGGGGCCCGATTGCGGGTGGCGATGATGACCGTAAACAGCGGCAGCTTCGCCGGCGAGTCGTTCATCCGCGTCTTTCGCTTGCGCTGGCGGCGTGGCGTTCCCGCCCACCCTGGGCGGCGGCGGGGGCGGCCGAGATCTGGCGGACCGCCTCGACATAGCGCCGCGCCACCTCGCCCTTGCCAGGAAGCGCCGCATCCGCCTCGACCTGCGGCTCGCGCCCGTCGTCGTAGTCGCGCGGCAGGGTCGCGGGGTCGATCCCCAGCCGGCGCGCAATCACCGCCACGAACCCGTTCGGGTCGCGGCAAAGCTGCTCGTAGGAGATCGAGATCGGCGACAGGCCATTGCGCGCCAGGAAAACGCGCCAGCCGCTATCGTCGCCGGCAAGCCTTTGGACCTCATGATCCAGCGCGGCGTTGTCGAAGAAGTTCGGGTTGGTCGCCGGCACGGTGCTGAGCGTCTCGTCGGTGCTCCAGCGTCCGGTCAGGTTCGAGAAGTGGATCGAGACCGCCTGCTTCAGAAGTTCTTCGCGGAACAGGTGGACGTAGACGCCCTGGTCGAGCAGCTTGCGACCCGTCGGGTTGTCGAGGACCTTCATGTACTGGTCGAAATGGACCTTGGCGGCGAACACACCCCCCAGGCAGCGCCGCGGCACCAGCACCTCGACGTAGCGGGCGAGAAGCGCCTCCTCGGCACGCCGGTCCGCGTTGACGAAGGGCAGCCGGTCGCGGCGGCCGCGCGGGCGCCATTTCATCCCGTTCGCGGCATTGCCGAGCCCCAGGCGCGGCATCATCTCGCGCATGATGATCGGGTTGAAATATTCGTGCGGGATGCCGATGCCCGCGGCAATCAGATAGCGGCAGAGCATGTAGCTGCCGCTGCGCGGTGTCGAGCAGATGAAGAGCTTCTTCGGTGTTCCGGTGAAGACTGGCTGATCGAGCAGCTCGCTGCTCATCTGGGCTTCGGAATAGCGCATGACTTCCCTGAACCGTCGGCCTGCTAGGTTTCGGAACTGTCGCGAACCGTCCCGGTACTGTAGCCGCATCCTTAACCGAAAACGTTAATCTGCGCCAATGCCCGGCCGCGCCCGTCTTCGGGTCGCGCTCACGAACCGGCGCGCCGCCGGCGCGGCAAGCGAACCGACGAAAGCCACGACACGGCGCTCGCCTCCAGCCCGCCGGGGAAGCCGGCGACCGCCCACAGACCCAGCAGGACCACCGTGTAGGTGACGGCGCCGGTCGCGACGTCGATCGCAAGCCGGATGGTGGGCACGTCCGGTGCCATCGCGTGGACAGTCAGCACGGCGCCAGCCATGGCGATTCCCGCCGAAAGCGGTCGCCACAGCCGGCCCACCAGGTCGCCCCAGGTAACCGGAAGAACGCGCGTTACCACCGCGAAAACCGACGGCAAATAAAGCAGCGTGATTAGGACGCGGGCATAGGCGATCATCAAAACATCGCCGAACAGGGCCGCGCCGCCGACGCCCAGGATGGTGGCCACGCCACGGGTCGCGGTGAGCCGCGCGGCCAAACGCTCGTTTCCGGTCGCCGTCAGGACCGGGATGCCGTTATGCATCATTGTGTAGAGCCCGCCGGCAATCCCGAGGGCGCGGACGAGCGGCACGGCCATCATCCACTGCGCCCCCAAGCACACGCGGACGAAATCCTCCGCGACCAGCGCCACGCCTCCACCGAAGGCGATCGACAGGACACAGGTGACGCTCAGCACGTTCAGGTAGCCGCTCCGGAGGGCGGCCGCATCGTCGCGAATCCGCGCGAACACCGGGAACAGGGCCTGGGTCGCGGGCACGACGGTCTCCGAGGTCGGCGCCGTCGCCGCGTCGAACGCCACGGTGTACGCGCCCATCGCCGTGGGGCTGCCCAGGCTCCCGACCGCCCACTGATCCGAATTGTCGCTGGCGTATTGGGAGAGGCCGATGGCCAGCATCCATCCCGAGAACGACAGCACCTCGCGGATCTTGGTGACGCACAGGCGCGGCCGGTAGGGGTGCATTGCGTAGCTCAGCGCCACGCCGATCGCGCGGCCGGCGAGGGCGCCGATCACCAGGGCCCGCCAGTCGCCGAGCCAGATGGCGGCGCCGATGGTGACGACGGTGGTGATCACCCGCTGAACGAACCGATAGACGAAGATCCGGTCGAACCTGAGGTCGCGGTCGAAATTGACCAGCCCGACATTTTCGAACCCGCCGATCAGGACGCTCAAAGCCAGGATCCGGATCAGCCATGTGACGCGCGGTTCGTGGAAGTAGAGCTCGGCCGGTCCGGCGACCGCCCACAGGATCAGCGTGATGCCGAACGCCAGCATGATCGACAGCGTCCACACCGAATCGAAGTGCTCGCGTGTGGGGTTATGATGGCGGACCAGGGCCATCTTCTGGCCCGCATAGTTCAGGAAGCTCACCAGGGAGATAACGGTCATCGCCATGGCGACAAGGCCGAAATCGTGCGGGGCGAGCAGGCGCGCCAGGATGAAGGTGCTGATGACGCCGACGCCCCGGATCAACCAGCGCAGCGCGATCATCCAGCTGCCGCCGGCCAGGAGGCTGCGGCCGACGTGAATCTGCCGGTCAGCCAATGGCGGGGCGCCGGGCTGCGAGGGTCGATGCCGCGATGGCCGGGCTTGCGAAATTCACGCGATCATTCGTTTCTGCATGGAGTGCGCGGCGTCGTCACACCGCCCCTGCGGCCGGCCGCCGGACCCATTGACAAGGAGCTGCTGCGCATCGCCCATCCCGCCAAAATCGTTGCCGCGGGCACTATGGCCGCAACCTGTAAACCACTGGTTTCGGAACGCGGAGCCTCCTTCGGAACCGGTGCGGTAACCAATTTGCCCGCATCCGCGGCCGACGCCGAGTCCCCACGGCGGGTCACGCTAGCGCGGGTCGCGTGGGGCGGATGGTATGCCCCCGGGGCTGAACGCCGTCAACCTGCGCCCGGTACCGGGGTACGAGGAATTTGGCCATAGCTTCAAGAAGATGCGTGCGCGTTGACTACGGGCCGGAACGATGCGATCCAGCGTCCGGGCACACCGCTGGGGGGGGACACTATCGAGGCCCCGGACGAGCGGTCACGGAAAGGTTCGTCGCCGATGATGGGCGATCGGCGGCCGGCACGGGTCAGTCGGTGGGGCGGCCGCGTGCCGGCAGAGAGAACGCGAGTGCGTCGGGGCGGACAGCAATATTGCCGCACCGTCGGCCTGCCATGCCGCCGTTTCGGCCGATCGCCTCCGGGTGCGTGGAGCGATCGGGCTGCCATTGTGGTACCTTGGCACGCCGCCGCCCCATCGCGAGTAGCATGACCTTGTCCGCAGCCGCCCCCTGCACCGCCCCATCGCACACCGGCGCGGCAATTCCTCCTGTCCGGACGATACTGGCACCGCCGGCCGGCTGGCCGCCGACCCTCCTGGTCGTCATTGACACCGAAGAGGAGTTCGACTGGAACGCGCCATTCGACCCGGCCAGCACAGCGGTAACCAACATCGCGGCCCAGCCCCTGGCCCAGGACGTGTTCGACCGGCATGGGGTGGTGCCGACCTATGTCGTCGATTATCCGGTCGCTACGACCGCGGAGGCCATCGACGTGCTCGGCAGGTTCGCGGCCGACGGGCGGTGCGAGATCGGCGCCCATCTGCACCCCTGGGTGACCCCGCCCGCGGAAGGCCCGGCCGACACTTACCATTCCTATCCCGGCAACCTGCCGCCCGCGCTCGAGCGCAAGAAGCTGGCCGCGCTGACCGAGGCGATCGCCGCCGGATTCGGCAAGCGGCCCACGGTCTACAAGGCGGGCCGGTACGGCCTCGGCGCGGCGACGCCCGCGATCCTGCGCGAGCAGGGCTATGAGGTGGATGTGAGCGTGGTGCCGTACACCGACTTCTCGGGCGATGGCGGGCCGGATTTCAGCGGCGCGCCAGCCGCGCCTTTCCTGGTCGAGGACGGGCTGTGCGAAATCCCCCTTTCGGTCGGGTTCGTCGGGCCCCTGGCCGACCTCGGTCCCCGCCTGTACCCCCGGATCACCGGCGGCGCTGCCGCGCGGCGGCTCAGGCTCGCCGGCATCTGCAGCCGGCTTGGGCTGCTGGAGCGGCTGCGCCTCAGCCCGGAAGGGCATAGCCTCGACGACCTGGTCCGCCAGACGCGGGCCGCCCATGCCCGCGGCACGCGGCTATTCATGCTGACCTATCACAGCTCTTCGCTGCTCCCGGGCGCGACGGATTATGTTCGCGACGCCGCGGAGCGCAGCGCATTCATTGCGACGCTGGACGGATATCTGCGGTTCTTCCGTACCGAATTGGGCGGCCGGCCCGACACGGTCACGCACGTTGCAGCGGCGCTCGCGTTTGGAACGGCGCAAGTGGGAAGCGGGGACAATTAAGTGGCCGCCGGCAAGGTCCTCATCCTTGGCGACGATACCCGCAGCTTTCTGGCGACCGTCCGGTCGCTGGGCCGCCAAGGGATCGCGGTCCATGTGGCGCCGGCCAACTTCCGGTCGCCGGCCCTGCGGTCGCGCTACATAGCGGCGATCCACGACCTGCCGCCCTGGATGAACGACGGCGACGGTTGGTTGCAGGCCATGGAGGCGCTGCTGCGCGCCGAGCGGTTCGATCTCGTCATCCCGTGCAACGAGACCACGATGCTGCCGTTGCAGCGCCATGCCGCGCGGCTGTCCGCACTGGCGCGCCTCGCCATTCCCGACGACCACGCCATCGAAATCCTGTTCGACAAGCACGAGACCCGCGAGCTCGCGCGCCGGCTCGACGTGCCGGTAGCCGCCGGCAGGCTGGCCCGCGCCGCAGACAGCGCGGAGGCGGTGCTCGCCGAACTCGGTCCGCCGGTCGTGGTGAAGCCGCGCCGCTCCTACACGATCGACCTGCTGTCCTCGCGCGGCAGCGCCCAGATCCTGCACACGCCCGCCGCACTCGCGCACGTCCTGTCCGCTAACGGGCCCGACGAGCTTGTGCTGGAGACGTTCTTTCCCGGCCAGGGGCTGGGGGTGTCGGTGCTGGCGAGCGGCGGCCGCATCCTGCAGGCCTTCGAGCACCACCGGGTGCGGGAGCGGAACGGGGCCAGCTTCTACCGCGTTTCGGCCCCGTTGACGCCGGCGCTGCTCGCAGCGTGCGAGACAATCGTCGCCGCGGTGCCATACACCGGCATCGCGATGTTCGAGTTCAAGCGCGGAACGGACGGAAGCTGGATCCTGCTCGAGATCAACGCGCGGCCGTGGGGATCGATGCCGTTGCCGCTGGCGCTGGGCATAGATTTCCCCTACCGGTGGTACCGGCTGCTGACGGCGAACGAGGAAACGCCCTCTGTCCCGTACCGTGTGGGCGTGTTCGGCCGCAACCTGGTACCCGACCTCAGGGCCTCGCTCGCCGAGGCCGGCGACCGCAAGCTCGGCCCCATCGCAGCCACCGGGTTCATGATTGGCCGGATCGCCGAGCTGTCGCGCGCGTTCGTCGGACGCGAGGTGCACGACGTTCTGGTGCGCGACGACCCGCGCCCGGGACTGGCCGAGCTGTGGACCGCCATCGACACCGCCGGGCTGCGCATGGCGCGCTCCTTTCCGTGGGTCTTGGCCTGGCAGCAGCGGCACGCACGATCACGGGCGACACGAGCGCTCCGGAATGCCAGCGGCAAGCCGCGCGTCCTGTTCGTATGCCAGGGGAACATTTGCCGGAGCCCGTTCGCCGAAGCCTTGCTGCGCGCACGCCTGGGCGACGACCGCATCGACGCCCGCTCGGCCGGCATGCTGCCCCGCCCCGGCCGGTCGACGCCGCCTTTCGGGCGAGAAACGGCCGCGAATAACGGAATCGACCTTTCCGCGCACCGGTCGAGCTGGCTTACCCGAACCGACGCGGAGTCGGCGTCGCTGCTGGTGATCTTCGACGAGATCAACCGCCAATGGCTGCTCGACCATTATCCCGGCCTGAAGGTACCGGTGATCCGCCTCGACGACCTGATCGAGCCGGGCGAGATCGCCGATCCCGATTCCGGCGGGCCCGCCGATTTCGAGCGCTGCTACGCGCGCATCGCCGCCGGCATCGACGCCCTGGCAGCGCTCACGAAACGTTAAATCGTCTTCCGCTCACGCGGAATCGCACCAGCCCGCTCCCCCTCCCGGCCAGCCAACGACAGTATGCTGGCATGCGTGGCCGGGAGGGGGAGCGGGCCGGAGCCGTGTGATCATAAAAGGCCCTATAGCGGCCAGACGATCAGAAGCATCGGCACCGCCACGATAAGCACCACGATCTCGAGCGGCAGCCCCATCTGCCAGTAATCGGCGAAACGATACTGGCCCGGCCCCATGACCAGCGTGTTGTTCTTGTGGCCGATCGGCGTGAGGAACGCGCAGGACGCGGCGACGACGACCCCCATCAGGAACGTGTCTGGGCTGACATGCAGCCGCTCGGCAAGGTCGATCGCGATCGGCCCGCCGATCACCATGGTCGCGACATTGTTGAGCACGCTGGACAGCGCCATGATCGTCACCATCAGCGCAACCAGCGCGACCTCGGGCCCATAGCCGCTGGTCAGGCCGGCGATCCATTGCGTCACCAGCCCGGTGCCGCCGACCCGGTCGAAGGCGAATCCGATGGGTAGCAGGCAGGCGAGCATCACCACCACAGACCAATCGATCTGCTGGTAGAACTCGCGCGCCGGCACCAGCCCGAGGGCAGCATACGCTGCGACAGCGATCGCCATCGCCACGGTGAATGACAGCCACCCCATCGTCGCCAGGGCGATGGCGCCGGCGAACAGCCCGACCGCGAGCACAATATGCAGCGGGCGGACCGGCGCGACGCCCACCCGGCTGACCCCGATGAGACCGAGCAGGTCGAGCGTGACATCGGTCGCGCCGCGCCCTGTCAGCAGCAGCAGGTCGCCGGCGTCGATCGTCCGGTCGCGCACGTCGGTGCGCTCCATCACGCCCGAGTGCGTCAGCCCGAGAAGCGTGATGCCGA
The DNA here is from genome assembly GCA_963817535.1 of uncultured Alphaproteobacteria bacterium. Taxonomy (GTDB): domain Bacteria; phylum Pseudomonadota; class Alphaproteobacteria; order MPNO01; family DASWLB01; genus CAWGHZ01. The sequence continues at coordinate 106,339 of CAWFOW010000005.1, forward strand.
AGCGCGAACGCATGCCATACTGGCGCGCGGTGCGGCCGATCAGGCGCGATTCCGAGCGCACCACTGCCTCGACGATCTCGGGCGTGGCCGGTTCCTGCTTCGCCTCCTTCTCGTCCCCATCGTTCTCGCCTTTGGCCTGAGCCGGCGGTGCGGCATCGTCGGGCGGCAGCGCCTCCTGCAGGCCCACCGCCTTGATGAAGGCCGCGATCCCGCCGGCCGAGCCCTCGACCAGCAGCGCATCGCCCGCCTGGATCGACATGACGCGGGCACGCGCATAATGCTGTTCGCCATCGCGGACCAGTCCGAGCATCAGCACGTCGGCCCGTTCGGTGTCCTCGTCGAGGTCGGCGCCATAGCGCTCGATCACCGGCAATTCTTCGGGCACCAAAAGTTCGGCGACGAACGAGGCAGGCGTCGGCGCCGCGCCTGACGCGTCGTTCCGGCGGGGCACCAGCCGCCAGCCGATCAGCGCGACGAACAGAACGCCGGCCGCGGCGACCGCCAGCCCCACCGGGGCGAAATCGAACATGTGGTAAGGCGCGCCCAGCCGCTCGGCACGGATCGACGACGCGATGATGTTCGGCGGCGTGCCGATCAGCGTGACCATTCCGCCCAGCACCGTCGCGAAGGCGAGCGGCATCAGCGTTGTGCCGGGCGGGCGGCCGGCCCGACGCGCGGCCTGCATGTCGACCGGCATGAGCAGGGCGAGTGCGGCGACGTTGTTGATCACCGCAGACAGGGCCGCGCCGACCCCGCCGACAAGGGCGATGTGAGTCGGCGCGCCATGCTTTCCGTCGGCGACACCACGGGCCAGAAGCGACAGTGCGCCCGAGTTCTCGAGAGCGCGCGAGGCCACCAGAACCAGCGCGACGATGATCACCGCCTCGTTGGAGAAGCCGGAGAACGCGTCCTCCTGCGGGACGAGGCCGAGCACCACTCCGGCGAGCAGCCCGGCCACCGCCACCAGGTCGTGACGCACCCGGCCCCAGACCAGCAGGCCGAGAATGGCGCCGAACAGAGCGAACAGCAGCCCCTGCTGGTGGGTCATGTGGCCACCAGATTGCGGTGCCGGAAATGCATCAGTTCCTCCATCGCTTTGCACATATGATACCGCGTCGCCGATTCGTGCGGCTGCGAAGCGGGGCCCGCGGCAAAAACGCTTGCGGACTCATCGCCCGTTTCACATATTCGGCCCGCCAGCGGCAACCCGCGCCGCGGCGAGAAAGGGCTTTCCCACCCGATGGCCACTGCCAAACCCCAGACCGGGCGCGCAAATGCCCCGGCCGTCGGCCCCGCCGAGATGGCCAACGCGCTGCGGGCGCTGGCGATGGACGCCGTCGAGGCGGCCAAGTCGGGCCATCCCGGCATGCCGATGGGCATGGCCGACGTGGCGACGGTGCTGTTCACCAAGTTCCTGAAGTTCGACCCGTCCGACCCGGCCTGGCCCAACCGCGACCGGTTCGTGCTGTCGGCGGGGCACGGCTCGATGCTGCTCTACGGGCTGCTGCACCTCAGCGGCTACGCCGATATGACGCTCGACGAGCTGAAGCGGTTCCGCCAGCTCGAAAGCCGGACGCCGGGCCATCCCGAATATGGCTGCGCCACGGGCGTCGAAACCACCACCGGCCCGCTGGGCCAGGGCTTTGCGACGGCTATCGGCATGGCATTGGCCGAGCGCCACCTGGCCGCGCGGTTCGGCAAGGACCTGGTCGATCACCGCATCTGGGTGATCGCCTCGGACGGCGACCTGATGGAGGGGATCAGCCACGAGGCCGCCTCGCTCGCCGGCCATCTGGGGCTCGGCAAGCTGATCGTGCTGTACGACGACAACCACATCTCGATCGACGGCAATACCGAGCTTGCCCTGTCCGACGACGTGCTGGCCCGCTTCACCGCCTATGGCTGGCACACGGCGCGCGTGTCCGGCCACGACCCGGACGCGGTGGCGAAGGCGATCACGGACGCGCAGGCCCAGGCGAAACCCGCCCTGGTCGCCTGCCGCACCACAATCGCGTTCGGCGCGCCGACCAAGGCGGGCACCGCCGCGTCGCACGGCTCGCCGCTGGGCGCCGAGGAGATCGCAGGGGCGCGCAAGGCGCTGAACTGGCCCTATGCGCCCTTCGAGGTGCCCGAACCGATCCGCGCGGCCTGGCGCGCCGCCGGCGCGCGCGGGGCCGGCCCCAACCGGGCGTGGCGCGAGCGGCTGGAGCACGCTGATCTGGCGACGCGCGATGCCTTCCGCCGCGCGACGGCGGGCGACCTGCCGCCCGGCTGGACCGAGACGCTCTCCGCCTTCAAGAGGAAGCTGGCCGACGAGAAGCCGACCTGGGCAACGCGCAAATCGTCGGGCGAGACGCTGGAGGTGCTGATCCCGGCGATCCCCGAGCTGCTCGGCGGTTCGGCCGACCTGACCGGGTCGGTCAATACGCTGACCAAGGGGATGGAAGGGATCGGCCACAACGCGTTCGGCGGGCGCTACATGCATTACGGCGTGCGTGAGCATGCGATGGCGGCGGCAATGAACGGCATGGCGCTGCACGGCGGTATCATCCCCTATGGCGGCACGTTCCTGATCTTCTCGGACTATCTGCGCCCGGCGCTGCGCCTGTCGGCGCTGATGCGCCAGCGCGTGATCTACGTGCTGACCCACGATTCCATCGGGCTGGGCGAGGATGGGCCGACGCACCAGCCGGTCGAGCAGCTGGCGGCGCTGCGCGCCATTCCGGGTCTGCGGGTGTTCCGCCCGGCCGACGCGGTCGAGACCGCCGAGTGCTGGCAGCTGGCCCTGGAATCGCCCCACAACCCGTCGGCGCTGGCGCTGACCCGCCAGGGCGTGCCGGCGCTGCGCACCACCCACGTCGAGGAGAACCTGTGCGCGCGCGGCGGCTACGTTCTGGCCGAGGCGGAGAACGCGAAGGCGACGCTGATCGGCACCGGGTCCGAGGTGCAGATCGCGCTGGCCGCCCGCGACATGCTGGCGGAGGACGGCATCCCGGCGCGCGTGGTGTCGATGCCATGCTGGGCACTGTTCGAGGAACAGCCCGGCGCCTATCGCGACTACGTCCTCGGCCCGCCCGCGCGCGTCGCGGTGGAGGCCGCGGTATCGCAGGGCTGGGACCGCTATCTCGGCCCGTTCGGCGCGTTCGTCGGCATGACGGGTTTCGGCGCGTCGGCGCCCGACAAGGCGCTCTACGCCCATTTCGGCATCACCGCGGAGGCCGTGGCCGAGGCCGCGCGCGACGCGCTGGGACACCACTGAATCAATCCCAATCCATCTGAACGGAGAACATCATGCCCGTCCGCATCGGGATCAATGGCTTCGGGCGCATCGGTCGCCTTGTGCTGCGCGCGGCGTTGGAGCGCAAGGGACGCGGTGTCGAAGTCGTCGCGATCAACGACCTCGGCTCGAACGAGGCGAACGCGCATCTGCTGGTCCACGACACGGTGCATGGCCGGTTCGGCGGCACGGTGAAGGTCACCAGGTCCGGCATGACGGTGAACGGCAAGGCGATCCAGGTGTTCGCCGAGCGCGACCCGACGCGCCTGCCCTGGCGTCAGATGAACGTCGACGTCGTCGCCGAATGCACGGGCATCTTCACCAAGCGCGCCGACGCGCAGAAGCATATCGCGGCCGGGGCGAAGCGCGTTCTGATCTCGGCGCCGGCAACCGACGAGGACATCACGGTCTGCTACGGCGTCAACCATGAGAAGCTGCGCAAGACGCACCGGATCGTGTCCAACGCCTCGTGCACGACGAACTGTCTCGCTCCCGTGGCGTTCGTATTGGACAAGGCCTTCGGGATCGAGCGCGGCTACATGACGACGATCCATTCCTACACGGGCGACCAGTCGATCGTCGACACGCTGCACCGCGATTTGCGGCGCGCGCGCGCGGCCGCGCTCAACATGATCCCCACCTCGACCGGCGCGGCCAAGGCGGTGGGGCTGGTTCTGCCGCATTTGAACGGCAAGCTGGACGGCACAGCGATCCGCGTGCCGACCGCCAACGTCTCGATGATCGATTTCTGCTTCGTGCCGAAGAAGAAGGCGACCGTCGAGGCGATCAATAAGGCGGTCGTCGACGCGGCGAAATCGGCGCGCCTCAAGGGCATTCTCGCGACCAACGACCTGCCGCTGGTTTCGTCCGACTTCAACCACTGCCCGGCCAGCGCGACGTTCGATTTGAGCCAGACCCAGGTCGTGGATGGCGGGCTCGCCCGCGTGCTGGCCTGGTACGACAACGAGTGGGGCTTCTCGAACCGCATGATCGACACCGCCGTCGCGGTGGCAAAGCTCGGCTGACCGCAGGGGCCGCAGCCATGGTCGCGTTCCGCACGCTCGACGATCTGGACGTGAAGGGGAAGCGCGTCATCGTGCGCGCCGACCTGAACGTGCCGATGAAGGACGGCTACGTCAGCGACGCGACGCGGATCGAGCGCACCGCGCCGACGGTCAAGGAGCTGGCCGGGCGCGGGGCGCGGGTGATCGTGATCTCGCATTTCGGCCGGCCGAAGGGGCGTGACGAGAAGCTGTCGCTCGCCCCGGTCGGCCCGGCGCTCGAAGCCGCTTTAGGCGCCAAGGTCGCCTTCGCCAATGATTGCATCGGGCCGGACGCCGAGAAGGCCGTTGGCGAGATGAAGGACGGCGACGTCGTTCTGCTCGAGAATTTGCGCTTCCATGCGGGCGAGGAGAAGAACGATCCGGACTTCGCGCGCGCGCTGGCCGGGCTTGGGGATATCTACGTCAACGACGCCTTCTCCGCCGCGCACCGGGCGCATGCCTCGACCGAGGGGCTGGCGCGCATCCTGCCGGCCGCGGCGGGGCGCGAGATGCAGGCCGAGCTCGACGCGCTGTCGCGCGCGCTCGACGCGCCGGACCGGCCGGTCCTCGCCATCGTCGGCGGCGCCAAGGTCTCGACCAAGCTCGACGTGCTCGGCCACCTGATCGAGAAGGTCGACGTGCTGGCGATCGGCGGCGCGATGGCCAACACGTTTTTGCTGGCGCTCGGCACCTCGGTCGGCAAATCGCTCGTCGAGCGCGACCTGGTGCCGAACGCGCGCGACATCATGGCGCGGGCGAACGACAAGGGCTGTGAGATCGCGCTCCCCTCCGACGTGGTGATCGCGGCGAAGCTGGAGCCGGGCGTGCCGTCGGAATCGGTGCCGGTGGGCGCTGTGCCCGACGACCGCATGATCCTGGATATCGGACCGACGAGCGCCGATGCGCTGGCCGCACGGCTCGGCGAATGCCGCACGCTGGTGTGGAACGGCCCCTTGGGCGCGTTCGAGACCAAGCCGTTCGACGAGGCGACCCTGACCGTCGCGCGCGCGGCGGCGGCGCTGACCAAGGCCGGCAAGCTGGTCAGCGTGGGCGGCGGCGGCGACACGGTGGCGGCCCTGTCGGAAGCCGGCGTGATCGACGAGTTCACCTACGTCTCGGCGGCAGGCGGCGCCTTCCTGGAATGGATGGAGGGCAAGACCCTGCCCGGCGTCGCCGCCCTGGAAGCTGCCGCGAAGGCGTAAGTGGGCCCGTTTACTCTCGTCATTGCGAGCGAAGCGAAGCAATCCAGCGTTGACTGGATCGCTTCGGCGCTGCGCGCCTCGCGATGACGAAGGAACCTGAAATTTCTACCGGTTGAACTGGTCGTAGACGACGCGCGCGACGTGCAGCAGCTTTTCGCGCGGCACGGCGGAGACCAGCGCGTAGCCGCAGGTCGAGTCGAGCCAGTAGAACACGGCAACGCCCTGGAATTCCTGGAAGCGGAACGCCGTCTGCTCGTTGCCGCGCGGGCCCGCCTTTTTAATGTAGAGCGTGAGGCGTTGGCCGGACGGGTCCTCGTACATGAACTGGGCGGCGATGGTCTGACCCGACGGCAGCAGCCGCCCGCCCATCAGCTTGTAGCCGAGCGACGAAAGCTGCGGCGCGCGCACCGTGGCGCCGAGCCGCTTCGTCAGCCACCGGACGAGGTGCTGCTCCTCGTTCGCCGGCACCTCGACCGGATGGCGCACCTCGGGCACGTAGACCTCGTGCGCCTCGGCGGCGAAGGCGACGATCCGCGAGCCGGACGAGGCGGCGGTCTCGGGCGAGGCGCGATGGGCAAACCATCCAGCCGCACCGCCGCCGAGGAACACCGCGACCAGAAGCAGTGCGGCCGCGGCCATCGGCCGGTCGCGCCAGCGGGCAAGCAACGCGCCGCGTGGCGGGCGCAGCCAGGAGTCGGGCACCGGCCGATGAAGCTCGCCATCGAACAGCTCGTGCAGCCCCTCATCGATGCGTCGCCATGCCGCGACCCGGTCGGCATCGGCCGGATTGTCGGCCAAATGGCGCTCGACATCCGCACGGCGCACCTCGTCGAGACGGTCGTCGACGAGCGCGTGCAGGTCGGCGTCGGTGACGGGCGCGCCGGTCACTTGATCCTCCGGAGCGCCGGCGGCGCCTCGCCATCATAAAGCGCGCGGAGCCGCTCGCGCCCGCGATGCAGGCGCGACATCACCGTGCCGAGCGGCACGCCGGTGATTCGCGCGACCTCCTCGTAGGTCATCTGCTCGAGCCCGACCAGCAGCACCACCTCGCGCTGCTCGGCCGGCAGCCCGTCCAGCGCGCGGGCGAGGCCGGCCATGGCAACCCGCGCTTCCTGGTTGCCCTCGACCGAAACAGCGTGCGTCGCATGCTCGTAGGCAACAGTGCGGGGACGGCGGCTCGCCCTTCGCGCGGCATTGGCGTTCAAATTGTGCATGATGGTGAACATCCACGCACGCAGATTGCCGTCACTACGGACCATATGGAACCGGCTCCACGCCCGCTCCAGGCAGTCCTGAACAAGGTCGTCGGCGCGCTCGGAATCACCGAGCAGCGCCCGGGCGTAGCGCCTGAGATGGGGGATCTGCTCGACGATCTGGCGATGCGCGTCGCTCACTGTGCGTTCCGCCGCGCCGCCATGGCGCTCATCCCGATTATAGCTACACCGCCGGTTGGCCGCTATTCCCGCCGCCGGCGCCGGCGCGGTCGGTTGACTCGGGCCCTGCCGCTGGGCTCAACTAGCGCGCACAGGCGCTGCTTCCGCCGTTCCCGAGGGAATTAACCATGCCCGACACCGCCGAGCCGCGCATCGTCACGCCCGACCGCATCGACCCTCATTACGACTGGGACCGGGCGATTCCCGCGCCCGGCCATGGCGGCGTCGATTTCGAGGAGCGGGTGAATTTCCGCCGGCTGCACGAATACCGGCTGGGCCGCGCGCGCCAGGCCTTGAAGGCATCGGGCTTGGGCGCGCTGCTCTGCTTCGACAACAACAACATCCGCTATCTGACCTCGACGGTCATCGGCGAGTGGTCGCGCGACAAGATGTGTCGCTACGCCTTGCTGGCGGGCGACGGCGACCCGCATATCTGGGATTTCGGCTCGGCGGCGAAGCACCACCGGCTGCACGCCCCGTGGCTGCCGGGCGGCTGCTGCCACGCCGGAATGGTGGGGCTGCGCGGCACGGTGCCGCCGGATGTCGGGCTGATGAAGCAGGCGGCGGAGGAGATCGCGTCGCTCTTGAAGGCGGCCGGCGTTGCCAACATGCCGCTGGGACTCGACATCGTCGAGCCACCGATGATGTTCGAGCTGCAACGCCTGGGTCTCGACGTGCGCGACGGCCAGCAGGTGATGCTGGACGCGCGCGAGATCAAGAACATCGACGAGATCGTGCTGCTGAACCAGGCGGCGGCGATGGTCGACGGCGTCTACCAGATGATCTGGGAAGACCTGAAGCCCGGCGTGCGCGAGGCCGACCTGGTCGCGCGCGCCAACAAGATGCTCTACGAGATGGGCTCGGACGATGTCGAGGCGATCAACGCCATCTCGGGCGAGCGCTGCAACCCGCACCCGCACAACTTCACCGACCGGCTGGTGCGGCCGGGCGACCAGGCCTTCTTCGACATCATCCAGTCCTTCATGGGCTATCGCACCTGCTATTACCGCACCTTCAACGTGGGCAAGGCGACCCCGGCGCAGCACGACGCCTACAAGCGCTGCCGCGAATGGCTGGACGCGGCGATCGAGCTGGTGCGGCCCGGCCTCACGACCGACCGGATCGCCTCGGTGTGGCCCAAGGCGGAGGAGTTCGGTTTCTCCGACGAGATGGAGGCGTTCGCGCTGCAGTTCGGCCACGGCATCGGCGTCGCGCTGCACGAGCGGCCGATCATCTCGCGGCTCTGCTCGCTCGAGCATCCGATGGAGATCAAGGAAGGCATGGTCTTCGCGCTCGAGACCTACTGCCCGGCGAAGGACGGGTTCTCGGCCGCGCGCATCGAGGAGGAGATGGTCGTCACCAAGGACGGGCCGCGTGTCATCACGCTGTTCCCGGCCGAGGAGCTGCCCATCGCCAACCGCTACTGATGGCAACGCGCGCGAAGGCAAAGCCGGCCGCCAAGTCCCCGGCCGCCCCGCCGAACGACGATATCGGCGAGAAGACGCGGCTCGCGCTGTGGCGCTCGCAGCTTCTGATCCGCGAGGCGGAGAGGCGCGCCTACGATCTGTTCCTGCAGAATCTGGTGAAGGGGACCAGCCATTTGTCGCTCGGGCAGGAGGCGGTGGCCGCCGGATTCGCCACCGCGCAGAACCCCGACGACTGGACCTTCGCCACCTATCGCGGCCACGCCCACACGCTGGCGCGCGGCGCGCCGGTCGCGGGCGTGCTGGGCGAGCTGATGGGGCGCGACTGCGGGCTGATGCGCGGCAAGGGCGGCTCGATGCACCTGACCGACGCCGCGCACGGCATGATGGGCTCCTACGCCATCGTCGGCGCGCATTTGCCGATCGCCATGGGCGCGGCCTGGTCGGCGCAGTATCGCGGCACGGAGCAGGTCTCGGTCTGCTTCTTCGGCGACGGCACGACCAATATCGGCGCGTTCCACGAGGCGCTGAACATGGCGGCGGTGTGGAAGCTGCCCGTCGTGTTCGTGTGCGAGAACAACCTCTACATGGAATACACGCCGATCGGGAAGGTCACCGCCGTGCCGAACCCGGCCGCCGACCGCGCGGGCGCCTATGGGCTCGAGTCCATCATCGTCGACGGCAACGACGCTGACGCGGTGTACCGCACGGCCAGCGCCGCCGTCGCGCGCGCGCGCAAGGGCGACGGCCCGTCGCTGATCGAGGCCAAGACCTACCGCCATTCCGGCCATTCGCGCGCCGACCCGGCCAAGTACCGCCCGGACGCGGAGGTGAAGCAGTGGCTGGCGCGCGACCCGATCCCGATGTATCGCACCCGCCTCGCCGAGTTCGGCATCGCCGAGAAGAACATCGCGAAGGTCGAGTCCGAGGTGCGGCGCGTCGTCGACGAGGCGACCGAGACTGCGAAAGCCTCGCCCACCCCCGCGATGGACCTCATCTCGCGCGACGTCTATGCCGACGGAGGGGCCGCGTGGCGGAACTGACCTATCGGGAGGCGGTGGCCGCGGGCATCGCGCAGGAGATGGCGCGCGACGAGCGCGTGGTGTTCCTGGGCGAGGACGTGGGCGACGCGGGCGGCGTGTTCAAGGCGACGGTCGGGTTGCTGGACAAGTTCGGCCCCAGGCGCGTGAAGGACACGCCGATCTCGGAACAGGCGATATTGGGCGCCGCCATGGGCGCGGCGATGACCGGCCTGCGCCCGATCGCCGAGATCATGTTCTCGGACTTCCTCGCCGTGTGCTGGGACCTGGTCGCCAACGAGATGGCGAAGTCGCGCTACATGTCGAACGGCCAGCTCGAATGCCCGGTGGTGATCCGCACCGCCAACGGCGCCGGCTCGCGCTTCGGTGCGCAGCATTCGCAGTCGGTCGAGAACTGGGCGATGGCGGTGCCGGGCCTCAAGGTCGTGGCGCCCTCGACGCCCGCCGACGCCAAGGGACTGATCGCCGCCGCGGTGCGCGACCCCGATCCGGTGATCGTGTTCGAGCACAAGTCGCTCTATGCCGTGAAGGGCGAGGTGCCGGACGGCGAGCATGTCGACAGGCTGGGCACGTCGAAGATCGTACGGCCGGGCGCGGACTGCACGATCCTGGCGCTCGGGCTGATGGTGCCGCGCGCGCTGGAGGCCGCGGCGAAGCTGAAATCCGAGCACGGGATCGACGCCTGCGTCATCGATGTGCGCTCGCTGGTGCCGCTGGACACGCAGACGATCCTCACCGAAATCGCCCGCACCGGCCGGCTGTTCACGGTGGAAGAAAACCCGCGCCTCTGCGGCTGGGGTGCCGAGATCGCATCCATCGCCGCGGAAGAATGCTTCTACGATCTGGACGCGCCGATCGTGCGCATCACCACCCCGCACATTCCGCTGCCCGCCGCCGACGCGCTGGAGGACGCCACCATCCCGTCGGTCGCGCGCATCGCCGAGACGGTGCGGCGCGGCATGGGCTGAGCGTGGACATCGTCATGCCGCAGCTCGGCGAGACGGTGACCGAGGGCACCGTCACCGCCTGGCACAAGAAGGTGGGCGAGCGGGTCGCGCGCGACGAGACCTTGTTCGAGGTCTCGACCGACAAGGTCGACACCGAGGTGCCCGCGCCGGCCGACGGCGTGATCGCCGAGATCCTGGTCGCGGAAGGCGCGACGGTCGCCGTCGGCACGGTTTTGGCGGTGATCGAGTTTGAGGACGCCAAGGTCGGGACCGTGGCAGTGACCCCCCTCCCCAACCCTCCCCCTCAAGGGGGGAGGGAGTTAAGAAAACCGATGCCGGCGTCCCCTCTCCCCTTGAGGGAGAGGGGTCCGAGCGGTCGGCGGAATCGCGATACGGAGGGCCGGCCGCTTTCGCCCGCCGTGCGCAAGCTGGCGAAGGAGCATGGTATCGATCCCGGCGCGCTGGCCGGCTCGGGCGCGGAGGGCCGCGTCACGCGGCACGACATGGAGGCGGCGGTCAAGGCGCGGCCGGCGACAGCCACGGCCGACGACGACGAGCGCATCCCCTTCACCCGCATCCGCAAGCTCACCGCCGAGCACATGGTCCGGTCCAAGGCCACGAGCCCGCACGTGCTGCAGGCGGTCGAGGCCGATTTCCACCGCGTCGAGCGCGCCCGCGCAGCCAAGGGCGAGACATGGCGCGCGCGGGAAGGGTTCGGCCTGTCCTACCTGCCCTTCATCGCCTACGCCGTGTGCCGCGCCATCACCGATTTCCCGCGCATCAACGCCTCGGTCGAGGGCGAGACGCTGGTGGTCCACAAGCGCGTCCATCTTGGCATCGCGGTGGATCTGGCGCTCGAAGGGCTGACGGTGCCCATCGTGCACGGCGCGCAGGCGCTGGACGTCGGCGCGCTGGCGCGCGCGATCCGCAACATGTCCGAGGGCGCCCGGGCCGGGACGCTGGGCCCCGACTCCTATGCCGGCGGCACCTACACGCTGTCGAACTCCGGCACGTTCGGCACGCTGATCACCGCGCCCGTCATCAACCAGCCGCAAGTCGCGATCCTGTCGACCGACGGCATCAAGAAGCGGCCGGTGGTGATCGAGGGGCCGGACGGCGATTCCATCGCCATCCGCCCGGTCGGCATCCTCGCCCAGAGCTTCGACCACCGCGCGATCGACGGCGCCTACTCCGCGGCCTTCCTGCATCGCGTGGCGGAGATCATCGCGACCCGCAACTGGGTGACGGATCTGGGCTGAAGCCCCGCTACATCAGCTCGTCGGCGAACAGCTCGCGCAGGCGCGCATCGTCATAGAAAGGCTGCAAGTCGTTTTCGCCCTCGATGTGGTTCTCGTCGTTCGGGTCCCACAAAGCACGCATCGCGTCCTTGAGGTCGGGATCGAAGCGGCGGGCGCGGCGGACCGCGTCGAGAGCGCCCTGGGCGAGGCGGCGCAGCTCGGCGACCGTCGCCGTCGATTGCAGCGCGGCGTATTTCTGGCCATAGGCGCAGGCGAGATACATCCAGATCGTCGCGTTGCGCTCGTTAACCGGATCGCGGAGGAAGCTGCGTGCGTCGCGGATCGCCTGCTCGTACCCGCCCGGCGGCGGCTGGTAGAGCGCGCCGAGGATGGCCGACGCGGCGGTGGCGGCGCGCAGCGCGTCGTCGGGCGAGGGTCCGGGTCCTGCCGTGCCGGTCTCGCGCGGCGTCTCGCCCGGGCGGGTATAGAGGAAGAACACCAGGAAGCCGAACAGCAGGTTGAAGGCGAGGATCGCGACGCCGACGATCGCGCCCGATTCGCCGTCGAGCCCGAGCGCGGCGCCGGCCCGCGTGCCCTGCGCACCGACCCAGCCGACCAGATCCTTGGCGCCGACCAGGGCCGCCCCGACGATCAGCATGGGAAGCCAGCCGGCGAGGTCGGCCAGCGTGCTGGTGGCGCGCTCGGGTGCGCGGGGGCGCGGCAGGCCGAACAGCAGCCCGAAGATGCCGCCGACGGCGATCGCGGCCGCGGCGATCAGCAGCGCCGCGCCGAAGATGGCGAGGAAATCGTGGTACGAGCCGCGCCGGCCGGTGGCGAACAATGCGATGCCGACAAGCTCGACCAGCGCGAGAAGCCAGATCCAGCTCCGCCGATCCTCGTTTCCGTTGCCTGCCTGGCGCCTGTCCCGCGCCTCTCCGGGCGCTTCGTCGTTGTCCGCCATCGCGTTCCTCGTGGCGGCAAGCTAACACGCGCGGGTGTGCGCGTGGGACTCACAAACGCCGTGTCAGGTGACAAACATGTTGGGATCGTGGCCGTGCGGTCCGACATGGACCGTCTTGCCCGGCTCGCCCTGCGTCAGGTGATAGCGCCCGTCGGAATCGCGGCCGAGCCTGCCGTCGCGGCGCAGCTCGTCGAGCGCGAGCGCGACCTCGCGCCCGTCGCGGCTGCCGACATTCTCCATGATATGGGTGAAAAACATCGGGCCCGATTCGAGGGCCTGGGCGACCGTCTGGTAGCGCGCCTCGCCGGTGAAGCGCTTGGCCTCGGTCACCACGTTCTGCACCGCCCAGGGTCGTCCGAACGGCTTGGTGCAGTCGAACCCCGCCTTGGCGCCGATCGCCCGCCCGTCAAGCGACGGGTCCATCTGCATGCCGGGCATACCCTCATAGACCACGATGTCGCGGTCGGCCTGGAACCGCGTGCCGAGCACCCAATCCATCGCCGCCTCGGAATGGACGTCGACGTCCTCGTCGACCACCCAGACATGCTTGACCGCCGGCATGGCGGCGAAGACGGCGGCGATGGCGCGACGCGCCTGGCCTGCGCCCGAGGCGCGGATCGCGACCCGGACGTGCTGGCCCTCACCCGACGACAGGCACATATGGGCGGCCGTCACGTCGAGCCCGGCACTCCTGAGCGCGTGCATCGCCTCCGCCTCGACGCGGATGGACGAGATGTTGGCCAATTCGGTGTTGCTCAGCACCCATCCCGAGCCGTGCAGCAAAGACTGGTGCATGCAATCGCGGCGCATCGTGATGGCCGTGACATGGAAGACGGGATCAAGGTGCATCGGCCCGTAATAGCCCATGTACTCGCCATAAGGCCCCTCGGGCTCGGAATAGCCGTGCTCGTGCAGGTAGCCCTCGATGACCATCTCGCAATCGGCCGGCACCATGATGTCGTTGGTCACCGATTTCACCAGCGGCACCGGCTCGCCGCGCAGCGTACCGACCAGCGCAACCTCGTCCTGGCGGATGCGCATGCCGGCCGCCATGTAGTCGATCGGGTGCGAGCCGCAGGCGAAGCTGATCGGCAGGCGCTCCTTGCGCGCGGCGCATTTCAGGTAGATCTGGCGCAGGTGCGAGCGTGCCGTGACGTTGGTGCCGCATTCGTGGTGCGAGCGCAGGCTGAGGCGCCGGCAGCCGACATTCGTCAGGCCGGACTCGGGATCGATCACATAGTCGATGCCCGAGGTGAGATAGACGCTGCCGTCGAATTCATGCTGCGGATGGAACGGCAGCTTCATCAGGTCGGCGTCCTTGCCGGTCAGCACGACCTGATGCACCGGCGCGTCGGACGAAGCGATCTCGATCGTGGGCTGCGGGTTGTCGAGGCGGCGCTGGAACTCCGCCCACATCTCGCGCACCGGCACGCCGAGCGACGCGGCGAGGCGCGAGCGCGCGCCCATCACGTTGGCGACGAGCTCGACCCGCTCGGGCCCGGCCTTGCGGAACAGGACGGCCTTGTCGGTCCCCTCTATGATCGGGCTGAGATCGGCGAGCGCGACCGGTTCGTCATGGACGTCGACCTCGCCCTTGTCGATCAGCCCCTCGACGAAATCCCGCAGGCGGAACTTTTCAAGGTCGGGCGTACCTTTCGTCGTGGCGGCGCGCCGTGTCTGGATCGTGGCCATCTGCGTCCTCCGCTGTCGCTCGCAGGGCGAAAGCTAGGGCGAACACGCCCGTCGCGCAATCGCCTCGCGCAGCGCACTCAGACGGAACGGCGCCTAGTCCTGGGTCGAGATCTTGCCGTCGGCCAAATTGTGGGCGGTGTTCATCAGCCCGACATGCGAGAAGGCCTGCGGGAAGTTGCCGAGCTGGCGCTTGCCCACCGGGTCGTACTCCTCGGCGAGCAGCCCGACATCGTTGCGGATGTCCAGGAGCCGCTCGAACAGATCGCGCAACTCGTTCTTCCGCCCCATCATGGCAAGCACGTCGGCCAGCCAGAACGAGCAGGCGAGGAACGCGCCCTCGTCGCCGGTCAGCCCGTCATCGGTGTCGCCCACGTCGTAGCGCATGACGAAGCCGTGCTGCATCAGCTCGCGCTGGATTGCGTCGACCGTGCCGACAACCCGTTGGTCGGTGGCCGGCAGGAAGCCCACGATGGGAATGAGCAGCGTCGCGGCATCGAGGCTGGTTCCCCCAAAATACTGCACGAAGCTGTTCTTCTTTTCGTTGAACCCCTTGGCGCAGACCTCCTTGTGAATCTGGTCGCGCAGCTTCTTCCACGGTGCTGCCGGCCCGCTGAGCCCGAAATTCTCGATCGCCTTGACCGTGCGGTCGGCCGCCACCCAGGCCATGACGGACGAATAGACGTGACGCTGCAGCGCGCTGCGCTGTTCCCAGATGCCGGAATCCGGATCCTTCCAGTGGTTGCCGACGAACCGCATCAGCGAGCGCTGCACCCGCCAGGCGTTGTCGCTGACCGGGAGGCCGTTGGTCCGGCAGCCGTGGAACGCGTCCATGATCTCGCCGTAGACATCGAGCTGGCGCTGCTCGAACGCGCCGTTGCCAACACGCACCGGCTGCGAGTCGCTGAAGCCCGGAAGCCAGGGAATCTCGTACTCGTCGAGCCGGCGTTCGCCAGCGAGCCCGTACATGATCTGCAGCTTCGACGGCTCGCCCGCCACCGCGCGCTCGAGCCAGTCGCGCCACGCCCCCGCCTCCTCGGTGTAGCCCATGTTCATGAGGGCGTGGAGCGTGAACGCGGCGTCGCGGACCCAGCAGTAGCGGTAGTCCCAGTTGCGCTCTCCGCCCGGCCATTCCGGCAGCGAGGTGGTGGCGGCGGCGACGATACCGCCGGTCGCGGCATGGGTCAGCCCCTTCAGCGTGATGGCGGAGCGCACCACAGGCTCGTGCCAAGCCTCGGGTGCGCGGCAGCGCGAGCTCCAGCGCCGCCACCATTCGACCGTTGCGCTCAGCAGCCAGGATGCGTCGCGCACCGGCGGCGGCTCGAGGTGGGATGGGTGCCACGTCAGCATCATCGGGATGGTCTGGCCGCGCGAGACGGTGAACTCGGCGACCGTCGCCAAGTCCTTGCCTTCGAGCTCGACCGGCGTGGCGAAGCGGAACGCGTTCGGGCCCGCGACGGCTGCGAGACCGCCTGCCGTGCGCCGCACCCAGGGGACCGTCACGCCGTAATCGCACCGAACGCGCAGATCGAGCCGCATCGGCACGCGCCCGCGCAGCCCCTCCACCACGCGCACCACGTCCACGCTCTCGTCATGCGGCAACGGCATGAAGTCGGTCATGCGCACGCGGCCTGTCTCGGTCTCGAACTCGGTCTCGAGGACCAGCGTCCCGTCGATGTAGCGGCGTTTGATATTGCGAATCTTGCGCGACGGGCTGACGCGCCAGCGCCCATGCTGGGGCTGGCCCAGCAGCGCCGAAAAGCACGACGGCGAATCGAAGCGCGGCACGCACAGCCAATCCATAGAACCGTCGCGCGCAATCAGGGCGCAGGTTCGCGTGTCGCCAATGAAGGCGTAGTCCTCGATCTTGTGAGCCATATTGTTCCTTCTCCCGAACGCGGCCTCTAGGCGATTATGTTTCTGAAACCCGTTGCTAAAACCCTACCCGCGACCTTCGCCGAAGCCGGGATAAAGCACCATGCCGCCATCCACCACCAATGTCGCGCCGGTTACGTAGTCGGATTCGTCGGACGCGAGCCACATCACCGCGTTGGCAACATCGTCCACTTCGCCGATGCGGCCGTACGGAATGAGGGTCAGCAGATCGTCCATTGCCGCCTTGTTGTCCCAGGCGGCCCGGTTGATCGGCGTGCGGATGGCACCGGGCGCCACCGCATTGACCCGGATCTTGCGATCCGCCAGCTCCTGCGCCAGCGTCTCCACCAAAAGCTTCACCCCGCCCTTGGACGCCGCGTAGTTCGCGTGCCCAGCCCACGGTATGATCTGATGCACCGAGGAGGTGCAGACGATCTTGCCGGCGGCCGGCGAGACATTTGGGTCCACCCCACGCCGCAGGAATTCGCGCACCGCCGCGCGCGCGCACAGGAACTGGCCGGTCAGGTTGACGTCGATCACCTTGCGCCACTGGGCGAGGGTCATCTTCTCGACCGATGAGTCCTGCTGAAGCCCCGCGTTGTTGATCAACACGTGCACCGTGCCGAACGCTTCGACGGCCTTGGCGAACATGTCCTCGACCTGGACCTCATCCGATACGTCGGCGCGCAGCGCCAGCGCCGTGCCGCCCGCCTTCTCGATTGCGCGCACCACCTCGTCGCCGGCGGCATCGTCGATATGGTTGATGATGGTGGTGGCCCCGGCAGCGGCGAACGCCTCGGCACAGCCGCGCCCGATGCCCGAGCTTGCGCCCGTCACCAGCACGACCTGTCCCGCGAAGTCCAGCCGTCCCGCCATGACACCTCCCGGAATTGCAAACACGACGCAACAAAATGGCAAATTCGGACAAGGGATTGAAGGCTTAATCGCCCGACCGGATTCGCGGCCCGTGGCAAGCACGCGCGTCAGCGGCCGCGCTCGACGCTCTTCTGCGACAGGTTGTGAGCCGTGTTGATCAGCGCGACGTGCGAGAAGGCCTGTGGGAAATTGCCGAGCTGGCGCCGCGCGACCGGGTCGTACTCTTCGGCGAGCAGGCCCACGTCGTTGCGAATGTCAAGCACGCGCTCGAAAATCTCGCGCGCCTCGTTGTGGCGCCCCACCAGCGCCAGATTGTCGGCGAGCCACAGCGTGCAGGCGATGAAGGCGCCCTCGCCGCCGGCCACGCCGTCATCCGACATTTCTGTGTCGTAACGATAGACGAACCCGTCCGCCATAAGCTCACGCTGGACCGCCTCGACCGTGCCGCGGATGCGCGGGTCGTCAGGCGGCAAGAATCGGACCAGAGCCAGCAGCAGCGACGATGCGTCGAGGTCGTCCGCGCCGTAACGTTGTACGAACGCGTTCTTCTTCTCGCTGAATCCGTTACGGCAGACGTCGTCGTGGATGTTCTGGCGCAGCTTGCGCCATTTCTCAGCGGGGCCGGTGAGACCGAACCGCTCGGTCGCCTTGACACAGCGGTCGGCCGCGACCCACGCCATGGCGATGGAATAGACGTAGCGCTGTGGATCGGCACGCTGTTCCCACAGGCCGGAGCCAGGATCGCGCCAGTGCTTCGCGACATGGTCCATCAGCTCGATCTGGACGTTCCATGAGTCGTCGTCGGGCTCGATGCCGTGATAGCGTGCACCGTGCAACACGTCCATCACCTCGCCATAGACGTCGAGCTGGGTCTGGCGATAGGCCGCGTTTCCGATGCGCACCGGACACGAGTCTTCATAGCCGGCGAGCCACGTCAGTTCGCGCTCTTCCAGCCGGCGCTCTCCGGCAATGTCGTACATGATCTGCAGCTCGGAAGGCTCGCCCGCGACGGCGCGCAGGAGCCAGCGGCGCCAGGCCGTCGCCTCCTCGGTGTAGCCGAGCGCCATAAGCGCGTAGAGCGAGAAGGTCGCGTCGCGCAGCCAGCAATAACGGTAGTCCCAGTTGCGGGAGCCGCCGATCCGCTCGGGCAGCGAGGTGGTGGCGGCGGCCAGGATGCCACCGGTTGCGCGATGGGTCAGCGCCTTGAGCGTGACGGCCGAGCGCACCACGGCGTCGTGCCATTCGGTATGCTCGGCGCAACGCCCGCTCCATTCACGCCACCACTCGACCGTGCGGTCGAGCAAGGCCTGGGCGTCACGTTCGGGCGGGGGCTCTCGCCAGGACGGATAGCAGCTCAGCACCATGGGCACCGACTGGCCCTCCGAGAGGTCGAATTCGGCGACGGTCGTGAGGTCGCGCCCTTCCATCGGCAGCTTGGCGCTGAGGCGCAGCGCGTTCGCCCCGGCGATGGCGGTCACGCTGTGGCCGGCACCGCGGACCCAGGGCACGATACGCCCGTAATCGAAGCGGAAGCGAGCTGTCATCTCCATCGGCACGTGGCCGCGCAACCCGGTCGCGATGCGCACCACGTCGACGCCTTCCTCCCCGGGCACCGGCATGAAATCGGTCAGTCGCACCGTGCCCGAGGCAGTTTCGAATTCGGTGTCGAGCACCAGCGTGCCGTCGCGATAGGCGCGCCTGACGCGCGGCCGATCCTCGGCGGGCGCAATGCGCCACATCCCATTCTCGGCCGTGCCGAGAAGCGCTGCGAAGCAGGCCGGCGAGTCGAAGCCGGGCACGCACAGCCAATCCATCGCCCCGTCGGTGTCCACCAGGGCGCATGTTGCACGGTCTCCGATCAGGGCATGATCTTCGATGCGGCGTGCCATCTGGACCAATATGCGTACGGCGCGCCCAGATTGAAGGGGCGAGATGTCGCGCGTGCGGCCCTCCGCTTGACTCCGGGACCCGGCGGGTGCCTGATGGTGAGAATAATTCCTAGCCGGCCCCGCGGCATTCGCGCCGCTTTCGGGCCCGCAGCCCGCAAAGAAGGGGAGGACGCGATGAAGAACGTACTCGACGGCGGCGAAGCGATCATCCAGGCGTTCCGCAACCTGGATATCGACTATGTGGTGTCCTCTCCGGGGTCGGAATGGGGTCCGCTGTGGGAGGCGTTCGCCCGCCAGCAGGTCGACAAGACGGACGGGCCCACTTACATCCACTGTTATCACGAAACGCTGGCGGCGAACGTCGCCACCGCCTATGCGCTGGTCACCGGGCGGCTTCAGGCCGTCGTGCTGCATGCCGGCGTCGGGCTGATGCAGGGCTCGATGGGCGTGTACGGCGCGAAGCTCGCCGGCGCACCGATCATGGTGATGTCCGGCGAGTCGCTGAGCTATGGCGAGAACGAAGCCTTCGATCCGGGCCACCAGTGGCTCGAAAGCCTGTCGATCGCCGGCGGCCCGCAGCGGATTATGGAACCGGTGACCAAATGGGCGCAGCAGGCTTCGAGCCCCTCGACCCTTTACGAACAAGTCGTGCGCGCGGGCGAGCTGGCCATGCGTGCCCCGGTCGGGCCGACCTATCTGAACGTCCCGATCGAAAACATGGTCGCGCCCTGGTCGCCGCCTGCGAGGATGCGCAAGGTGCCGCACCCTGTCCTGCCGGCAGCGCCGGCCAGTGAGATCGAGAAGGTGGCGGGCCTGATCGCCACGGCGAAGAACCCGCTCATCATTACCGAGACCGGCGGGCGCGACCCGGCGAGCTGGGCCGCCCTTGTCGCGTTGGCCGAGTCCGCCGCCATTCCGGTCGTTGAAGGCGCGGTCGCCGACTGCAACAACTTCCCGCAGGATCACCCGCTTCACCAGGGCTACAATGTCCAGTCGCTCCTCGAATCGGCGGATCTCGTGCTGGTGGTGCGCTGCCGCGCGCCGTGGTATCCGCCACGCAAAGGGCCGCAGAACGCGACCGTCGTCGTCATCGACGAGACCGGAATCCGCGACCACATGGTGTACCAGAGCGTGCAGGCGAACGAGCTGCTCGAGGGTGACGTGCCGTCGACCCTGCGCCTTCTGGTCGAGGCGGTCGGCGCTGCCGGCGTCAAGAAGGACACGGTGAAGGAGCGCCTGGCCAAGTTCCACGCGTCGCACGAGAAGCTGGTGGCGGGCTACGCCGCCGCCCGCGAGAAGGTGGCGAACAACAAGGTCATCCATCCGACCACGCTGGCCGCCGCGCTGAACGAGGTGATGCCGAAGAACACGGCCTATACCGACGAGTGCACCACCCATCGCGGCATCAACGTGCGCCAGATCGAATTCGGCGGGCCGCAGAGCTTCTTCAAGGTGCCGTCGGGCCTCGGCCAGGGGCTGGGCATCGCGCTCGGCGTCAAGCTGGCGCTCAAGGACCGGCCGGTCGTGTCGCTGATCGGTGACGGCGCGTTCCTGTACAACCCCGTGCCGCAGAGCCTGGGCCTCGCGCGCGACGCGAACCTGCCGATCATGATCGTCGTCTACAACAACAAGAACTACCGCGCGATGCGCAACAACCAGACCGAGTACTATCCGGACGGCGTCGGGGTGAAGCACAACCTGTTCTACGGCGCGTCGATCAACGGGCCGGACTATGGCGAGATGGCCCCGCCGTGGGGCGGTGTCGGCATCAAGATCGACGACCCCGCGAAGCTGAAGGACGGGCTGAAGAAGGGCCGCGACGCGATCGAGTCCGGCAAGCTCGCGATCGTCAACGTCGAGATCGACCCGTAGGCGCGCTCACCACGGGCGCAGCGACAGGGCGGCCGAAAGGCCGCCCTATTTCTTTTCCGCGAGGTCCTCGAGCGCCTGGTAGACGGCGGCGGTGTCGGCGTCGCCCAGCCCCTCCTCGATCGCTTTCAGGTAATAAGCGCTGGAAGCATCGAACAGCGGCGTCGGCGCGCCGACTTCGCGGGCGAACGCGTCGATGATGGTCATGTCCTTCTTCCAGACCTCGTTCTTCATCGTGGCTGGGCGGAAGTTGCGGGCGACCATCATGGGGCCGCGCAGCTCGAAGATGCGCGAGCCGCCGGCCGAGTCGCGGATCACCTCGTAGGCGAGCTGGGCGTCGAGCCCCGCGCGCCGCGCCAGGAGGATCGCCTCGGCCGAGGCGACGTTGTGGATGTGCACCAGATGGTTGGCCACGAACTTCATGCGGCTGCCATTGCCAAACGCGCCGAGATAGTGGCGCTTGCGGGCGAACCCGTCGAACACGGGCGCCGCCCGCTCGTACGCGGCCTTGTCGCCCGAGGCGAGCACGACCAGGTCGCGGTTCCTCGCCTGCGCACCGGTGCCCGACAGCGGGCAGTCGAGCAGCACGTGCCCGCCCTTGGCCAGGATGGCGGCCGCGCGCTCCTTGTCGGCGATGGGAAAGGTCGAGCACTCGGCGACGATGCGCGGCCCGGGCGCCGCCGCGACAATGGCCACGCAGGTCTCGTCGAGCGCGGCGAACGAGGGCAGCGAGGTGACGATCACCTCGGCCGCCTGGGCGACCGCGCCGGCGGAGTCGCAGGCACGCCCGCCTGCCGCGGTAAGCTCCGCATTGCGCTCGGAAAGGATGTCGTAGCCCGCGACCGCGAAGCCGGCCTGGATCAGGTTCGGCGCAATCGCGCCGCCCATGATGCCGAGACCGATGACCCCTATTGTTTCCGCCATTAGATCCCCGTCACCGGCAGCTGGGCGGATAGGGGCGCACGACGGCTACCGCCACGCCCGGTGGGCATGGCGGTCGAGGGGCCGGGGAGCGCGCCGCGTGCGGGGCCTCAGACGGACTCTTTCAGTTCCTTGGCGGGGCGGAACGCGACCTTCTTCGACGCCTTGATCTTGATCTGCTCGCCGGTCGCGGGGTTGCGCCCCATCCGCGCCGCGCGCTTGCGCACCTGCAGCACACCCAGCCCGGAGAGGCGAAGCCGGTCGCCCTTCTTCAGATGGCGCGTCACCAGCGTGACGAACTCGCCCATCGCCGCTTCGGCGTCCTTCTTGGACATCCCCTGCTTGGTCGCGATCTCCGCGGCCAGATGCTTCATCGTCACGGTCGCTTGTTTCGCTGCCGCAGCCTGCTTTGCCATTCGAGCCCTCCACCAAGGATGGCCGGATAGAATCACGCGCGCGCGCGAATGACAAGACCAATGCGATTCGCGGCACGGTGTACGTTGAACGGGCCTGCGCGGTGGACTAAATTCATAAGGAATCAGGAGAACCGCAATGGCAACCGCAACCGACGATCTCGCGCGCGCGGCGACGCTCGACCAGCTCTACCCGGCGCTGAACCGCCTCAACCTGATGGCCGGCTGGAACAAGCCCGAGCCGAGCCTGTGGGCGGAACCGCGCAAGAACTTCGTGCCCGCCCACTGGCGTTACGACGACGCGAAGATCGCGCTCGACGCGGCCGGCCGGCTGATCAACACCGACCTGGCGGAGCGGCGGAACCTGCTCTGCTACAACCCGATCCCGGGGAACTTCTACCCGACCGTGCGCACGCTGGTCGCCGCCTACCAGGCGCTGCTGCCGGGCGAGCGGGCGCGCTGGCATCGCCATTCGCCGAACGCGCTGCGGCTGGTGCTGGACGGACCGCCCGGCACCTACACCATGGTCGACGGCGAGCGCCTGCCCATGGTCCCGGGCGATGTGGTGCTGACGCCCAACTGGTGCTGGCACGGCCACGGCAACGAGGGCGACAAGACCGCCTACTGGATCGACTTCCTCGACGTGCCGCTGGTCTGGCTGCTGGAGGACATGTTCTTCGAGCCCTATTCCGAGCCTGAGAACGACAATACGCCCGACAAGTACGAGTCGCCCTACATCTTCCCGTGGGCGGAGAGCCAGAAGCGGCTGGCCGCCACGCAGCCCGACCCGTCGGGCCGGTTCGGCCGGATGATCGAGCTGGGCGACTGCCCCGCGATGAAGACGACCGCCCTGTTCCTGCACGCGCTCGAGCCGGGCAAGGAGACCGAGCCGTTCCGGACCACCGCCCACAACATCTACGCGGTGGTCGAGGGCAACGGCGTTTCGGTGATCGATGGCGAGCGCTTCGTGTGGAAGCGCGGCGACGTGTTCTGTGCGCCGGGCTGGCGATCGCACACGCATCGCGCCACCGACGATGCGGTGCTGCTGCGCGTCACCGACGAGCCGGTGCACAAGGCGCTGGAGTTTCTGCGCGAGGCGAACTGACGCGAGGGGCGGGCCTCCGGCCCGCCCCTCCGCCTAACCCATCTTCTGCGCGACGAGCTTGGCGAGGCTGGTTTCCGGCCGCGCGCCGAAATGCGAGATCACCTCGGACGCGGCGATGGAGCCGATCCGCCCGCACGCCGCAATCTCGTAGCCACGCGTCAGCCCGTAGAGGAAGCCGGCGGCGTAGAGATCGCCCGCACCCGTCGTGTCGACGACGCGCGTGACTTTCTCGGCCGGCACCTCGAACATCTCCTTGCCGGTGACGATAACCGACCCGCGCTCGGACCGGGTCAGCGCCGCGATCTCGCAATGGCCGCGGACGCCGTCGAGCGCGCCGGCGAAGTCGGGCGCCTGGTAGAGCGAGACGATCTCCGCCTCGTTCGCAAACAGGATGTCGACGTGATGCTCGACCAAGTGCAGGAACTCGGCGCGGTGACGGTCGACGCAGAACGGATCGGACAGGGTCAGCGCCACCTTGCGGCCCTTGGCATGCGCGATCTCGGCAGCACGGACGAATGCCTCGCGCGCCTGGGGCGGGTCGAACAGGTAGCCCTCCAGGTACGTCACCTGAGCCGCGCCGATCGCGGTCTCATCGACGTCGTCGGGGCCGAGCTCGACGCTGACGCCAAGGAACGTCTGCATTGTGCGCTGGGCGTCGGACGTAACGAAGATCAGGCAGCGTGCCGTCGGTGGGCCCGAGGTCGCGGCCGCGGTGCGGTAGTCGATGCCGATGGCGCGCAGGTCGTGGCTGAACACGCCGCCCAGCTGGTCGTTTCGCACCTTGCCGATATAAGCGCCCGCCCCGCCCAGCGAAGCGAGCCCGGCGATGGTGTTGGCGGCCGAGCCGCCCGACATCTCGATGCCGGGGGCCATGGCTTCGTAGAGGGTCTTCGCGCGGTCGGCGTCGATCAGGGTCATCACCCCCTTGTCGAGGCCGTGCTGGGCGAGGAACGACTCCTCGGTCTCGGCCAGGACGTCGACGATGGCGTTGCCGATCCCGATCACGTCGTAGGTCGCCTCGGTCATTCCGTGCTCCTTCCCGGTTGGCTGGCCGGCGCAGTATAGCGACGGGTCCCTTGCCCGCAACTGCCGGCCGGGATAGAGAGCGCGGATGTTCGGAGGCCTCGCCAAGTCGTTCGGCCAGATCCATGACCCGGTGTTCCGCCGGGTGATGCTGCATTCACTGTTATGGTCGATCCTGGTCTACGCCGTTCTGGTCGTCGGCGCGTGGCAGATCGTCGAGAACACGAGCTGGTTCCAGACCGGCTGGCTCGACATTCTGGTGCGCCTGCTCGGTGGGGTCGCGGCCGTGGCGCTCGCCACCCTGTTCTTTCCCGGCATCGTGATGGGGGTCGAGGGATTCATGCTGGAGGATGTGGCGCATGCCGTGGATCGGCGCCACTATCCGGGCCTGCCCGCCCGGCCGCAGGGCTGGGGCGAGCTGATCGCCTCGACCGCGCGGCTTCTCACCGCGACGGTGGTGCTCAATATTCTCGCCCTTCCCATCTACCTGTTCGTTCCCGGCCTCAACCTGGTCGTGTTCTATTTGTTGAACGGCTACCTTCTGGGTCGGGAATATTTCGAGCTTGCCGCGCTGCGCCGCATGGATTTCGCGGCAGCACGCCGCCTGCGAAAGCAGCACAACTGGCGCGTGATCGAGGCCGGCGCGCTGATCACGGTCCTGCTGTCGATCCCGGTCGCCGGCTGGTTCTTCCCGGTGGTCGCGACCGCGTTCATGGTGCATCTGGTCGAAGAGTTGAGAGGGCAGGATGGTTGAGGCCGGCGCGCGGCGCGGGGCGATTCCCCTGCTCATGGTGGCCGGCGCTCTGCTTGCCGGCTGTCTCCACCCGGTGAAGGAGCCGGGTGGCGCCGCGCCGGCCGAAGCGGCGGCTGCCGTATCGGGACCTCAGGCCGCGGGCCAGCCGACCGGGACCGCCCCTTCGAACGTGGCGAGCCTGCCGCCGGTCGATGACGACCCTGCGCACTTGATGGGCAAGGATGCGGCCGCGCTGCGCGCCATCCTGGGCGCGCCCCGTTTCCTGCGCCGCGACAATCCGGCGCAGCTCTGGCGCTACGCCACGGCCGGCTGCGTGCTGGAGCTGTATCTGTATCAGTCGGACACGGCGGGCACCTACGTGGTGCGGCATCTGGCGGCGCGCCCGGTGCCGGCCGACGGTGCCCCGGTCAGCGAGCGGTCCTGCCTCGGCGCATTGCTGCGCGCGCACCAGCGGGCCGCGCCGGGCTGATGCGGGGCGCGGGCGCCGCGCCGTCGGCGCCGGCGGCGACGTCCGCGACCGCCGGCTTGGTCTTGTCCTTGTAGGCGCACAGATCGGCGATCAGGCAGGCCGGGCATTGCGGCTTGCGCGCGATGCAGACATAGCGCCCGTGCAGGATCAGCCAGTGATGCGCATGCAGCTTGAACCGGTCGGGTGTCACGCGCTCCAGCCGGTCCTCGACCGCGCGCGGCGTCTTGCCGGGGGCAAGGCCGGTGCGGTTGGCGACGCGGAAGATGTGGGTATCGACCGCGATCACCGGCGCGCCGAACGCGATGTTCATCACCACGTTCGCCGTCTTGCGCCCGACGCCCGGCAGCGCCTCCAGCGCATCGCGGTCGGCGGGCACTATCCCGCCGTGCTCGGCGAGCAGCCGCTCCGACAGGGCAATCACGTTCTTCGCCTTGTTGCGGTAGAGCCCGATGGTCTTGATGTAGTCGCGCAGCTTCTCCTCGCCGAGCGCGACCATCTTTGCCGGCGTGTCGGCGACCGGGAACAGCTTGGCGGTCGCCTTGTTCACCCCGACATCGGTCGCCTGGGCCGACAGCACCACCGCGACCAGAAGGGTGTACGGGTTCTCCGCCTCGTGCACCAGCTCGCCGCGCGGATTCGGATTCGCCTTTTCGAAGCGGCTATACAGATCCTCGATCTTTGCCCGGGTCAGCGCCATGGACGCAGCTTACCAGCCCCCCAATTCGCTGTCGCGGACGGTGCGATACTTGGGGTTCAGAACAGGGCGAGCTGATCGCCCGCGCGCGGCGGCGGGCGGAACTTGCTCGGATCGAGCCGGTAGCGGTCGCGCTCGAGACCGAGCTTCTGCACGGCGAGGCGGAAGCGCCGGCCGATCAGCTCGGCATAGGCGCCCTCGCCCCGCATGCGCGAGCCGAAGCGCGGGTCGTTGTCGCGCCCGCCGCGCGCGTCGTGGATCAGCGACATCACGTGGCGCGCCTTCATCGGCGCGTGAACCGCTAGCCATTCGCGGAACAAATCCTTGATCTCGTGCGGCAGCCGCAGCAGCACGTAGCCGGCGAGGCAGGCGCCCGCCCCGGACGCCGTCTCGAGGATCGTTTCGAGCTCGGGATCGGTCAGCACCGGGATGACGGGCGCCGCCATCACGCCGACCGGCACGCCGGCGGCGGCCAGCGCGCGGATGGTCTCGATCCGGCGTGCGGGCGTCGGCGCGCGCGGCTCAAGCTTGCGCGCGAGGGACGGATCGAGCGTGGTGACCGAAACGCAGACCTGAGCCAACCCTTCCTTCGCCATCGGCGCCAGAATGTCGAGGTCGCGCAGCACCAGCGACGACTTGGTGACGATCCCGACCGGGTGGCGATGCGCGGCGAGCACCTCGAGAATCGCGCGGGTGATGCCGAGGCGGCGCTCCACCGGCTGGTACGGATCAGTGTTGGTGCCGAGCGCCATCACCCGGCACTCGTAGCGCGGGTTGCCCAGCTCCGCCTCCAACAGCCTGGCGGCGTCGGGCTTGTAGAAAAGCCGGCTTTCGAAATCGAGGCCGGGTGAGAGGCCGAGGAAGGCGTGGGTCGGGCGGGCGAAGCAGTAGACGCAGCCATGCTCGCACCCGCGATACGGGTTGATCGAGCGGTCGAACGGCACGTCGGGCGAGGCGTTGCGCGTGATGATGGTTCGGCTGGTGTCCTTGGTCAGCGTCGTGCGCAGCGCGCTGGGATATTCCGCTTCCTCCCCTGCCCAGGCGGTGCCCCAGCCGTCATCCACGGCGTGGCGCTGCTCGCGCTCGAACCGCCCGGTGGGGTTGGAGGCGGCGCCACGGCCCTTGCGCGGGCGGAGATGCAGGCTCGAATCCATGGCGCCATGATACGCCAGGGAAAGAACAAATCAAGAACAATCTGGCAGGCCCCCGGATCGTGCTATGAGGAACCATGCCGATCCGCCTGTCCGTGGTGATCCCCACGCTGGACGCCGCCCGCACCCTGCCCCGCGCTCTGGAGGCAGTCGTCGCACCGTTCGTCGAGGTGATCGTGGCCGACGGCGGCTCGCGCGACGGGACGGTCGAGCTGGCGCGGCAGGAGGGTGCGACGGTGATCGCGGCACCGCGCGGACGCGGCACGCAGCTCGATGCCGGCGCGCGCGCCGCCCGGGCCGACTGGCTGATGTTCCTGCACGCCGATTCCGCGCCCGTCTTGGGCTGGGGCAAGGAGGTGGGCGCATTCATGGCCGACCCCGCCAACGCCGCGCGTGCCGGCTATTTCCGCTTTGCCCTCGATGATGATTCCGAGCCGGCCGGACGGCTGGAGCGCCTGGTGGCGTGGCGCTGCCGCCGGCTGGGACTGCCCTATGGCGACCAGGGGCTGGTGATCGGCCGCGCGTTCTATGAGCGGCTTGGCGGCTACAAGCCGATCCCGCTGATGGAGGACGTCGAGCTGGTGCGGCGCATCGGGCGGGCGCGTCTCGTGCCGTTCGAGACCGCAGCCGTCACCTCGGCCGCGCGCTACCTCCACGGCGGGTATGTGCGCCGGCCGGTGCGCAACCTCGCCTGCCTCGGGCTCTACTTCGCGGGCGTGCCGCCGAAGATGATCGCGCGCCTTTACCATGGCTAGGCGGCGTCCGACGGTCGTGGTGTTCGCTCGCGCGCCGCTGCGGGGCGCGACCAAGACGCGGCTGGCCGCGGCGATCGGAGACGGCGCAGCGCAGCGCTTTCACCTTGCGATGCTGGCGCGGACGGTGCACGTGCTCTCCGATCCGCGCTGGAAGACCGTGCTGTCGGTGACCCCGGACCGGTTCGCGGCGCGCGGAAGGTTCTGGCCGAGCGGCCCGGCGCGCTTGGCGCAGGGACCGGGCGATCTGGGCGTGCGCATGGCGCGGGCGCTGGAAGCGGCGCGACCGGACGCACCGGTCTGCGTCGTCGGGACCGACATCCCCGCACTGACCGCGGAGCACGTCGCGCGCGCCTTTGCGCAGTTGGCGACAAACGATGTCGTGTTCGGCCCGGCCTCGGACGGCGGCTACTGGCTGGTCGGGCTGCGCGACGGCCGGCTGGCGCGCGGGCTGTTCCGCGACGTCCGCTGGTCGAGCGCGCACGCCCTATCCGACACGCGGTCGAATGTGCCACCCGCGCGCCGCATCGCGTTGATCGACACGCTCGACGACGTGGACGATGGCGATGCGTTCGCGCGCTGGCGACGCTCACGCACCTGACAAATGCGACGCCCGGTCAGAGCGTCGCCAGGAACGCCGCACCCATGACCGCCACGGCGGCGCCGCCGCCGCGCACGGCCCAGCGCCCGGCCACTTCGCCAAGGCGCGGCGCGGTCAGGCCGGCGGCGATGCCGACGCCATGCAGGAACGCGGTCGCGATGACGAAGCCCGCGGCGTAGAGGATCGGCTGCGCGGCCTCGGGCAGCTCGGCGCCATGGGCGTGACCATGGAACACGGCGAACAGGGCAACGACGATGCACCCGACCCAGGTCGGCGCCTTTGTCGCGGTCGCGACCAGGAGCCCCAGGAACACCAGCGAACCGGCGATGCCGAGCTCGACGGCCGGCAGCCCGATATGCGACAGCGAGATCGCGCCGCCCACCGCCATCATGCCGACGAAGGCCCCGGGCACGGCCCAGAGCGCCCGCCCGCCAAGCTGCGTTGCCCACAGCCCGACGGCGACCATCGCCAGAAGATGGTCGAGCCCGCCGAGGGGATGGGCAAGACCGGCCGCGAAGCCGGCGCCCTGCGCATTGATGATGTGGGCGGATGCCGGCCCGGCGGCGAGAGCGACGAAAGCGGCCGCCAGCGCCGCGACGGAGAACATGACGGTCCGGCTTCGAGATGTCATTGCGTTCTTACCCCTTCTGACCGATCGACCGAGCGCCGCTCGGCACGCCCTTGTTTGCCCGGCAATCGTAGCACACGGAAGCCCGCCGCTGTCAGCCCCCGCGGCGCCCGCCATGCGACATGTGCTCGGTCAGGCGCGGCATCAGCTCGACGAAATTGCACGGCCGGAATCTGTAGTCGAGCTGGTGCACCAGTATGTCGTCCCACGCGTCGCGGCACGCGCCGGGCGAGCCGGGCAGCGCGAACAGGTAGGTGCCGCCGGCGACGCCCGCCGTTGCGCGCGATTGGATGGTGGAGGTGCCGATCTTCTGGAAGGACAGCATGCGGAACAGCTCGCCGAAGCCCGCGATCTCCTTCTCGTAGACCTGTGCGAATGCCTCGGGCGTCACGTCGCGCCCGGTCACCCCGGTGCCGCCGGTCGCCAGCACAACGTCGACCGACGGGTCGGCGATAAGCGCGCGCAGCTTCGCCACGATGGCGTCGACGTCGTCGATGACGATGGCGCGGGCTGCGAGATGATGGCCCGCCTTGGTCAGCCGCTCGACCAGCGTGTCGCCCGACCGGTCGGTCTCGGGCGTGCGCGTGTCGGAGACGGTCAGGACCGCAATGGCGACCGGGAGGAAGGGTCGGGTCTCGTCAATTCCTGCCATTCCGCGCCACCGCCGTCGCCGTTCCGTCCAACGAAACGTAGAGCGGCCGCTCGCCCTGGGCAACGGCGTCGAGCGAGGGCGCGGTCTGGCCGAGGCGCAGATGGTAGATCCACAGGTTCGAGAGCACGCGTTCGATGAAGTCGCGCGTCTCGCGGGCCGGGATCGATTCGATGAACATCAGCGAATCCTGCATCTGCGCCGACCGCTTTTCCCACCGCGCCAAGTTGCCGGGCCCGCCGTTATAGGCGGCGGCGAGGCGGAACAGGTCGCCCTCCACCGTCTCGTGCTGCATCAGGTAGTCGAGATATTTCTGGCCGAGCGTGATGTTGAGGGTGGGATCGTACAGGCTGGAGATCGAGCGGATGCGCCGCCCGGCGATGAAGCGCGCCGTCGCCGGCATGAGCTGCATCAGCCCGCGCGCACCGGCGCGGCTGGTCGCGTTCTCGTTGAACGCCGATTCCTGTCGGATGAAGGCATAGACAAGGGCACGATCGACGACGAACCCGCCGGAGGGTTGCCATACCGGGATGGGATAGAGCGCTGCGGGATGGCGGCTCGCGCCCGTCGCGGGATCGGTGTCGGAGCGGGCGATGCGCAGCGCGAGCGACGGCAGGCCGGTATGCTCGGCCACCGCGATCAGCGCGTCGGCCACGCCGGGCTCGCCGCTATAGGCAAGCGGCAACAATTCGCGCTCGGCGCGCCCCTTGCGCCCGACCTGGAGCAGCGCGAAGGCGCGCCGCGCCGCGTCGTGACTCATCAGCGCCGTCACGGTGCGGGTGGTCAGCGTCTCGGGCTGGAACCGGATGTCCGGCTTCGTGCCGAGCAGGCGGTGCGCCAGCAGCCCGTAGAAGGTGAGCGGATAGGACGCCGCCTTGCGCAGCCACGGATAGACCTGTTCGGGCTTTCGACCGACCAGGTTCGACCGGGCAACCCAGAAGGCGGCCGCGGCGGTCGACCAGTCGTCGAGCCGCCGCACCTTGGCCAGCGCCTCGAAATGGGTGGCGGCGTCGAGCGGGCGGCCCAGCCGGTAGGCCGCGAGTCCGGCGATCCAGTGCGCCGTCCGTGCCGAGGCGCCGTGCCGGCGGGCCGTGGCCGCGGCGATCTTGTAGGCTGCCGCTGCGTCGCCGCGATAGAACAGCTGGGCGGCGCGGCGCTCGGCCGCATTGTGGGCACTGCGCGATACGGTGGCCACGCGGCGCGCAACCGAACCGGATTCCGGCGCGTTCGGCGAGGCATCGTAGGTCGGGCTGGCCGGAGCCTTGGCGCGGCGCGGCTTGCGCTGCATCGCCAGCCAGTGGATACGGCCGGCGTCCGGCTCGTCGCGATATTCGCCCAGCCAGTCGCGCAGCTCGTCATAGCGCGAGCGATAGCCGTGCGGGGCGAGCAGGCGCTGGGCCTTCACATGGCCGATCAGGACCGGATCCTGGATGCGGCGGATCACCCGGTCGGCTGCGCTCCACTTGGCCTCGCCCTGCAGGGCGAACACCTCGCGGTAGCGCTTGACGTCGGCCTCGGTGAGGATGCGGGGAAGGGCGGCCTCGTCCTCCGGCACCATGTCGGAGGGCGGCAGCGAGGCGGTTTCGGCAGAAGACGGGTCGTCGGCGGCGCGTGCTGCCGGCATTGCGAATATGATCGCGACGGAGAGTCCCATCGCGAACAACAAACTGGTCAGGCGCAGCCCCGCCTTTTGTGCCGACACAATCGGCTCCCCCTCGTCTCAAACACCACTTGTTGGTTTATCGTTTATGGGCAGTGAACAGGTCGTTAACCGGTATTGTCCGGTCATACAGGACTGGCACCGACCGGGCAAGCCAAAGCGGCGACCCACGCGGCCAAGCGTGCTAGCATCGTTGCGAGGTACGGGCGCTTGCCTTTACCCGAGCTGGCAAGAACAAGGCCGGCCAAATATAGGGAGAGAAAGCCATGACACGTACTAGGGGAGTCGTCCGTCTCGCCTCCGGCGCGATCGCCGCGGCGGCGATGCTCGCGACACTGACCGCCGGGGCCTCCGCCCAGTCGATCGTCAAGGTCGGCGCGCCGACGGTGAGGGACGCCAACACCATCTGGATGGCGACCTTCAAGGAGGAGATCGAGAAGGCCGGCAAGGGCAAGTACCGCGTCGACGCGTATCCGGGTGGCCAGCTGGGCTCGATGCCGCGCTCGCTCGAAGGGGTGATGCTCGGCACGATCGAGGTCACCCTGACCATTCCCGAGTTCATGGGCGGGCTGGACAAGCGCTTCGGCGTGATCTCGATGCCGGGCGTGTTCGACGACACCAACCATGCCTACCGTACCGTGCAGGACCCCGAGTTCAAGAAGGCCTACTGGACGCTGGGCGAAACGAAGGGCGTGAAGTTCGTGGGCATGTACTGCCCGACGGACACGAACTACGTGTTCCGCAACAAGATCACCGGGCTCGACGATTTCAAGGGCAAGAAGATTCGCACCTTCCCCAGCGCGATCGAGACCGCGACGCTCGGCGTCCTGGGCGCGACGCCCGCACCGATGTCTTTGGACGAGGTGCTGTCGGGGCTGCAGCGCGGCATGATCGACGCATCGAAGAGTGGCATGACCGTGTTCGTCGGCTTCAAATACCAGTCGACCGCGCCCTACGCGATCCGGACCAACGAGACAATGATCTGCGTGCCGGCCGCGGCCAGCAAGTCGTGGTTCGACGCCCTGCCCGGCGACATGCAGATGGCCGCGCTCGCGGCGGGCAAGCTCGCCGACGAGAAGGCGCAGGAATATTCGGTCGGCGACAACGAGGCGTCCTATGTCAAATGGGTGGAAGGGGGCGGGACGCTGATCAAGCTGACGCCGGAGCAGCGCGCGGCGTTCATGAAGCGCCTCGCCTCCGTCGAGCAGGTTGCGCTGAAGGGCGAGCCGGGCATGCAGGAGATGTTCCACCTGGTGCAGCGCGTCGCCGAGCGCACGCGGCAGAAGTAGAAATCGGCTCTAACAGGCTGTTGAAAAAGCCCTTCATCGTCATCGCGAGGGCGCGAAGCGGCCGCGGCGATCCAGAAAGTGGCTGAAACTAATGAGCCTCTGGATTGCCGCGTCGGCCTCCGGCCTCCTCGCAATGACGGCCCAAGGAGATTTTCAGCACCCTGCTAACCCTCGCCGTCGAGCCGGCGGCGGATGGCGATCAGGTCGCGCCACGCCTCGCGCTTCTGGGCGGGCGAGCGCAGCAGGTAGGCGGGGTGGAAGATCGCCCGCGTCGGTACCGGCTGGTCGAGCCCGGGAACCTGATAGACGAACCAGCGCCCGCGCAGCCGCATGATGCCGTCGGTGGTGTTCAGCACGGCCTTGGCGGCCACGCCGCCGGCCAGCACCAGCACGGCGGGGCGCACCAGCGCGATATGCCGCTCGAGGAACGGCAGGCACGCCGCGATCTCGGCGCCGGTCGGGTTTCGGTTGCCGGGCGGGCGCCAGTAGATGATGTTGGTGATGTAGGCGCCGGAGCGGTCGAGCCCGATCGCCGCGAGCATCCGGTCGAGCAGCTTGCCCGCCTGGCCGACGAAGGGCAGACCCTGCCGGTCCTCGTCGGCACCCGGCGCCTCGCCCACGATCATCAGCCGCGCGTCGGGATTGCCGTCGGCGAACACGGTGCGGTTGGCGGTGAGCTTGAGCGCGCAGCCGTCGAACAACTCCACCGCCGCGCGCAGCTCGGCGACCGTCTTGGCCGCGGCGGCGAGGCTGCGCGCGGTCTCGCCGGCCTGGCGGGCGGAGACCAGCGGCGCCGCTGCCTCGGGGCGCGGCGCGGCCCGCGGCGCCGGCGGGGGTGCATAGGGCGGCGGCTCGGGCGGGGCCGGTTCCGGCGCGGCGGGCGCGGCGACGGGTGCAACGACGGGCCGGGCAGCAGTGCGGGAGTCGGCATAGCGGTCGCGCGCGACGTCGCCGATCGCCTCGTCCGCGCCCGCCTCGATCTGCCAGCGCAGGATTTCGCGCAGCTCACTGTCGCTCGCCATGCGGAACGCTAGCACGGGTTGCGCCATTCCTTCATCCGAATCGGGACGCTATACAGGGCGGCGGGAGGTGCTGTCATGACCGACACCCGTGAAGCTATGAGCTACGACGTGGTGATCGTCGGAGCCGGGCCGGCGGGCCTTGCCGCCGCGATCCGTCTGAAGAGCCGCGCTGCGGAGGCCGGGCGCGAGGTTTCGGTCTGCATCGTGGAGAAGGGTTCCGAGGTCGGCGCGCACATCCTGTCGGGCGCGGTGATCGAGACACGCGCGCTCGACGAGCTGATCCCCGACTGGCGCACGCGCGACGACGCGCCGCTGAAGACCCCCGCCGGCGCCGACGACCGGTTCCTGCTGCTGACCGCGCGGCGCGCGTTCCGCCTGCCGACGCCGCCGCAGATGCACAATCGCGGCAACTATGTCGTGAGCCTCGCCAATGTCTGCCGCTGGCTCGGTGCGATCGCGACCGAGCTGGGCGTCGAGATTTATCCCGGCTTCGCCGCCGCCGAGGTGCTGACCGGGGAGGACGGCGCGGTGGCGGGCGTCGCGACCGGCGACATGGGCATCGGCAAGGATGGCGAGAAGACCGAGGCGTACCAGCCGGGCGTCGAGCTGCGCGCGCCGATCACCCTGTTCGCCGAGGGCTGCCGGGGATCGCTCGCCCAGGGATTGATGGCGCGGCTGGGCCTGCGCGAGGGCGTGCAGCCACAGACCTACGGCATCGGGCTCAAGGAGCTGTGGGAAGTCGCGCCCGAAAACCACCATCCCGGCCGCGTCGTCCACACGGTCGGCTGGCCGCTGGATTCGCGCACCTATGGCGGCTCGTTCCTCTATCACCTCGAGAACAACCAAGTCGCGGTCGGGTTCGTCGTCGGGCTGGACTACGAGAACCCGTATCTGAGCCCGTTCGAGGAGTTCCAGCGCTTCAAGACGCACCCCGCGATCCGCGGCACGTTCGCCGGCGGGCGCCGCATCGCCTACGGCGCGCGGGCCCTGAACGAGGGCGGCTTCCAGTCGATCCCGCGCCTCGCCTTTCCGGGCGGCGCGCTGATCGGCGCGGCGGCCGGATTCATGAACGTGCCCAAGGTGAAGGGCAGCCACACGGCGATGAAGTCGGGCATGGTGGCGGCCGACGCCGCATTCGACGCCATCGCGGCGGGCGAGCCGGCGCGCCTCGCCGAATATCCCGACCGGCTGAAGGCGAGCTGGGTGTGGGACGAGCTTTACAGCGTGCGCAACGTGCGGCCGGGATTCCGCAAGGGGCTGTGGGCCGGGCTGGTCCATGCCGCGATCGACACCTACCTTCTGCGCGGCCGTGCGCCCTGGACGCTGTCCCACCACCCCGACCATGCGAGCCTGAAGCGGGCCAGAGAATCGCGCCGCATCGACTATCCCAAGCCCGTCGGCGCGCTGACCTTCGACCGGCTGTCCTCGGTGTTCGTCTCGAACACCATCCACGAGGAGAACCAGCCGGCGCACCTGAAGCTGCGCGATCCCAAGAAGGCGCTCGACGTCAATCTCGCCGAATACGATTCGCCCGAGACGCGCTACTGCCCGGCCGGCGTATACGAGATCGTCGAGGAGGCGGGCGAGAAGCGGCTGCAGATCAACGCACCCAACTGCCTGCACTGCAAGACCTGCGACATCAAGGACCCGACCCAGAACATCGTCTTCACGGTGCCCGAGGGCGGCGGCGGCCCGAACTATCCGAACATGTGACCGCTTGTGTCCGCGCGCCTCGCCTCGTTCTACGCCGCCCTGTTCCTGGTCATCGGAATCCAGCTGCCGTTCTTTCCGGTGTGGCTGGCCGGCCGCGGCATGAGCCCTTCGGAGATCGGCGTGCTTCTGGCCTGCACCAGCGGCGTGCGCATCGTGGCCGGGCCCGCGCTCGGCCCGTTCGCCGACCGCATCGGGCGGCGCCGGACGATCGTGGTCGGGCTGGCCCTGTGTGCGCTGGCCGGCTACGCGCTCTACGTTCCGGCGCACGGGTTCTGGCCGCTTCTGGCGGTGACCCTGATCAGCGCGTTCTTCTTCTCAGCCATCATGCCGATGACCGAAAGCCTGACCCTTCTGTCGGCGCGGCTGCACGGGCTCGATTACGGCCGCATCCGGCTGTGGGGGTCGCTCGCCTTCATCGTCGCGGCGATGGGCGGCGGACGAGCGCTCTCCGGCGCCGCACCCGAGCTGGTGCTGTGGCTGCTGCTCGGGCTGCTGGCCGTGCTGTGCGCGACGAGCCTGGGGCTGCCCGACGTGCGCACCGCGCCGGGCGGCGCGCGCCGGTCACTCGCCGCCTTGTTCGCGGGCGGGCCCGCCTTCGCTTTGATGCTGCTGGCGGCGAGCCTGCTGCAATCGAGCCATGCGGTCTATTACGGCTTCGCCACCTTGCACTGGCGCCAGGCGGGGCTGTCCGAGACGCTGATCGGCGCGTTGTGGGCCGAAGGGGTGGTGTGCGAGGTCGCGCTGTTCGCCGTCTCCGGCGTGTTCGCCGCACGGCTCGGCGTGGTCGGGCTGTTCGCCATCGCCGCGGCGGGCGGGGTGGTCCGCTGGGCGGTGCTGGGCATGACCGACGCGCTGTGGGCGCTGGCGGTGGTACAGACGCTGCACGCCCTCACCTTCGCGGCGAGCCACCTGGCCGCCATGCGGTTCATCCAGCGCGCCCTGCCCGCCGAGGCGATCTCGACCGCGCAGAGCGCCTATTATGCCATCGTGGGCGGCATCTCGTCGGCGCTGTTCATGGTGGGTGCCGGCGCGCTGTACGGGCGGTTCGGCGCGCACGCCTACTATGCGATGGCGGTGGCGGCGGCCGCGGGCGGCGGCGCCGCATGGCTGCTGGCCCGCACGTGGCGCGACCATAGTGCGGTCGTCCCGGCGTCGGGGTCGGCCTGAGCGGTTTCGCACTGCACAAAAAACCGGTAATAGTCGGTCAAACGATTTTCAGGAGGGCGCGATGCGTTTTGGAACTCTGTTGTCGGGGCTTGTGATTGCGGCATTCGCCGCCACCGGCGCGTGGGCGGCCGATCCGGTGAAGCTGCGCATCCAGTATGCCGGCTCGGTGCCGGGCCAGTGGGGCCCTCTGCTTAACGCCAAGACCGACCTCTACAAGCATTACGGCAAGTCCTACACCATCGAGAACGTCTCGATCCGCGGCTCGGGCCCGGCGCTGACCGCGATCGCCGCCGGAGAGCTCGAGATCGCTGCGCTGAGCTACGAGAGCTATGCCAACGGCATCCTGCGCGCGCACCTGCCGCTCGTGGTCATCGCCGACGTTCTGGCAACCGGCATCAAGGGCTGGGGCGACGATCCCTACATGGTCCGCAAGGACAGCGGCATCAAAAAGGTCGAGGATCTGCGCGGTCATGCGGTGGCGGTGATCAGCCGCGGCTCGATGCCGGACACGGCGCTGCGCCGCATGTTCAGTATGCACGGGATGGAGGCCGGCAAGGACTACCAGATCGTCGAGGTGGGCGTGCCGGCCCAGCTACCCACGCTCGCCTCGAAGAAGGTCGACCTCGCCTTCTTCACCGAGCCCTTCACCTCGATCGCCGAGAAGCAGGGCAAGTTCGAGACCCTGTTCACCGTGACCGACGCGATGGGCCCGACCCAGTCGGTCAACTGGGTGGCGAGCAAGGACTTCATCGCCAAGCACCGCGCCGCGATGATCGATTTCATGGAGGATCACATCCGGTTCCGCCACTGGATCTTCGATCCCGCGAACCGGCAGGCAGCGCTCGAGCTGGTCTCCAAGGTCACCAAGCGGCCGGTGAAGGCGTACGAGGGGTGGGCCTTCACCAAGCGCGAGCACTGGCGCTCGCGGGACGCGCGGCCCAAGCTCGACCTGCTGCAGAAGAACATCGACGACGCCGTGAAGCTCGGGCTGATCGACAAGGACATCAAGATCGAGCCGGACCATGTCGACATGTCGCTGATCGACGAGGCGCTGAAGCGGATCGGAAGCTAGGCGAAGGGTGCGGCCGGGACGGCACTGCTCCGTCCCGGCCGGTTAACCGAAAGGAAACCATAACCCCCGAGGCTCGGCGTGACGCTGCCGGAGCCTTCGATGAAGAACTATCTCACCAACGTTTTCTTCGGCCCCAGAGATTACGGCAAGTTTCACCGGGGGTTGCAGGCGGCGATCAACGAACTCCCGCCCGACGGCATCTTCGCCGGCGACAATATGTTCACCTTCGGCCGAAATCTGGGATTCCTGGACGACCGCGCGTTCATGGACGCCTTCGAACGGCGCGCCGAGACGGAGATCGAGAAGTCGGTCATCTGGCGGAACTACGTCCTGTGCTGGGCGGCGAAGCGCGCGCTCAGGCTCAAAGGCGATTTCTGTGAGTGCGGCTGCTACAAGGGGATAACCGCGCGCATCATCGTCGACTACCTGAAATTCGGCGATCTCGACCGGCACTTCTATCTCTACGACCTGTTCGAGCACACCGACGACATGGCGCACCATTCCATGGCCGAGCACTCCGAGGAGCTCTATCGCAAGGTGTGCACGCGGTTCGCCCCGTTCGGGAACGTCAGCGTCATCAAGGGCCAAGTGCCGGAGAGCTTCACGCAGGGTGCGCCGGACAAGATCGCCTTCCTGCACATCGACATGAACAACGCCGAGGCCGAACTCGGCGCGCTCGAGGCGCTGTTCGACCGGGTGACGCCCGGCGCCGCGATCGTCTTCGACGATTACGGTTGGGCGGCCTACAAAGACCAGAAGGCCGCCGAGGACACGTTCCTGGCGGCGCGCGGCCACCAGATCCTGGAGCTTCCGACCGGCCAGGGGTTGCTGGTGGTCTGAGGCGAATCGGGCTTCGATTGCCCGTGCGCGCGGCGGGCGCTAATACTCGCGCGATGGCCCAATCGGACGCACCGACCCGTCCCTTCACGCTCGCGCTCGCCGACCTCGCGGCGACCGGGCGCCTCGCCGCGCGGATCGCGACCGTCGCGCAGGCCGGCGACGTGATCGCGCTGGCAGGTCCGCTGGGCGCGGGCAAGACGGCGTTCGCACGGGCATTCGTCGGCGCGCTGGCGGCCGCGGAGGGGCGCGCTCCGGACGAGGTGCCGAGCCCGACCTTCACGCTGGTACAGAGCTACATGTTCGCGCAGCTCACCGTGTTTCATTTCGACCTCTACCGCATCGCCGGGCCCGACGAGGCGTGGGAGCTGGGTCTGGAGGAGGCGCTGGCCGAAGCCGTGTCGCTGATCGAGTGGCCGGCGAAGCTGGGACCGCTGCTGCCCGCCGACCGGCTGGAGCTGGACCTGGCGCAGGGGCCTGCGCCGGACGCGCGCGTCGCGACATTGACCGCGCACGGGCAAGGCGGAGCGCGGCTGGCCCGCGCGGCAAATGATGGCTGAAAACCGCATCGCAGAATTCGCCGCCCGGCATGGCTGGGCCGGCGCGGAGATCGCGCCGCTCGCCGCCGACGCTTCGTTCCGGCGCTATCTTCGCCTGCGCCGGTCGGGGGCGAGCGCGGTCGTCATGGACGCCCCGCCCGGCAAGGAGGACGTGCGCCCCTTCCTGCGCGTAGCCCGCCACCTGGCCACGCTGGGCTATTCCGCACCGCGCGCGATCGCGGCCGAGGACGAGGCCGGGCTGGTGCTGCTGGAGGATCTCGGCGACGACACGTTCACGCGCCTGCTCGCGCGCGGCGCGGACGAGGCTGCGCTCTACGCGCTGGCGATAGATCTGCTGATCGATCTGCACGGGCGTGCCGACGCGGCACCCGACTGGCTGCCCCCCTATGACGACGCCCGCCTTCTGGACGAGGCGGCGCTGCTGATCGACTGGTTCCTGCCGGGCGCGGGCGCCCCGGTCGGTGACGCGGTGCGAACGGAATATTTCGAACTTTGGCGCGCCGCCCTGCCCGTCGCGCGTGCGGTGCCGGACACGCTGGTGCTGCGTGACTACCATGTCGACAATCTGATGCGCGTCGCCGGGCGCACCGGCATCGCCGCTTGCGGGCTGCTCGACTTCCAGGACGCGGTGCGGGGGCCGGCTGCCTATGACTTCGTCTCGCTGGTGGAGGACGCGCGACGCAACATCGCGCCCGACCTCGCCGCCGCGATGCGCGCCCGCTATCTCGCCGCGTTTCCCGCTCTCGACCCCGCGACGTTCAACGCGGCCACTTCGGTACTGGCTGCGCAGCGCCATGCCAAGGTGATCGGAATCTTCACGCGGCTCTGCGTGCGCGACGGCAAGCCGGCCTACCTTGTCCACATCCCGCGCGTGTGGCGCATGTGCGAGCGCGCGCTGGGCCATCCTGCGCTGGCGCCGCTGAAGGCATGGTTCGACGACCACGTGCCGGTGGAGCTGCGGCGCGCCCCGCCGGTGCGGCCCGCCCCATGAGCGCGCGCGTCACACGTGCGATGGTGCTGGCAGCGGGGCTGGGGCTGCGCATGCGCCCGCTGACCGACACGCGTCCCAAGCCGCTGATCGAGGTGGCGCGCCGGACGATGCTCGACCGTGCGCTCGACCGGCTGGTCGATGCCGGCGTCACCGATTGCGTGGTCAACACGCATTATCTCGGCGCGATGATCCACGACCACTTGGCGCGCCGCGACGTGCCGCGCATCGCCTTTTCCGACGAGGCAATGCCGCTCGATACCGGCGGCGGCGTGGCCCGCGCCTTGCCGCAGCTCGGAGACGAGCCGTTCTTCATCGTCAACGCCGACGTGCTGTGGCTCGACGGGCGGCGTTCGGCGCTCCGCCGTCTCGCCGAGCTGTGGGTCGACACGAGCATGGATGCGCTGCTGCTGCTACACCCGACCGTGCGCGCGCTTGGCTACGAGGGACGCGGCGATTTCGTGGTCGATCCGCAGGGCGTCACACGGCGGCGGCGCGAAATGGAAGTGTCGCCCTACGTCTTCACCGGCGTCGAGCTGGCCCATCCGCGTCTGTTCGACGGCGCACCGAAGGGCGCGTTCTCGCTCAACATCCTGTTCGATCGCGCCGCCGAAAACGGACGTCTGCACGCGGCCGTGCATGACGGCGAGTGGTTCCACGTCGGCACGCCAGCCGCGCTGGCCGCGGCAGAGGCGGCGATGCGCGAGCCGTTCCGCGTCGACCCGCGCCGGGATTAGAAGACGGACGGCGGCGCGCATGGCCCCGCCGCCCGCCAGCGCTTTCAGTTGGTGGGAATGCGCGCCGCCGCCTCGGCGGCGAGTGAGCCGTCCACCACGTCCTTGACCTGAATCGAGCTCTTCAGGAGATCGATTTTGACCAGGTCGTCGATGTTCTTCTGCATCCGCTCGACGTTCACCATCGCCTTGGGGTCGTAGTAATTGTCCTCGTGCGTCCAGGCGTACATCATCTGCTCGACCGGCCGCTTGGTGACCTTGGCGGCGATCTTCACCGCCTCGTCATGGCCGGGACCGGCGGCCCAGCGGCGCGCGCGGATCGAATCCTCGAGGAAATCGACCAGCGCGGCGCGGTTGGCCTTCACCCAGTCGGCGCGGCCGACGAAGGTGATCGTCTCGGTCGGGCCGATCGAATCGCCCATCGAGAACAGTGGCATAAGCGTCGGGTCCTTTTTCGCCGCGCCTTCCCACTGGCGCAGCAGGATGGCGAGGTCCACACGCTTGGACTTCAGCGCGGCAAGCTGGGCGGGAAAGCGCAGCTCGACGATCTGGTAGTCCTGGCGGTCCTTGAGCCCGTGGCGCTGCAGCATGGTGCGGGCGGCAGCGTCGATGGTCGAGCCGCGGGCGTTCACGCCGACGAGCTTGCCCTTGAGGTCCTCGACCTTGGTGATCCCCGAATCCTTCCGCACCCAGAAGGACGAGCCCGCCCAGCCCGGGACGTCGGTCGAGAATTGCTGGCCGATCACGGTGACCTTGATCTTCGCCTCGGTGGTCGCGATCGCGATCGCCTGCGGCGATAGCCCTGCCAGCTCGAGCTCGCCCGCCGCGAGCGCCTGCATTGCCGGACCCGAGCCCGCGATGAACATCGGCTCGACCACGTAGGACTTTCCGTAATGGGTCTCGACGCTCTTCGGGAACAGCGGGATCAGCGGGGCCCAGTGTCCGGGCGTCGTTGCCCAGTGCAACCGGATCTTCAGCGGTTCGGCATCCGCGCCCCGCAACGTGACGACGGCGAGTACCGCCGCGCCCAGCAACGCAACGAAATTCCTGACCTTCATTCTCGTCCTCCGTGGTCGGGCCCCGACCGCACGCGGCGTTGCGGAACGCGCTACCCGGGCCGCGCCCCGGGAAGACGCGAATTGTACCGGACGCCATTCGCCGCGCGCCGGCAGGGGCCAGCGCGCCACGACATGCCAAACCCGGCGTATAAATCAGAGGTTGGTGGAAACGGGCCAGTGGCCGCGCCGTTTTCGGGCGCGGCCATGGTGGATCGTTTCTTCCCTTGGCCCCCTCTCGACGCTCTTGGTGGCGAGGGGCCGAACCGAGACGCTACGCGGGGCGCTGGAGCCGGTCAATCGGAATCAGCGCAAACCCGCGGTCACCGCGCGTTTCGGACGGACGCCCTACTCGGCGGCGTGCTCGAACTCGGGGGCATAGGCGGGCGCCGGCGGCGCCTCGGCGATCACCGTGTTTCGCAGCACGCCGATGCCCGTGACCTCGACC
This sequence comes from uncultured Alphaproteobacteria bacterium, assembly GCA_963817535.1. Taxonomy (GTDB): domain Bacteria; phylum Pseudomonadota; class Alphaproteobacteria; order MPNO01; family DASWLB01; genus CAWGHZ01. The sequence continues at coordinate 148,807 of CAWFOW010000005.1, forward strand.
TCGCATACGTCGCCGACATTCATGTGCTGCTTCTTGCCGGGGATGGCACCGGGCGTGCCGCAGACGATCACGTCGCCGGGAAGTAAGGTATGGCCGGTCGAGATGTAGTGCACCAGGTTGGCGATCGAGAACATCATCTCGCCCGCGACGGTGTTCTGCTTCTCGTCGCCGTTCAGCCGAGTGATGATCCGCGCCTTGTTGGGATCGCCCGCCTCGTCCCTCGTGATGAGCCACGGGCCGAAGCTGCCCGACTTCTCGAAGTTCTTGCCGATGCCGAAATTGCGGTTGTGGCGCTGGTATTCACGCACCGAGCCCTCGTTGTAGGCGGCGTAGCCGGCGATGTGGTCGTAGGCGTCCTTCTCGGCGATGTGGCGGCCGGCCTTGCCGATGACGACCGCCAGTTCGCCTTCGTAGTCGAACGCGCTGGTGTGGGTGTGCTTCACCAGCGGCCGGTCGTGGCCGACGATCGAGGACGGCACGCGCAGGAAGATGTGCGGGAAGTCGGGGTTGGTGGTCAGCCCCGTCTCTTGGATGTGCTCGCGATAGTTCAGGGCGAGGCACCACATCGCGTGCGGGTCCGGAATGACGGGCAGCATCTCGACGTCCGACATCCTGAGGTCGGCCGGCTTGCCCGACGTCGCCTTCTTCGCGCGGGCGAGCCCGTCGGGCAGTGCCAGCAGCGCCTTCAGCGAGCGCGGCAGGTCGGGCGCCGCCTTGGCGAGCGCGACGAATCCCTGGTCGTCGACCATCACCCCGACGCCCTCCGCCTCCTGGTGGCGATAGGAAATGAGCCGCATGGTTTCCTCCCGTTCTGCCCGTTGCGGGCCGCGATTGACGAAAGCTTAGCCGAGCGCCGCACGGCGCGGAAGTCTCACGCCCGGTTCAACAACTCGTGACAGCAAATTCACTTGTCTTGGCGCGCCGGATCGCGAGGAATGCAGGTCGTCGGTCCCAGGGGGGACCACCTGATCCAAGGGAGAGGATTGTAATGGACCGCCGCACTCTCGCCACCGCCACCCTGTCCGCCGCGTTCGGTATCGCGTTGGCCGCCACCGCCGGCGCACAGGGCATGGGCGGCGACAACATGAAGAAGGCCTCGGCGCCGAAGATGGAGCATTGCTACGGCGTCAACGCCGCGGGCAAGAACGACTGCGCCGCGGGCGCGCACAGCTGCGCCGGCCAGGCGACGAAGGCGCGCGATGCCAAGTCGTTCGTGCTGCTGCCCGCCGGGGTGTGCGGCAAGATCGCCGGCGGCAAGACCACCGCGTCCTGATCCCGGTGCGGCGGATAGACCAAGACCCCGCCGCACGGTGCGGGGCGCACGGCCCGATCCCCCACGCCGCGGGGATCGGGCTGCGCTTCCCGCATCACCGCGCGCTCGTGGAGCGCCGGCCCGGCGTGGCGTGGATCGAGGTCCATCCAGAGAACTACATGGGCGGCGGACCGTCCGTTGCGGCGCTGGAGGCGGCCCGTGCGCTTTATCCGGTAGCGCTGCACGGGGTCGGGATGTCGATCGGCAGCGCCGAGGCCATCGACGGCGCGCATCTGGAACGCCTCGCCGCGCTGGCCGACCGGATCGCGCCGGGCCTCGTCTCCGAGCATTTGTCGTGGAGCGTCGCAAGCGGGACCTATCTCGCCGACCTTCTGCCCCTGCCCCTGACCGACGAAGCGCTGGACGTCGTCTGCCGCAATGTCGGGCGCGTGCAGGACCGGCTGAAGCGCACCATCCTGATCGAGAATCCCTCGACCTATCTCGAGTTCGGCCACTCGACGATTCCGGAATCCGAATTCCTCGCCGCGCTGGCCCGCCGCTCCGGGTGCGGAATCCTTTGTGACGTGAACAACATCTATGTCAGCGCGTGCAACCATGGCTGGGACGCGGCGGCCTATCTCGCCGCGCTGCCCGCCGATGCAATCGGCGAAATCCATCTGGCCGGCCATGCTGTGCGCGAGATCGACGGTGCGACCTTGCGCATCGACGACCACGGCTCATGCGTGGCGCCCGAGGTCTGGACCCTGTACGAGGCCGCGCTCGCCCGGTTCGGCCGCGTGCCCACCTTGATCGAATGGGACACCGCCATCCCGCCGCTCGACGTGCTGATTGACGAGGCCGCGAAGGCGCAGGCCCGTCTCGACTACGCAAAGGAACGCTCCGATGCCCAGGCTGCATGAGTTACAGGATGCAATGCGACGCGCCATCCTGACCGGCGTGGACGCCGACGCGACGGCGCACGTCGTGCCCGCCGGGCGGATCGGGGCGGCGGCACGCCTCGCGGTCTATCGCAACAATTTCGAGGCGGCGCTGATCAACGCGCTGCGCCTGACCTATCCGGCAGTCGACCGGCTGGTCGGTCGCGAATTCTTCGACCACGCCGCCGTCACGTTCGCGCAAGAACAGCCACCGGCGAGCGCGTGGCTCGATCTCTATGGCGGCGAATTCGCCGCCTTCCTCGACGCGATGGCGGAAACGCAATCGGTGCCCTATCTGGGCGACGTCGCGCGGCTGGAATGGGCGGTGAACCGCGCGCTCGCCGCGGCCGATGCCGCGCCGCTCGGGCTCGACGCGTTCTCCGCCTGCGCCGAGCCCGACCATGCGCGGCTGCGCTTCGAGCCCCACCCGTCGGTCGGGCTGGTGCGCGCGACCTATCCCGCCGACACGATCTGGCGCGCGACCCTGTCCGACGACACGGCCGCAATGGAGGCGATCGATCTGGCCGACGGGCCGGTGCACCTACTGGTTCAGCGCACGGCAGACGGGGTGGAGGTCACGCGGCTGGCCGAGGCCGACTGGGAGTTCGCCGCCGCGCTGCTGGCCGGGGCGAGCCTGGGCGCGGCGCTGGCCGCCTATCCCGAGGTGGATTCGCCCGCGATCCTGGCCGAGCTGATCGTCAAGGGACGGTTCGCCGGGCTCAGCCTGTCGCCCGAGGTGTGGGAAGCGCGCCCGTGAGCGCGCCGATGGCAAGCCGCGCCGGGACACACGCCGCGGGCCTGCTTGCGCGTACTGTCGCGTGGCTTGACGCCGTTCCCGACTGGCTGCTGGCCCTACCGCTGCGCGTTGCGGTCGCCAACGTGTTCTGGTCGTCGGCGATGTCCAAGCTGCCGAGCTGGGACACGACCGTCGCGCTGTTCCGCGACGAGTACCGGGTGCCGCTGCTTGCGCCCGAGACGGCGGCCTACCTCGCCACCGCGATCGAGCTTTCGATGCCGATGCTGCTGATCCTCGGGCTCGGCACGCGCGCGGCGGCGGCCGTGCTGCTGGGCATGACTGCGGTGATCGAGATCTTCATCTACCCGCTGGCCTGGCCGACCCACATACAGTGGGCCGCGATGCTGCTGATCCTTTTGTGCCGCGGCCCCGGTGCGCTGTCGCTCGATCACCTCATCCGCAAACGGGTGATGCGCGGGTAGACCCCGCCGAGCCCCCCATGGATCCCGGCTCTCGCCGCCGCGGGCGGCTCGGCTGGGATGACAGGAGGAGGGTTACTCCGCCGCCTCGCCGCCGAGCTTGTAGACGGTGCGGTGCAGCTCAGCCTGGTACTCGGCGCGCGACTGTGGAGCGTATTTCGGCGGGTTGCCCGGCCCCTGGCAGGTCGGCAGGCATTCGAGCCGCACGTCCCAGCGCGTAGACACGAAGAACGGGATCGAGATTCGCTCGTCGCCCTCGAGGTTGAACACGCGGTGCGGTGCGGAGCGGAACCGGTCGTTGGTCCAGCGCTGCATCATGTCGGCGTTGTTGACCAGCAGGTGCCCGTCATAGGCCGGTGCCTTGATCCACCTGCCCGAGCGGGTAAGGATCTCGAGCCCCGGCTTCTGCGCCTGGGCCAGGATCGTGCAGTAGCCGAAATCGGTGTGCGGCCCGATGCCGAATTGACCGGCGTTGGCGGCGACGCGCGGCGGGTAGTAGATCAGCCGGAGTGTCGGGTTGAATGGCTGGAACGCCTCGTGGTTCGACAGGTAGTCGGGCGCGAGGTCGAGCGCCGCCGATTGCAGCGGCAGCAGCTTGCGCATCAGCCCGGACAGCGCGCCGAAATATTCCAGCAGCGTCTCGCGGTAGCCCGGCAGATCCGCCGGCCAGCGATTGTCGAACACCCACGGCTTCTTTGCCAGCCGGTCCGGGTGGTCGGCGGGATATTCCTCGCGGATGTAGTACGACGCCGACCGGTCGGGGTGCTGGCTGCGCTGCCCGTACTGCTCGGCGCGCTGGGTCTGGCCGCCGAGCGGCAGATAGCCGATCGGCTGGTCCGTGGCGCGGACCTTCTGCTTCCGCTCCTCCGGCAAATGGTGGAAGCGCTCGGCCTCGGCGAAAACGCGGTCGATCATCGATTGCGCGACGCCATGGTTCGCCAGGAAATAGAACCCGATCGACTCGCTGGCCGCCTGCACGGCCACGGCCGCGCGTTCCAGTGCGCCCTTCTCGCCCGCGAGGTAGGGGCCCATGTCGATGACCGGGATGTGCAGGTCTTCGGCGGCTTCGATGATGCTGTCGGCCATTTCGGCCTCCGCTGGATCAGGTGTACGAATCCGACGGCCGGGGATGGGCATGGTCAAACGGCGTGAATTGCGTGCCGCCGACGGCTTTGCTCCCAGACGCCCTCAGGGCTTATACCAAGTCTCGATGATCGGGTATTAGGCTGACCTAGATAGACGCCGCTCCATCACTGCGAGGGAAACGATGACCGATACTTCCTACGCGCCGCCGAAGGTCTGGACCTGGGACAAGCCCGATGGCGGCCGATACGCCAACACCAACCGGCCGACCGCCGGACCGACCCATGAGAAAGAATTGCCGGTGGGCCGCCACCCGCTGCAGCTCTACTCGCTGGCGACGCCCAACGGGGTGAAGGTCACCATCATGCTGGAGGAGCTCCTGGCGCTTGGCCATAAAGGCGCCGAGTACGACGCCTGGCCGATCAAGATCGGCGATGGCGATCAGTTCGGCAGCGGCTTCGTCGCCATCAATCCGAATTCCAAGATCCCGGCTTTGCTCGATCGCTCCGAACCCAAGCCGGTCCGCGTGTTCGAGTCCGGTTCCATTCTCGTCTATCTCGCCGAGAAATTCGGCGCCTTGCTCCCGACCTCGCGCGCCGCGCGCGCCGAATGCCTGTCCTGGCTGTTCTGGCAGATGGGAAGCACGCCCTATGTCGGCGGCGGCTTCGGCCATTTCTACGCCTACGCCGAGACCAAGATCGAATATGCCATCAACCGCTTCGCCATGGAGACGAAGCGCCAGCTCGACGTGCTCGACCGCCGCCTGGCCGAAGGCGAATATATCGCCGGCGACAGCTATACCGTCGCCGACATCGCGATCTGGCCGTGGTACGGCGGCCTGGCGCAGTTCAACCAGTATGGCGGCGGCGAGTTCCTGTCGGTGCAGGACTACAAGAACCTGCAGCGCTGGGTGACGCAGATCCGCGAACGCCCGGCGGTGCAGCGCGGCCGCAAGGTCAACCGCCTGAGCGGAGATCCCGAAGACCAATTGCATGAGCGGCATGACGCCAGCGACTTCGACACGAAGACGCAGGACAAGCTTGCCGCCAAGAGCTGACGAGGTCGGCTTCTTACCTGTCACCCAGGACGCCGCGCAGCGGCGGTTGACGCCTGCCCGGCGTCCACCGGACGCAGGGCCGAACATGACAATGGCATGTTCGGCCCGGGTCTGCGGATTTTGGCTCGCGGCTGACGCCGATTACCCCTTCGCGCCCAGCCGCTCCAGGAAGCGCGTCAGGTCGACCCACACGCGCTCGTGGATGCCCTTGGTCAGCTCCTTGCCGCCGACATGGCCGGTGATGGCGAATTTCAGCTTCCGCCCGTCGATCTCGATCAGTTCGGAATCGATGGTGACCGACTGGCCGGGAAGCGCGGCGGCGAGATGCCAGATGTCGTTGTGCAGCCCGACCGTGGAGTCGCCCGGCTCGTAGGCGTGGCGGATCGCATGGTCGGCGGAGATCTTGCAGAACAGGATGAGGGTCGGCGTTGCCAGCACGTGCACGCCGGTATGGCCCTGGGAATGGGCGGTGTGGCGCTCCTCCACCGTCACGGTGTAGGAGCCCTTCAGCCCGACATGCAGATCGGCGAGGGCCATCAGGCGGCGCGCGCGAAGCGGACGATGCCATCGGCGCCCTCCTCACGCACCAGTCGCCCGTCCTCGACAAGGTAATTGAGGTGCGACAGCGCCTCGCCCATGGCGAAGCCGATCTGGTGCGCGTCGAGCTTGCGCTTGAACAACACGGGGATGATGTCGTTCGCCGTGACCGGCGCTTCGGCCGCCTGCCATGTCGCGTCGAGCCGGACCTTGTGGTGCGCGTGCAGCGAGTCGAGCCGGTCGTGCAGCCCGGTGAACGGCCGGTCGTGCGACGGCAGCACCAGCACGTCGGCGGGCAGCGGGCGGAACCGCTCGATGGTGGTCAAATAGCGGCGCAGCGGGTCGCCCTCGGGCTCGGTCTCCCACAGCGAGATGTTGGTGGTGATGCGCGGCAGCACCTGGTCGCCGGAGATCAGCACGTTGATCTCCTCGCAATAGAGCGCCGCATGCTCCGGCGAATGGCCGCCGCCGGTGATGATCCGCCAGCTTCGCCCGCCGATCGCGATCACGTCGCCGTCATTGATGCGGCGCAGCTTCTGCGGCGGCGGCGTCATGATGTTGGCGAAGCTCGCCCGCCCGGCGCGGAACGCCTCGGCCACGTCCGCGGGCAGCCCGTGCGAACGCCAGAAGGCGAGACGGTTCGTCAGGCTGTGCGTCACGTCGTTGGTGCGGCCGAGATGCGCCTGCAGCCATTCGGCGTAGGTCATCCAGAGGCGCATGCCCCACTCCTCCTCGAACCAGCCGGCAAGGCCGAGATGGTCCGGGTGGAAATGGGTGACGATCAGCCGCGTGACTGGGGCGTTGCCGCAGACCCGGGCGATCGCGGTGCGCCACATGTCGCGCGTCTCGTCGTTGTTGTAGCCGGTGTCGATGACCGTCCAGCCATCGCCGTCGGCCAGCAGCCAGAGGTTCACATGGTTGAGCGCGAAGGGCAGCCGCACGCGCAGCCAATGGATACCCGGCGCGACCTCGCGCGTGTCGCCGTATTCCAGCGTTTCATAAGGGTAGACGGGATCTGCGGGCATGAACGCGAAACCTGGGTGGGCTGGCTGCAAAGGGGGCGGATTAAGACACGGGCTGCGCCCTCGCGCAACCGCGCCGGGCCGCGCACCAGCCCTGCAAATGATGAAAACGGCGCGGAAATCCGCGCCGTTTTGATGTGCGAACGGGACCGCCGGCGGGATCAGCTCTCCGCCGGCTCCTTCTCCTTCCTGCCGGTGCGCTTCTCGCGCTCCTCGCGGAACTCGACCTTGCCGAACCCGTGTTCGGACAGGTCGAACAGGTTCCCGTCGGGGTCGGTCGCGCGCTTCTCGGCATAGGGGCGGTTCGCCGGGCGCGTCGTCGGCTCGCCGATGCCGTGCTTGGCGAGCCGGCCGGCGATCGCCTCGGAATCCTCGATCTCCCAGCCGAAATGGTTGATGCCGTTCGGCATCTCCTGCATGCGCTGGGGCAGGAGCGCCACGTTCATGTAGCCGTCGGTCATGTAGATCGCGGCGCCGCCGCGATAGGCGATCTCCATCTCGAACACGTCGGCATAGAACTTGGCGAGCTTCTCGGGGTCGCGCGTGACGATCGCGATGTGGCGGATCTTCGGTTTGCCCTTGGCCATGATGTCCTCCATCTGAGCCGCGTGGAACGGTGCCGCGCGGGATCAGTATCCCGGCGCGTTCTCGAGCTGGTCGAGCCAGTTGAATCCCATCGCCTTGACGATACGGTTGGAGATGACGATCAGCCGCGCCTCGCCCGAATCCTCGTTGGCGTGGTGCTGGTGGATGGTGAAGGGCGGCACATAGATGAAGTCGCCGCGCGTCCATTCGAAGCGGCGCGGCGCGGCCTCCCAGTCCCAGCTATATTCGTCGATGCAGTCGAACTTCAGGTCCCAGTGCAGGTCGTAGCCCGATCCCTCGGCGACGAAGACGATCTCCTCCCACATGTGGCGGTGCTTGCCGGACCGCCCGCCGGGCTTGAGGAACTGCATGTAGGCCTCGACGCAGCACTCGCGCGTGTTCATGCGCGCATTCACGATGTGCTTGAGGAGTCCGTCGGGTGCGTTCTCGAACGGCTGGTCCTCGGCGGCGACCACGTTCGCCGCCGTCTCGTACATGCGGCGGAACGCCTCGGACTCCTTCAGGTCGTCGGCGCGAAAGCTGCACGTGTTCGTGCCGACATGGGCGACGTCGCGTTCCTCTTGTGCGCTCAAGCTTCGTCTCCCTACAGATCGGTCGGCGGCGTCCAGTCCTCGTGCCCTTCCGGCGGGGTGGTCGGCGGGAAGGACACGATCTTCTGGTACAGAAGGTGCATGAACAAGAACAGCGGCTTCGCCTTGAAGACGAGCAGGATCGCCTCCTCGTCCGGGTCGTCGTTGAAATGCTGGTGGACGCAGCCGTTCTCCACGATCATCGCGTCGCCGGCCTTCCATTCGATGCGCCGCCCGTCATGGATGTCGTGGCCGCGCCCTTTGAGCACGTAGAACACCGCGCTGTTCAGGTGGCCGTGCTTCTGGCCGTAGGCGCCGGGCGCGTAGACCTCGATATGCGTTTCGATCGACTGGGTGATCTGTGCGGCCTGCGGGCTGATGACATGCTTGCCGTAGAGCTGCGGGCCGCCCTTCCACGGCACGTCCTTCGATGAATACACGCGCGGCTGGTCCAGCAGCTCCTTGGTCAGGTGGCTGTAGGTGCCCTCGAGCGCGCGGACGAAGGTGCGCTTTTTTTGCCAGCGCTCCCACACCACCTCGCGCTCGATATTGTGGCCAGGCCCGGCATGGGGATGGGCGTGGTCGTGGTCCTGCCCGTCGGCGTGCGGATGGTCGTGCTCGGGCAGGGCGTGCGACGGCGCCTCGCCCACGCCCGGCGCGTCGCCCGGCTTGCGATCGTACAGTCCGGTCATGTCGCCTCCTCGGGCGGTTGCGTCAGGACTTGCCGCCGCCGCCCATCGAGTCGATGGCGAGCTTCACAACGTCGGGCGGCGCGTCGTAGATCTCCTTCACGAGGTCCTCGACCTCCTGCCCCTCGGTCGGGCGCACCTCCAGATGATGCTTCCCGGCCTCGGCCAGGAAATCCTTGTCGGCGGTCGCCTTGTCGAACGCCTGGCGCAACGCCTTGGCGCGGTCGGCCGGAAGGCCCGGAGGCGCGGCATAGGGCCGGGCCATGGACTGGCGCGACACGATCAGCCGGATCGCCTTCAGCGTCTTGGGGTCCTTGGTCAGTTCGGTGACCAGCGGGACGTTCGGGATGTCCTCGTGTTTCTTCAGGCCGAACTGAACGATCACGTTGATCTCGTGCTTGTCGAGGAGCGCCTTCTCGCGCGACAGCAGCGAGCTCCACGACCAGCCGCAGCGCCCCTGAACTTCGCCGCGCTGCAAAGCGAGGTTCACCTCGGACCCGCCCGGGAAGCCGGTGATCAGCTTCATGGGGACGTGGAACATGTTGATCAGCATGGTCGGGTAGATGTCGGTGTCGGAGCCCGCGCCGGTCCCGCCAACCTTCATGACCGTCTTGGAATTCTCCAGATCCTGCCAGGTCTTGATGCCGGTCGTGTGCCACATGGCGCAAATCGACGTCTCGTTGGTGATCGAGCCGAGCCAGGTGAGCTTGGTCGCGTCAAACCGGATGCCCTTGGAGTGCTTCAGCAGCGGCTCCATTGCGAGGCCGCGCCCGAACGTGGCGAACGCCGTCCCGTCCTTGGGCGCCACGTTGTAGATGTAGTTCACGACCTTCAGGCTGCCGGCGCCGGGCATGTTCTCTGGCACGATCGACGGGTTGCCGGGAATGTACTTGCCCATGTGACGCGCCAGGATGCGCGCGTACTGGTCGTACCCGCCGCCGACCGAGTAGCCGATGAGCAGGCGCACCGTCTTGCCCTTGTAGAAGTCGGCGACCGGATCGGCCTGCGCGGCACTTGCGCCGACAAGTGCGGCGGCGACGGCGAACGCGCACGACAGGCGGAGAAGCAACGGACAAGGCAGGCGAACGGCGCGGCTCATGACTCCCCTCCCTCGGGTGATTGGCCGGCGGCGAGCCGACGCGAAACTGTAGGCCCGTTCCGGAAGCGGCACAACAAAACCGCATGTTTTGACAGCGAGGCGCGCGGAATTGCGACGGGCCCGCAGCCGGCCGCGTTCGGGAGCGGCCGAGGCACGAAGCGGCTTGGCAAGGAGGCTGGCGGGTGTTTACCTGACGGGCAAGCCGGAGCAAAAGCCGGCGGGAGGCTTGGGGAAAATACGCCGGTGCTGCACGCGGCGCTCGAGGCGATCAACCTTTTGTTCGAGCCGGCGCGGTTGGCGATCCTCGCCGCTGGCGTGATCATCGGATTGGTGATCGGCGCGCTGCCCGGTCTTTCCGGTGTGGTCGGGCTCGCCATCCTGATCCCGTTCACCTATCAGCTCGATGCGCACGCGGCCTTCGCGCTGCTTCTCGGCATGGCCGCGGTCACCACGACGTCGGACCTGATTCCGGCCGTGCTGTTCGGCGTGCCGGGGACGGTGGGTGCGGCCGCGACGGTACTCGACGGCCACCAGATGGCGCGCAAGGGCCAGGCGGGGCGCGCCTTCGGAGCGGGATTCGCCGCCTCGCTTTTCGGCGGGCTGTTCGGCGCGCTGGTCCTCGCCCTCGCGATACCCGTGCTGCGGCCCGTCATGCTGGCAGTCGGCTCGCCCGAGCTTCTTGCGCTGGTGATCTTCGGCATGTCGATGGTGGCGACGCTGTCGGGCCGCGCACCGCTCAAGGGGCTCTGCGCCGCCGCGCTCGGGCTGATGATCTCGATGGTGGGCGCCGGCACCCAGACCGGCGTGATGCGCTGGACTTTCGACTGGCTGTACGTGTGGGACGGGCTGCCGCTGATCCCGGTCGCGCTCGGGCTGTTCGCGATTCCGGAGCTCGCCGACATGGCGATCGCCCGCGCGCGCATCGCCGGCGACGCCAACCCCGAGATCAGCCTGGCGAGCCAGTGGCAGGGCGTACGCGACGTGGCGCGCCACTGGTGGCTGGTGCTGCGCTGCAGCTTCATCGGTGTTGCGCTGGGTGCCATGCCGGGCATCGGCTCGGCGATCATCGACTGGATCGCCTACGGCTATGCCCAGCGGACCGAGAAGGACCCCGAAAGTTTCGGCACGGGCGACGTGCGCGGCGTGATCGCGCCCGAAAGCTCGAACAACGCGAAGGAGGGCGGCCAGCTTGTGCCGACGATCGCGTTCGGCGTGCCGGGCGGCGCGTCAATGAGCCTGCTGCTGGGCGCGTTCCTGATCCATGGCCTGGTGCCCGGGCCGGACATGCTGACCAAGAACCTCTCGGTCACCTACGCGATCATCTGGAGCCTGACGCTGGCGCACGTGCTGGGCGCCGCGATCTGCATCTGCGGCAGCCGGTGGCTCGCGAAGCTCGCCGAGGTGCGCCACGAGATCCTGCTGCCGCTGATCATGCCGGTCGTGTTCGTGGCCGCATTCGAGGGCGCACGGAGCTGGGGCGACCTGTATGCGCTGCTGTTCTTCGGCAGTCTCGGCTGGATCATGAAGCGGCTCGGCTGGCCCCGCCCGCCGATGGTTCTGGGCGTGGTGATCGGGGGCATCTTCGAGCGGTATCTGTTCATCTCCGACCAGATATTCGGCAGCGCATGGCTGCTGCGCCCCGTGGTGCTGGTGATCGGCGCGCTGATCGCATGGGCGCTTTACCGGCCGATGCGCGACACGGCGCAGCGCCTGTGGCACGAGATGCGGCATCTGCGCGTTGCCCATCTGCGCTTCGGTGTGGCGCCGCTGTTCACGCTCGCGATTCTCGCGGTCGTGGTCGGCGCGCTGGTCACTTCCGCCGACTGGCCGGGAATCGAACGGATCGTGCCGCGCACCGCCTGCTGGGCGGCGCTGATCTTCGCGGCGCTCAACCTGATCGCCGAGATTTTCGGCGCCGATCCCGCGACCCGTCCCGTCGACCCGTCGCAGGCCACGCCGTCGGGCGACATCGTGCCGGCCGGCGTCGTACGCAGCCGAGCGCTCGGCTATTTCGCCTGGCTGTTCGGATTCGTGGCACTGGCCGCGCTCGTCGGGTTCATACCGGCGATCGGCCTGTTCGTCGTTGCCTATATGGCGGTCGGCTTCCGTCAGCCCTGGTTGCGGTCGCTGCAGTGGGCGGCGGCGACCGTCATCCTGTGCTGGCTGGTGTTCGACCAGGGATTGTCCGTGCCCTGGCCGCAGGCCGAACTGGGCGACCTGGTGCCCGCATTGCGCAACCTGACCGGGCTGATGTAGCCGGTCAGGCGAAGCGGTAATCGAGCGCGAAGCCGGGGTTGGGCGGGTAGAGGCCGCGCTCCTCGGCCATCCGGCGGCAGAGCGCGTAGACCATGTCGACCGCCGGCGTGGCGATCCCCGCAAGCCGGCCGATCTCGGCGACCACGCCGATGATCGCATCGATCTCGAGCGGCTTGCCGCGCTCGAGGTCCTGCAGGGTGGAGACCTTGTTGGGCGGGGCCTCTCCGGGCTTGCGGAACCGGTCGAGCGCCGCAGCGGGCAAGGGCGAGCCGACGGCGGCGGCGACCGCCAAAACCTCGGCGGTCAGATGCGACATGACGGAGCGCGTGCCGGCATCGCGGTTGAGCGCCTGATTGTTCGACCCGGTCAGCACCGCCACGGGCGCGCCGGCGATCAGGTTCAACAGCTTGCGCCACAGCTCGAGCCTTATATCGGCGACCGGCTCGCCCTTGACCCCCGCCGCCGCGAGCGCCGCCGCGAATTCGCGCAGCCGGTCGGACACGGGCCCCGCCGCCTCGCCCATCACGATGCGCGGGTCGGGCGCGTGGCGCACCGTACCGGGCGCGGTCACCTCGGCCGGGCAATACACCGCGCCGCCGATGGCGCGGCCGAGCCCGATCGTGCGCTCGCACACCCCATCGGGATCGACCGAGTTCAGCCGCGTGCCCGCGTGCTTGCCGTCCACTCCATGGAAGTGCCACCAGTGGATGCCGTTCTGCAGCATCACCACGCCGGTCGCCGGGCCGAGGAGCGGCGCGAGCGCCGGCGCGACCGCGGGCAGCGAGTAGGCCTTGGTCGCGACCATCACGATGTCCTGCGGACCGGCCGAGGCTGGATCGTCGGTCGCGCGCGGCCGCACTGAAGTTTGCTGGCCGGCCGCGATGAGCGTCAGGCCCTTGGTGCGGATCGCGTCGAGCTGCGCGCCGCGCGCGATCAGGGTCACGTCGGCGCCGGCCGCCGCCAGCCTGCCGCCGAACACGCTGCCGAGCGCGCCGGTTCCGAACACACAGATTTTCATCAACACCTCATCACGTAAGCCGCACGTGCGAAAACCCCTCTCCCCGACCCTCCCCCTCAAGGGGCTTGGGGCCTGCCCGGCGTCCACTGGACGCCGGGCCCGGACATGCCGGTGGCATGTCCGGCGGCCCCAAGGGGGCGAACACGCAGGCCCGTGCGTCGATGTCGGACGTGATCAACGCAGCAAAAAAGGCTGGTCGTACCGGGGTCCCCTCCCCCCTTGAGGGGGAGGGACAGGGAGAGGGGTCGGAACGGCACATCGTCGCCGAAATGTCTAACCTCAAGCATCCTCGTCCCGAAACAACTCAAATCCGGGATTGGCGGGATAGCAGCCGGCCTCGACCGCGCGCAGTCTCACCAGGGCATACACCATGTCGATCACCGGAGTCGCGACACCCGCCATGCGGCCGATCTCGGCGACCGCGCCGCAGATCGCATCGACCTCCATCGGCCGACCGCGCTCGAGATCCTGCAGGGTCGAGGGGCGGTGGGCGGCCATCTGGCGCAATTCCTCCATCCGCTCATCGATCGTGCGGTCGAAGCGCGCACCGACCGCTTCGCCGACGGCCTGGGTTTCCTCCATGATCCGGCGCGAGATCGTGCGCGTGCCGGGATCGTTGCGCACGACTCGCAGATCGGCGAAGGCGAGGACACTCATCATGCTGAACGAGATATTGCCGAGCAGCTTGAACCACACGTCGTCGCGCAGGCGCGCGTGCGCGGCGGCGGCAAGCCCTTCGACATCCATGGCGCGCGCGATCGCGTCGAGGCGCGGCGAGACGCCTTCGGCCGGCTCGCCGATCATGAAGCGCAAATTGTTGAGCCGGATCGCCCCGGGCTCCGTGACGTTCGCGGCGCCGGTGACGACGGCGCCAATGCAGCGCGCCGTGCCGATATGGTCGCGCGCGCGATGGTCGGCATCGACCGATCGCAGGACGCGCCCCTCCCACGCGCCGCCGATGCCGTCGAAATACCACCAGGGCACGCCGTTCTGCGCGCAGATCACCGGCGTCCCGGGCCCGAGCATCGGGCGGATCGCCTGGGCCGCCGCGTCGATCGCATGCGCCTTGGTGGCGAGGATGACGAGATCCTGCGGGCCCGCGGCATCGGGCGTCGCGGGACAGGCCGGACGGGCGACGAATTCACCGCCGCGTTCGACCACGCGCACGCCGTTCGCGCGCATCGCCGCGAAATGATCGCCGCGTCCCATCAGCGACACGTCGTGACCGGCGCGCGCGAGCATCGCGCCGGCCGAGGCGCCGATCGCGCCGGCTCCGAACACCGCGATCTTCACAGCTCGTCGAACAAGGGTGTGCTCAGGTAACGCTCGGCGAAGGACGGCAGCACGGCGACAATCATCTTGTCCGCCATCTCCGGCCGGGCCGCGACCTCGAGCGCAGCGGCGATGGCGGCGCCTGACGAGATGCCGACCGCCAGCCCCTCGATGCGCGCCGCGCGCCGTGCGGTGGCGAAGGCGGTGTCGTTGCCGATGCGGATGATCTCGTCGATCAGGTCGGTGCGCAGGATCGGCGGCACGAAGCCCGGCCCGATGCCCTGGATGCGGTGTGGGCCGGGCGCACCGCCCGACAAGACCGCGCTGTCCTCCGGCTCGACCGCGATCAGGCGGAAGCCGGGCTTGCGCGCCTTCAGCACCTCGCCGACGCCGGACAGCGTGCCGCCCGTGCCCGCGCCCGCCACCAGCACATCGATCCGCCCGCCGCTATCGCGCCACAGCTCCTCCGCCGTGGTGCGCCGGTGGATCTCGACGTTCGCCGGGTTCTCGAACTGCTGCGGCATGTAGGCCTTGGGGAGCGCGGCCGTCAGCGCCTCGGCGCGCTTGATCGCGCCCGACATGCCCTCGGCGGCGGGGGTGAGCTCGAGCTCCGCGCCGAGAAGCTTGAGCATCTTGCGCCGCTCGAGCGACGCCGTTTCCGGCATGATGATGGTCAGCCTGTAGCCTTTAGCGGCGCAGACAAAGGCGAGCCCGATGCCGGTATTGCCGGAGGTCGGCTCGACAATGACCGTGTCGGGATCGATCAGGCCCTTGGCCTCGGCCGCCTCGATCATCGCGAGACCGATGCGGTCCTTCACCGACGAGAGCGGGTTGAAGAACTCGCACTTGCCGAGCAAGTCCGCCGCGACACCCGCCTCGGCCGCGAGTCGCGAAAGCCGGACCAGCGGAGTCGCGCCGATCGTGTCGATAATGGAATCGTAGATGCGCCCGCGGAACTCCGGCTCCGCGCGCCCGGCATCGCCCGGCCGTGCCACCGTCGCGTCCGCCATTTGCCCCGCCTAGATGGTGAAATCTAGCGGCTTGGCCGGTTCGGTCGCAAGTCCCACGGCACGGGCGCGCCGGCATAGCTCCTCGACCGTAATCTGATCGAGCTGGGTGAGAAACTCGTCCTCGCTCTGGCTCCAGAGCGGGCCGACCACCAGTCGCCCGAGGTCGCTTTGCAGCGCGTGGCGACCATTGGCACCGTTGCCATCAGACTCGAGGATGGTGCGCACGATCTCGCCCACCGAGACGCGCCGCCGCTCGCGCGCCAGCCGATAGCCGCCCTTCGGGCCGCGTATGCCCTCGACCACGCCGGCGCGGCCGAGCCGCTGAAGGATCGGCTCGAGATAACGCGGCGCGATCGACTGGCGGCGCGTGATGTCGCGGCTCTGGACCGGCCCATCGGCACCGTTCAGCGCGATGTACAGGACGGCCTCGATCGCGACCTGCAGCTTTTCAGACTGATCGAACACAGTTCCGGGTTCGGTCCCTGTGAAAATGACATGAACGAACGCCCATCGCCGGATGGCGGCCCAGCGAAGGAGGAAGAGGCGGATACAGCCTTGGATTGTGGGCCCGTCGCAAATCGGTCGCAAGTAAAACGGGCAGCGGGGACGACGGTTTCACGCGATCCGCGCCAATAGGTCGCAGCGCCGAGCGAGATTATGCCAGGGCCCTTCGTCCCAGAACGCCCCTGCCCGTCCGGAGGGCGATGGAAGAACGAACAGCTCGGTCGCGCCGATCCGTTGTGGCTGAAGGCCGTAGCCGAAGGTTCGGACGCCGAACGCCGTGCGGAGCACGACGCCGGCCGGCCGCTTGGCGGCAAACGCCAGGATGCGCGGCCGGAACGCCTCCATCTTGGCAAGCAGCGCCGCAACGTCGTCGCCGTCGGCCGACAGGTCCGAATCGCTGCCCGACTGGGTCTTGTTCAGATCGGTGATCCCGATCCCGAGCGCACCGAGCGCCTGCCAGTCGGCGGGGCTGAACCGGCGTGGCGTGAGCCCCACCGCATGGAGCGTCGGCCAGAACTTGTTGCCCGGCCCGGAATAGGGCAGCCCCTTAAGGGCCGAGACCCGCCCCACGGCGGAGCCGCAGAACACCACGCGCAGGCCGGGCGCCAGCAGATCGGGCAGAACATGGCGGGACGGGTCGGGCGGGGACATGATTCCGGCGGCGGAAGGCTGGGTTGCGCGGCGGACTGTACCAATTTGCCGCAGTTCGGTGTATCCCGCCACAGTCCTTCCCCGGCCGGACCGGTCATGAACCTCGCGGCACGACTGAACAGCATCTTCGGCGGCATCGGCCCGGCCTTGTCGAACCGGGACTACCGCTACTACTGGATCGGCCAGTCCATCGCCACCATCGGGCGGTGGATGTACCGCATGGCGGTCGGCTGGCTGACCTGGGAGCTGACCAAATCGACGAGCTGGCTTGGCATCATCGCGTTCGCCGACGCGGCGCCCGTGGTGGTGTTCACCATTTTCGCCGGCGCGATCGCCGACCGGATCGGCTATTTCCGCGTCATGCGCTCGAGCCAGGTGCTGTCGGGGCTGATCTGCACGACCTTCGCCGTGCTGACCATCTCGGGCCATATCACCATCGAGCTCGTCCTGGCCCTGACGCTGATCGGTGGCTCGGTCGAGGCCGTAACCTACCCGTCGCGCATGGCGGCGGTGAACATGCTGGTGCCGCGGCGCGACCTGTCCTCGGCCATCGCGCTCGGCTCGACCACCTTCAACGGCGCGCGCATCGTGGGTCCGGCGCTGGCCGGCGGGCTGATCCTGTGGATCGGCATCGGCGGCGTGATCGCGATCGGGGCGGCGACGTTCCTGTGGTTCGCCTTCGTGCTGCTGACGCTGCGCATCGATGAGCCCAAGCGCGAGGGACGGGCCCGCTTCAACCTGTTCGGCGACATCATGCAGGGCGTGCGCTACGTCTCGAGCGATCCCGGCATCCGGTTCCTGATGATCCTGATGGGAATGACAGGCCTGTTCATCCGGCCCTATATCGACCTGCTGCCGGGCTATGCCGCGAAGGTGTTCGAGCGTGGCCCCGAAGGGCTGTCGATCCTGCTGTCGTCGATCGGCATCGGCGCGATGTGCGCCGGGCTCACGCTCGCGCGGCGCGGCACGATGTCCGGGCTCACGCGGTTCGTGTCCTACACAATGCTGGGCATGGGCGTGTCGCAGATCGCCTTTCTCGCGTGCGACGATATCTGGTTCGGCGCCGCGTTCCTCGTGTTCTCGGGCTTCTTCATGCTGGGCGGCAGCGTCAGCTCGCAGACGCTGATCCAGAACGCGGTCGATTCGAAGATGCGCGCGCGGGTGATGAGCCTGTTCGTCGTGATCTCCTGGGGCATTCCCTCGGCCGGATCGCTGACGATGGGCTGGATCGCATCCTTCGCCGGCCTGCAGCACACGCTGCTTGCCGGCGCGGTGGTCACGGTCGCGGCATGGCTGTGGACCCGGCGCGAAACGGGGCGGGTCTCGCCCGCGCTGGAAGGCGCCGTCCCCGCCGTCGCCGAGTAGATCTCAGCCCTTGCCGAGGCGGATCAGCCGCTTGCCGAGATTCTCGCCGCGATACAGCCCGGCGATGGCGCCCGGCGCGGCGTCGAGCCCGTCGAGCACGTCCTCGCGATAGTTCAGCCGCCCCTCGCGGACCCAGCCGGCGAGACGGCCCACCGCCTCCTCGTAACGGTGGTAGAAGTCGGAGGCGAGGAAGCCCTGCATGCGCGCGCGCTTCACCAGCAAATGCCGCTGCACCCGCGGCCCTTGAGGCCACGGCTCCCAGCTCGCGAGCGAAGCCGTGCCGCAGATCGCGATGCGTGCGCCGATATTGATGTGGCCCAGCACCGCATCGGTGATCGGCCCGCATGTATTGTCGAAATAGACGTCGACGCCGTTCGGGCAGGCCTCGGCGATGGCGGCGTCGATATCCTTGGTCGCCTTGTAGTCGATCGCGGCGTCGAAGCCGAATTCGTCGCGGCAGAGCGCGACCTTGACCGCGCCGCCGGCGATGCCGACCGTGCGGCACCCGGCGATCCCGGCGATCTGGCCCGCGGCCGAGCCGACCGCGCCCGCGGCCGTCGACACGACGACCGTGTCGCCGGGACGGGGCGCACCGACGTCGAGCATGCCGAAAAAGGCGGTGACGCCATTCAGCCCGAGAATCCCGAGCGCGAGCGACAAGGGCAGGTCGGTCTCGCGCACCTTGCGGATCACGTTGCGTCCGTCCGAGACCACGAAATGCTGCCAGCCGAGCTGGCCCATCACCCGCGTGCCCTCGGGATATCCCTTGTTGCGCGACGCGATCACCTCGCCCGCCGTGTAGGCCCGCATGACCTCGCCGATCGCGACCGGGCGCGAATAGTTCGCCATCGCGTTGACCCAGCCGCGCATGGCCGGATCGACCGACAGCCAGTCGTTGCGCACCAGGAACTGGCCCGACTCGAGTGCCGGCACCGGCTCCTCGACGATCTCGAAATGGCTGGCCTCGGGGATGCCGTCGGGGCGCGAGGCGAGGCGCACCTGGCGGTTGGTCGTCGGATAATCAGCGGGCATGGACTAACTTTCCAAATCGCTTAGCTCACGGCCTGTCGCCGTTCGTCCTGAGGAAGCCCGTCGCGCAGCGGCGGGCTGTCTCGAAGGACTAACGGCAGATGGCGGCTTCCCGCCCGCCCTTCGAGACGCGATTTCGCTCCGCGAAACAGCTCCTCAGGACGAACGGGAAGCCCAAGCCGAGCCGCATTCCGCTACATGGCCTTCTTCGACATATGGGGCAGGTATTCTTCGGTATAGGTCTTCGACATGTCGGGAAGAGTCTTCTGCCAGCCCATCTCGACGAAGGACTGCGCCAGGGTCTTCAACCCCTTCGGGTCGAACTTGCCGTCGGTCGAGAAGAACCCGGTCATCAGCTCGTCGTAGATCTTGCCGGTGACGTCGGGCGGGGTGTTCATGATCTTGCCCGCCACCTTCACCGATTCCGCCTTGTGCGTCTTCATGTAGGCGATGGTCTCGAACCAGCCGGCGAGGAAGGCGCGCACCCGGTCGGGATGCTCGGCCGCGTAATCCTTCCGCGTGTAGATCACGTGGATGATGAAATCGTGCACCACGTCGCCGAAATTGACGATGCGGTGGCCGATCCCCTCGGACTCGAGCCGCGAGGCGAGGCCGAGATCGGTGAGCATGCCGTCGATCGACTTGGCCCGCAGCGCCGCCGCCTGGCTGGTCGGCTGGCCGAGCGCGACAATCTTGTAGCCGGTGCCGTCGAGCCCTTCGCGCTTGCCGAGCTGCTGGGCGAGCCAGTAGGTCAGACCGCCGACGGTGGACACGCTGATCGTCTTGCCCTTCAGGTCTTTCGGCGACTTGATGTTCTCGTCGTTGCGCGCGACCAGCACCAGCAGCCGGGGCGGGCCGGCCATCTGCGCGACGCCGATGTTCGGCGCGCCCTTGAGGACGAAGTTGAGCTCCGGCCCGGAGCCGATCCCGATATCGAGGCTCTTGCCGATCAGGGCCTGCTGCAGCTTGGAGCTGCCGCCCATCCCGAACTCCTTCACGTCGAGCCCGTGCTTCTTGAAGATGCCGGCTTCCATGCCGATGTCGAGCGGCGTGAAGGAATAGGCGTTCGGCACGGCCTTGCCGACGCGGATCTCGTCGAGCGCATGGGCCGGCATGATGCCGGCGAGCGCAAGGGCGGCCGCGGCCAGCCCGCCAAGCGCCAGGCGGCGCAGGGGCTTGCGTGACATGGCCATCGTCGTCTCCCAGGTTTTTCGGAATTGGGCACCCATGCGGGCCGGCGCGTCTCGCCGGCGCCCGCAAGCCCATGCTAACGGCCGCCGCCGCCGCGGGCAACGGGCCGGAGCGACGGCGTTGACACTGCCGCCAGCGCGTGCGACCTGACCCGCATGAGCGCAAACGAGCCTTTGGTCTGGACCGCGACGGCACGTCCCGAATGGGTCGACCATAACGGCCACATGAACGTCGCCTATTACGTGATGGTGTTCGACCAGGCGTGCGACGCGCTGACCGCCGCCATCGGCATCGACGACGCCTACCGCGCGGCGGGCCTGTCCACCTTCGCCGTCGAGCACCACGTGCGCTATCTGCGCGAGATTCGCGCGGGCGCGATGCTGCGCTGCGTCACGCGGCTGGTAGATCACGACGACAAGCGCCTGCACGCCTGGTCGGAAATGACCAACGCGAACGAGGGCTATCTCGCCGCCACGTTCGAGATGATGGCGGTCCATGTCGACCTCCGCGCGCGGCGCGCCGTGCCGTTCCCGGACGCGGTGCGCGACCGGCTCACAGCCCTCATGGCCGCGCAGGCCGGGCTGAAGCGGCCCGACGCGCTGGGCAAGGCGATCGGCATCCGCCGCGAGGGCTAGCCGGCCCGAGACCAAGTTTGGGCTTTGCGTGGCGGGACGGCGGGGCTACACCTAACCCCATGAGAAGAATGACGCTGCTCGCTGTGGCGGCGGCGCTCGCGTGCTGGGGTGCGAAGCCCGCCTTCGCCGAATGCGCCGATCCGGGACGCCCCGGAGCCGACTGGCGCGGCTGTTTTTTCGACGGGCAGGACTACGCCAAGGCCGACCTGACCGGCGCCAACATCCGTGGCGCGTCGTTCGTGCGCGCGGACCTGAGCGGCGCCAACCTGACCGGCGTGAACGGCTACGGCGCCAAGTTCAACTCGACCAAGCTGGCAGGCGCCATACTCGACAAGGCGCGGCTGCAGCAGGCCGACTTCACCAAGGCGGACCTGTCCGGCGCCTCGCTGAAAGAGACCGATTTGCGCCAGGCGAGCCTGTATCGCGCCAACCTGACCAAGGCGAACCTGACGGGCGCGCAGCTGCGCGATACCGAGATGACCGAGGCCGACCTGACGGGCGCGACCTGGACGGACGGCAAGACGGTCTGCGGCAAGGACTCGATCGGCAAGTGCCGGTAAGACCCGACCGCTCCGCCCGGCGATGGGGCTGAGACCGCCGCATCTCACCGAGGCCGCCGCCGCCGTGCGGCGCATCGCGCGTCACAGCCAGGCCGTCCTGTGGGCCCTTGCCGTCGTAATCGGCGCCGCCGCGGGACTTGGCTCGGTCGCATTCCGCGACGCGATCAGGGCGGTGCAGCGCCTGACCTTCGGGGTGGACGGCGACCGGCTGTACGACGCGATCGCGCAGCTGCCGGCCTGGCGGGTGGTCGCGGTGCCGGCGCTGGGCGGGCTCGTCATCGGGCTGTTCGTCCGCTTCGCCCTGCCCGACCGCCGTCCGCACGGCGTGGCCGACGTGATCGAGGCCGCCGCGTTGCGCTCGGGCCGGATGAGCGGGGTTACGGGCATCGCCGCCGCGGCGTCCTGTGTCGCCTCGATCGGGGTCGGCGCCTCGGTCGGGCGCGAGGGGCCGGTCGTCCATCTCGGCGCGGCGGTCGGCGCCTGGATCGCGAGCCGCCTGGGCCTCGGACGGACGCTGGCGATCACGCTGCTCGGCTGTGGGGCGGCGGCCGGTATCGCCGCCTCGTTCAACGCACCGATCGCCGGCGTGTTCTTCGCCCTCGAGGTGGTGATCGGCCACTATGCCCTGTCCGCCTTCGCGCCGGTGGTTCTGTCGTCGGTGATCGCCACGATGATCGCACGCATCCATTACGGCAACTTCCCGGCCTTCGCCGTGCCGGGCCATTCCATCGTGTCGTACCTCGAGTTCCCGTCCTTCGCGCTTCTGGGCGTCGTGGCCGCACTGCAGGCAATCGCCCTGCTGCGTTCGATCGCGCTGGTTCAGGCGCAATCGCGCCGCCTGCCCGAGCCGGCGGTCACCGGACCTGCGCTCGCCGGGCTTGCGGTCGGTTGCATCGCGCTGGTCATGCCGCAGGTGCTGGGCGTGGGCTACGGCGCGACCGACGCCGCGCTGCGCGGCCAGCTCGGGCTCTGGCTGCTGATCGCGCTGGCGGTTGCCAAGACCGCGGCGACGTCGCTGTCGCTCGGAGGCGGATTCCCGGGCGGGATATTCAGCCCGTCGCTGTTCCTCGGCGCGATGGTCGGCGGTGCGTTCGGCATCGTCGCGACCGAGGCCTTCCCCGAGCTGTCCTCGGGCACCGAGGCCTACACCCTGATCGGCATGGGAGCAGTCGCCGCCGCCGTGCTGGGCGCGCCGATCTCGACCATCCTGATCATCTTCGAACTGACCAGCAATTACGGGCTGACGCTCGCCGTGATGCTGGCCGTGGTCATCGCCGTCGCCATCACCCGCGCGGTCGGTGGCCACTCCTACTTCACCTGGCAGCTCACGTTGCGCGGGCTGAACCTCGCGAGCGGGCGCGAGGTCGGTCTGCTGGCGGCGATCCGCGTTGGCGATGTGGCGCGCACGGACTATCCGCGCGTGCTGCCGTCGGCCACGCTGGCAGAGCTGCGTCCGGCGATCGCGCACGCACCGCACAACGAGCTGTTCGTCGTCGATCCCGACGGGCGGCTGGTCGGGACCATTACCCTCGCCGATCTCGCCGATGCGGCGTTCGACCCGTCGATGGACGCGCTCCTGAACGCGGCCGACGTCGCACGGCGCCGGCCCACCGTGCTGGCCGCCACGGACGGTCTGAACGCCGCGATCCGCACGATGGAGGAAGCGGGCGAGGAGCACGTCGCCGTGGTCGCCGACCGCACCAGCATGCGCATGATCGGCGTGGTGCACGAGATCGATGCGATGGCGGCCTACAATCGCGCGCTGATCGCCGCGCGCGCCGAGGAGCGTGGCGAAGGTTGAAGGAAGGGCACGCATGACGGACGCCGCGCCTCCGCCCCCGGCGACACCCGAGGCGTTGTTCGCGTATCTCGCCGCGCTCGGCATCGCGACCGAAACCGTCTGGCACGAGCCGGTGTTCACGGTGGACGAAGCGCGCGCAACGCGGGGCGACCTTCCCGGCACGCATTGCAAATGCCTGTTCCTGCGCGACAAGAAGGGCGCGCTCTGGCTGGTGGTGTGCGAGGAATCGCGCCGCGTCGACCTGAAGGCGCTGGCCGCGCGGCTGGGCGCCGGGCGCCTCTCGTTCGGCAGTCCCGACCGGTTGCTGCGCCATCTCGGCGTGGTGCCCGGAGCGGTCACGCCGTTCTCCCTGATCAATGACTCCGCCGGCGTGGTGCGCGTCGTGCTCGACGCGGCCATGATGCGCGGCGACGTGCTGCATTACCATCCGCTGACAAATGCGGCGACGACGCGCATCGCCTCGGCCGACCTTCTCCGCTTCATCGAGGCGACCGGCCACCGCCCGCATGCGGTTGACCTCGACTGACCACGCGCCGTCTGTATCGCGTTACGCTAGGATTCGCGCGGGATTCAGGGGCCCATGCGATGGGGGCTGTTACGATCCCGCTGCAGGGTTTACAGAGGCCGCACAACCCTCCATCTTTGTAGCGACGCGGCCCTTGCGGTCGCATGGAGAGCCCCATGGTGGAACCGATTATCGCAGCCAACCCGCAGCCGCAGGGCCAGCCCGGCGGCGCGCCGGCGATCAAGGACGGGTCCACCGCCACCTTCATGGCCGACGTCATCGAAGGCTCGCGCGAGGTACCCGTCGTCGTCGATTTCTGGGCGACCTGGTGCGGACCGTGCAAGCAGCTCGGACCGGCGCTGGAGAAGGCGGTCACCGGAACCAACGGCAAGGTGCGGCTGGTCAAGATCGACGTCGACAAGAACCCCGACGTCGCCCAGCAGCTTCGCATCCAGTCGATCCCCGCGGTGATCGCTTTTTTCGACGGCCGCCCGATCGATGCGTTCACCGGCGCCATCCCCGACAGCCAGGTGAAGCAGTTCGTCGACCGCCTGGCCGAGAACGCGCCGGGCGGCGGGCCCGACCCCGCCATCACCGAGGCGCTGGAGCATGCCAAGGGGCTGCTCGACAAGGGCGATGCGGCCGGCGCGGCCGCGCTCTATGCCCGCATCGTTCAGCATGATGCCGAGAACCTGTCGGCCAAGGCCGGGCTCGCCCGCGCACTGGTCGGCGCCGGCGATCTGGCCGGCGCGAAGAAGGCGCTCGAGGACATCGCCGAGGAGGACAAGGCGAATGCGGAGATCGCCGGCGCCCTGACCGCGATCCAGCTTGCCGAGAAGGCGGCCGGTGCGGGCGATGCCGCCGCGCTCGAGGCGCGCCTCGCCGCCGATCCCACCGACCAACAGGCGCGGTTCGATTTGGCGCTGGCGCGCTATGCCCATGGCGAGCGCGAGGCCGCGATCGACGCGCTGATCGATATCATCCGGCGCAACCGCGAATGGAACGACCAGGCGGCGCGCAAGCAGCTCATCGAGTTCTTCGACGCGATGGGCCCGACCGACCCGGTGACGTTGGCCGGCCGGCGCAAGCTGTCCTCCGTCCTGTTCTCGTGAGGGGATCGCCATGGCGGGCGGCCCGTTCGATCCGAGCTACGAGGACCTGCCGCGGGAGATTCCGATCTTCCCGCTGAACGGGGCGCTGCTGCTGCCGCACGGGCGGCTGCCGCTCAACATCTTCGAGCCGCGCTACCTGGCCATGACGCGCGACACGCTGGGCGGGGCGCGGATGATCGGCATGATCCAGCCCGAGAACCCGGCCGACGAGGGCGGCGTGCGCCCGCCCGTCTATCGCACCGGCTGCACCGGCCGCATCGTGCAGTTCGCCGAAACGCCGGACGGGCGCTACATGATCACACTGGCCGGTCTGATTCGCTTCGATGTCGAATCCGAGATCGCGATGAAGGACGGGTACCGGCGCGTCGTCGCCGATTACGCGCGCTGGCAGTCGGACATGGAGGACTCGCCGGACAAGGTCGACCGTGACCGGCTGCTTGGCGCGCTGAAGCGCTTCCTCGAGCGCCAGAAGATCGGTGCCGACTGGTCGGCCATCGAGAAGGCGCCGGACGAGCAGTTGGTCAACGCTCTGGCGATGATGGTGCCGTTCGGCCCGAACGAGAAACAGGCATTGCTGGAGGCGCCGGACCTCGGCACGCGCTGCGACACGCTGGTGGCACTTCTGGAGATGGCGGTGGCGGCCGGCGGTGCCGGCCCGCGCCAGCCGAATTGAGGATCCCGATGAACCATCCCGCCCAGCCGATCGATCCGAAGCTTCTGGAAATCCTGGTCTGTCCGCTGACCAAGGGGCCGCTGACCTACGACCGCGAGCGGCAGGAGCTGGTCAGCGAGAAGGCGCACCTCGCTTATCCCATCCGCGACGGCATCCCGATCATGCTGGTCGACGAAGCCCGCCACCTCGACGATTCCGCGCCCCTCGGCTGACCTTGGGCGACGATCCCGGCTCCTGGCCCGTCGAGCTACGCGTCAAGCGCGACGAGCGCGTGCTCGAGATCGCGTTCGACGATGGCGCGACGTTCCGCCTGCCCGCCGAGCTGCTGCGCGTGGAAAGCCCGTCGGCCGAGGTGAAGGGCCACGGCGCCGAGCCCAAGAAGATCGTTCCCGGCAAGCGCAACGTCGGTATCGCGGCTGTCGAGCCGACCGGCAACTACGCCATCCGCATCATCTTCGACGACGGCCACGACACCGGCATCTATTCGTGGCGCTATCTACGCGAGCTGGGCGAGGCGCACGACGCGCTGTGGGCCGCCTACCTCAACGCGCTGGCTGCGAAGGGCCTCAGCCGAGATCCTTAGGGCGAGTCCAGCACCAGGACCGCCTGCACCACGCCCGGATCGACGGGATCGTCGGCGCACCGGAAGCCGAGCTTGCGGGCCAGCGCCAGCATGGCATGGTTCTCGGCAAGGACGCGCCCTTCGAGCTGACCGATCCCGCGCCCGCGCGCATAGGCGATGAGGCGGCGCATCAGCGCCTCGCCCAGGCCGCGGCGCACCACGTCGTCGCGCACGATCACGGCATATTCGGCACGCTCGTTGTCAGGATCGGCGGCAAGGCGCACGACGCCGACCAGCCCGCCCTGCTCCGGCGGAAGAACGGCCACCAGCGCCATCTCGCGGTCGTAGTCGATCTGGGTCAGGCGGGCGAGCCAGGCCGGGCTCAATTCCTTCAACGGCGCGAAGAACCGCATCCGTACCGATTGCTGCGACAGGCGCGCGAACGCGTCGACGAATGCCGGCGCATCCTCGGGCCGAACCGGGCGGATGCGGACCGCACGCCCGTCGGCCAGATGCTCGGTCGCCTCGAGCGCCTGCGGATAGGGGCGGATGGCGAGCCGGTCCTCGCCCGACCGGCCGGCCCGCGCCACACGAATGCGCGCGTCGAGCGCGACGATGCCGTCCGCGTCGACGATCAGCGGGTTGACGTCGAGCTCGGCGATCTCGGCGAAGTCGATGACGAGCTGGGCGATGCGCACCAAAGCGAGCGCCACCGCGTCGCCATCGACCGGCGGCGCGCCGCGGACGCCGCCCATCAGCCGCGCGACGCGCGTCTTGTCCACCAGCGCGTGCGCCAGCGCCAAGTTGAGCGGCGGCAGGGCCAGCGCCTTGTCGTCGATCAGCTCGACCGCCACCCCGCCCTGGCCAAACAGGATGACCGGACCGAACATCGAATCGGCGACCATCCCGAGAATCAGCTCGATCGCGCCGGGACGGCGCACCATCGGCTGCACGGCGATGCCTTCGATGCGCGCCTCCGGCCGCGCGTTCGCGACGCGCGCAAGCATCGCGGCGGCCGCATTGTGCACCGCCTGGCCGCTCCGCAGATCGAGCGCCACGCCGCCGATGTCGGATTTATGGGTAATATCGGGCGAGACGATCTTGAGCACCGACGGAAAGCCCTGACGCTCGGCGATTTCGGCCGCCGCGTCGGGCGTGGTCGCGATCTCGATCGGCGTGACCGGGATCGCATAGGCGGCGAGCACCCGCTTCGCCTCGGGCTCGCTCAGCCAGTCGCGCCCGTCGGCGAGCGCGCGGTCGACGATGGCGCGCACGGCCGCCCGGTCGGGCTCGGCGCCCGCCGGCAGGGCCGGCGGCACCTCCATCAGCGCGCGCTGGGCACGGTGATATTCGACCATGTGCATGAAGCCGCGCACCGCCGCGTGCGGCGTCGCAAAGGTCGGGATCGAGGCGGCGACGAACATCCGGCGCGCCTCGGCCGCCGCCCCCTCGCCCAGCCAGCAGGTCAGCAACGCGCAGTTGCTGCCAGCGGCCGTGTCCACCACGGCACGCGCGGCCTCGCTGCCGGACGCCACGGCCGTCGGGCAGTTGAGCACCAGGATCGCATCGGCCGACTCGTCGGCCAGCAGCACGGCAAGGGCCGCCGCGTAGCGCTTGCCGTCCGCGTCGCCGATGATGTCGACGGGATTGCCGTGCGACCAGGTGCGCGGCAGCACCGCGTCGAGCTTGGCACGGGTTTCTGCCCCGATTTCCGCCAGCCTGCCGCCGGAATCGAGCAGCGCGTCGGTGGCCAGGATGCCCACCCCGCCGCCGTTGGTGAGGATGGCCAGCCGATCGCCCGCGATGCGTGGCGCGGCGGAGAGCGTCTCGACCGCATCGAACAGCTCGCCCAGATTGTTCACCCGCACCATGCCGGCGCGGTGGAACGCGGCGTCATAGACCGCATCCGAGCCGGCCAGCGCCCCGGTGTGCGAGGCCGCGGCACGGGCGCTTTCGGCGTGCTTGCCGGTCTTGATGACGATGACGGGTTTCAGCCGCGCGCAGGCGCGCGCCGCCGACATGAACTTGCGCGCCGCCGTCACCGCCTCGACATAGAGCAAGACGGCCGCGGTTTCGGGATCGGCGGCGAGGAAATCGAGCATGTCGCCGAAATCGACGTCGGCCATGTCGCCCAGCGAGACGAGGTGCGAAAAGCCGATGCCGCGCCCGGCCGCCCAGTCCACCATCGAGGTGACGACCGCGCCCGACTGGGCGACGAAGGCGACGCGTCCCTTCGGCGCCGCGATGTGCAGGAAGCTGGCGTTGAGCCCGACACCGGGCACCGCGATGCCGAGGCAGTTCGGCCCGCAGATGCGCATCAAATGCGGCCTGGCGCCGTCGAGCATGGCCTGGCGGCGCGCGTGGCCCGCTTCGTCGGCCCCCTCGCCGAAACCGGCCGTGATGACCACCGCGGCGCGCGTGCCGCGCTCGGCCAAGTCCGCTACCAGCCCCGGCACGGTGTCGGGCGGCGTCGCAATGATCGCGAGGTCGGGGGCCGTGGCGAGCCCTGCCACGTCGGGTGCGCAGGAGCGCCCCTCGATCTCGATCTCGTGCGGGTTGACGAAGCCGATCGGGCCGGCGAACCCGCCCGCGACCAGGTTCCGCGCCACCACGGCGCCGATCGAGCCTGGCCGCTTGCTCGCGCCAATCAGCGCCACCGAGCGCGGCCGGAACATCGCGTCGAGGTTGCGGACGGTCATGACAAGAACAGCCCGCCAATCAGATACCCCCCACCCCAACCCTCCCCCTCAAGGGGGGAGGGGGCGAACACGCCGGCCAGTAGGTCCATCGTTGTCGCCTGCCCGGTGTCGACGGAGAATAGCGGCGTCGCACCAGCGTTCCCTCCCCCCTTGAGGGGGAGGGAAAGGGTGGGGGGTCCGGACCGCTCCATGCGAGCTTTCATTCGCCTGACGCGATGAGATTGCGTGCGCGGCGATGCGCCTCGGCAGACGCGGCGCCGAAGCACGCGAACACCACGCGTTCGATCCCCGGACGGTCGGCAAGCCCCGCCGCGACAGTGCGGACAGCGATCGCCGCCGCGCGATCCACCGGGAAGCGGTAGATTCCGGTGGAAATCGCCGGATAGGCGATCGAGCGGCAGGATTTCTCCGACGCGAGCTCGAGCGCGCGCAGATAGCACGATGCGAGCTTGTCGTCCTCGCCCTGGCCACCGCCGTTCCAGACCGGCCCCACGGCGTGGATCACCCAGCGGGCGGGGAGGCGATAGCCGCGCGTGATCTTCGCGTCGCCGGTCGCGCAACCGCCGAGCGTGCGGCATTCGGCCAGAAGCTCCGGCCCCGCCGCGCGATGGATCGCCCCGTCGACGCCGCCCCCGCCCAGCAAGCTGGTATTGGCCGCATTGACGATAGCGTCCACATCGAGCGTCGTGATGTCGGCCTCGACGATTTCCAACCGCGCCGTCATGGAGACCTCCCGCTTGCCCGGTTGCCGCCCCTGGTTTAACACCGCCCGGCGCGCACCGGAACGGATCATGGGCTGGACTCCACCGCTGACGTTCGAGGAAAGGCTGAAGGCCGCCCTGGTGCCGCCGCGCCTTTATATATGGAACCGGCACCGGCGCGAGTGGCGCAAGGGCGAGCGCGAGCTGCATCTGGTGCCGACCCTTGCCGATCCGCGCCGCGTATCGCTCGATGTCGGTGCGAACCGCGGTGTCTACGCCTATGCGATGCTGCCGCACTCGGCCGCGGTGCACGCTTTCGAGCCCAACCCGAAGATGTTCGACATGCTGCGCCGCTGGGCCGACGGGCGCGTGACGCTGCACAACATGGCGCTGGGCGATGCGACCGGCGACGCGGAGCTTCTGGTGCCACACACCGCGCGCGGCTATTCCAACCAGCGCGCGACGCTGCGCCGCTTCCACATGACCGAGGACTACGCGCGCATCCCCGTGCGCACCGCGCGGCTCGACGATCTCGGCATCGCCAATGTCGGGTTCATCAAGATCGACGTGGAAGGGTTCGAGATGCAGGTGCTGGAAGGCGCCGCCGCGACCCTGGCGCGCGACCGGCCGAAGCTGCTGATCGAGCTGGAGGAAATCCACACGGGCCGGCCGCTGGGCACGCTGATCGACGAGGTGTGCGGCTACGGCTACCGCGCGTTCGGGCTGGTCGATGGCGCGCTGGTGCCGTTCGCCGCGCTGGACCGGGCGCGCCACTTCCGCCGCGGCGCCCTCGACTATCTTTTCAACTTCGTGTTCCTGCCGGACTGACTGGATCGGGGAAGCGGCGCATCAACCAGACGAGCAACGCGAGGCCGGGCAGCGCCGCCGCGGTCGCCACCAGGAAGAAGGCCGGCCAGCTCATCTGGTCGGCAAGCCATCCGGACGAGGCGTTCGCCCCGATGCGCCCCAGCGCGAACAGCGCCGAGAACAGCGCGTACTGCGTCGCCGTGTAGTCGACGCGGCAGAGGCTGGAAAGATAGGCGACGAACGCCGCGGTCCCCATCCCGCCGGTGAAGTTCTCGCCCGCGACCGTGAGCGCGAGCAGCGCGAGCTGATGACCGGCCAGCGCCTGCACGGCGTAGAGCAGGACCGCGATCCCCTGCAGGATGCCGCACAGCAGCAAAGCGCGCATGATGCCGAGCCGCGCGACGGCCACCCCGCCCGCGATCGATCCCACGATGGTGGCCGCCAGCCCGAAGATCTTGGTGACCGAGGCGATCTCGCTGAGCGAGAACCCGATCTGGATGTAGAACGGGTTCGCCATGTAGCCCGACACCGCGTCGCCGAACTTGTAGGTCAGGATGAAGGCGAGGATCACGAGCGCGGCCGGCCGGCCGAGGAAGTCCGCGAACGGCGCGGCCACGTGGCGCGACAGCCAGGCGCCGATCGAGCCGATGGGCTCGGCCGGCGCCGCGCGCGGTTCGGGATTGGCTAGGATCGCCGCGACGCCGACGAAAACCAAAACCGCCATCGCGGCGTAGGCGGCGCCGAACCCGGCCGCGTCGGCGATGTAGAGCGCGCCCGCGCCCGACGCCAGCATGCCGAGCCGATAGCCGATCTGGATGGCCGCGGCGCCCGCCCCCTGCTCGTCCTCGGCGAGGCACTCCACACGGTAGGCGTCGATTACGATATCCTGGCTGGCCGAGAGGAACGCCACGACGACGGCAAGCGCAGCGATGGCGACCGGCGCGCGCTCCGGGTCGAGCGTGCCGAGCGCGCCGATGGCCGCCAGCAGCGCGAACTGGCACAGGATCGCCCAGCTCCGCCGCCGACCGAGCCGGCCCAGCAGCGGCAGGCGCAGCCCGTCGATGGCGGGCGCCCACAGGAACTTGAAGGCGTAGGGTAGCCCGACCAGCGCGAACAGCCCTATGGTGGTCTTGGCGATACCGGCGGTCGCCAGCCAGGCTGACAAGGTCGAGCCGGTCAGCGCCAGCGGCAGGCCCGAGGAGAAGCCCAGCACCAGTACGGTCAGTACCCGCCGGTCGCCATAGAGCGCGACCGATCCGCGCCAGTCGATATGCCTCTCCGCCATGCGCGCGGATCATACGCGCGCAGCAAATTCGCGACACGTCCCGTCATCGCGTGCGGAGCGACACGGTCCGGCGCTTCGGGGATCGCTTCCACCGCCTGTCATCTCGGACGGCGCGCAGCGACCCCGGACTTGATCCGGGGGCCGGGGCCCATGCCGACGGCGCAGTGGTGCACGACGATGGGTCCCGGCTCTCGCCACCACCGCGGCTCGGCCGGGATGACAATTGGGGGGCTGTCTGGACTGGAGTCGGCGCCGTGTTTTCAATTCACGCCCGTCGCCGGGCCGAGGGTCGGGCCAATCTCGAAATTCAGCACCATGTCGGCGAAGCTGTCGAGGTCGGTCGAATCGCGATTGAGGATGACCAGCTTCGCGCCGTTACGCTTGGCGAGGATCGGAAATCCAGCCGCGGGATAGACGACGAGCGATGAGCCGACCGAGATGAACAGGTCGCAGGCGAGCGTCGCCTCCTCGGCGCGACGCATCGCGTCCTCGGGCATGGCCTGGCCGAACGAGACCGTCGCAGTCTTCACATGCCCGCCGCACGCGCCGCATTCGGGCAGGATGCCCGCCGTCTCGAACGCCGCGCGGATGGGCGCCAGCTCGTAGCGCTCGCCGCACTCGATGCACTTTGCGTACATGTTGTTGCCGTGCAGCTCGACGATCAGCTCCTCCGGGACGCCGGAGCGGGCGTGCAGCCCGTCGATGTTCTGGGTGATGACGTGGCTTACCTTGCCGGTGCGCACGAGATGCGCGATTGCGCGGTGGCCGAGGTTGGGCTCGGCCGCCTCGAAGCCGGTGGCGCGGTCGAAGCGGCGCTTCCACAATTCGCGGCGCGCCTCGGCGGAGGCGACGAAATCCTCGAACTGGATCGGCTTCATCTTCGTCCACAGCCCGCCCGGCGAGCGGAAATCGGGGATGCCCGACTCGGTGGAGATGCCGGCGCCGGTGAACACCACAACGCGGCGCGCGGTGTCGATCAGCTCGCGCAGGCGACGGACCGCTTCGGGGCTCGTTTCCGCCATCAGTCCGCCAGCTCCGCCCGGTCCTTGAAGTGCGCCAGCGCCTCGGGATTGGCCAGCGCCTCGACGTTCTTCACCGTGCGGCCGTGGACCACGTCGCGCACCGCAAGCTCGGTGATTTTGCCGGAGCGCGTGCGCGGGATGTCGGGCACGGCGACGATGCGCGCCGGCACGTGGCGCGGCGAGGCGCCGGCGCGGATACGCCTTCGGATATCGTCCTCCAGCGCCTTGTCGAGCGCGCAGCCCGGGCGCAGCCGGACGAACAGCACCACGCGCACGTCGCCATCCCAGTCCTGGCCGACGGCGATCGCCTCCTCCACCGCGTCGATCTGCTCGACCTGGCGGTAGATCTCCGCCGTGCCGATGCGCACCCCGCCGGGGTTCAGCACCGCGTCCGAACGGCCATAGATGAACATGCCGCCGCGCGGGGTGAGCTCGGCATAGTCGCCGTGGCACCAGACGCCGGGGAAGCGTTCGAAATAGGCGGCGCGGTACTTGGCGCCGTCGGGGTCGTTCCAGAACCGGATCGGCATGGACGGGAACGGCGCGGTGCAGACAAGCTCGCCCTTCTCGCCGATGACGGGCTTGCCGTCCTCGTCGAACACGTCGACCGCGAGGCCGAGTCCGCGCGACTGGATCTCGCCGCGCCAGACCGGACCGATCGGGTTGCCCAGCACGAAGCAGGACACGATGTCCGTGCCGCCGGAGATCGACGACAGGCAGACGTCGGATTTGATGTCGCGATAGACGTAGTCGAAGCTTTCCGGCACCAGCGGCGAGCCGGTCGAGCAGATCGTCCGAATGGCCGAGAGGTCGTGCGCCTTCGCCGGCGCGACGGCGGCCTTCTTGGCCGCGTCGATATATTTGGCCGAGGTGCCGAACAATGTGACGCGCTCCTCGGCCGCCATCTCGAACAGTGCATCGGGCTTCGGATGAAACGGCGAGCCGTCCCAAAGGACCAGCGTCGCCTCGCAGGCCAACGCCGAGACCAGCCAGTTCCACATCATCCAGCCGAGGGTGGAGAAGTAGAACACTCGATCGTTTCGCTTCACGTCGGAATGGAGCAACAACTCCTTCGCGTGCTGAAGGAGCGAGCCGCCCTGGCCGTGCACGATGCATTTCGGCACGCCCGTCGTGCCCGACGAATAGAGAATGTAAAGCGGGTGATTGAACGGCAGGCGCCTGAAGGCGATCTCGCGTGGTACAAACGGCGCGAGGAAATCGTCGAGCGAGGTCGCGCCGGGCAGCCCATCGATATCCTTCGCCGGTCCGGCGAAGGGCACCACCACCGTTTTCTCGATCGTGCCGATACGCGCGGTAGCCTCACGCGCCTTACCCAGCGTCTCCTGCACCTTGCCGTTGTAGTAATAGCCGTCGGCGACGAACAGAAGGCGCGGCGCGATCTGTCCGAACCGGTCGCACACGCCGCCGACGCCGAAGTCGGGCGAGCAGGACGACCACACCGCACCGATGGCGGATGTCGCCAGCAGCGCGGCGGTGCCTTCCGGCGTGTTGGGCAGATACCCCGCGACCCGGTCGCCCTCCCCTATGCCCGCCGCGGACAGCGCCTGGGCGAGGCGCGACACCAAGTCATAGAGCTCGCGCCACGACAGGAGGCGCCGCTGGCCGGTCTCGTTGCGGGCGATGATGGCGGGCGCGTCGTCGCGCCGGCGCAGCAGGTTTTCGGCGTAATTGAGGCGTGCGTCGGGGAACCAGCGCGCGCCCGGCATGGCCGTCGGATTTTCCAGCACGCGCGCGCCGCGCGTCTCGGCCCGGATGCCGGCAAAGTCCCACATCGAGACCCAGAACTTCTCGGGCTCGGTGACCGACCAGCGCCACAGGTCGGGGAAGTCCGCGCAGTCCGCGCAGTCCGCGCCCCACTGCTCGCGCACGCGCGCGAGGAACGCGGTTGCGTTGGCGCCCGCGATGCGGTCGGGCGACGGCCGCCAGAGCGGTTCCGGAACCGGCTGATCCATGCGCCGATGATACAAAGGTGAATTCCGCAAGTACACCGCTCGGCGCAACAGGACCCCCCGCCCCAACCCTCCCCCTCAAGGGGGGAGGGGGCGTGCTCGTCAGTCCGTGCGCTTGGTGGCGGGCGACGTGCCGAACGAATGGAAATGGCTGCCGATGCCGACGTTCCCTCCCCCCTTGAGGGGGAGGGACAGGGAGGGGGGTCACGACCGTAGGACTTGGCACACGCAAGGCCCCCTTGCGCGCGCGGGCGCTGGCGTGGGGGCGGGTTTCTGCGTAACGTCGCCCGATGCCGCGCCCGCCCGCGTTCCCCGCCCGGAGGCCAGCGCCGTGACCGCCGTCGCGAGGGCGCGCGCCTGGTTCGATGCCCTGCCCGGCCCGGTACGCGGCGCGGCATGGATGACGCTGACCGGCGCGATGTTCTCGTTCAACGCGGCAGCGGTGCGCCACGTGGCGGGCGAGGTGAACGGCATCGAGGTGGCGTTCTTCCGCTCGCTGTTCGGCGTGCCGCTGATGCTGCCCTGGCTGCTGCGCGTGGGGGCGGCCGGGCTCGCGACGCCGCATCTTGGGCTGTATGTCGCGCGCGGCACGATCAGTGGCCTCAACACGATGTTCTGGTTCAGCGCGCTCGCCCTCATCCCGGTGGCGGACGCGACGGCAATCTCGTTCCTGGCGCCGATCTTCGGCTCGCTCGCCGCTGTCATGATGCTGGGCGAGCCGATGCGCGCGCGGCGCTGGGCTGCGGTCGCAGTCGGGTTTGCCGGGATGGCGACCATCCTGCGCCCGGGCTTCGCCGAGGTGAATCTGGGCGCGGGGCTGGTTCTGGCGTCGGCCGTTGGGGTCGCGATCAACTCGATCATGGTCAAGCGCGCGACGCGCACCGATTCGCCCGACACCATCGCCTTCTACCAGATCGTGATCATGGTGCCGGTGACGCTAATCCCGGCACTGTTCGTGTGGAGCTGGCCCTCGGCCGAGGGCTGGGCGTGGCTGGGCGTCGTCGGGCTGGCCTCGACATTCGCGCACCGCATGCTGGGCCGCGCCTTCGCCGCCGCCGACGTGACCGCGGTACAGCCCTTCGACTTCATGCGCATGCCGTTCGCCGTCGCGTTCGGCTTCCTCATGTTCAGCGAGCTGCCGGATTTGTGGACCTGGGTGGGCGGGACCACGATCTTCGCGTCATCGGCCTATGTCGCCCACCGCGAGGCGCAGCTTGCACGCCGGCGGCGCGCGGTGGCTGCGGCGGCGGCGGAAGCCCCGCCGGTCGAGGTGCGGGCGTGAATTCGCGCCTCGCCGCCTTGCGCACGACGCCGATCCCGGCCCAGGCGCGGGCGGTCGCCTGGATGGTCGCCTCGATCTCGAGCTTCACGGTGGTGATGGTGATCGCCCGCCACGTGACTCAGACCATGCATCCGTTCGAGATGCTGTTCATCCGCTCGATCTTCATGCTGGCCTTCATGGCGCCGTGGCTGTTCCGAAACGGGTTGGGCGATCTCGGGCCGAAGCGCATGGCGCCGTTCGCGCTGCGCGGTGTGCTGGCCATGACCAACATGACGTTCCTGTTCTTCGCGCTGAAGCTGATGCCGGTGGCCGAGGTGTCGGCAATCAATTTCATCCGCCCGATCTTCGTGACCATCCTGGCCGCGATCTTCCTGCACGACGTGGCTGGCATGCGCCGCTGGGTCGCGATCCTGGTGGGGTTCGTCGGCGCGCTGGTCGTGATCCGTCCCGGATTCCAGGCGGTCAATCTCGGCGCGGTCCTGGCGTTGTGCAGCTGCGTCACCGCGGCGATCACCTTCATCCTGGTGAAGACGCTGACCAAGCGCGAATCGCCCGACGCGATCGCCTTCTTCCAGCCGTTCTGCGTGATGCCGCTGGCGGCGGTCCTGTGCGCCTTCGTGTGGACGCCGCCCAGCGCGGTCGACGTGGCATGGTGCGCGGCGATCGGCTTCTTCGCCATTGCGACGCATCGCACGATGAACCGCGCCTTCGTCGCCTCCGACCTGAGCCGGCTACAGCCGCTGGAGTTCGTCCGCCTGCCGCTGGCCGCGGCTCTCGGCTGGTTCGCGTTCGGCGACACGACGGACATCTGGACCTGGGTAGGCGGCGCGACGATCTTCGCCGCATCGATCTATGGCTCGGGCGGGCGCACCAAGCCGGCGGGCAAGGTATCTTGAGCCCGCCGCGCCGCACGATGTTGCGCCTGCCGGGCATGGGGCTTTCGGTCAACATGCAGGGCGCGCTGTGGCTGGTGCTCGGCACGGCGCTGTTCTCTCTCAACGACGCGGCGGTCAAGAGCCTGGGCCATTCGATCAGCGCCTATGAGATCACGTTGATCCGGTTCCTTTTGGGGATCGTGTTTCTGACACCCGCGTTCCACCGCTTCGGCTGGAAGAACCTCAAGACCGACAAGCTGCACGCCCATGCCGCGCGGGCGGCGGTGGCAGGCGTCGCCCAGTACGGCTCGTACTACGCGGTGATCCACCTGCTTCTGGCCAGCGCGACGGCAATCAGCTTCTCGCGGCCATTGTTCCAGACCTTGCTGGCCGTGTGGATACTGCACGAGGCGGTCGGGCGGCGGCGCTGGATCGCCACCGCCATCGGGTTCGTCGGCGTGATCGTGATGGTCCGGCCGGGCCACGAAGCGTTCCAGCTCGCTTCGCTCGTGGCGGTAGGCTCGGCCTTCATGTTCGGGCTGTCGCTCATACAGATCCGGCTGATGGCCCGCACCGAGCCGCCGCCGCGCATCCTGTTCTACTACCATGTCACCGCGGCGATCCTGTTTGCGGGCCCGGCCATCGCACACTGGCAGGACCCGACCTGGGAGCAGATGCTGTATCTGTTTCTGGTCGGGCTGTTCACCACGGCGGCGATGTGGTGCTTCGTGACCGCCTACTCGATCGCCGAGACCAGCTTCATCGGCCCCATCGAGTATGTCAGGCTCGTCTATGCCGTGCTGATCGGCTATTTCCTGTTCACCGAGGTGCCGGACAGCTGGACCCTGGCGGGGGCTGCGGTCATCGTGGGCGCGACCTTGTACCTGGCCCGCGCCGAAGGACGCAGGACCGCCGCCGGCGCGTGAGGGGGAATCCGGACGTTGGCAAGAAGCGACGCGATCAAGGCCGCCTGGGGACGCCTGCCGGGCAATGCCCAGGGCATGATCTGGATGACGTTCTCGTCCGCCGCGTTCTCGATCCACGACGCGACGGCCAAGGCGCTGGGCCTGCACTACAGCGTGTTCGAGATCACGTTCCTGCGCTTTTCCACCTCGATCGTCCTGATGATCCCGATCCTGTGGTGGGTCGGATTCGACAAGCTGAAGACACGCCATCCGGTGGTGCACGGCGTGCGCGCCTCGCTGACCATCTTTGCCCAGATGGCGGCCTATTACGCCCTGGCCCACATGCTGCTGGCCGACGTTACCGGTATCGCCTTCACCCGCCCGCTCTGGGTGACGCTGCTGGCCGTGCTGTTCCTCGGCGAGAAGGTGAACATGCTGCGCTGGGGGGCGCTGGCAGTCGGGTTCGCCGGCATGCTGATCATGGTGCGCCCCGGCCATGGCGAGTTTTCGCCGGCCACGCTCTCCGCCATCCTGAGTTCGATGGGATTTGCGGCGGTCGGCGTGGCGGTGCGGCGCTATTCCGCGACCGAATCGACCGTCGCCTGGATGTTCTACTACATGCTGGCCGGAGTGATCATCAGCCTGCCCGGCACCATCGTGACGTGGGAAATGCCGAGCTGGATCGACCTGGCGCTCGCCCTGATGGTGGCGATGATCGCGATCGCAGCGCAGTACTGCTTCATCCTGGCCTTCACGGTGGGCGAAGCCTCAGTGGTCGGGCCGGTCGACTACACGCGGCTGGTCTACGCCACGCTGATCGGGATGTTCTTGTTCCACGAGTTCCCCGGCCTGAGCACCTGGATCGGCGCGGTGGTCATCATTGCCGGCACCACCACCGTCGCCCGCCACGAGGCCCGCGCCCGTCGGGCGAAGGCCAGCTAGGCGGCTGTTGAAAATCTCTTTGAACCGTCATTGCGAGGAGGCCTGAGGCCGACGCGGCAATCCAGAGATCCTTTCGTTTCAGCGATTTTCTGGATCGCCACGGCCGCTGCGCGGCCTCGCGATGACGACGGGAGCCTTTTCGACAGCCTTCTAGGACGTTCGCCGACCTCGCGACACCACCCCCTCTCGCCTTTCGCCCCACATCTGCTATCGTCCCGCGCCATGTCGGACGCTCCCATCCTGCCGCCCACCCTCGACGAGATCGATGTGATGGCGCGCGAAGCCTTTGCCAGCATTCCCGGGGAGCTTGCCCGCCACGCGACGGACGTCGTCATACGCGTCGAGGACTTCCCCGATGCCGAGACCGAGCGCGACATGGGTCTGGAGTCACCGTTCGACCTGCTGGGGCTGTATCGTGGCGTGCCGATCGGCGAGAAATCGACCGGCTATACGCCGACCAACCTCGATCTGGTGTTCCTGTACCGCCGGCCGCTGCTCGACTATTGGTGCGAGACCGAGGAGGATCTGGTGGGGCTGATCCGCCACGTGCTGATCCACGAGATCGGGCATCATTTCGGCTTTTCCGACGACGACATGGAACGGATCGAGCAAAGCGCCGGTTGATCCAAAACATAACGCGCGACGAGGAGAACGATGGCACCGGTTACCCCGCTCAGCCCCGACCGCCTGTACCGGAAGGTCGATCCGGCGACCCTGTCCTTCGCGACGACCGCCGAGCTTGAACCGCTGGACGACTTTTTCGGCCAGGAACGAGCCGCCGAGGCGGTCGAGTTCGGCATCGGCATAAGGCGCGTCGGCTACAATATGTACGCGCTGGGCGAGGCCGGAATGGGCCGGCACGAATTCGTGAAGCGTCACATATCGCGCCGCGCCGCGCGCGAGCCGGTACCGTCCGACTGGTGCTACGTCCACAACTTCTCGGAGCCGCAGAAGCCCAAGGCGCTGCGCCTGCCCGCGGGCAAGGGCATGAAGCTGCGCGAGGACATGGCGACGCTGATCGACGAGGTGCGCGGTGCCATCGCCTCGATCTTCGAGTCCGACGAGTACCGCGCGCGTCGCGAAGCCATCGACAACGCTTTGAAGGAGCGCCACGAGAAGGCATTCGAGGAGGTGCAGAAGCACGCGCAAGAGAAGAACGTCGCGCTGATCCGCACGCCCGCCGGGCTGGGCATCGCGCCGACGCGCGATGGCGAAGTGCTGAACCCGGAGGAATTCCGCAAGCTCAGCACCGAAGAGCAGGAGCAGATTCGCGCCACGATCGCCGAGCTGGAGGGCGAGCTGCAGGTCGTCATGCGCCAGGCGCCGCAATGGCAGCGCGAGCATCGCGAACAGGTGCGCGCGCTCGACCGCGAGGTCACCGAGAACGCGGTCGGTCACCTGATCGAGGAGCTGCGCCACCGTTACCAGGACCTGCCGCAGGTGCTGCCGTACCTGGTCGAGGTCCAGGAAGACATCATCGAGAACGTCACCGACTTCCTGCCGGGCGCCAACGCGCCGCAGTCGCCGGAGGGCATGCCGCCCGCCGTCGCGCGACGCATGATGCGCATCACCGACGACGCGGCGCTGCGCCGCTACCGCGTGAACGTGATCGTCGACAATCGCGGCGAGAAGGGCGCGCCCATCGTCTACGAAGACAACCCGACCCATGCCAACCTGATCGGTCGGATCGACCACGAGGCCCAGTTCGGCGCGCTCTATACCGATTTCAACCTGATCAAGCCGGGCGCGCTGCATCGCGCCAATGGCGGCTACCTGCTGCTCGACACACGGAACCTGTTGATGCAGCCCTTCGCGTGGGAGGAGCTGAAGCGCGCGATCCGCGCCAGATGCATCCGGGTCGAGGCGCTGGCCGAGCAGCTCGGCGTCCTGGGGACCCAGACCCTGCAGCCGGAACGGATTCCGCTCGAGGTCAAGGTCGTGCTGGTCGGCGATCGCCAGCTCTACTACCTGCTGGCGCAGCTCGATCCCGACTTCCTCGAGCTGTTCAAGGTCTCGGTCGATTTCGAGGACCGGGTCGAGCGTACGGACGAGAGCGCGATGCTATACGCCCGCATGATCGGCGGCATGGCCGAAAAGGAAAACCTGCGCCCGCTGGACGCGCCCGCGACCGCGCGGGTGATCGAGCGCGCGGCCCGGCTGACGGGGGATTCCGAGCGGCTAACCACGCTGATGCGACCGGTTTCGGACATTCTGCGCGAAGCCGACTACTGGGCCCGTCGCAACGGACACGACACGGTGACGGTCGATGATGTGCAGCAGGCGGTGGACGCCAAGCAGCACCGTCTCGACCGGATTCGCCAGCGCGCTCTGGAGGAGATTAACCGCGGCACCATCATGATCGATACCAACGGCGCCAAGGTAGGCCAGGTGAACGGTTTGGCGGTCATGCAGCTGGGCGAACTCGCCTTCGGCCGGCCGTCGCGCATCACGGCGCGCGTCCGGCTGGGCCGTGGCGAGGTGGTCGACATCGAGCGCGAGGTCGCGCTCGGCGGGCCGCTGCATTCCAAGGGTGTGCTAATCCTGGCCGGCTTCCTCGGCGAGCGGTTCGCCCATGATCATCCGCTCGCACTGTCGGCGAGCCTGGTGTTCGAGCAATCCTATGGCGGGGTCGACGGCGATTCTGCTTCGTCGACCGAGGCCTACGCGCTACTCTCGGCACTGTCCGGCGTGCCTATCCGCCAGTGCTTTGCCGTGACGGGCTCGGTCAATCAGCGCGGCGACGTGCAGCCGATCGGCGGCGCAAACGAGAAGATCGAGGGGTTCTTCGACGTGTGCCGCGCGCGCGGGCTGGACGGCCAACACGGCGTGCTGATCCCCGCGTCCAACGTAAAGCATTTGATGCTGCGCCACGACGTCGTGGAAGCATGCGCCGCCGGCCAGTTCCATATCTATCCGGTGGAGACGATCGACCAGGGCATCGAGATCCTGACCGGCGCGCCGGCCGGCGAGAGACAACCCGACGGCACCTGGCCCGAGAATACGGTCAATGGCCGCGCCGCCGCCCAGCTTGCCGAGTTCGCCCAGAACCTCCGAAAGTTCGGCATTCCCTCCGACCGCGGAGGCGAGCGGTGAGGGAGCCCGGCGCCCCCGGTACCGGCGTGCGCCGCACCACGCGCCGAAAGGTCGCGGAGCCGCTGATCCGCCGCATCGTGGTGGCGACCGATGCGTCGACGCACGGGCGTGCCGCACTGGAGGCCGCCGTGCGGCTTGCCGCCCTGCTTGAGGCCGAGCTGGAAGGCCTGTTCGTCGAGGACGTGAACCTCAAGCGGCTGGCCGGCCTGCCCGTCGGGCGCGAAATCCGCTTCGGCTTCGGCGGGGTCGGGCGGGACACGGCCGCGATCGTCGACGATCTGCGCGCCGAGGCCGCCGCCATCCGCCGCGCGCTGGAAGCTGCGGCCTTCGCGGCGCACGTGAAGGCGACGTTCCGCATTGCCGAGGGCCGCGTCGCCGCCGAGGTGGTAGCGGCGGGCAGCGGCGCCGATCTGCTGGTGATCGGCCGGTCGGGTCGGCCGATCGGGCCGGGTATCTCGTTGGGCCGCACCGCGCTGGCCGCGATCATGGGGTCGACCCGTTCCGTTCTGGTGCTGCGCCCGGGCGTGGAAATCACGCGCCGCGCACTCGTGCTCTATGACGGCTCACCAGGGGCGGACAAGGCGCTGGACATGGCCGCCGGGCTCGCCTCCGACGATGCCGCAAGCCTGACCCTGATCGTCCGCGCCGAAAACGATGCCGAGGCCGCGAAGCTGCGCCAGCGCGCGGCCCAGCGCCTGAGCGCCCACGGCCAGGCGGCCCGGTTCCGGCCCATCGCCCATCCGAGCCTGGCGGGGCTCTGCCGTTCCGCCGGCGCGATGGGGGCCAGCGTCCTGGTGATCTCGGCGGACGATCCGCTTCTCGCCGGCGATGGCCGCCGCCGCCTGCTCGAAGACGTCGCCTGCCCCGTCCTGCTGGTCAGGTAGTCGACGACTCCCCCGCCGGCGCGGCTTTGTCGCGGGCGCGGCGGGCGGCGCGGCCCTCGCGCCGGGCGAGATCGTAGTTCGCGGCGAAGATCACCGCGGCGCCGACCCAGGTCCACACCGACGACACCTCGCCGTAGATCGCGAGCCCGAGCAGCGCGACCATCGGAAGCTGCAGGAAATTGAACGGCATCACCAGGCTGGCGGGCGCCGTGGTCAGCGAGCGCACGATGCATTGCTGCGCGAACAGCGTGCAGAGCGCCACCACAAGCATCCATGCGATGTCATGAAGCGACGGCGTCACCCAGAGAAACACGGCGGGCACGGCGGAGAGGACGGTCTGCAGCCCGTACAGATAGATGACGTTGACGTTAGGGTTCTCGGTATTCGCCATCGCGCGCGTCAGCGCGTGGCCGACCGAGAACATGAATGCGCTGACGAGCGCCACCAGCGCCGCGGTCGAGACGACCGTGACACCGGGGCGCAGGATCACCAGCGTTCCGGCAAAACCGATGCCGAGCGTGATCCAGCGATGCATCCCGCCCTTGTCGCCCAGGAACAGCAGCGCGATCAGCACCACGAACAAGGGCGAGGTGAAATTGAGCGCGTTCACGTCGGCCATCGGCAGGCGCGCCAGCGCGTAGACCCACAGCACGCCACCGACATAGACCGAGCAGCAGCGCGCGATGTGCAGTCGCAGCCGGCTCGTGCGCATCGCGCCGAGCCCGCGCCGGGCGAGCCACGGCAGCATCAGCATCGTGCAGAACAGCGAACGGAAGAAGATCAGCTCGAGCGGCGAGAACTTGGCGGTGAGCTGGCGCAGCGCCGCATAGAGCAGCGCATAGCACACCGCGCCCAGACACATCCACACGATGCCGCGCGTGGAGGGGGGCAACGCGGACCAGCCGGGAATCTCGCGGCGTGTTCCGGCCATGATGGGGTTCCGCTTCGGCGCCACGCGACCCTCGTCGCGCACGGGTTCGCCGAGTATCATGGCCCGGACGAGCTTGTCGAGAAAAAGCCGAATGGCCTATCGCGTCCTATTTGTGTGCACCGGCAACATCTGCCGCTCGCCGACCGCCGAGGCCGTGTTCCGGGCGCGCGCCGCGGCCGCAGGGCTTGAGGTCGAGGCGGATTCCGCCGGCACCGGCGACTGGCACGTCGGCGCGGCCCCCGATGCGCGGGCCACGGCCGCCGCCGCCCGGCGCGGGCTCGACCTGTCGACCCAGACCGCCCGCCAGGTACGCCTCGACGAC
The DNA here is from genome assembly GCA_963817535.1 of uncultured Alphaproteobacteria bacterium. Lineage (GTDB taxonomy): Bacteria > Pseudomonadota > Alphaproteobacteria > MPNO01 > DASWLB01 > CAWGHZ01. The sequence goes on from CAWFOW010000005.1 coordinate 192,736, forward strand.
TTCACCCGGTTCGATCTTCTGGTCGCGATGGACCGCGGCCATGCCCGGACGCTGGAGCGGCGCCGCCCGGCCGGAAACGGCGCAAAAGTGCGACTTTTCCTCGATTTTGCGCCGGAACTCACCATTCGGGACGTGCCCGACCCGTATTTTGGCGGGCCCGACGGCTTCGAGCGTGTCCTCGACATGATCGAGCGCGCCTCCGACCGGCTGATCGAGGCCATTCGCGCCGAAGCGGTCTGATGTTCCAGCCGCGCCAGGGTTGACGGCGGGCACGGCCGGCATTACAACCCCGCCCTCACCCGGAAGACAGGGGACGTACGATGGCCAACATCAAGTCGGCCAAGAAAAGAATTCGTCAGACCGAGCGCCGCACGGCGCTGAACCGCGCGCGCATGAGCCGCGTGCGCAGCTTCGTGCGCAAAGTCGAGACCGCGATCGCGACCGGCGACAAGGCCGTTGCGCAGGATGCATTCAAGTCGGCGCAGCCCGAGATCATGCGCGGCGTCACCAAGGGTGTGCTGCACAAGAACACGATGGCGCGCCGCCTCGCGCGCCTGTCAGCGCAGATCAAGTCGCTTCCCGCAAAGAGCTGAAGTTTCTACACATGTGAGTCGCGCACGCACCAGTGCGTGCGCGACTCACATGTGCGTATGCGCTGAATTGTGCGTGCATCGCCACACGATTCGCACAACACGTTGTGCGGTTTTTCCAGCGAAAAATTTTCCGACGAAGCCGTCGATCATGTTGCGCTCGCGGGAGCGCGAAGGTACGATGGCTTTCGTTGGATGCTTGGGGAGACACGATCCTTCAAAAGAAAATTCCGACAGATTCAAAGATAATTTGCGCGGTGCGTAGAATTCGGGCGCTCGACTCTCAGTAAATCCATCATTTGATACTTCGCCCCCTCCGTTCGCCGCAAGAAACTGTCGCCTCTGTCGGAAACGATGCAGTTCCTCATGATCGGCGTCGCGAACAGCAGCCTTGCGACGCCGGCGTCGGAGCGGACGGATTGGCGGCGCAACCTGCCAGCCGGCCTCGAGACGAGGGGGAATGCTTGAAGGATGCGGTCGGGACATCGAGTTGGTGTTCGAGGCGTGCCAGTAGCAAGGTTCCGCTACGGGAAAAATGTTCCCGAAAGGCGGGGGTGGATTTCGCCGAAGCCGGCGAACGAAGAGTCGTCGTTGCCTGATCGAGGGCGACGGGTGAAAAATGTGGCGGGGCTCGAGCCTTGCGGGGGGCTGGGTGCATGGCGAGAACACCGAACCAGGACCTCGAACTCAGCACCTACTGGGCGCGCGTGCGCGGTCACCTGCGCGCCGAGGTCGGTGACGCGGCGTATAGAAGCTGGCTGAAGCCGCTGACGCTGGTCGATCTGCAGGACGGGACGATCCGGATTTCGGTGCCGACGCGGTTCATGCGTGACTGGGTGTTGCGCAATTACGGCGACCGCATCCGCGAGCTGTGGGCTGCCGAATGCACGGACATTAAAGGCGTCGACCTGTTCATCGAATCGGAAGGTGCGCACACCGTGCAGCGTCCTGCACCCGAACCGGCTGCCGCAGCCGGCCGCAACGCCCCGCCCGATCGAGGACAGGAGGCGGCGCAGCTGTCCTCGCCGCTCGACCCGCGGTTCACGTTCGACAATTTCGTTGTCGGCAAGCCCAACGAGCTGGCCAACGCCGCCGCGCGCCGCGTCGCGGAATCGACGACGGCCACGTTCAACCCGCTGTTTCTCTATGGCGGGGTCGGGTTGGGCAAGACGCACCTGATGCACGCCATCGCGTGGCACATTCGTGCGGCACAGCCGAACCGGAAGGTCGCGTACCTGTCGGCGGAAAAGTTCATGTACCACTTTATCCGCGCGCTGCGGTACCAGGACACGGTCGCGTTCAAGGAGCAGTTCCGCTCGGTCGACGTACTGATGATCGACGACGTGCAGTTCATCAACGGCAAGGAATCCACGCAGGAGGAATTCTTCCACACGTTCAACGACCTGGTGGACAACAACCGCCAGGTGATCGTGTCGGCCGACAAGTCGCCGTCCGACCTCGAAGGTATGGCCGAACGGCTGCGCTCGCGGCTGGGCTGGGGCCTCGTCGCCGACATCCACGCGACCACCTACGAGCTGCGCGTCGGCATCCTGGAGGCGAAGGCCGACCAGATGGGCGTCGACATTCCGCGCAAGGTGCTGGAATTCCTCGCGCACAAGATCACCTCGAATGTACGCGAGCTGGAAGGCGCGCTGAACCGCGTCGTCGCGCACGCGACGCTGGTCGGCCGGGACATCACGCTGGAATCCTGCCAGGAAGTGCTGCACGACCTTCTGCGCGCCAACGACCGCCGCGTCACGATCGAGGAAATCCAGAAGAAGGTCGCGGAGCATTTCAATATCCGCATCGCGGACATGCATTCCGCCCGCCGCTCGCGCGCCGTCGCGCGCCCACGCCAGGTGGCGATGTATCTCGCCAAGCAGCTTACCGCGCGCTCGCTGCCCGAGATCGGGCGCAAGTTCGGCGGGCGCGACCACACCACCGTGATGCACGCGGTAAAGAAGGTCGACGAGCTGCGCGCCGCCGACTCGGCTTTCGCCGAGGATGTCGAGCTTCTCCGCCGCATGCTGGAGGGTACTAGAGCAAAGCGCGATTCACGTCACAAGCCGCTTCGGCTTGAGACGATCGCGCTTTAGGCCGCCTTCCCTTCCGGCCGGGTTGGTCCTACATCACGCTTAAGACACGGACTTTCGGGCAGCGGCTGATTCGCCCGCCGCGGCCGCGCCCGCAACCCCCCGGAATCGGCCGGTTTTTTATCCCCTTTCGAACCCGCTCCGCAGCGGAGAACGCTTCGAAAAACAAGGGGTTGCTGGTATACTACGCGGGTCCGTCGAGGTCGGCGGACCCGGCGCCCCGTCGGTCCCGGCCGAACCTCCGTCCGGGGACGGCGACAAGGGTGGAACTCCCCAAGAATTCCGCCGCGCCGCGCCCGCTCCGAGCCACCGAGTTGCCATGAAACTGACCATCGAACGCGCGGCCCTTCTCAAGGCGCTCGCGCACGTCCAGAGCGTGGTGGAACGCCGCAACACCATACCGATCCTTTCGAACGCTCTGATCGAGGCGCGCGACGGCACCCTGCGCGTCACGGCCACCGACATGGACCTGGCGGTAGTCGAGACCGTGCCGGCATCCGTCGGCCAGCCGGGCGCGACGACCGTACCGGCGCACACGCTTTACGACGTCGTGCGCAAGCTGCCCGAGGGCGCGCAGATCGAGCTCGGCTCGGGCGCAGAGGAAGGCCGCGTCGAGCTGCGGGCCGGACGCTCGCGCCTGTCGCTGGCCGCGCTGCCCTCGGCCGATTTCCCGGTGACCACCGAGGGCGACACGCCGACCAGCTTCACCTTGACCGCCGCCGAGCTGTGCACGCTGATCGATCGCACGCAGTTCGCCGTTTCGACGGAAGAGACGCGCTACTACCTGAACGGCATCTACCTGCATGCCGCCGAGGCGGACGAGGGCGGCGCGCCGGTGCTGCGTGCCGTGGCGACCGACGGGCATCGCCTGGCGCGCGTCGAGATTCCCCTGCCCGAGGGCGCGGCCGGCATGCCGGGCGTCATCATACCGCGCAAGACGGTGGGCGAACTGCGCAAGCTGATCGAAGATGGCGAGGGCGAAGTTGCGGTCGCGCTGTCCGAGACCAAGATCCGCTTCGCGCTGGGCGACGTTGTGCTGACCTCGAAGCTGATCGACGGCACGTTCCCGGATTACCGCCGCGTGATCCCGACGGCCAACGAGAAGAAGATGGAGGTCGAGTGCGGCGAGTTCGCCCACGCTGTCGACCTCGTCTCCACCATCTCGACCGACAAGTCGCGCGCGGTGAAGCTGACCATCGGCAAGGGCTCGCTGATGCTCTCGGCGACCAGCCCGGACGCCGGCTCGGCCACCGAGGAGCTCGAGGTCGGCTATGCCGACGACGCGATCGAGATCGGCTTCAACTCGCGCTACCTGCTCGACATCGCTCGCCAGATCGGCGGCCGGGCGCAGTTCATGCTCGCCGATGCCGCCTCGCCCACGCTGGTGCGCGACGCTTCGGACGCCAGCGCCATCTACGTTCTCATGCCCATGCGGGTCTGACGTTGAGTCTGTCCGGTTCCAGTCCCCCTCCCGTCGCACTCGCCGACGGCACCACGCAGTGCGCCGCCGTCACGCGACTGGCGCTGACCGACTTCCGCGGCTATGCGAGCCTGCGGCTTGAGCTTGATTCGCGCCCGGTCCTGCTGACCGGCGCGAACGGTGCGGGCAAAACCAACATTCTGGAGGCGGTTTCGTTCCTCTCGCCGGGTCGTGGCCTGCGCGGCGCGGCGCTCGACGAGGTGGGACGGCGCGACGCGCAGATGGACGACGCGCGACCCTGGGCGGTGGCCGCGACGGTCGCCACGCCGGCCGGCGCGGTCGAGATCGGCACCGGCCTCGCCGCGGGGTTGAGCGCGGCGCCGGCACGGCGCGTGGTGCGCGTCGACGGCCGGCCGCAGCGCGGCCAGACGGCGCTGGCGGCCCATCTCGGCATGCTGTGGGTCACGCCCGAGACCGACAAGCTGTTCGGCGAAGGCAATTCCGCCCGTCGGCGCTTCCTCGACCGTCTGGTATTCGGGCTGGATCCTGCGCACGCGACGCGCCTCGCCTCCTACGAGCGGAGCCTGCGTGAGCGCGCCCGCCTGTTGCGCGCCCCGCGCCTCGGCGGGCCGCCGGCCGACCATGCCTGGATTGCGGCGCTGGAGCGCACCATGGCGGAGCAGGGCGTCGCGGTGATCGCCGCCCGGCTCGCCCTGATCGCGCGGTTGAACGCCGCCTGCAAGCTGGGCGTCGGGCCGTTTCCCGCCGCCGAAATGGCGCTCGAGGGCGAGGTGGAGGAGCTTCTGGCCGAGATGCCGGCGCTCGATGCCGAGGAAGCGTTCCGCGAGCGCCTGGGCCGCGCGCGGGTGCGCGATGCCGAAACCGGCGGGGCGGCGCTCGGCCCGCACCGGTCGGAGCTGGACGTCACCCATCTCGGCAAGAACCAGCCGGCCGCGCGCTGCTCGACCGGCGAGCAGAAGGCGCTTCTCGTCGCTATCGTGCTGGCCGATGCGCGGCTGCGCGTGCTCGACCACGGCGCGGCGCCGGTCTTGCTGCTCGACGAGGTGGCGGCCCATCTGGACGATCTGCGCCGCGAGGCGTTGTACGCAGAAATCGCGGCGCTGGGGCTGCAGGCCTGGATGACCGGCACCGACGAGGCGCCGTTCGCGGCGCTCGGCGGCAAGGCGCAGCATTTCCGCGTGCACGACGCCGCGCTCGCCCCCGCGTGAGGAACCGATGACCCCGACCGCCGAATCCAAGCTGAAGGCCGAAGCCGCCGAGAGCTACGGCGCCGAATCGATCAAGGTGCTGCGCGGCCTCGACGCGGTGCGCAAGCGCCCCGGCATGTATATCGGCGACACCGATGACGGTTCGGGCCTGCACCACATGATCTACGAGGTGGTCGACAACGCCGTCGACGAGGCGCTGGCCGGCTTTTGCGACCGCATCGAGATCACGCTGAACGGTGACGGATCGGCCACCATCTCCGACAACGGGCGCGGCGTGCCGGTGCAGATCCACGAGGAGGAGGGCGTGTCGGCGGCCGAGGTCATCATGACCCACCTGCATGCCGGCGGAAAATTCGACCAGAACTCGTACAAAGTTTCCGGCGGCCTGCACGGCGTCGGCGTCTCCGTGGTGAATGCGCTTTCGGAATGGCTGGAGCTGCGCATCTGGCGCGTCGGCAAGGAGCATTTCATGCGCTTCCGCGAGGGCGTGCCTGAGGCGCCGCTCGCCGAGGTGGGCCCGGCCGACCACGTTTCCGGCACCGAGGTAACGTTCCTGCCGTCGCGCAAAACCTTCACCATGATCGAGTTCGACGCGCCGACGCTGGAGCACAGGCTGCGCGAGCTCGCCTTCCTGAACTCAGGTCTTTGCATCGTGTTCACCGATGCGCGCGGGGTTGAGCCGCGCACGGTCGAGATGCGCTACGACGGAGGGCTGGAAGCGTTCGTGAAAGAGCTCGACCGCTCGAAGCAGCCGCTGCATACCCCGCCGATCACGATTCGCGCCGACCTCGAAGGCGTCACGGTCGAGGCGGCGCTCGAATGGTCCGACGCCTATCACGAAACCATGTTGTGCTTCACCAACACGATTCCGCAGTCGGACGGCGGCACGCATCTGGCCGGGTTCCGCGCCGCGCTGACCCGTACCGTCAACAACTACGCCAACACGTCGGGCATCGCGAAGAAGGAGAAGGTCACGCTGACCGGCGACGATGCGCGCGAGGGGCTGACCTGCGTGCTGGCCGTCAAGGTGCCCGACCCCAAGTTCTCGTCGCAGACCAAGGACAAGCTCGTCTCGTCCGAGGTGCGCCCGGTGGTCGAAACCGTCGTGAGCGAGAAGCTCGCCGAATGGTTCGAGGAGCATCCTGCCGACGCCAAGCGCGTGGTCGCCAAGGCGGTCGAAGCCGCCATCGCGCGCGAGGCGGCGCGCAAGGCGCGCGACCTGACGCGGCGAAAGGGTGCGCTCGATATCTCCACCCTGCCGGGCAAGCTGGCCGATTGCCAGGCGCGCGAGCCCGAGCGGGCAGAGCTGTTCATCGTCGAGGGCGATTCCGCCGGCGGCTCGGCCAAGCAGGGGCGCGACCGCGCGTTCCAGGCGATCCTGCCGTTGCGCGGCAAGATCCTGAACGTCGAGCGCGCGCGCTTCGACAAGATGCTGGGCTCCGCCGAGATCGGCACCCTGATCGCCGCGCTCGGCACCGGGATCGGCCAGGAAGACTTCGACATCACGAAGATCCGCTATCACAAGATCATCATCATGACGGACGCGGACGTGGACGGCAGCCACATCCGCACGCTGCTCCTCACCTTCTTCTACCGCCAGATGCGCGAGATCGTGGAGCGCGGCTACCTCTACATCGCCCAGCCGCCGCTCTATCGCGCCAAGAAGGGCGCGTCCGAGGTCTATCTCAAGGACGACCGCGCGCTTGAAGACTATCTGATCGACGCCGGGCTCGAGGGCGCGACCCTGACCCTCGCCGACCGCACCCAGCTTGCCGGCGCCGACCTGCGGGCCGTCCTGCGCGAGGCGCTGAGCGCCCGCCGGCTGATGCAACCTTTGATGCGCAAGCTGACCAACGCCCAGGTGGTGGAGCAGGCAGCGATCCTCGGCGCCTTCCGCGCCGAGTTCCTCGCCCAGCCCGGCCAGGCCGACCAGGTGGCGGTCGCCATCGCGCGCCGGCTCGACGGGCTTTCGCCCGAGTCCGAGCGCGGCTGGCGCGCCGAGACGGTCGCCGGCGGCGGGTTCGCCTTTTCGCGCACGCTGCGCGGCGTCACCGAGCGTCACGTTGTCGACGGTGCCCTGCTGCGATCGGCCGAGGCGCGCCGGCTCGACGAGATGGCCGAGGCGTTGCAGCGCGCCTACCACCACCCGGCGATGTTCCGCTCGGGCGAGCGCGAGAGCCGCATCACCGGCCCGATCGGCCTGGTCGAGGTGGTGATGGCGCAGGGCCGCAAGGGCATCGCCATCCAGCGCTACAAGGGGCTGGGTGAGATGAACCCCGGCCAGCTGTGGGAAACGACACTGGACCCCAACGGCCGCGCGCTGCTGCAGGTCAAGATCACCCACGCCGACGAGGCCGGGAAGCTGTTCGAGACGCTGATGGGCGACGTGGTCGAGCCGCGCCGCGAATTCATCCAGTCGCACGCGCTCGAGGTCCAGAATCTGGACGTTTGAGACCGCTCAAAAATCGCCTTGCGACGGCCTCGCCCTTCGACAGGCTCAGGGTGAGGCCGAAACGAACACCCTCATCCTGAGCCTGTCGAAGGATGAGGGATGCCTTGTTCTGGATCGATTAGGTTCTACCGCCCGCGCGCCTTGGCCATGTCGGCGAGATGCTCGAACGTGCGGCCGAACGCGGCGCAGACGATCACGTCCTTAAGCTCGGGCGCCAGCGCCTTGTAGAAGCGCCGGCCGGTGCGGTTGCGCCGCAGGACGGACCAGAACATCCAGCGCCCGCCGGACGACCGGCACGCCTCGGCGACACCCGCGACCAGCGCGCGCCCCACCCCCTGGCGGCGGGCGGCCTCGCGCACATAGAGATCGGCAAGGTATACACCGCGCGTCGCGGTATCGGTGTCGTAGCCCGGGTAGTAGACGGCATAGCCCGCGATCTCGCCGTCGATCTCGCAGACCAGCGCGCGGAACGCCGGCTCGGCGCCGAAGCCGTCGCGCAGGTAGGACTCTTCGGTAAAGCGCGAGGGGAAGCCGCCTTCGGCCCGCGACAGGGCGCTGGCCATGCCGGCCACGGAAGCGGCATCGGCGCGAACCGCCGGGCGTACGCGCACGCGCGGCGCCTGGGCCGCGTCGGGGGCGGACTTGAGCCACGAAAACGCCACGGTCGCGCTCCGATATGATGCGCTTAGATAGGCTGGATAATTGCGTGCCACGCGGTAGCGCGCCAGGGAATTCCGATTTTTCAGCTGGGGATACCAGATTCGGCGCGATGCTGAGATAGTTGGGAGCGATGGCGGAGCGAAAAAAACGACCGTCCCCGCCGCAACGCGGCGCGAAACCGGCCACGGGCGGTAAACGGCCGAACGGCCCCACCGATCGCCACGCGGCGCTGAAGCGCGTGGCGAAATGGGCGGCGGTCGTGATGATCTGGATGGGCGTCGCCGGCGGCGCCCTGATCGGCTGGTACGCTTACGGCCTGCCCGACATCTCGAACCTGACCGCGGCCACCCGTCGCCCAAGCGTCACCGTCCTGGCGCGCGACGGCACCGTTCTCGCCACCTATGGCCAGGTCTATGCCGCGCCGGTGACGCTTTCGGACGTGCCGCCCTTCCTGGTCCAGGCGATCGTCGCGACCGAGGACCGGCATTTCTTCAGCCATGGCGGCATCGACTTCGTCGGCGTGCTGCGCGCGGCCGTGACCGACATCCGCGCCGGCGCGATCCGCCAGGGCGGCTCGACCATCACCCAGCAGCTCGCCAAGAACCTGTTCCTGTCGTCCGACCGCACGCTGCGCCGCAAGGTGCAGGAAACCATCCTGGCGCTGTGGCTGGAGGCGCGGTTCACCAAGGCGCAGATTTTCACGATCTATCTGAACCGCGTCTATCTGGGCGCCGGCACCTACGGGTTCCCGGCCGCGGCGCGGCGCTATTTCGGCCGCCGCCTCGCCGATATCAATCTGCACGAGGCGGCGGTGCTGGCCGGGCTTCTCAAGGCGCCGTCACGCTATGCGCCGCTGCACGATCCGGGCGCGGCGCGCGCCCGCGCCGACCAGGTGCTCGCCAACATGGTAGATGCCAGCTATCTCGCGCCGCGCGACGCGGATGTGGCACGTGCCGATCCGCTGCGCACCGCCGGCCAGGACGCGGGGTCCGGCGCGCGCTACTTCGCCGACTGGGCCGTCGAACGGGTAAGCGGCTATGTCGGCGAGCCCGACCGCGACCTCGTCGTGACCACCACGCTCGATGTCGGGCTGCAGCGCCAGGCGGAAGCCGCGCTCGACCACACGCTGGCGCGCGAGGGCGCACGGCGCGGGGTGTCGCAGGGCGCGGTGGTGGCCGTCGCGCCCAACGGGGCGGTGCGCGCCCTGGTTGGCGGGCGCGACTACGGCGAAAGCCAGTTCAACCGCGCGGTCCAGGCGCTGCGCCAGCCCGGCTCCGCATTCAAGCTGTTCGACTATCTGGCGGCGTTCGAGCACGGTGCCCAGCCCGAGGACCGGTTGCCCGACGCCCCGATCTCGGTCGGCGGCTGGCGGCCACACAACTACACGAACCGCTATCGCGGCATGGTGACATTGTCCGAGGCGTTCGCCGATTCGATCAACACGGTGGCGGTGCAGGTGACTGAGCGAGCCGGCCGGCGCAACGTGATCGACGTGGCCCGTCGGCTGGGCATAACCACCAAGCTGACCGGCCAGCCGAGCCTCGCGCTCGGCACCAGCGTCGTCAGCCCGGTCGAGCTCGTCTGTGCCTACGCCGCGGTCGCCAACGGCGGCTACGCCGCCCGGCCGCACGCGATCCTCACCATCGCCGACCGCGACGGGCGTGTGCTGTATCGCCGCGCCGGCACTCCGGCGCCGCGCGTGCTCGCGCCCGGCGTGGTGGCCGATATGGACCGGATGCTGGCCCGCGTGCTGGTCGACGGCACGGGACGCGCCGCACGCCTCGACCGACCGGCCGCCGGCAAGACCGGCACCAGCCAGGATTTCCGCGACGCCTGGTTCGTCGGCTACGTATCGGGGCTGGTGGCGGGAGTCTGGGTCGGCAACGACAACGATTCGCCGATGAAAGGCGTGACCGGCGGCAGCATTCCGGCGGCGATCTGGCACGATTTCATGAGCCAGTCGCCGTCGGGCCCGCCGCCGCGCCCGATCGCGCGTCCCGCCCCGCCGGTGGCCTCGGCCCCGGCCATGCCGACCGCTGCCACGCCGCGCGCGACGGGTGTCTCGACCGACGGGTTGTGGCGCGACTGAGCGCTGCCTCTACTGCGCCGCGACCGTCTGCCGCTCGAAGCCCTGATATTCCTTGTCGGTCAGCGGCTGCAGGGCGGGCAGCACCTCGGTGGCGAACAGCCGGATGTTGCGCTCGGTAAGGTCGGCCGGCAGCGTGCCGAACTGCAGCATGCAGACGAGGTTCTGGAAGCCCAGCTCCTTGTGGCGCGCCATCAGCTTGTTGCGCACCGTTTCCGCGCTGCCGCAGATGAAAATGCCCTGGTCGATCAGGTATTCGACGTCGGCCTTGCCCATCGAGGCGCCCTTGGTCTGCATGAAGCGGCGCAGCGTCTCGGGCGAGACGTAGCCCGGCGGCAGCAGCATCTCGGGCGGCATGCGCAGGAACGTGTTGAACAGCGCGTCGATATGCGGCCGCGATTCCTCGATCGCCTTCTCGTCGGTGTCGGACACGTACATCGGCGCGTTCCAGCCGATCTGCTGGGACGACGCGGTGTAGCCGTACTTCGTCTCGCAGCAGGCGCGATAGCCGTTGAGGTAGCGCGTGACCACCGCCTCGGGCGTGTAGGCCTGGAGATAGACGTAGCGCCGGTCGGGATGCGCGGCCCATTCCATCGTCTCGCTCGAACCGATCGAGGGGCACCAGATCGGCGGATGCGGCTGCTGGTACGGTCGCGGCCACACATTGACGTATTCGAAATTGTAATAGTGCCCTTCCCAGGCGAACGGGCCGGGATCCGTCCAGGCGCGCTTCACCAGGTCGTGCGCTTCGTTGCAGCGCGCGTGCGAGTTCGTCGGGTTCACCCCCATCGAGAAATATTCCGCCCCGATGCCGCGCACGAAGCCCGAGATCAGCCGGCCGCCGGTGATGTTGTCGATCATCGCGTGCTCTTCGGCCAACAGCAGCGGGTTGTCCCGCAGCCCGAAGCCCGAGCCGAGAATGGCGATCTTCGCCTCCTTCACCCGACGCGACAGCGCGGAGGCCGTGACGATCGGCGAGGGCATCAGCCCATAGGCGTTCTGATGGTGCTCGTTCACCGCAACGCCGTCGAAGCCAAGCTCGGCGGCGAGCTCGAGCTCGTCGAGATAGCGGTTGTAGAGCTTGTGGCCCTTCTTCGGGTCGTAGTTGGAGTTCGGGAATTCGACCCAGACACTGCGGTACTTCTTCGCCTCCTCCAGGTCGATGTCGGCATAGGGCATCAGATGGAACATGAAGAGTTTCATGCGACGTGCTCCGGCACGAAGTTGGCGAGGGCGTCGAGCAAAGCCTGGGGCTTCTCGACCTGAGGGGAATGGCCGCACTTGTCGATCGTGACGAGCTTCGCGCCCGGGATGAGCTTCTGCAGCTCAGGCCCGTGAATCGGCGGGATGAGCCCGTCCGAATCGCCCCAGACAATGTGGGTGGGCACGTCGATGCGGTGCAGCCAGCGCGCGAGCTTCGGATTGTACAGACGCGGATGCCAGCACAGCCGCGCCGAGGCGGTGCGCGTCCGGATCAGGTCGTCGAGCTCGGCGTCCGACTTGGGCTGGGCTGCCATGTCGAGCATCTTCTTGCGCAGTTCGTCGCCGTGATAGACGAGCGGAATCATCTCGGGCGGGGTCAGCTTGAAGATGTCGGCCGGCGGATGACCCTTCACCCGGATGCCGGCGGGCGAGACGACCGTGACACTGGCGAGGCGGGACGTGTCGCGGATCGCGATCTCCAGGGCGAGCCAGCCGCCCATCGAATGGCCGAGAAGGTGAACGTCCTCGAGGTCGAGCGCCTGCAGGAAGTCGAGATAGAAGAAGGCGAGGTCGCCGATATCCTCGAGCCACTCGGGATCGCCCGACTTGCCGTAGGTCGGATGGTCGGTCGCGATCACCTCGTAGCGTTCGGCCAGCTTGTCGAAGAACGGCACCCAGATGGCCGGGCCGTTGGCGCCGTGCAGGAACAGGATTTTCGGCCCCTTCCCGGCGCGCACCAGGCGCACCTTGCAGCCATTGACCTCGACGAATTCTTCGCGTGCGGCCATGTCGTGTTTCCCCTTATCCGCCCGATTCCGGCATGCCTTCGCCGCGGGCGATCTTGATGCCCTTGATGACCTCCTTCACCGTGCCGGAGACGGGCAGGCTGACGCGCGTCGCATCCGCCTCCTTCAGCACGATGGTCATGTCCTTCTCGGCCCACGGCATCGGGAACTGCCAGATGGTATTCGCAAGCGCCCAGTTGCCGGCCGACGAGTCCACCAGGGCGGCCTTCAGCGGCCCCTCGGCGACGCCCAGCGATTCCGCGAGCTTCAGCCCTTCCAGATCGGCGGAAATGCAGGCCCAGAGGATCATGTTGTTGACCATCTTGCCGACCTGGCCGGCGCCCAGCGCGCCGAGATGGTGAATCGAATCGGCGAAGCAGGCGAAGGCCGGCCGGCACGCCTCGAACGCGTCGGCGTCGCCGCCGCCCATGATCAGCAGCTTACCCGCCTCGGCCGCGCCCTCGCCACGGCAGAGCGGGATGTCAAGCAGGCTCACGCCCGCCGGCGCGCGCTGACCGATCACGCGCATGGTGGACGGCGAAATGGTCGAGGCCACCGCGACGACCGAGCCGGGCTTCGCGCCCAGAAACACCCCATCCTTGCCGAACAGGGCCGCTTCGACGTCGGAATCGAACCCGACGACGACGATGGTGAGGTCGCTGATCGAGGCGGCCGCATTGGGCGAGTCCGCTGCAGTGACTCCGATCTTCACGGCAGCGGCGCGCAAGTCGTCGCGCAAATCGAAGCCGACGACTTCGAACCCAGCGGCGATCATGTGGCGCGCCATCGGCAGGCCCATCTTGCCGAGCCCGATCAGCCCGACCGTGCGGATGGTGCTCGCCATCTCAGCCTCCGTCATTCGCGTCGGTGGCCGGTTCGCGGCGGCGTAGCCCAGCCTGGGCCATAAGGGGCATCACCTCGTCCACCCACTGGCGGCACTCGTCGACGTAGCGCACCCACGAAATGAGGCAGCCATCGACGCCCATGCGCGCCAGGACTTCGAGCTCGTCCACGATCCGCTCCGGCGTGCCGACCAGCGGATAGCCGCCATGGCCGGCGATGAAATGGCGGCGGAACTCGTCGAGCTTGGCCGGGTCGAGCGTCTTCGACTGCATGCCGAAGATGCGCAGCAGATTATCGGCCGCGGCGATGTCGCCCTTCTCGCGCACGTAATAGTCGAGATAATCGTCCGCTTCCTTCTGGGTCGGGCGGCAGACGACGTAGACATGGATCCAGACCTGGACCTCGCGCCCGGCCGCGCGCGCCATCGCCTTCAGGCTGTCGACCTGCGCCTTGCCGCCCTCGAAATCGTGGCGCGCCAGGATGACGAAGTTCATGTCGGCGACGGAGGCGGCGAACTTGCGGCCGAGCTCGGACCCGCCCGCGTTCATGATCGGCGGAAACGGCTTCTGGACCGGTTTCGGCTCGGACCAGGCGTTCTTCGAGTGGAAGTATTCGCCGTCGAAGTCGAACTCACCCGCGTGCGACCACAGCTTGCGGACGAATTCGACCCATTCCGCGCCGTACTGGTAGCGCTCCTCGTGCAGGCGCCACTCGGCGCCGAACATGTCGAACTCATCCTTGAACCAGCCGCACACGACGTTGAGGCAGAACCGCCCGCCGGTCACATGATCGACCGTCGCCGACATCTTCGCCGCCATCACCGGGTGCACCAGCGGCACGTGACAGGTGGCGAACACGCCGATCTGCTTCGTCACAGCGCCCACGCCCGTGGCCCATGTGAAGCTCTCGAACGTGCGGTTGTTGAAGTTCGATTCGCCGCCATAGCCGCGCCAGCGACCGACGGGCAGCAGCACCTCCATCCCCGCATCGTCGCAGAGCTGGGCCAGCTCGACCGTCTCGGGCCAGGTCATTTCCCACGCGCCCTCGGCCGTCGTGATCGACGAGCCATGGCTGCAGTTGAACGCCATGACGCCGAGCTTCATCCGGTGGTCGCGATAGAGCGGATTCGTGCGCCGACGGCTCTCGGTAAGGTCGTGTTCGATGGTCGCCATGGCGCGAGCATAGCGGCACGGGCGCCGTGGCGGCAAACCGAATTCCGGTGGCCGATTGTGAAAGCACGGCTCGGAATGATAGGCTTTCGCAACGCCCACTAACGGGAGAGGGAGGACATCATGGCCGAACTGCGGCCACCGTTCCGCGCCGAGCATGTCGGCAGCTTCCCTCGCCCCGAGGCGCTGATGGATGCGCGCGAAGCATTCTCCCAGGGCAAGCTCGACCGCGCCGGGCTGACCCGCATCGAGGACGCCGCGGTGCGCGACGTGGTGGCCATGCAGGAGCGCGTCGGCATTGGCGCCATCACCGACGGCGAGTACCGCAAGGGAGGCTGGCGCGACTTTTTGTTCGAAAAGGTCGAAGGCTTCGGCGAGCCGGTGCTGCAGGATTTCACTTTCACCCAGTTCGACGGCACGCCGTGGAAGCCGTTCGGCGCCGAGCGCACGGCGATGGCGAAGCTGCGCCGCGCGCAGCCGATTACCGCCGACGATTTCGCGGCGCTGAAGCCGCTCACCGGCCGCCCGGTGAAGGCCAACCTGCCGACGCCCTCGGTCGCCCACGCCTTCTCGGGCGAGCGATCGTTCGACCACGCTGTCTATCCCGACCGCGACGCGTATCTCGCCGACCTCGCCCGCATCTACCGTGAGGAAATCGCCGATCTGGCGGCGCGCGGATGCAAGTACCTGCAGCTCGACGAGGTTCCGCTGGCGCTGCTGTGCGATCCGAAGAATCAGGACATGGTCCGCGCGCGTGGCGACGACCCGAAGGCGCTGATCGAGGCCTATATCGACGTGATCAACGATTGCGTCCGCGACGCGCCGGACGACATGGCGATCGGCGTCCACATGTGCCGCGGCAATGTCGGGCACGGCATGGCGTCCGGCGGGTACGAGCCGATCGCCGAGCGCATGTTCAGCCGGCTGAACGTGGACGGGTTTTTCCTGGAGTACGACACGCCGCGCGCCGGCGATTTCGCGCCGCTGCGCTTCCTGCCGCCGCCGAAGAAGGCCGTGCTGGGTCTTCTGACCACCAAGCTGCCCGAGATCGAGTTCGGCCGATTCGCTGAAGCGGCGCGTCGACGAAGCCGCAAAATACGTGGCGCTCGACCGGCTCTGCCTGTCGCCGCAATGCGGCTTTGCCAGCGTCGCCCGACGCGAAGGCCGCCTGACGATGGACACCGTGGAACGCAAACTTGCGCGCGTCGTGGACGTGGCGCACCAGATCTGGGGATAGTACGCATGGCCGAAAAACCGCCATTCCGCGCCGAGCATGTCGGCAGCTTTCCGCGCCCGGAGCCGCTGATCAAGGCGCGGGACGAATTCGCCGCCGGCAAGATCGATCTCGCGGCGCTGCGCAAGGTCGAGGACGTCGCCGTGCGCGAGGTCGTCGCGATGCAGGAGCGGGTGGGAATTGGTGCCGTCACCGACGGCGAGTTCCGGCGCACTTCCTGGCGCGACGCGCCGTTCGAGCATTTTGCCGGCTTCACCGAGAAGCGCGAGGAGTCCGACTTCACCTTCCGGCTGTTCGACGGCACGACCCGCAAGGCCGGCCCGGTGCCGAGCGTGGTGGCGAAGCTGACCCGCGCGAGCCCGTTGACCGCGGACACGTTCGCCCTGCTGAAGCCGATGACAAAGGGCCTGCCCAAGGCGAATTTGCCGACACCGTCGGTGACCCACTTCTTCCGCGGCCGGGCGCAGATCGACAAGTCGATCTATCCCGATCTCGAAGGCTATTTCGCCGACGTCACGCGGCTCTATCGCGAGGAGGTGGCCGACCTGGCAAAGGCGGGTTGCAAATATCTGCAGATGGATGAGGTGCCGCTGGCGCTGCTGTGCGATCCCAACATCAAGGGGATCGTGAAGGGGCGCGGCGAGGACCCCGACCGGATCATCGACTTCTATATCGCAGCGATCAACGACTCGATCCGCGACCGGCCGAAGGACATGGCCATCGCCGTGCATATGTGTCGCGGCAACCAGGGGCACGGCATGTCGGACTCCGGCTACGAGCCGCTGGCCGACAAGCTGTTCAACCAGCTGGAGGTCGACGGATTTTTCCTGGAGTTCGACACGCCGCGTGCCGGCGATTTCGCGCCGCTGCGCTTCCTGCCCAAGGGAAAGAAGGCGGCGCTGGGGCTGGTCTCGACCAAGCTGCCGGAAGTCGAGAGCGCCGACAGCCTGGAAGCCCGCATCGCCGAGGCGGCGAAAAGCGCGCCGATCGACCGGCTCTGCCTGTGCCCGCAATGCGGCTTCTCGTCGAACGCCGGCACCGGCCGGTTCACGCCGGCGGCCGTCGAGGCGAAGCTCGCCCGCATCGTTGAGGTCGCCCACAAGGTGTGGGGCTGAGGCGGGGAAACGCTGGATTGCTTCCCCTCGGGCCAGGGCCCGAGGGGAAGTGATGACGATAGGGCGAGTCCTACATCTTCGGCAGGAATTCGGTGGTAAACAGGTCGCTGTCCTTCGGCGTGTCCTTCAACAGGCCCATCTCAAGATAGGTCTGCTTCAGAAGTGCGATCGATTTCGGATCGAACGAGCCGGTGGGATGGAAGCCCTTCGTTTCCTCGTCATAGACGCGCGAAATGATTGCCGGCGGCATCTTCAGCACCTTGGAGGTGATCTCGACCGTCTCCTTCTTATGCGACAGGACGTACTTGATGGAGTCCAGGTAACCCGCGGTAAAGCGCCGTACCAGGTCCGGATTCGACTTGATCAGGTCCTTGCGGGCGAAGATCACGTGGGTGATAAAGTTCGGCACGAGATCGGCGAAATTATAGACCTGCTTCAGCTCCTTCTTGGCTTCGAGGTCGTAGGAAACCTCGGTCGCGATCACCAGCCCGTCGACATTGCCGGTCTTGAGGCCGGACAGCTCGGAGTTGAGCCCACCGAGCGCCACCGGCGTGATGCCGGTCGTGCCCCAGCCCATGTGCTGCGAAAGGCGCCGCGTCAGCCAGTCGGTGAGCGAGCCGACCGTCGTAACGCCCAGCTTCTTGCCCTTGAACTGTTCGGCCTTGGTGAATTTGGAATCGTACGGCACCGAGATGCCGAGATTGTAGGGTGCGCCGTACCAGGCCGCGGTCGACAGGCCAGCCCCGCCCTTGGCGTTGAACGCCATGCCCGGGCCGGAGCCGAGGCCGAAATCGATGTTCTTGGTGAGAAGCCCCTGCTGCAGGTTCGCATCGCCGCGGAACCCGACGATCTTGACGTTGTCGATGCCGTGCTTCTTGAACACGCCCATCTGGCTGCCGACGTCAAGCGGGGTGAAGGTCCAGGCGAACGGAACCGCCTTTCCGACCGAGACCGAGTCGCCGGCGATCGCGCCGGGTGCCGCGAGCGCGAAGGCGATGGCGGCAAGTCCGGCCGCTTTCAGGACATTGTTGCGGGGCATCATGATGGCGGGTTCCTCCCTGATTGGTGCGTCGGCGACGCCCGATGCGAGTCGGGCCGAACGCGATTGGTCGATCGCTGGCTTCGTTCAGTATGACAAGCACCCCTTGCCCGCACAACGGCGGGCGGTGGAATCCCCGGCAATGCGGTGCCGCCGCGCGGCCCGATCGGAGTCGCGTTCCCGAACGATGTCATGCATATTAGTCGACCGTTTGGGCTTCCCTCGGCCGCCCAACCGCGCTAAATGTCTCCAGATAGGACAGGATAGCTGACGGACTTCTCTATAATGCTGCCTGAAGCCCAGGGACTGTACGACCCGCGCAACGAGCACAACTCGTGCGGCGTTGGATTCGTGGTCAACATCAAGGGCCGCAAGTCGAACGAGATCATCGCGAACGGGCTGCAGATCCTGGTCAACCTCGACCATCGGGGCGCCGTGGGCGCCGATCCGCTGGTGGGCGACGGCGCCGGCTGCCTGATCCAGATCCCTGACAGGCTGTTGCGCGACTGGGCGACGAAGGAGGGCAAGGCCCTGCCCAAGCCCGGGCGCTATGCCGTCGCCATGTGCTTCCTGCCGCAGGACGAGAACGCGCGGAAGATCGCGATCGAGCATTTCGAACGCTTCGCCGCCGCCGGCGGCCAGGCGGTCCTGGGCTGGCGTGACGTGCCGGTCGACCTGACCGGGCTCGGCAAGTACGTGATCGAGTCGATGCCCTGCATCCGACAGGCGATCGTCACCTGCAACCCGAAGATCAAGGACCAGGACGCGTTCGAGCGGAAGATCCTGGCGATCCGCAAGCAGACGCTGAACTCGGTTCGCGCGCTGGCGGAACGGCGGAACGAGCCGACGGTGGTCAATTTCTACATGCCGTCCTTTTCCAGCCGGACGGTCGTGTACAAGGGGCTTTTGCTCGCCGGTCAGGTGGGCAGCTTCTACGAAGACCTGCGCAACCCGCTGTGCGAATCGGCGCTGGCGCTGGTCCATCAGCGCTTTTCGACCAACACCTTCCCTTCGTGGCGGCTGGCGCACCCTTACCGCTTCCTTGCCCATAACGGCGAGATCAACACCGTGCGCGGCAACGTCAACTGGATGTACGCCCGGCGCCACTCGATGGCGTCCGACCTGATCGGGCCGGACCTCGACAAGATGTGGCCGCTGATCCCGCACGGCCAGTCGGACACGGCCTGCATCGACAATGCGCTCGAGCTGCTGGTCGCGGGCGGCTACTCGCTGGCCCAGGCGATGATGATGCTGATCCCCGAGGCGTGGGCCGGCAACCCGCTGATGGACCCCAAGCGCCGCGCATTCTACGAGTATTACGCCGCGCTGATGGAGCCGTGGGACGGCCCGGCGGCCATCGCCTTCACCGACGGGCGCCAGATCGGCGCGACGCTCGACCGCAACGGGCTGCGCCCGGCGCGCTACGTGATCACCGACGACGACCACGTCATCATGGCGTCGGAGGTGGGCGTTCTGCCGGTGCCGGAGGAGCGCATCGTCCACAAATGGCGGCTGCAGCCCGGCCGAATGCTGCTGATCGACCTGGCGCAGGGTCGCATTATCAGCGATTCCGAGATCAAGCAGCAGCTGGCCGACGAGCACCCCTACGAGGAATGGCTGAAGGAGACCCAGGTCCAGCTCGAGGAGCTGCCCGAGATTCCGATGGCCGAGGTGCACACGCTGCGCAACGACCCGTCCGACGTGATGTCGCAGCAGCAGGCCTTCGGCTACACCCAGGAAGATTTGCAGTTCTTCCTGGAGCCGATGGGCGCCGAGGGCGACGACCCGGTCGGCTCGATGGGCACCGACGCGCCGCTCGCGGTTCTCTCGAAGAAGCCGAAGCTGCTCTACAACTATTTCAAGCAGAACTTCGCCCAGGTGACCAACCCGCCGATCGACCCGATCCGCGAGGAGCTGGTGATGTCGCTGGTCTCGATGATCGGGCCGCGGCCGAACCTGCTGGGCCACCATGCCGGCACGCATTACCGGCTGGAGGTGAACCAGCCGATTCTGACCAACGCGGACCTGGAGAAGATCCGCTCGATCTCGACGCTGGTGGGCGAGGCGTTCCGCACCTGCACGCTGGACGCGACCTGGCCGGCCGCCGAGGGGGCCGACGGCATGGCGCGCGCCATCGAGCGGCTGTGCGCCGAGGCGACCAACGCCGTGGTCGAAGGCTATAACATCCTGATCCTGTCCGACCGCGCGACATCGGCCGACCGCGCGCCGATCCCCGCGCTGCTGTCGACCGCGTCGGTGCACCATCATCTGATCCGCCAGGGACTTCGGACATCCACCGGGCTGGTCGTCGAGACCGGCGAGGCGCGCCAGGTACATCATTTCTGCGTTCTGGCGGGCTATGGCGCCGAGGCGATCAACCCGTATCTGGCGTTCGAGACTCTGGAGCGCATCCGGGTCGAGAATGCGCTGCCGCTGCAGCCCTACGAGGTGCAGAAGAACTACATCAAGGCGTGCGGCAAGGGCATCCTGAAGGTGATGTCCAAGATGGGCATCTCCACCTACCAGTCCTATTGCGGCGCGCAGATCTTCGATGCGGTCGGGCTCGCCACCGATTTCGTCGAGAAGTACTTCACCGGCACGGCCTCGACCATCGAGGGCGCCGGCCTGGCCGAGATCGCCGCCGAGGCGATGGTGCGCCACCGCAACGGCTATGGCGACAACCCGATCTATGACGGGATGCTGGACGCCGGCGGCGACTACGCGTTCCGCCTGCGCGGCGAGGACCATGCCTGGACGCCCGAGACCGTGGCGGCACTGCAGCACGCGGTGCGCGGCAACCTGCCCGACCAGTACCGGACGTTCGCGCAGGCGATCAACGACCAGTCGGAGCGGCTGCTGACGCTGCGCGGGCTGATGGCGTTCAAGCCGGCCGCGGCGCCGCTGCCGCTCGACGAGGTCGAGCCGGCGTCGGAGATCGTCAAGCGATTCGCCACCGGCGCGATGAGCTTCGGCTCGATCAGCCGCGAGGCGCACACGACGCTCGCCATCGCGATGAACCGGATCGGCGGCAAGTCGAACACCGGCGAGGGCGGCGAGGAAGCCGACCGCTTCAAGCCGATGCCGAACGGCGATTCCATGCGCTCGGCCATCAAGCAGGTGGCGTCGGGCCGGTTCGGGGTGACGGCGGAATATCTCGTCAACTCCGACATGATGCAGATCAAGATGGCCCAGGGGGCCAAGCCCGGCGAGGGCGGACAGCTTCCCGGCCACAAGGTCGACAAGAACATCGCGCGGGTGCGCCATTCGACGCCGGGCGTCGGGCTGATCTCGCCGCCGCCGCATCACGACATCTACTCGATCGAGGATCTGGCGCAGCTGATCCACGATTTGAAGAACGTCAATCCCGACGGCATGGTCTCGGTGAAGCTGGTCTCCGAGGTCGGCGTCGGCACGGTCGCGGCCGGCGTGTCGAAGGCGCGCTCGGACCACGTCACCATCTCGGGCTACGAGGGCGGCACGGGGGCGAGCCCCCTCACCTCGCTCACCCACGCCGGCTCGCCGTGGGAGATCGGCCTGGCCGAGACGCAGCAGACATTGGTGCTGAACGCGCTGCGCGGGCGCATCGCCGTGCAGGTCGACGGCGGCATCCGCACCGGGCGCGACGTCGTGGTCGGCGCGATGCTGGGCGCCGACGAGTTCGGCTTCTCGACCGCGCCGCTGATCGCCGCCGGCTGCATCATGATGCGTAAATGTCATCTGAATACCTGCCCGGTCGGCATCGCGACGCAGGATCCCGTGCTGCGCAAGAGGTTCACCGGTGCGCCCGAGCACGTCATCAACTACTTCTTCTTCGTGGCCGAGGAAGTGCGCGAGGTGATGGCTTCGCTCGGCTTCCGCAAGTTCGAGGAAATGGTCGGCCGCGTCGACCGGCTGGACATGCGCCGCGCTATCGACCACTGGAAGGCCAAGGGCATCGATCTCACGCGCCTGCTGCGCCCGATCGAGCCAAGGCCGGGCGTCGCCATCCACCATTGCGAAACGCAGGACCACCAACTCGACAAGGCGATGGACCGCGAGCTGATCGCCGAGGCGATGCCGGCCCTCGAGTCCGGCACGCCGGTGCGCATCGAGCGCGAGATCCTCAACGTCAACCGCACGGTCGGCGCGATGCTGTCGGGCGAAGTGGCGACGCGCTATGGCCATGAAGGCCTGCCCGAAGACACGATCTCGGTCCGGCTGACCGGCACGGCGGGCGGCAGCTTCGGCGCGTTCCTCGCCCGCGGCGTGACGCTCGATCTCGAGGGCGACGCGAACGACTATGTCGGCAAGGGCCTGTCGGGCGGGCGCGTGGTCGTGCGCCAGCCTGCCGTCGCCAACCGCGAGCCCGCCGACAACATCATCATCGGCAACACCGTGCTGTACGGTGCGATCGGTGGCGAAGCATATTTCGAAGGCGTGGCGGGCGAGCGCTTCGCCGTCCGCAACTCGGGCGCGGTGACGGTCGTCGAGGGGCTGGGCGACCACGGGTGCGAATACATGACCGGCGGCGTGGTTGTGGTGCTGGGCGAGACCGGGCGCAACTTCGCGGCCGGCATGTCGGGCGGCATCGCCTATGTGCATGACCCGGAAAAGGAGTTCGCGCAGCTGTGCAACACGGCGATGGTCGAGCTTGAGCCGGTCCGCCCCGCCGGGCCGGAGGAGGCCGACGCGCCCGGCCGGCCGGTGCAGCGCGCGCCGAGCGTCGAGGACAGCGGCATGGGCGACATGCTGCACTTCGATGCCGAGCGGCTGCGGATCCTGATCGAGCGCCACCATTTGTATACCGGCAGCGAGCGCGCCCGCGCCCTTCTCGAGGATTGGGACAAGGCGCTCGGCCAGTTCGTCAAGGTCATGCCCAAGGACTTCCGCCGTGCCCTCGTGGAGCTCAAGGCCGAAAGCCAGGCAGCGGCGGCGGAGTAGCGCATGGCGAAGATCACCGGATTCCTGGAATTCGAGAGGCACGACCGCGGCTACGAGAAGGCCGAGGTGCGGTCGAAGACGTGGCGCGAATTCGTCAAGCCGCTGCCCGATCCCGAACTGAACGACCAGGCGGCGCGCTGCATGGATTGCGGCATCCCGTTCTGCCATACGGGCTGCCCGGTCAACAACCTGATCCCGGACTGGAACAATCTGGTCTATCGCAGCCAGTGGGAGAGCGCGCTGCGCGCGCTGCACTCGACCAACAACTTCCCCGAATTCACCGGCCGCATCTGCCCTGCCCCGTGCGAGGCGGCCTGCACGCTGAACATCGACGAGAACCCGGTCACCATCAAGACCATCGAGTGCGCGATCGTCGATCGCGGCTGGCAGGAAGGCTGGATCCGTCCGCTCATCCCCCCGAAGAAGACCGGCAGGCGCGTCGCGGTGGTGGGCTCGGGCCCGGCGGGCCTCGCCTGCGCCCAGCAGCTCGCACGCGCCGGCCACGATGTCACCCTGTTCGAGAAGTCCGACCGGATCGGCGGCCTGCTGCGCTATGGCATCCCCGATTTCAAGATGGAAAAGCACCTGATCGACCGGCGAATGGAGCAGATGCAGGCCGAGGGCGTGACCTTCGCGCCCAACACCGACGTGGGCGTGACGGTGACGGTGTGGTCGCTGCTGGCCGAGTTCGATGCGCTCGCGATGTGCGGCGGCGCCGAGTGGCCGCGCGACATGGAAATTCCGGGGCGCGAGCTGGAGGGAATCCATTTCGCCATGGATTTCCTGCCGCAGCAGAACAAGCGCAATGCCGGCGACGCCGAGCAGGTGGCGGCGCCCGACGGCACAATCACCGCCAAAGGCAAGCACGTGGTGGTGATCGGCGGCGGCGACACGGGCTCCGACTGCATCGGAACTTCCGTGCGCCAGGGCGCCGCCTCGATCACCCAGCTGGAGATCCTGCCCAAGCCGCCCGAACACGAGAACAAGGCGCTGACCTGGCCCGACTGGCCGCTGAAGCTGCGCACCTCGTCGTCGCAGGAGGAGGGGTGCGAGCGCGACTGGGCCGTGCTGACCAAGCGGGCGACCGGCACGAACGGCAAGGTCGAAGCGCTGGACTGCGTGCGCGTCGAATGGGTCAAGGGCGAATCCGGACGGATGGAGATGCGCGAGATGGCCGGCAGCGAGTTCCAGCTCAAGGCCGACCTGGTTCTGCTTGCCATGGGCTTCCTCGGCCCGCGGCGCGAGGGAATGCTCGACCAGGCTGACGTGGCGCTGGACCCGCGCGGCAACGTCAAGGCCGACGTGCGCGACTACCGCACCTCGGTCGACAAGATCTTCGCGGCAGGCGACATGCGTCGCGGCCAGTCGCTGGTGGTCTGGGCGATCCGCGAGGGGCGCCAGTGCGCCCGCGCGGTGGACGAGTACCTTATGGGGTCGTCGAGCCTACCGCGCTGAGCCGGCGGCCAAGCGCGCCGCGCGCATGCGGCGCTGCCAGAACTCGCTGGCCACCAGCAACGTCCCGAGCGCAATCCCGACGAACTCGATCGTGGCGGCGCCCGGGAAGGCGCGTGCCGGGATCAGCAGTGCAATGCCCGCGACGGCAAACGCCAAGCGTAGCGCCCATCCCATCGGACGCAGGAGATAGCCTAGGATCGCCGCGGTGGCGAGCCACACGCCGGCGACCGCGGTGACGAAGGCAACGGCGGAATCGAATACCGTGCCTTGCATGATCAGGTCCGGCGACATCACGAACATGACCGGTACCACGAGGGCGGTCCAGCCGAGCTTGACCGAGGTGAGCGCGGTCTCCATTGCGCCCGCGCCGGAGAGCGAAGCAGCAACATAGGCCGCGACCGCAACCGGCGGGGTGATGAGCGACACGATACCGAAATAGAACACGAACATGTGCGCCGCTATCGGCAGGATGTGAAGCTGGATCAGGGGCGGCGCAGCCAGAACCGCGACCAGCAGATACACGGCCGTGGTGGGCATGCCCATGCCAAGGACGATGCAGATCACCGCGGTCAGCGCGAGCAGTCCCGCCAGGTTGCCCTGGCCGAACTGCACCAGGACGAACGTCAGCCCGAAGCCCAGCCCCGACACCTGGATCACGCCGATGATGATGCCGGCCATCGAGCCGATGACGATGATGTCGACCGCGGTCGCGCCTGTGTCGCGAATCGAGTCGTAGATGCCGCGCGCACCGATCCGCCGTCCCTTGTAGCCGAAGATCCAGCTGACCCCGACGACCGCGCCGGCACCCCACAGGGCCGCTTCTTCGGGCGCCAGATTGCCGACGAAGAGCTGGTAGATCAGCACAACGAACGGGATCAGGAAAAACCAGCCTTCGCGGATAACGCGGAAGAAGGGCGGAATCTGGTCGGCCGGCACCGGCGCGATGTTCTTCCGCGCCGCTTCGAGGTCGGCATAGATGAACACCGCGACGTAGTACAGGAGCGCCGGCACGATGGACGCGATCACCACCGTCGAGTATGGCACCTGCAATATTTCCGCCATCAGGAAGGCCGCGGCGCCCATGATCGGCGGCATGATCTGCCCGCCGGTCGAGGCCACCGCCTCGAACGCGCCGGCGGTCTTGGCATCGTATCCGGCCTGGCGCATCAACGGGATGGTGATCACGCCGGTCGACACCACGTTGGAGACCGCCGATCCCGAGATCGAGCCGAACAGGCCCGAGGCGACCACCGCGATCTTGGCCGACCCGCCGCGCGTGCCGCCCATCAAGGCGGTTGCGATGTCGGTGAACCATTCCGATCCGCCGGTCTTCAGCAGAAGCTGGCCGAAAAACACGTACATGATCACCACGGTGCAGATGATGGTCATCGGCAGGCCGAGAATGCCGTTGGTATCGACCGCGAGATAGGAGGCGAGATCGTAGAACGAGTGCGCGCGGGCCTGGAGCTTGCCGGGGATCACGTCACCCCACAGGGCATAGGCGACGAACACCAGAACGATGCCGGTCAGCCCCCAGCCGGAGGTGCGGCGCAACGCCTCGATGGTCAGCGGCACCAGGACGATCCCGACCGCAAACGCCTGATCGCGCATGAAGTAGAACTGATCGATCAGGCTGGGGTAGAGCCAGGTCAGATAGAACGCGGCGATCAGCGACGCGGCGGCGAAGATCGCGTCGTACCAGGGCACGGTGTCGCGCTTCGCGCCCTTCCGCGCCGGCGTGCGGATGAAAATGATCGCAAGCGCGAAGCCCAGGATCGCGGCCAGCGCCTGTTCGGTGAAGATCTGGAAGCCGAGCCGGACCTGGATCTGGCTGGAAAAGACGATGGCGATCAGGCTGATCGCCGTTCCGCCGACCGTGGTCGCCAGCCGCTCGACCGGCGACGCGGGGCGCCCGGAAGGCTTGCCCGCATCGCCGGTTCCGGCGCGTGTGTCGTCGGCCATGGAGGCCCGCTAGTTCGTGGCCATCCAGATACCCATTTTCTTGTAGGCGGCCTCGGCCGCCGGGTGATAGGGCACGGGCTGCTTCTTGCCCATGAGCTTCGGAGCCCAGGTGCGCCACATCGCGGCGGTCGACTTGATCTCATCGCCATGATCGTGCATCGCCATGACCACCTTCTCGATCACGTCCGCCTTGACGTTCTTGTTCGCGAACAAGCCGAAATCGTAGCCGAACACATGGGTCGGCCCGATCACGCCGGGCAGCGTCTTGGCCGGCTGGACCAGCACGTAATAGACCGCCGGCAGGGCCTTCAAGGCCTTCTCGGCGTTCGGGCCCTCGGTCGAGAGGTCGACGCACCGCGCGCCACCGTCCATCGTGGCGTTGGATTCTGCCGTTACGCCGGCGCCGAGCGCCGAGATCGTACCGTCGAGCTTGCCCTGCCGTAGGAGGTTCCAGCTTTGCGCCAGCCCGACCGCGGGCACCTTGGTCACGTCGTCATAGCTGAGCCCGCCATTGATCAGCGCGCCCTCCATGAAGAAGCGGAAAAGCGGCGCCGCGTTGAACCCGTAGGCCATGCGGTGCCCCTTCATATCCTTCGAGGTCTTGATGTCCTTCTTCGCCGGCGTCAGCACGCAGTTGCGGAACGCCATCAGCGTCGCGACGAGCTGGAGATTCTCGAACTTGTGCCCTTCCGATACGCCGGTGCCATTGACCGCCATGTAGGTCTGCATCAGGTTGGCGATGCCGAACTCGAGATCGCCGCCATTGACCACCTGGATGTACTTTTGCGTCCCGGCCATCGCCTGGGTGCGCATCTGCAGGCCGGAATATTGCGAAACGACCTTGGCGATCGCCGAGCCCATCTGGTCGACGGCCGTGCCCTTGGTGATGCCGAGCCCGATGGTCTGGGCGCCGGCCGTGCCGGCCAACGCTGCGGCGACCACGCCTGCGGCAAGGAAAGTGGCAATTCTCATTTTCAGCCTCCTGTTACGACGATTGAAAACGCCCCCAAGCAAATAATTCTCATTCCCCGTTGCATCGTGGCGCGAAACCCGCAGGGCGACAAGACGTTACCGCACACTAGAACCGGTTGGCCCAGGGCACGGCATCGAAACGCTGACGCTCGACGACCCAGCCCGGCGTCCGTTCGCCCATCGCCTTCAGGCTCGCCGACTTCTTGTGGTCCTCCATCGCCTGGTCGTCGCGATAAACCTCGTAAATATAGAGCTGGCACGGGTCGGACTTGTCGATCGAGACGTCGAACTGCAGGCAGCCCGGCTCGGTCGCCTTCGTGTTGGCAACGTGGGCGTGCAGCTCGCGCTGGAAATCGACCAGGTGCTCGGGCTCCACCTGGATGCGCACGATGATGACGTGCATGTCGTCTCCCTTCCCTCATTCGGCGGCGATGGCAGCCGCCAGCAGGTTGCGCGCGGCGATCGGAGCGGCGTCGACGTTGATATCGATGGTCGGCGCGTCCGGCCTCAGCGCGTTCATCCGCTGCTGCGCCTCGAGGACCCCCACGTCCTCGCGGAACACGCGCACCATGTCGTCGTCGAACACCTTGTCGAGCGCCGGATCGTCGAGCCCGAATCCACGCACGAAGGCGAAGAAATAGTGGGTGGTGTCCGCGGTAGCCGGCGTCGGCGCGCTGAGCGCCATAAGATGGATGCGCGGCCCGTTGCCGCCGGTCGCGCGGTCGGCGCCCGCATTCACGCAGACGGCATGGTTCACGGTGAAACAGGGCGGGACGAACTCGACGACCTGTCCGCGGTCGACATTGCCCGGAAATTCGCCGGCCGCCTGGTAGAGCGGCGGGGCCGGACGGTCGAGGATCCAGCGTTCCAGCCGGACGCCCGTCTCGCCGCGCTCGGTATGGCCGGGAAACTCCAGGATCGCCTTGGTCCCGATCGAGCCGATATGGACGAAGGCCAGATGGGTGACATCCAGCACGTTGTCGTCGATCAGCCGGTAGTCGCACGCGACCTCGAGCAGATGGTGCTGCGAGCGCTTCCATTCGGGATGATCCGCCCACCACCAGTCGGGCAGCCGCGCCTCGTCCGCGCGGGCCGGATCGCCCATCCAGATCCACACCCAGCCCCAGCGCTCGACCAGCGGGTACGACCGCACGCGCGCGCCGGGCGGGACCGCCCTCTGGCCCGGCACCTCGATGCACGCGCCCGCCGCGTCGAATCTGAGGCCGTGATAGCCGCAGCGCACGTCGTCGCCCTCGATCCGTCCCTCGGACAAAGGCAGGTTGCGGTGGCAGCACCGGTCCTCAAGCGCGACGGGTGCGCCATCCGCACGCCGATAAAGCATCACCGGCTCGTCCAGGATGCGCCGCGCGAACGGGGTGCGGCCGATTTCGTGATCCCGCGCCGCGACGTACCAGCAATTGCGCAAGAAAGCGGACACGGCGTCTAGTTGAGTTGCGCGGCGGGCAAAGGCGTCCGGCCGCGGATCATGTCGGACGCCTTTTCGGCGATCATGATGGTGGGCGCGTTGGTGTTACCCCCGACGACGCGCGGCATGATCGAGGCGTCGACGACGCGAAGCCCGTCGATGCCGCGGAGCCGCAACTCCGGGTCGAGCACCGCGGCGGCGTCCGTGCCCATGCGGCAGGTGCCGACCGGGTGGTAGATCGTGCCCGAAGTCTCGCGCAGATAATCCTTCAGCGCATCGTCGGTCTGCACGTCGGGGCCGGGCTTCAGCTCGCGCCCGCGATAGGGCTCGAAGGCCGGCGCGTCCAGCAGGCGCCGCGCCAGCTTGAAGCCGCGCAGCAGCGCGTCGAGATCCTCGGGTTCGGAAAAGGCGTTGAGGTCGATCTTAGGGTTCGCACGCGGATCGGCCGCACGGAGCGTGACCGTGCCGCGGCTTTTCGGCCGCATCAGGATCGTCGAGACCGAATAGCCGTGCCCGTACCCGACCAGCCGCCCGCCCGTGCCGCGATGGGCCGGAATGAAACCAAGCTGGATGTCGGGCCGGTCGAGCCCCGGCAGGGTGCGGACGTACCCGTTCCCCTCGACCACGTTCGAGGCGACCATACCGCGGCGAAGGAAGATGTATTCGAGCCCGCTCATCACGATCTTCGGCGCGGCACGCAGCGTAATGCCATAGCCCAACATGGCGTCGGTCGCGATCTGCACGACGCCCGCCATATGGTCCTGCAAATTCCGGCCCATTTCGGGCACCGGGTGCGCCACTGCGATGCCCAGCGACTTGAGATCCTCGGGCACGCCGATGCCCGAGCGCATCAGTATGGCGGGCGAACCGATCGCGCCCGCGGCGAGGATCACCTCGCGCCGCGCCGAGAGGGTGCGGACCTGGCCGTCGGTCACCAGCTCGATTCCGGTCGCACGCTTGCCGTCGAGCACGATTCGGGCGGCGATGCCGGCGGTGACGATGTTGAGGTTCGGCCGGTTGCGCGCCGGTTTCAGGTAGGCGACAGCGGTCGAGTTGCGCCGGCCGTTCTTCTGGGTCAACTGGTTGAGCCCGAACCCTTCCTGGCCGTCATCGTTGAAATCGCGCCGGCGGCGCATCTGGAGCTGCTCGGCCGCCTCGACGAAGACCTCGTTGAGCGGGTTGGGCTTCTTCGGGTCGGTGACGTTCAGCGGCCCGCCGGTGCCGTGATAGGCCGAATCGCCCAGCGACTCGTTGTTCTCGGACCGGCGGAAATAGGGCAGGCACTCGGCGAAGCTCCAGCCGGGACAGCCCAGCGCGGCCCATTCGTCGTAATCGCCCGGGTGGCCGCGCATATAGACCATGCCGTTGATCGAGCTCGATCCGCCCAGCACCTTGCCGCGCGGAATATGTATTGCGCGGCCGGCAGCGTGCTTCTGCGCCTCGGTGGCATACAGCCAGTTGAGCGTCTTGTGGTGCATCAGCGTGACCATCCCGAACAGCGGGATGTGGATGGTCGGGTTGCGATCGCGCCCACCCGCCTCGACCAGGCAGACGCTGGTCCCGGGATCCTCGCTCAGCCGATTGGCCAGCACGCAGCCGGCCGACCCGGCCCCGACGATCACGTAGTCGAATGTCTCATCCACCGGTTCCCACCCCCAGCACGCGGTGCTGGGCCTCCTCGTCGGTGCGAAGCGTCTCGGACGCCCCATGGTACACGATCTGACCCCGCGACAGCACGATGGCCTCGCCCGCGAAGCTGAGGGCGAGATCGGCCTTCTGCTCGACCAGAAGGATGGTGAGGCCGGATTCATCTCTGATCTTTGCCAAGGCGTCGTAGAGGGCGTCGATCACGATGGGAGCGAGCCCCTCCATCGGCTCGTCGAGCAGCAGCACCTGCGGCGCGCCCACCAGCGCGCGGCCGACCGCCAGCATCTGCTGCTCGCCACCCGAAAGCCGGTTGCCCGGGTTGCGGCGTCGTGCAGCGAGCGAAGGGAACAGCTCGTACACCGCCTCGATCGTCCAGCCGCCGGGTCGGGCGGACACCGCCAGGTTCTCCTCGGCGGTCAGCGACGGGAAGATCTCGCGTTCCTGCGGGACGTAGCCCAGGCCGGCGAGGACGCGCCGGTGCGTCGGCAAACCTTCGAGAGGCGCCTCGCCCAAGCGTATGGCGCCGCGATGGCGGGTGGTGTAGCCCATCAAAGTGCAGAGAAGCGTCGTCTTTCCGACGCCGTTGCGGCCGAGAATCGCGAGGGTGCCGCCCGCCGGCACGGCGAACGAGATTCCGTCGAGCACGACAGTCGCCCCGTACCCGGCGACCAGGTCCTCGACGGCGAGCCCGACGCTCAATGCTTCCCCCTTCCGAGATACACCGCGCGCACCTCGGGGTCGGCGCTGATCTCGGCGGGCGCGCCGCGGCGCAGCACCGCGCCCTGCACCATCACCACGATTTCGCGCGCGAAGCGGAAGACAAGGTCCATGTCGTGCTCGATGATCAGGATCGCGATTTCGGCGGGAAGCCGCTCGAGCGCGTCGTGAATCACATGCACTTCGCCCGACGGCACGCCGGCACCCGGCTCGTCGAGCAGCAGGACGCGCGGGCGCAGCGCCAGAGCGATCGCGATCTCCAGAAGGCGCTGTTCGCCATAGGGCAATTCGGCCACCATCCGGTCGGCGACGCCGCCGATGCCGAGCTCGGTGAGGCGGGCGTCGGCCTCGTCGCGGCAGGCCCGCCATGCCGCCTTATAGCGGAACATGCGCCACGCCTTGCCGTCGCGTTCGGCGATGGCGATGGCCACGTTGTCGCGCACGGTGTTCTCGACCAGCAGCGTGTTGATCTGATGCGTTCGGGCGAGCCCACGCCGCACACGGTGCGCGGCGCTGATATTGTCGATGCGGTGGCCGCCCAGACGGATCGAGCCGGAATCGGGCGGGACAACGCCGGTCAGCAGATTGACGAACGTCGTCTTTCCCGCGCCATTCGGCCCGATCAGCCCGACCCGCGCACCGGGATGCAGGTCGAGATCGATCGACTGCGCCACCTGGATCGCACCGAAATTCTTGCACAGGGCGCGCACCGACAGCACCGGCTCGACCTGCGTATTCACGGCCGCGCTCCGCGACCGGACCAACGGCGGACCGTCGCTGCCGCACCGTCCAGGATGCTCATCAGCCCGCCCTCGAGGAACAGCACGACGGCGATCAGGAGCCCGCCGATCACGAATTCCCAAAGATACGGGTTGATCGATGCGGTGTAGTCCTGCACGACGTAGTAGATCGCTGCGCCGACGAACGCCCCGTAAATACGCCGCGTACCGCCGAGGATCAGCATCACCGCGACGATGCCCGAGGTGAACAGGTTGAGCACCGACAACCCGACGAAACTTGTGGCGAAGGCCGAGAGCGCCCCCGCCGAGCCCGCCATCGCCGCGGACAGCGTGTAGATGGCGACCAGCCGCCACCAGACCGGCGTGCCGATCGCGCGCATGCGCGCGGGAGACTGGCGAATGCCGTCGAGCGAACGGCCGAACGGCGAGTGCACGACGCGCCACGACACCAGGAACCACAAGAACAGCACCACCAGCGTGAAGACGTAGGCGGTGTGGCCGAACATGTTGAACTCGAACCGTCCCAGCAGCGGATGGAGCGACATGCCCTGCAGCCCGTTATCGCCGCCCGTCAGCTCGTTGGCGCGGTTGGCGTATTCGTACAGCATCGACAGGATCGCGAGGGTCAGCATCAGGAACGTCACGCCGGTCGTGTGCAGGATCAGCATGCCGGTGACGAAGCCGAGCGCGGCCGCGACGACGGTAGCGAAGACCAGCCCGGCCAGGGGATCGCCAGTCAGCCGCACGGAAAGAATCCCGGCCGCATAGGCGCCGACGCCATAGAACGCCGCGTGGCCCAACGTCACGATCCCGGCGTAGCCGAGCGCCAGGTCGAGCGACAGGGTGAACAGGATCCAGATCATCACCTGGGTCCCGAGGCTTAGGTAGCCCCCCGAGACGAAGTAGAAGACGATGGCGATGACCCACGGGATGGCGTGCAGCGCGAGGCGCGCCGGGCTGACCCCTTCCTGCGGACCGATCGGCGCGGCGCGGGCAGGAACCGGCGTCGCCATCACGCCACCGACCGGGGCGGCAGCAGGCCCTTGGGCCGCCACAGCAGCAGGACGAACACTGCGACGTAGATCATGTAGGTCGCCGCCTCGGGCAGGATGTAGCGGCCGGTCGTGTCGATCACCCCAAGCGCGATGGCGGCGACGAACGAGCCCTTGAAGCTGCCCTCGCCGCCGACGATGACCACGATCAGGAACAGCACGATGTATTTCAGCGCGTAGCTGGGCTCGAGCGATAGCATGCCGGCGCCGATTGCGCCGCCCAGCCCGGCCAACGCGCAACCTACGATGAACGTGACGCTGAACAGCATGTTTACGTTCATGCCGACACCGCGCGCCATGCGCGGATTGTCCACCGCGGCGCGCAGCCGGGCGCCGAACAGCGAGTATTCGATCACGAACCAAAGGATCACTGCGATTGCCAGCCCGACCGCCAGCACGAACAGCCGGTAGGCGGGGTAGGTACGGAAGCCGATGTCGACCAGCGCCCGCAGCTCTGGCGGCATCTCCAGCGGATACGGAAAGGCGCCGAAGATGGCCGTGACGCCGGCAATCGACAGGAAGACCAGCCCGACCGTGAGCAGCACCTGGGCAAGCTCGCCCTTGCGGTAGAGCGGGCGGTAGAACACCAACTCGCACACGCCGCCGATCGCGCCTGCCGCCACCGTGCCGACGGCGACGGCCAGGTAGAAGTCGACATGGCTCTGGGTCAGCGTCGCGGCGACATAGCCGCCGATCATGGCAAACGAGCCGTGCGCCAGGTTGACCACGCGCATCAGCCCCATCGTTACGGTCAGCCCGACGGAAATGATGAACAGCACCATTCCGAACGAGACGCCATCGAGCAGAATGGTGAGGGCGTAATCCATGATCGGCCGGAAGCTGCGCGGGACGGATCGAGAGAGAACGGCCGCCCCGGCGGGCGATGCGCGCGCGCCGGGGCGCCGATGCCGTCTACTTCTCCGGGTGGTCGATCTTCCACGGATCCTTGACCATCGGGATCGTCTCGACATCCACGTTGGTCAGCTTGCCGTCGACTTTTTCGACCTTGCGGATGTAGACGTTCTCGATGATGTCGCGCGTCTCCGGGTCGATCATGATCGGGCCGCGCGGACTTTCCAGCTTCTTGCCCTTCATGAAGTTGATGTACTCGATGCCCGGTGCGTGTGCGCCCAGGTTGTGCAGCGCCATATAGATAAGCTGCATGCCGTCCCAGGCACCGACCGACGCGATGTCCGGCTCCTCATTCGGGCCGATCTTCTTCAGCGCTTCCTTGAGGGCGATGTTCTCCGGCCGCTTGTTGCTGGCCGTATAGTGCATCGAGGTGATGACGCCTTGCACGTCGTCGGTGAAGTTCTTGAGGAAGATCTGCTGCGTTTCGCCGGTGCCGACCAGCTTGATGCCCGCCGCCTTGAGGCCGCGATCGACCCAGGCCTTGACCAGGTTGATCGAGGGCGTGCCGGCCGGCATGAACATGTAGAGGCAATCGGGCTTCGCCTGCAGCACCTTCTCGACGTAGGACGAGAAGTCGACGTTGCTGATCGGGCTGCGCGCCTTGCCGACGATCTTGCCGCCCGCCGCCGTGAAGCTCTTGATGAAATATTCCTCGGCGTCGTAGCCCGGCGCGTAGTCGGAAACCAGCACGTAGCACGACTTCACGTCGTGTTCGACCAGCCACTTGCCGATCGGCTGCACGTACTGCGGAATGGTCATCGAGGTGCGCACGAAGTAGGGCGACATGCGCGTGATCTTGGCGGTCGCGGCGTTCATGATGACCACCGGGACCTTCGCCTGCTGCGACAGCGGCGCGACCGACATGGCGTGGGGCGACAGGTCGAACCCGGCCAGCATGTTGACCTTCTCGCGCAGGATCAGCTCCTCGCCGAGCTGCTTCGCCTTGTCCGGGCCCTGGCTGGCCGTGTCGCGCGTGACGATGTTGACGTTGATCGTCTCGCCCTTCGGGCCCTTGACCGATTTGCCGTGGACCGCCTGATAAGCCTGCATCGCATGCAGGAACTGCGGGCCCCAAGTCGAGAAGATGCCGGTGAAGTCGGCAATCAGCCCGATCTTGTAATCGTCGGCCCGCGCAGTGCCCGTGGTGATGCACAGCGCCGCGGCGGCAAGCAGGGTCGTCAAGCGCTTCATGAAAGCTCTCCCTAGCTGTGAAATTGCCTCATTCTTGTTCTTGTTGTCTTCTTGTGCGCTTGAGTCATACCCCCTCGCGGCGCGCAGTAAAAGCGCAAATCAATCAAGCGCTTGATCCCACGGGGACGACGACCGCCAAAACAATGGGCGGCTACCGTGCGTCCCACGATCGCCGCCCGTCAGGTCAATTCGGTCGGCAGAGTCCGATATTATGGGCCATATCCTACTGGCCACGGGGGTGTCAGCCCCAGACCTCGCGCGCGATCTCGACCACCCGCGCCAGCTTCGCCCACTGCTCGTCCTCGGTCAGGATGTTGCCCTCCTCGGTCGAGGCGAAGCCGCACTGCGGCGACAGGCAAAGCTGGTCCATCGCCACGAACTTCGACGCTTCGTCGAGGCGGCGCTTCACGTCGTCCTTCGATTCCAGCTTTCCGGCCTTCGAGGTGATCAGACCTGCCACAACGATCTTGTCGCCCTTGGGCAGGAAGCGCAGCGGCTCGAACCCGCCCGCGCGGTCGGAGTCGTATTCCAGGAAATAGCCGTCGATGTTGAGCTTGCCGAGCACGGATTCGGCGACCGGCTCGTACCCGCCCGAGGAGATGAAGGTGGAGCGGAAATTGCCGCGGCAGATATGCATTGTGATCGTCATGTCCGCCGGCTTGGCCTTCACCGCCGCGTTGATGCAGTCGACATACCAGCCCTGAAGCTTGTCGGTGTCCTCGCCGCGCGCCTTGGCCTGGGCGAGCTGTTCCTCCGAGCAGAGATAGGCCCACACCGTGTCGTCGAGCTGCAGGTAGCGACAGCCGGCGTCATGGAACGCCTTGATGGCCTTGGCGTAGGCCGCCGCCGTATCGGCGAAGAAGCCGTCGAGGTCGGGATAGACCTTCTTGATCGTCGGCGTCGACAGGCGGAAATGCAGCACGGCCGGGCTCGGGATGGTCATCTTGGGCGTGACCTTGGCCGTCGCTTTCAGGAACTTGAAATGCTCCAGCATCGGGTGGTTCGAAAACCCGATCTTGCCGACGATCGCCGGCGCCTCGGCGCGCGGGGTCATGCCCTGGAACTGCAGGGCCTGGTCGGTCTTGACCATCTTCATCCCGTCGAGCTGGGTGAGGAAGTCATAGTGCCACCAGGACCGGCGGAACTCGCCATCGGTGGCGAGCTGCAGGCCGACCTCCTCCTGCTTGCGCACGATCTTCTTGATCTCGCGATCCTCGACCGCCTTCAGCGCGGCGGCGTCGATCTCGCCCTTCTCGCGCCTGGCGCGCGCCTCCTTCAACGCCTCGGGGCGTAGGAAGCTGCCGACATGGTCGGCGCGGAATGGCGGTTTCGTCCTGGGCATGTCGTCCTCCGATGCTGCGTGTCAGCCCGGCTGGCAACGGGCGGGTGACTTACCGGGCGGTCGGGCCCGGCGGATGTTCGTTCGCGTCGCGCTCGCCGGTCACGATCAGGACGTCGAGCGCGAGCGCGCCCTGGCCCTTCGGATAGACGAACAGAGGGTTGATGTCGACCTCGGAGATGTCCGGCCGGGCGCGCATCAGCGCGCCGACGCGCGCAACGATCGCGGCGACCGCTTCGACATCGGCGGGCGGCGTGCCGCGGATACCTTGCAGCAAGGCCGCGCCGCGCAATCGCGTCAGCTCGTCCACGATCTGGTCCTCGGTCAGGTCGCAGGCCATCAGCCGCACGTCCTTCAGCGCCTCGATCCAGATACCGCCGAGCCCGACCATCGCGACCGGTCCCCAGGCCGGGTCGCGCCGCGCGCCCACCACCAGCTCGAGGCCGGCCCTAGCCATGCGCTCGACCAGAACGCCATCGAGCTCGAGGTTGGGCCGCGTCTCGCGCAAATTCGCCTGCAGCTTCACCCAGCCATTGCCGAGCGTCGCCTCGGTCGCGAGGCCGAGGATCACGCCGCCGGCATCCGACTTGTGCGCCAGCGCCCCGGCCTGCGCCTTGAGCGCCACGGGATAGCCGATACGCTTGGCAATCGACTTGGCCTCGGCGAGGTCGCGGGCGAGCCCGCCTTCGGGCACGGCGATGCCGAGCGCGGCGGCGGCCTTCTTGCCGAGATATTCGGGGACGGTGCCGACCGGCAACACGATCTCCGGCAGGTCGGCACCGGGCGCGCGCCGCGCCGCCGCCTCCAGCGCACGCCCATAGGTGGTCGCGTGCGCCGTGGCACGGATCGCGCGCTCGGGCGAGCGCAGGAACACGATGTTGTTGTCGCGGAACATCGACACGAACTCGGCCGGCAAGGGCGATTCGTCGCCGAAGGCGCAAAGCGCGACGGGCTTCGTCGAGCCCTTGACCTCGGGCAGCAGCACATTGCCCTTGTCCATCGCCATCGGCCCGTTGCCGCTGATGATCGAGACGATCAGGCTGCCAATGGCCGGATCGTCCAGCAGGCCGCGCGCGGCGGCGCCGAGGATACCGGGGTCCTTGACGCTCTGGCCGGTGACGTCGAGCGGGTTCTCGACCGTGGCATAGGGCGGCAGGGCACGCTTCACCGTCTCGATGGTGGCGGGCGCCGGCGCCGGCAGGTCGAGCCCGACCGCGTCCGCCATGTCGGCGGCGATGCCCTTGAACGCGCCGGAATTGGTGACGATGCCGGCGCCCTTCGTCGGCGGCGTCGGGAAACGTGCGAGCAGCTCGGCCGTGTCGATGGCTTCCTCGATCGTATCGACGCGCACCACCGCCTCGCGTGCGACGAGGGCCGCCATGACCGCGTGGTCGGGCGCCAGCGCGCCGGTGTGCGACAGCATCGTCGCCTGGGCGCGCGCGCTGCGTCCGGGATGCAGCAGCACGATCGGCTTCGAGGCGGCCCGTGCGTCGGCGGCGAGCGCGAGGAACCGCGCCGGTGCGCGAAGCTGCTCGGCATAGACGACGATCACGCGCGTATTGTCGTCGGCGATCAGGGTGGGCAGGAAATCCTCGACATGCAGATCGGCCTCGTTGCCGGTCGAGATGAACCACGAGATCACCAGCCCCTTGCCCTGCAGGGCGAGTCGGAGGGTCGAGGCCATCGCGCCCGACTGAGCCGCGAGGCCGATTGCCGGCACCTTGCCCATCTCCTGCGTGACGTGCGGTTCGTAGGTGAGCGGCGCGCGCCCGACGAAATTGACGATGCCGATGCAGTTCGGGCCGAACAGCGCGACGTTGCCCGCCCGCGCCGCCTCGACCAGCCTGGTTTGTGCCGCCTTGCCCTCGTCGCCGGTCTCGGCGAAGCCCGCGGCATAGACCACCGCCGCCCCGACATTCCGCCGGCCGCACGCGGCGACCGCCTCGGCCGCAATCGCTTGCGGGACGGCGAGGACGGCGACGTCGATCCCCTGCGGCAAATCGTCCACCGTCGGCACACAGGGCCGACCGCCGATTTCAGTTTGGCGGCGCGTCACCAGATGGATCTCGCCCGGATAGCCGAACTTCTCGAGGTTGGCGAGAACCGCCCCGCCGATCGAGCCGGGATCGGGCGAAACGCCGACGATGGCGATCGAACGGGGCGCGAGCAGCCGCGCGACCCTGGCCGCGCGCCCCGCCTCGTCCAGTGCGGCACCGGCGCTCACCGGCTCGCCCGCACTTTCGCGACCTCGGCACGGAACGCGACCAGTACCTTCGCGCCATCAGGCGTCTGCTTCACCCAGGCCTCGGTAATCGGATCGACGGCAGCGCGCCAGCGCGCTTCCTCGGCGTCGGACAGGTCGAGGATGGTCTCCTTCTTCGCGCGCACGGTGGCGCGCCCCTGCTCCGCCATCTTCGTGATCGCCTTGTACATCAGCTCGGTAAAATGCAGGCCGGAGTACTTGTCGACCGCCGCCTTCCCCGCCTCGGGCAGCTTGGCGTAGGACTGCTTGTTCATCGAGATGAACGCCATCTCCGAGCCGAGCGGTACGTCGGCATGGGTGGTGGTCACCTCTGCCAGCTTGAACGGGTTGATCGCGGGCCAGCCGGTGGCGAATGCCTGGAGCGTACCGCGGTTGAGCGCCTCGTAGGCCTGCGACACCGGTATTGCGATGGGCGTGCCACCCAGCCGCTCGATCACCTGGCCCATCAGGCGGCTTTGCGTGCCGATCTTCATGCCCTTCAAATCCTCGAGCTTCGCGAACGGCTTGCGGGAATGGATCGAGACGTTGGTGAAGGCCGCGAACGCGACCGGATGCACCTTGGCGAACTCGGAGGTAATGGTGCCGTTCTGCCACGAGCCCAGCAGCGCCAGCCCCGCCTCGCGCGGGTTGCGCGCCTCGAACGGCAGCCCGACCACCGAGGATTTCGGGAACTGCGTGACGATCGGGCCGAGCACCGCGTAGCCCACGTCGGCCACGCCGTTGATGATGCGGTCATAGATATTGATCATCGTGCCGAGCGCCGAGCCCGGAAAGACCTTGACCTCGACCGTGCCGTTCGAGCCTGCCGTCACCTCCTTCGCCCAGGTCAGGTAGGCTTCCGTGTAGAGCGGCCCGAAGGGCGGACCGGTGGTACCGAACTTGAGCGTCATCGGCGCGGCGGTGGCCGGCCCGACAGAAGCGGCGGCCAGGGCAGCGGCGACGATCGAAATGAGGTGCTGGCGGGTCCCCACTGCGTCCTCCCGGTTTGAAGTTTGCCGGAGATTAGGTCACCGACTCATAAACCGCATCCATATTCTGACGGCGGCGAGCTTGATGAGAGCGAGGTAGTTGGCGTCGTGCTTGTCGTAGCGGGTTGCGACTGCCCTGAAGTGTTTGAGCTTGCTGAAGAAGCGCTCGACGAGGTTGCGATAGCGGTAGAGGAAGGCGCTGAAGGCCGGGATGCGGACGCGCCCCGGCATGGGTTTGATGTTGGCCCAGGCGCCCTGCTTCTCGATCTCGGCGCGCAAGGCGTCACTGTCATAAGCGCGGTCGGCCAGAAGGATCTGTCCGGGGCCGAGGTTCGTCAGCATGTCGGCCGCGCTCTTGCCGTCATGGGCTTGGCCCTCGGAAAGCTTGAGCGAGACGGGCAGGCCGTTGGCATCGACAAGCGCGTGGATCTTGGTGGTCAGTCCGCCCCGCGAGCGCCCCATGCATCGGGTTCCAGGGACGTCCCCAGCGGCGGTTTCCGGACCCCCTTTTTGACGTTGGCGGCGTGCTGATGGACGCGGATGGACGAGGAGTTGATCATTTGCAGGTCGCCGTCGTAAGCCTTGGAAACGGCTTCGAAAACCCGATCCCACACGCCGATCTTCCGCCACCGGACGAAGCGGTTGTAACAGGTCGTCGCCGGCCCGTAGCGCTCCGGAATGTCGGCCCAGGGCGACCCCGTCCTCAGACGCCAATAGATGCCGTTCAAAACCCGCCGGTCGTCGGCTCGCGGAACGCCGCGCGGCTTGTTCGGCAACACAGGCTCGATGATCGACCATTCAAAGTCCGTCAGTTCGTAGCGGCGCTTGTGCATCACGGCTCCTCCATCGAGGAACTTGAATCACTGTTCGCTACAAATGTGAATCCCCTTTATGAGTTGGTGACCTAGAGCATCTCGAAGCGGCGGGCGAGAGCGACCCCGCCCGGCAGCGCCCGCCCCCGGCGGTCGACGGAACCGGCCTTTCGTGGCATTGTATCGGACCTGTCCGGCGCGACAGAAGGAGCATCCACGATGGCGAAGGTCGTTCTCGGCATCGGCACATCGCACGGCCCGATGCTGTCCACCCCGTGGCCCGAATGGGGCCAGCGGGTGGGCTTCGACAAGATGCACAAGGCGCATTTCTTTCACGGCACCACCCATACATTCGAGGAGCTGGTGGAGCTGCGGAAGGGCGATCATTTCGAGCGCGAGATCACCGAGGAAAAGTGGAAGACGCGCCACGCCGCCTGCCAGTCCGCCATCGCGGCTCTGGCCCGGAAGTTCGAGGAGGTGAAGCCCGACGTCGCGGTCATCATCGGCAACGACCAGCGCGAGATGTTCATAGAGGAGAACTTCCCCGCCTTTGCCGTATTCTGGGGCGAGACCATCAATAACGGCCCGCGCACCGCGGAGCAGGTGTCGCGCCTGCCCCCGGGCGTCGCGGTGGCCGAACGCGGCCATGCGCCGCCGGAGGATTCATTCTACCCCGGCCAGCCGGCGCTGGGCCGCCACATCATCGAAAGCCTGATGAAAAGCGGCTTCGACGTGTCGTCGATGAAGTCGGTTCCCAGGGGCTCTGGCTACGTCAACGGCATCCCGCACGCCTATGGGTTCGTCTATCGCCGCATCATGAACGACAAGCCGGTGCCGTCGGTGCCGGTCTGCCAGAACACGTTCTACCCGCCGAACCAGCCTTCGGCCGCGCGCTGCTATGCGCTTGGCAAGGCGTTGAAGACGGCGATCGAGAGCTGGGATTCGGACGCGCGCGTCGCCGTGTTCGGCTCGGGCGGGCTCAGCCATTTCGTGATCGACGAGGAGCTCGACCGCACCGTCCTCGACGCCCTCAAGAAGGGCAATGAGAAGCCGCTGCTCGCCATCCCCGAGAACCGCTACCAGGACGGGTCGTCGGAGATCAAGAACTGGATCCCGCTGGGCGGCATCATGGTCGAGTGCGGCTTCGAGATGACGCTGGTCGATTACGTTCCGTGCTATCGCTCGCTCGCCGGCACCGGCAACGCCATGGCCTTCGCCTACTGGCAGCCGCGGGGCTGAATATTCTCGTACTGTCACCCCGGCTCGCGCCGCCCTCATCCTGAGCGGCCAACCCATCCTCGTCCTTCGACAGGCTCAGGATGAGGATGGGTTGGCCGTCGAAGGACGCGGCTTGGCCGGGATGACAATCGAGCGACTACGCGCTGCCCCACACCTCGGTCGCGGTCTCGACGATGAGGGCGAGCTTGCGCCGCTGATCGTCCACGGTGATCGGGTTGCCCTTGGCGACCGAGGCGAACCCGCACTGCGGCGACAGGCAGAGATTTTCCAGCGGCAGGTACTTCGCCGCCTCGTCGATGCGCCGCTTGAGCTGGTCCTTGGTATCATTCTCCGGCCGCTTGGTGGTGACGAGGCCGAGCACGACCGTCTTGTCCTTCGGGCAGAAGCGCAGCGGGGCGAAATCGCCCGAGCGTTCGTCGTCGTATTCCAGGAAGTAGGCGTCGACGTCGAACGCGTTGAACAGCGCGTCGGCCACGAACTCGTACCCGCCCTCAGCCATCCAGTTGCCGGCCGAGTTGCCGCGGCAGACATGCATGGCGACCGTCACGCCGGCCGGGCAGTTGCGCGTCGCCGCCGACACCATGCGGGCCTGGACCGCGATCTGCTCTTCCGGCTCCCAGCCGAGCTTGCGCGCCGTTTCCTGGAACTTGGGATCGCAGATATAGGCGGCATCGGTGTTGTCGATCTGCACGTAGGTGCAGCCTGCCGCGGCCAGGTCGGCAATTTCCTCGCGATACACGCGCCCGACATCCTCGAAGAACGGCTCGAGATCGGGATAGGCGTCCTCGCTGACTCCGGCGCGGCCGCCACGCACGAACAGAAGCGTCGGCGACGGCATGGTCGCCTTGACCGTGCGGCTGGTGAGCGCCTTGGTGAACTGGAAGTCCGCGACGCCGATGCCGCCCGGCCTCCGCGAAAGCTTGCCCTCGGTATAGAAGATCGGCGGGCGCGATCCCGCGCCGGAGAAGGTGAACTGCCCTTCCTGGCGGCGCAGCGTGAGACCGTCGATGCGCCGCGCCAGGTCGTAGGCCCAGGATGCACGGCGATACTCGCCGTCGGTGATGGATTGCAGCCCGACCAACTCCTCGAACGCCACCGCCTCGCGGATGCATTCGTTCTCGATACGGTTGAGCTCATCCGTCTCGAGCGCGAGGAGCGCGGACTGGGCATGCGCGCCGTCGCCCGCGAGCCCGGCCTTCTCGCGCGCCTCCAGGAGGCGCTTGGGGCGCAGCAGGCTTCCCACGTGGTCGGCGCGGAAGGGCGGGTTGATCTTCATGGGGTTCCATCCATCCGGTCTGCGTTGGCTGGCGGCCGGTCATAGCGGGATTCGCGGAGCGGCGAAACCCCGCGCTTCCGCACCCCTGCCGGGCGCGCTACCATCGGCCGCATTATAGCGGAGGAAGCGATGGCCCGCGTGCCCTACCTCGACATCCCGCCGCCCGAGGGCGATCCGCGCCGACACGTGACCAACGTGGCCCGCGCGCTGGCCAACAGCCCCGGCGCGGCCAAGCATTCGAACGCGATGGCGATGTATATCCGCCATCATTCGAAGGTCGATCCCCGGCTGCGCGAAATGGCCATCATACAGGTGGGATACCTGGCCAACAGCCCCTACGAGTATTCGCACCATTGCGAGATCGGATTGAAGGCCGGCGTCAGCGAGGACGACATCAAGGCCATCGCCGACGAATCGATCGGCAAGCCGACGCATCTGGAGCCGCTGGCCAAGTCGGTGCTGCGCGCCGCGCGCGAGATGACCCGCGACGTCGCTTTGTCGGACGAGACCTTCGCCGAGATCGAGGCCGCGTTCGACCGCGAGCAGCTGGTCGATCTCTTGATGGCCATCGCCAACTACAATGGCGTCGTGCGCATCCTCGCCGCCCTCAAGGTGGACGTGGAACCCGAGTACCAGCAATACCTGAAGAAGTTTCCGCTGGCGAAGGCGTGATGGCCGCGGCCGTCGATACCGCACTGCGCGGGCGCGACATCATCGCCGCGCTGATAGAGGCCGACATCGCCCACGTCGCCGCGCTGCCCGACCTCACCAC
Organism: uncultured Alphaproteobacteria bacterium; assembly: GCA_963817535.1. GTDB lineage: Bacteria > Pseudomonadota > Alphaproteobacteria > MPNO01 > DASWLB01 > CAWGHZ01. The sequence goes on from CAWFOW010000005.1 coordinate 236,317, forward strand.
CAGCGAAGGCCTGTTATGGCCATTGTCGCGCGATCCGCATTTCCGCCTGATCCGCCTGTGCAAGGAGGACGAGGGCGTGTCGATCTGCGCCGGGCTGGGCTACACCGGCGTGCGCGCCGTGCTGCTGATGCAGATGACGGGCTTTTTCGACTCCGTGAATTCGATCCGCGCCATCGGCTGCGAGTACCACAACCCGGTCTGCATGATGATCGGCATGCTGAACAAGGAGCCGGGCGTGCCGCCCGCGCAATCCAAGGCGTTCGCCGTGCGCATCGTCGAGCCGATCCTCGACGCGATGGAAATCCCGCACATGTGCCTGGAGGGGCCGGACGACGTGGCGCGCGTACCGGCCGCCATCGACCGCGCCTATGCTGATTCGCGTCCGCTCGCCATTTTGTTCGGCACGGTGATCGCGCCATGATGCCGCGCTCGGAATGCTTCAAGCGGCTGGCCGAGCTGCGCGGCGATGCCATCGTCGTCGCGGCCTATTCGTCCGCCTTTGCGTGGCGCGAGACCGACCCCAGCCCGCTCAACTTCGTCTCGCTCGGCGCGATGGGCCAGGGCTCGTCGCACGCGCTGGGCATCGCGCTCGGCCTGCCCGGCCAGAAGATCATCCTGCTCGACGGCGACGGCAGCCTGCTGATGAATCTCGGCAGCCTGGTGACTATCGCCAGCGTCGCACCGAAGAACCTGGTCCACTTCGTCGTCGAGAATGGCTGCTACGAGGCGAATGGCAGCCACCCGATCCCCGGCCAGGGCAAGGTGAGCTTCGCCGGGCTCGCCCGCGCCGCGGGCTATGCGCAGGTGTGGGAGTTCGACGGGATGAACAGCTTCACCGCCGAGCTGCCCGGCGTCCTCGCCGCCGAGGGCCCCGTCTTCGCCACGCTGAAGATCGAGGCGGACGACCAGCCCGACCTCGATTACGGCTTCATGCATTCGCCGGCGCGGCGCGCCGAGTTCAAGGCGGCACTCGCGCCACTGATCGCCAGGCGCGACGCGGGCAAGGGGAAATGACGATGGATCGCGAGCTGATCGCCATCGACGCCGACGGGCATGTGATCGAATCGGACGAGATGTTCAGCGACTATCTCGAACCCGCCTACCGGGCGCGCCTGCCGGGCAACGTGATGGATTCGCGGGGCGTGCGGCGGCTGGTGGTGGACGGCGAAAGCCACCCGCCCTTCCCCGTTTCGATCACGCTGCGGAAGCCGATGGCTGCCGCCGACCGCATCAAGGTGCTGGACAAGGAGCGGGTGCGCGCCGCCGTCCTGTTCCCGTCGGGCGGGCTGGTCGCCGCCTATGCCTGCGAGGCGCCGTTCGCCCAGGCCGTCGCGCGCGCCTACAACGACTGGATCGCCGATTACGTGGCGCCATGGCGCGACCGCCTTTACTTCGCCGGCATGCTGGCACTGCACGATCCCGCCGCCGCCGTTGCCGAGGCGCGCCGCGCGGTCGCGAAGGGCGCGGTCGGGATCGCGCTGCGGCCGAACCCGTGCATGGGGCGCACGCTGGACGATCCGGCCTACGATCCGCTGTGGGCGGCGATCGAGGAGATGGGCGTGCCGCTCTGCGTGCACGAAACGACGGGCGACCCCGCCACCGCCGGCGGCGACCGCTACGGCATCCGGAACGAGGACCGCTATGCCTTCAACCACGTGATCTCGCACGCCTTCGAGCAGATGTTCGCGGCGCTGAGCATCATCTGCGGCGGGGTGTGCGAGCGCTTCCCGCGGCTCAAGGTCGCGTTCCTCGAGGCCGGCTGCAGCTGGGCCCCCTACTGGCTGGCCCGCATGGACGACCACTTCGCGCACCGCAAGCTGGGGCCGCAAATGCCCATCAAGATGAAGCCCAGCGCGTATTTCGAGCGCCAATGCCTGGTGAGCTGCGATCCCGGAGACCACACCTTGCCGCTGGCCGTTGCCGGGATCGGTGCGCACAAGATCGCCTTCGCCACCGACTACCCGCATTTCGACTCGGGCGGCGGAGCGGTGGCGTCGCTGCTCGAGGTGCCGGGGGTCTCCGCCGCCGACCAGCGCAGGATCCTGTGGGACAACGCCGCGGCGTTCTACGGGTTGAAGCTGCCCGTCACGGCCTGATCCGGCAAAGCTGCCCCGCGCCGGCGCGCGTTGCCCCGTCCGGCGATCCGTGATGTTATCCGCCGCGGGACCAGCCGGAACGATTCATGACAGTGTCGCCGCGCAATGCCGGGCTGCCGCCCGCCGACGGGCCCGTGCCCGGTACGGCGCGGCCGGCCGGCATGCGCCCGTGGGCGTTCGTGACGCTGATGACCCTGCTGACCGCCACCTCGTCGATGGCGTCGAACGTGTTCCTGCCGTCGATGCCGGCGATGACCGTGGGGTTGCATACGACGATCACCGCGGCGCAGGTGACGATCAGTGCCTTTATCGCGGGGTTCGCCATCGCCCAGCTCGTCTGGGGGCCGGTTGCCGACCGGTACGGGCGCCGGTTCGTCCTGATCGCGGGGCTCGGGCTGTTCTTCGTCGCCAGCATCGCCTGCAGCCTGGCGACCTCGATCGAGATGCTGATCGCGGCGCGTCTTGTCCAGGCGATCGGCGTGTGCTGCGGGCCGGTCATTGCGCGCACCATTGTGCGCGACGTCTATGAGCTGCGCGATTCCGCGCGAGTGATGTCCTACATCGCCGCGGCATTCGCATTGGCGCCGGTGGTGGGCCCGGCCCTGGGTGCGACCCTGCAGGAGCATTTCGGCTGGCGGTCGAACTTCACCTTCATGGTGGTGGCGAGCGGCGCATTGCTTGCGGTCGTCCTGTGGCGGCTGCCCGAGACGCTGAAGACACCCCGATCGCTACGTGCCGAGACCGTCGCCTCAGGCTACCTGATGCTGCTGTCGGACCGGCTGTTCGTCGGCTACGCCATGTGCCTGACCTTGGCCTTCGCCACCATCTTCCTGTTCAATTCGGTCGCGCCGTTCTTCTTCATCGGCGCGGGTGGGCTGGCGCCGATCGATTTCGCGATTCCCTACGCGCTGACGGCCGTCAGCTACGGAATTACCGCGATGATGGCCGCACGCTGGACGGCACCGCTCGGGATCGATCGCAGCGTGATGCTCGGCATGGCGATCTCGCTCGCGGGCGGCGTCGCGATGATCTTGTTGGTGCTCGAGGGCTCGCACAGCGCCTGGCTGCTGTGCGGCGCCATGGGCGTGGTGACCGGCGGGTTCGGGTTCGTATTCCCGAACTGCCAGGCCGCGGCCATCGCGCCGTTCCCGCAGCAGGCGGGCGCCGCCTCGGCATTGGTCGGGTTCCTGCAGATGACATTCGCCGCGATCGGCGGCGTCGCCATCATGGCGACGTACACGGGATCGGCGCTGCCGACGGCGATCAGCATTCTGGCGCTGCTGGTGATCGCGACCGTCACTTACTGGGCGCTGATCATGCGGCGCAGCGTGGCGGACGCGCCGGCGTGACGCCACGGCGCATGCCGCCACCGGGCGTGCTGATCGCCGTGATCACCGGGATGACGGCGGTGTCGTCGGCATCGAACGCGCAGTACTTGCCGTCTCTTCCCGGCATCGCCATCGATCTGGCGACGTCGCCCGAGATGGTGCAGCTCACCCTCAGCGTGTTCATGGTGGCCTACGCGGTGGCCCAGCTCGTCTGGGGCCCGCTCGCCGACCGGTACGGGCGCCGGCCGATGCTGCTGGCCGGGCTCGGGCTCTATGTCGTCTCGTCCGTCGCCTGCGCTGTCGCGCCCACGATCGAGGCGCTGATCGCATTCCGGCTTCTGCAGGCACTGGCAGCGTGTGCCGCGCCCGTGCTCGCCCGTGCGGTTGTGCGCGACCTGTACGAGTTGAAGGATGCGGCGCGGGTCATGGCCTATGTCTCGGCCGCGTTTTCGCTGGCGCCGATATTGTCACCGATTCTCGGCGCGTTCCTCGAGCAGAGCTTCGGCTGGCGCTCGAACTTCGTGTTCATGCTGGGATTCGGCGCGGTGGTTTTCGCGACAGTCTTCCTGGTCCTGCCCGAGACGCAGCGCCACCGCGCCGGGCCGATCCACGTGCTGCGCCTCGCGCGCGACTATGTCGGGCTGTTCGCGAACCGCAAGTTCGCCGGCTATACGCTGTGCATCGCTTTCGGGTTCGGCCAGATCTTCGTGTTCAACTCGGTGGCACCGTTCTACTTCATCGACGTGATCGGGCTCCAGCCGACCGGGTTCGCGCTGGTCTATGGCGCGGTGACCGCGGGGTTCGGCGGCGGCGCCTATCTCGCCGCGCGCGTGACGCCGCGCCTTGGCATCGACCGCACCATCATGACCGGGACCGTTCTGGGCCTCGTCGCGGGGGTTGCCCAGGCGGCCTGGGTGTTCTGGGAGATGGGCGGCATCCTCGGCATCATCCTGCCGATGGTCGTGATCGGGCTTGGCAGCGGGCTGGTCATGCCGAACAGCCAGGCCGGCGCCATCTCGCCCTTCCCGACGCGGGCGGGCGCCGCCTCCGCGATGGTGGGCTTCATGCAGATGGCCGTGGCGGCGGGCGCCGGCGTGGGCGCCATTCACGTCTATGACGGCACCCCGAAGGTATTCGCCTATGGCGTGGCCGCGCTCGGCGCGGCGATGCTCGTCTGCTTCTGGGCGATCGTGCTACGCAGCCGCCCCACCGGCGGCTGACAGGCCTCAGCCCGGCTCGCCCTTCGCGGTGCGGCGATACATTGCGAGCGGAAACCGGTTGCCGATATTGTCCTCGACGATGGCCGAGACGGCATCGCCATCGATCATGATCTCGACGGGGACATAGACCGTGGTGTCGATCCGCCCGTCGAGCTGCGTCACCCGGGCGACGAACGGCCTGCCGGGCGTGATGACCTGCGATTCCGCCACCTCGGTCACGAGCTGTGTGCGGTCGGGCAGGGTGAGGGCGCCGAACCAGTCCGCCCGGGCACCCGGTGCGCCGGCAGCGACAAGCGCCCCGGCAAGCGCGACAACTCGAATGTCGAACTTCATATGCAGCTCCCCCGATTGCAACGGGTCGACGCGGCAGCCCCGTCGATCTGGGTTTTGCCGCGCGGCCTTCAACACAACTGCTCGTGAACGAGGCGCCGGTTGGCCTGCGATCAGGCCTCCATGTCGACATGGCTGCCGTGATCGCCGTTGCGGTCGATCGGCGGCGGGTCGGGCTGCTTCGGCGGCGGGGGTTGATTGCGCTCGACGCGCGGCTGCTCGGGCATGTGGTGGTGCGGCATCGGATGAGTGGGCGTGACGTGCATGGCTTTGCCTCGCGAATTGAACCGCTTTGACCGGGGCGATGCTGCGCCGCGCCGCCTAACGAGACCTTGCCAATCCCGGTTAATAGTCGGCATCCAAGACGATCGTTCGGCGCGTCGCGGATGCGACAATTTGACTGTGGGCGCGGCCCATACCGTGCTGGTGGCGCCGGCCAATGTCCCCCAAATAGGGAATTCGCCATGCCGCTTCCGGCGATGGCCAGGTCGTTGATCGTGCGTTTTTCCGCAGAAGCATCCGGAGACGCCTCCGGCGGCGTCGCATGGCTTGCGATGCGCGCCTTGTTCGGCCGCACCTCGCGCGCGGTGCCCGGATTTGCCGTCCGGCTGCGCGCCTTCGTGCGCGGCCGCGAGCTGGGGCTGATCGTGCTCGGCATCGCAGTGGGCGCAGTGTCCGGCGTCATGGTCACCGGCATGAGCCGCGGCACGCAGTACCTGCACGAGATACTGTTCGGCTTCGGCGGCGGCACACGGCTGAGCGCACTTACCCAGATCGCGTGGCCGGGCGCGTTGATGCCGGCGGCGGGCGGTCTGTTGATGGGGCTGATCGCTCTGGCGCTGGCCCGGCGCGGCAAACGGGCGATGGTTGACCCGATCGAGGCGAATGCGCTGCATGGCGGGCGCATGTCGATGACGGACAGCATCATCATCGCAGTGCAGACCATCGTGTCGAACGGGTTTGGCGCATCGGTGGGGCTGGAGGCGGGCTATACACAGATCAGCTCCGGCGTCGCCTCCAAGCTCGGCGTCACCTTCCGGATGCGCCGCAACGATTTGCGCGTGCTGGTTGGCTGCGGCGCCGCCGCAGCGATCGCGGCCGCCTTCAACGCCCCGCTGACCGGCGCGTTCTACAGCTTCGAGCTGATCGTCGGCACCTATACCGTCGCGACCGTGGCGCCCGTGATGGCCGCCGCGCTGACCGGCGTTCTGGTGTCGCGCGCGCTGGGCGGCGCGGCCTACGATATTTCGGTCGCCACCGCCTTCCAGGTGGGGCCGGCGGACTACGCCATCTTCATCGTGCTGGCCTTGATCTGTGCCGGCCTCGGAATATTCACCATGCGCGCGATGTCCGCGGTCGAGCACGCGCTCGACCGCACCGGGCTCCCCGCATGGCTCCGCCCCGTAGGCGGCGGGTTGGTGGTTGGCGCATGCGGACTCGTCAGCCCGCAGGTTCTGTCGTCCGGCCACGGCGCCCTTCACGTCAACCTGATCAACGCCATGCCGATGGGACTGCTTGCCGGGCTGTTCGTCCTCAAGCTGGCGGCGTCGGCGATATCGCTGGGCTCCGGGTTCCGCGGCGGGCTGTTCTTCGCCTCCCTCTTCCTCGGCGCGCTTCTCGGCAAGTTCTTTGCCGCGGTGCTGGCCCTCGCCGGACCGTTGCTTGCCGTCGACCCGGTCGCCGCTGCCGTCGTCGGAATGGGCGCGTTCGCCGTCGCCGTCATTGGCGGGCCGCTGACCATGGCGTTTCTCGCGCTCGAAACGACCGGCGACTTCTCGCTGACCGGTGTGGTGCTCGCCGCCGCGGTGGTCGCCAGCCTGACCGTGCGCGCGACGTTTGGCTACTCGTTCTCGACTTGGCGGTTGCATCTTCGCGGAGAATCGATCCGCAGCGCTCAGGACGTCGGCTGGCTGCGTTCGCTTAGCGTCGGACGGATGATGCGCCACGATGTTCGCACGGTGCCGGCCGACGCGACAATCGAACAGTTCCGACGCAAATTCCCTCTGGGATCGACCCAGCGCGTGGTCGCGATCGGGCCGGAGGATCGCTACGAAGGCATGATCCTCGTACCAGAGGCGCATGCCGACGCGTGGGACGCCGACGCCGCAAGCCGGCCGATCTCCGAGCTGCTGCACTGCCGCGACACCCTCCTGCGTCCGGCCCTGAACGTGAAGCAGGCGGTCGCGCTATTCGAGCGAAGCGAGAGCGAAGCGCTGGCGGTCGTCGATGACGAGCGGAATCGCCGCGTGATCGGGCTATTGACCGAAGCCCACGCGATGCGCCGCTATGCCGAGGAACTCGAGAAGGCCCGTCGCGGCCTCGCGGGCGAGCGCTGAGCCTTCGCCGCACGGCCGGGGCTGGCTTGTCCGCCCGCTGGACGCTTCGTATATTCCCAACTGTTCCCACGCGAATTCGAGCCCAAGGAGGCGCCCATGAGCGAGATCGTCATTGCGGCCGCGGCCCGTACTCCCGTCGGCGCCTTCAACGGTGCGCTGTCCGCCCTGCCCGCGCACGAGCTCGGCAAGACCGCGATCGCCGAGGCGATCAGGCGTGCCGGCATTGCCGCCGAGGAGGTGTCCGAAGTCATACTCGGCCAGATCCTGACCGCGGGGCAGGGGCAGAACCCGGCGCGCCAGGCCTCGATCGCCGCGGGTCTGCCGGTCGAGGTGCCGGCCTATGGCGTCAACCAGCTGTGCGGTTCGGGCCTGAAAACGGTGGCGATGGGCATGCAGGCCATCAAGAATGGCGATTCCGCCATCGTCGTCGCCGGCGGCCAGGAATCGATGAGCCAGGCGCCCCACTGCGTCCATCTGCGCAACGGCACCAAGATGGGCGACGTCGCCATGGTCGACACCATGATCCGCGACGGGCTGTGGGACGCGTTCAACGGCTATCACATGGGCAACACGGCCGAGAACGTCGCCCAGAAGTGGCAGATCACCCGCGAGCAGCAGGACGCGTTCGCGCTGGCCTCGCAGGAAAGGGCCGAGGCGGCCCAGAAGTCCGGCCGGTTCAAGGACGAGATCGTCGCCGTCACCATCAAGACGCGGAAAGGCGACGTCACGGTTTCCGACGACGAGTATCCACGCCACGGCACCACGCTGGAGGCACTGCAGAAACTGCGCCCGGCCTTTGCCAAGGACGGCACGGTGACCGCCGGCAATGCGTCGGGCATCAATGACGGCGCGGCGGCGGTGGTGCTGATGACCGCCGAGGAGGCCGAGCGTCGCGGCATCGAGCCGTTGGCGCGGATCGCGTCGTGGGCGCAGGCGGGCGTCGATCCGGCGATCATGGGCTCGGGCCCGATCCCCGCATCGCGCAAGGCGCTGAAGGCGGCGGGCTGGTCGATCGCCGACCTCGATTTGATCGAGGCGAACGAGGCGTTCGCCGCGCAGGCCTGCGCCGTCGGCAAGGATCTCGGCTGGGACGGCGACCGCGTGAACGTGAATGGCGGCGCCATCGCGCTGGGCCACCCGATCGGCGCATCGGGCGCGCGCGTGCTGGTCACGCTGCTCTACGAGATGCAGAAGCGCGGCGCGAAGAAGGGTCTGGCCACGCTGTGCGTCGGCGGCGGGATGGGCGTCGCGCTGACGGTCCAGCGCTGATCTATTCGGCCGGCGGCGGACGAACCGCCGCCCATCAGACAGGGAGAGAACGCATGGCACACACCGCGGTCGTCACGGGCGGCACGCGTGGCATCGGCGCCGCCGTGTCCAAGGCGCTGCGCGACAAGGGCTATAACGTCGCCGCCAACTACGCGTCGAGCGACGAGGCCGCGCGGAAGTTCCATGAAGAGACCGGCATCGCCGTCTTCAAGTTCGACGTGTCCGACTTCGAGGCATGCAGGCACGGCGTCGCCGAGATCGAGACGAAGCTCGGCCCGATCGACATCCTGGTCAACAATGCGGGTATCACGCGCGACGGCACGCTGCACCGAATGACCCCTGAGGACTGGCGTGCGGTGATCGACACCAATCTCGGCTCGTGCTTCAACATGTGCCGCGCGGTGATCGAGGGCATGCGCGCGCGCAAGTTCGGGCGCATCGTCAATATCGGCTCGATCAACGGCCAGGCCGGCCAGTACGGCCAGGTGAACTACGCCGCCGCCAAGTCGGGAATTCACGGCTTCACCAAGGCGCTCGCCCAGGAGGGCGCGACCCAGGGCATCACCGTGAATGCCATCGCGCCAGGCTACGTCGATACCGACATGGTGCGCGCCGTGCCACCCAACGTGCTGGAGAAGATCGTCGCGCGCATCCCGGTCGGCCGGCTCGGCCACGCCGAGGACATCGCGCGCGGCGTCGTGTTCCTGGTCGCGGACGAGGCGGACTTCATCACCGGCTCGACGCTCTCGATCAACGGCGGCCAGCACATGTATTAGAATACGGCGAACCGACGCGGATGCCAGCAGCCGCGCCGCCTCAGGGAGAGACGCATGAAACACAGCACCGGCCGCATCCTGACCACCCATTCCGGGTCGCTGCCGCGCCCGGCGCGCCTGTTGGAGGTCAACCAGGCCAAAATCACCGGCAAGGGATTCGACGCGAAGGAATACGCCGCACGGCTGGCCGAGGCGGTGGAGGGAATCTGCCGCCGCCAGGCCGAGCTGGGCGTCGACGTCGTCAATGACGGCGAGTTCGGCAAGGCCTCGGCCGGCGCTATCGATTACGGCCCATGGCAGAGCTATGCCTGGGCGCGGCTGTCCGGCTGGGAGCCGGGGCCGGAGCGTGCCTCGCCCGCCCTGTCGACGCGGCGCGACCGCGAACGTTTCAAGGATTTCTATCGCGAGCTCGACGGCACGGGCTTCCGGTCGTCGACCGCGACGGCCAGCCGACCACCCATCGTCACCGGGCCGCTGAAATATGTCGGCCAGGATGCCGTGGCCGCCGACATCGCCAACTTCAAGGCCGGGCTCGCCCAGACCAGCGCCGAGGAAGGCTTCATCACGGCGGTCGCGCCGGGAAGCTTCGGCCGGCGCCAGAACGAGTACTACAAGACCGACGAGGAATATCTTTACGCGCTGGCCGACGCGCTGTCGCACGAATACAAGGCGATCGTCGATGCCGGCATCGTGCTGCAGCTCGACGATCCGGGCCTGCCCGACAACTGGGACATGACCAATCCCGCGCCCGACCTTCCGACTTACCGGAAATGGGCGAAGGTGCGCATCGAGGCGCTGAACCACGCCCTGAAGGGCCTACCGGCCGATCGCATCCGCTACCACATCTGCTGGGGAAGCTGGCACGGTCCGCATTCGACCGACGTGCCGCTGGCCGACATCGTCGACCTGATGCTGGAGGTCAATGCCGGCGCCTTTTCGGTCGAGGCGGGCAACGTGCGCCACGAGCACGAGTGGAAGGTCTGGCGCGACACCAAGCTGTCCGAGGGCAGGATCCTCATCCCCGGCGTCGTCAGCCACGCCACCAACGTGGTGGAGCATCCCGAGCTGGTGGCCGACCGGATCGTCCGCTTCGCCGAGGTGGTCGGCCGCGAGAACGTGATCGCCGGCACCGATTGCGGGCTGGGCGGACGCATCCACGAAAGCCTGGCCTGGGCGAAGCTCGAAGCGCTCGCTGCCGGCGCCAGGATCGCCAGCCAGCGGCTTTATACCTGATCCTGGTGATCTTAACCCTTTCCCGTTCGTCATTGCGAGGAGCGCAGCGACGAAGCAATCCAGAGAGCAGCAGACGTGGCCCTGGATTGCTTCGCTTCGCTCGCAATGACGGGAAGGGTTCAGATCATAGAGATTTGGTATTACTGAGTTCACGCGACACGATGGCCTCGCCCTTCGACAAGCTCAGGGTGAGGCCGAAACAAAATCTTCATCCTGAGCCTGTCGAAGGATGGTGTGCGTCGACGGCCGCGCCGATCAGTGCAGGCGGGCGGGAAGCTCGTCGATAGCGCCGTCGATCAGGCGGCGTTGCGCGCCTTCGTCGAGATGACGGTCGATCAGGAGGCGCGTCGTCGCGACAGCCACCTCGACAGCCACCTCGCGCACCTCGCGCACCGCGTCGGCCTCCGCGATGGCGATCTTCTCGCGCGAGAGCTGCACGCGCCGGCGCAGCGCCGTCTCGAGCCGCGTGCGCGCCTCGGCCATGTTGCGCTCGGCCTCCTCGCGGGCGTGCGCGCCCAGCCGTTCCACTTCCTTGCCGGCATCGCGTTGCTTGCGCTGATGCTCGGCGAGCAGATGCTGCGCCTCCTCGGCGAGGCTCCGCGCCTCGTTGAGCGAATCGCGGATGCGCCCGGCACGCGCATCGAGCCCCGCGGTCATCTGGCGCGAAACCGGCCGCCATATGCCGACCACCAGGATGACGAAGCCGACCGCGACCCAGAATTCGGCGGATTCGAGCATTACCTCCGCGCCTCCAGCGCCCGGCCGGCCGCCTCGTCCGCGTCGGATGCGGCGATGTCGGCGCCGATCAGCTTCGACGTCGCCTGACGCGCCGCCTCGGCCGCAATCGCGCGCACGCCGTCGAGCGCCTCGCGCTTGGCTTGGGCGATGCGCCGCTCGGCATCGCTCACCTCGCGGTCGAGCCGGGCCACCGTCTCGGCCTCGCGCGCTTCGGACTCCTTCGCCATGCGCTCGGACGCCTCGCGCAGCACGGCCTGCGCGTCGGCGCGGCCCTTCGCCATCATCTCCTCGTATGCGGCGAGCGCGGCCTCGGCCTCGGCCTTGAGCTTCGCCGCCTTTTCGAGGTCGTCGTCGATCCGTTCCTGGCGCTGGCGCAGCAGGTCCGACACGCGCGGCAGCGCCACGCGCCACGTCACCACGTAGAGGATGGCGAACAGAACGACCAGCCAGAACACCTGGCTCGCGAAGGTCGTGACGTCGAACTGTGGCATCGGCGTCTCCCGCCGCTCGTCCGCCCGCGTCAGCCGAACAGGATGACCAGCGCGACCACCAGCGCGTACAGCGCGATGGCTTCGACCAGCGCGAAGCCCAGCATCGTCATCGGGAACACGTCGCCGCGTGCGGCCGGATTGCGCGCCACGGCCGAGATGAACGAGGCGAAGATCGAGCCGATGCCGACGCCGGCGCCGATCACGCCGATCGCGGCGAGGCCCGCACCGATAAGCTTTGCGGCGGCTACTTCCATGGGTCTGTTCCTTTCCGGGTGGGATTGGCGGTTTGCGCGCCCTAGTGCAGGTGCAGCGCGTCGTTGATGTAAAGGCAGGTGAGGATGGCGAACACGTAGGCCTGCAGGAACGCGATCACGATCTCGAGCCCGTTGAGAGCGACCACGAAGGCGAGCGGCAGCACGCCGCCGGCACCCAGCAGGAACACGAACCCGCCGAACACCTTGAGCAGCGTATGGCCGGCCAGCATGTTGGCGAACAGCCGGACCGACAGGCTGATCGGGCGCGACAAATACGAGATGATCTCGATCGGGATCAGCAGCGGCCACATCACCCACGACACGCCGGGCGGCACGAAGAAGGTGAAGAAGTGGATGCCGTGCTTGGCGAAGCCGAGCACCGTTACGCCCAGGAACACGAATAGGGCCATCGTGAACGTCACGATGATGTGGCTGGTGAAGGTGAAGCTGTAGGGGATCAACCCGAACAGGTTGCCGAGCAGGATGAACATGAACAGGGTGAACACGAAGGGGAAGAAGCGCCGCCCCTCCTGTCCGACCGTGTCGCGGATCAGGTTCGCCACGAACTCGTAGGAGAGCTCGGCCATCGACTGCCAGCGCCCCGGCACCAGCGCATGGCGCCGCGTTCCCAGCGTCAGGAACGCGGTGATCGCGATCAGCACGATCGTCATCAGCAGCGCGGAATTGGTGTAGGAGATATCGACTCCGCCGACCTTGAGCGGAATCAGGCTGTGAATCTCGAACTGCGACAGCGGCCCGTGGGCTGCCTCGGTATGGGCTGCGTCTGCCAAAGGCGTCTCTCGCTTCTTGTCTTTCGCTCAGCCCGCGCCGGCCCCCGGCGGCGAACCGTCCTCATCCTTCTCCGGCGGGGTCGTGCCGCGCCGATACCCGACGGCGCCGCCCATCCCCGTCATCACCCGCACGACGTTCAGGATTCCCGCCGCGGCGCCCAGCACGATGAATACCACCATCAACCACGGTGTCGTGCCGAGCCAGCGGTCGAGCCCGATTCCGATCGCGACGCCGACGATCAGCGCCGCCACCAGCTCGACCCCGATGCGCAGCGCGATATTGATCCCGCTGCGCATGTCGTCGCTCGCGCGCCCTGACCGGCCGGTCCTCCGTCCGTCCCGGCGTTCGCGCGCGCGCCGAAGGCGCTCGTCGAAATCGTCGGGCGGTGCGGGCTCGTGACCATTTGTCATAGCGAACGACCCGGCGCACCCAAGGGCGCGCGCACCATAGGGGCGGCCCCCGGCACTGTCAAGGCGCAACGGTCTGCGTACAACGCATTGATCGAAAAGAGCTTTCGCTGCCCGCCACGGCCAGCTTAACCCTTTGGGTGCGGTGCACCATATCCCTCGCTCGCATAAATGTGAGCTGCACGGGGCGCAGGGCATCTGCTTCGCGGTCGCGTCCAACACGGCGCGACTTGTCGTGCCGGAGCTGCTCCGCCACGGGCGCGTGCGCCGCGCGACGATCGGCATCGCGGCCGAGTCCGTTCCGGTGCTTGATCGGAAAACGCTTTAGCCCGCCTCGCGCAGCCCTTCGGCGGTGCCGAGATCGACCGAGACGAGCTGGGACACGCCGCGTTCGGACATGGTGACGCCGTACAGCCGATCCATGCGCGACATGGTCATGCGATGATGCGTCACGACGAGGAAGCGCGTGGCCGATGCGCGCGCGATCTCGTCCAGCAAGATGCAGAACCGTTCGACATTGGCATCGTCGAGCGGCGCGTCCACCTCGTCCAGCACGCAGACCGGCGCGGGGTTGGTAAGGAACACCGCGAACAGCAGCGCGAGCGCAGTCAGCGCCTGCTCGCCGCCCGACAGCAGCGACATTGCCTGAAGCTTCTTGCCGGGCGGGCTTGCGAATATCTCCAGTCCCGCCTCCAGCGGATCCTCGGCGTCGGTCAGGCTGAGATGCGCGTGCCCGCCGCCGAACAATCGCACGAACAGTTCCTGGAAATGCTTGTCGACGCGGCCGAACGCGGCGGTCAGCCGCTCGCGCCCTTCGCGGTTGAGCCCGGCGATGCCCTGGCGCAGCCGCGCGATCGCCGCCAGCAGGTCCTCGCGCTCGGTGCCCAGCGAGGCGATGCGCTCGTCGAGTTCACTGGCTTCGGCCTCGGCGCGCAGATTGACCGGCCCCATCGTCTCGCGCTCGCGCACGAGACGTTCCAGTCGCATCTCGATCTGCGCCCGGTCGGGAAGGTCGGCCGGATCGGCGCCGACGGATTCAAGCGCCGCCTCGGGCCGGCATTCCAGCCGCTCCGCAATGCGCTCGGTAACGGTCGCGAGCGTCTGGTCGGACTGCTCGACGGCACCCTGGCAGCGCACGCGATCCTCGCGCGCCTCGCCGAGCCGATGCTCGGTCGCGCGCAGCTCGCGCGACGCGGCCTCGACCGCTTCCTCGGCCGCGGCCAGCGCCTCGGCCTCGCGCCGCCGGTCGGTTTCGGCGACGTCGATGCGGCCGAACAGTTCGGTGCGCTGCGCGGCGATCTCGGCCGGACGCGCGCCCAGAGATTCCGCTTCCGCCTCGGCGCCGCGCTGCCGCTCCTCGAGCTGTTGGATCTGCGCTGCCGCGGCCTCGGCACGGCGGCGCCACGAATCGTGCTGGCCGGTAATCTCATCGAGCCGCCCTGCGCGCGCGGCCGATTCACGGACCACACGGTCATGCGCACTCTGGTGCTGGGACAGGGTCTCGCGCGCTTCCGTGAGCGCCGCACGCCGCGCAGCGGCCTCGGCGCGCACGCCCTCGGTCTCGCGATGCGCCGCAAGATCGGCGCTTGCGGTCTGCGCTTCGGTCTCGGACTCGGCGCGTTCGCTCTCGAGCCGGCCCGCCTCCTCGTCCAAAGCCGCGCGGCGCGACGCGGCGGCCGCTTCGCGCTGGGCAAGCTTGGTTTCGGCCTCGCGCGCGTCCTGCAGCGCCTGCTCGGCGGCGCGCGATTCGGTGCGCGCGCGGGATTCGTCCTCGACCGCAAGGCGCGCCGCGTCCTGAGCGGTGTCGAGCGCGTTCTTGGCCTGATCGGCGCGCGCGTCGGCCTCGGCGTGGGCGGCCTTGATCTCGGTGAGGCGGTTGCGCTGCGCAAGCCGCGTCGCCGCCGGTGTCGGCGTGCCGGCGCGCGCCGTGAACCCGTCCCAGCGCCACAGCGCGCCGTCGCGGCTGACCAGCCGCTGGCCCTGAACCAGCGCGTCGCGCACGGCGGCGCCCGCGGCCTCGTCATCCACCACGCCGATCTGTGCCAGACGGCGCGCCAGAGCGGCCGGCGCGCGCACCACCTCGGCCAGCGGCTTCACGCCAGGCGGCAGGGCGGGCGCGTCGGCGGCCGCATCGAGCGTGCGCCAGTGCATCGGCGCGGCTTCGTCGGTCGGCGCGGTCAGGTCGTCACCCAGCGCCGCGCCGAGCGCGATCTCGTAGCCGGGCGTAACAGTGATCGCATCGACCAGCGGCGGCCACAGATCCGGATCGCCGCCGCCAAGCAGCTTGGCGAGCGCGTCCTCTTCGGCGCCGAGCTTCGCCGCATCGGTGTGATGCGCATGCCACGCCTCGCGTGCCGCGTTCGCCGCAGCTTCGGCCGATGCACGCGATTCCTCGGCAGTCGCATGCCGGGTGCGCGCCGCTTCGCGCGCCTCATGCGCGGCCGCGGCACGTGCCTTGGCTTCGTCAAGGGCGACGCCATCACCGGCCTCGCGCGCCGCGGCCTCGCGCGCCGCGGCAAGCTGGGACAAACGCTCGGTCAGGCGGGTGCGGCGCGCTTCGAGATCGGCGAGCCGTCGGGTGAGCGCCTGCTCGCGCGCCTCGTACTGCGCGGCGCGGCCGGCCAGTTCGGTGACTTCATTCTCCAGCGCCTGCGTCGCCGCGCGCGCTTCGGAAAGCGCTTCGACGGCGCGCGCAATCTCGTCCTCCTCGCCGTCCTGGGCGGCGCGCAGCCCTGCCTGCTCCTCTTCCAGCCGCGCGATCGCCTCGTGCGCGTCCGACGCGAAGCCGCGCTCGCGCGCCGTGTCCTGGGCAATCTGGGCGAGCCGCGCCTCGAGCGCCTTGCGGCTTTCCTCGATCCGCGCCTCCTCGGCGTCGAGCGCGTCGCGCGCGAGGCGCAGGCGCTGCAGCGCCGCAGCCGCCGCGGCCTCCTTCTGGCGCAGCTCGGGCAGGCGCGCGCCGAGCTCGGCCTGGCGGGTGGCGAGTGCAGCCGCTTCGCCGGTCAGTGTTTCGACCAGACGCTCGGCCTCGACGAGCCGCGCGGTCGCGGCCGCGCGCGCCTCGGTCGCTTCGGTCCAGCGCCAGTGCAGCAGCACCGCTTCGGCGCGGCGGATATGGTCCGACAGGTTGCGATAGCGCGTCGCCTGGCGCGCCTGCCGCTTGAGGCCGCGAAGCTGCTCGTCGAGCGCACCGATCACGTCGTCGAGCCGCGCGAGATTCGTTTCCGCCGCGGAAAGGCGCAGCTCCGCCTCGTGCCGGCGCGAATGCAGCCCGGTAATGCCGGCCGCTTCCTCCAGGAGGTGCCGGCGGTCGGCGGGCTTGGCGTTCACGATGGCGCCGACGCGTCCCTGGCTGACCAGCGCGGTCGATTTCGAGCCGGTCGCGGCATCGGCGAACAGAAGCTGCACGTCGCGCGCGCGCACCTCGCGCCCGTTCACGCGGAAGGCCGAGCCCGAGCCGCGCTCGATGCGCCGCACCACCTCGAGGTCGTCGGCTTCGTTGAACATGGCGGGCGCGGTGCGGTCGGCATTGTCGAGCGCCACCACCACCTCGGCCAGGTTGCGCGCCGGCCGGTCGGACGTGCCGCCGAAGATGACGTCGTCCATCTCGCTGCCGCGCATCTGCTTGGCGGAGTTTTCGCCCATCACCCAGCGCAGCGCCTCGACCAGGTTCGACTTGCCGCAGCCGTTGGGCCCCACCACCCCGGTCAGCCCCGGCTCGATCACGAGCTCGGTCGGTTCGACGAACGACTTGAACCCGGTCAACCTGAGGGTGGTGAACTGCACCATGCGCGCGTTGTCCCCCGTTCAGCCTTTCGGCATGTGCGCGGCGATGATGGCCCGGAACTGCGGGTAGGACATCTCGCCCGAATACTTGTCGCCGTTCACGATGAAGGTCGGCGTCGAATCGATGTTGTATTGCTTCTGACCCTCGAGCCGGCTTTGCAGCACCTTGTCGACCAGAGACTGGTCCTTCAGGCAGGATTCGAACTTCTGGGGCGAGACGCCGCCGAGCCGTCCGACCTGCTCTAGCGCCTTCACGGGATCGGGCGAGCGGATCCAGTTCATCTGGTCGGCGAACAGCGCCTTGACGAAGGGAAAGTAGCGCTCCTTCCCATTGCAGCGCGCCAGCACCGACGCGCGTACAGCGATCTGGTCGAGCGGGAAGTCGCGATAGACGTAGCGCGCCTTGCCGGTCTCGACGAACTCCTTCTCGAACTTGGCGATCGCGTCGTTGCTCATGCGGGCGCAGTGCGGGCAGGTCATCGAGGCGTACTCGACCACCGTGACCGGCGCATCCGCCTTGCCCAGCACGTAGTCGTCGGCAGTGATCGGCACCTTGTCGAAATGCGCCTCGGCCTTGGGCGCAACGACCTGCGCCGTCTGACCGTTTGCCGGGGCGGCCGGTTGTTCGGCGACGACGGGCGGGCGCGCCGTTTGGGCCGAGCCGCCGTCGACCGCCTCATACACCGCGATCGCGGCCCCTGCGGCAATCACCGCCCCCACCACATATGGCAGAGCATTCGCCATCGATACCTCCTGACCCACAAGATATAGCGGGCGCAATCGCGCCCGTCCACAGTTGAAAAGCCGTTCTGCCCGAAGGACTCAGCCCTTGTCCACAGGGGCCACGCGCCGGGCGAGGACCGCGCGGCCGAGCCCGGCGAGCGCAGCGCGCAGCGCCTCGTCCTCGATCCCCCCCAGCGAGGCGGCGAGCCGCGCGGCGTCAGGGCCGGCGGGCTCGGGCGGAGGCGCGTTCGTGGCGCGGCGCGGCGGCCGGGTGGCGGGCGCCTGGACGAAGGAAAGCTTCGCCACGGCGCGATAGCCGAAATAGCGGTTGATGCGCTCGATCACCAGCGGCTCGAGGTGCTGCAGTTCGAGGGCGAGCGGTCCGCCGGCCCGCACCCGCAATGTGCCCCCCGATTCGGCGCCGCGCGGAAAGCTCAGGCGCTCGGGCATCGAGTCGCGGGCGAGCGTCGCCCCGACGATCTCGGCCCATTCGGTGACGACGCGCACCGCGGCCTCGCCGCCGCCGAAGCCGCGCCGGCGCAGCGCCGGCCCAGCGACGCGCGGCAGGGTGGCGGCGATCGCCCGCGGCCCGTGATTGAAGCGCCAATTTTCGTCGCGCGATCCATCGGCCATGACGGCATGGTAAGGTCGGGTTCGGCCCGGCACAACACGCATGGCGACGCAGCAGGCAACACCCCTCTCCTTCGCGGACGACGCAGCTTCGCTGGCCGCGAAGCTGCTCGACTGGTTCGACCGTCACCGGCGCGACCTGCCGTGGCGCGCGCCGCCCAGCACGACACCCGATCCGTACCGCGTCTGGCTGAGCGAGATCATGCTGCAGCAGACCACCATCGCGGCGGTCGAGCCGTACTTCCTGCGGTTCCTGGCGCGCTGGCCGACCATCGAGGCGCTGGCCGCCGCGCCGCTCGACGACGTGCTTCACGCCTGGCAAGGGCTCGGCTACTACGCGCGGGCGCGCAACCTGCATCGCTGCGCGCAGACGGTGGCACGCGAGCATGGCGGCCGCTTCCCGGAGGACGAGGCGGCGCTTGCCGCCCTGCCGGGAATCGGGCCCTACACCGTGGCGGCGATCCGGGCCATCGCGTTCGACCGCCCCGCCGTGGTGGTGGACGGCAATGTCGAGCGGGTGATGGCGCGGCTGGGCGGGATCGAGACCCCGCTGCCGGATGCGAAGCCTGCCCTGCGCGCGCTGGCGGCCGCGATCGCGCCAACGTCACGCGCCGGCGATTATGCCCAGGCGCTGATGGAGCTGGGCCAGACCGTGTGCACGCCGCGCTCGCCCGACTGCCTGATCTGCCCGTGGCACGAATCCTGCGCAGCGCGCCGCGCCGGGATCGCGGAAACCCTGCCCCGCCGCTCGCCGAAGCCCGAGCGGCCGCTGCGCCGCGGCGTCGCGTTCTGGGCGGTGCGCCCGGACGGCGCCGTCCTGCTGCGCCGCCGGGCCGAATCGGGCCTGCTCGGCGGGATGATGGAGGTGCCGTCGACCGAGTGGCGCGCCACGGAATGGTCGGACCGCGCCGCGCGCGCGGCCGCGCCCCTTGCGGGACATTGGAAGGCGCTGCCCGGCATTGTGGAGCACGGCTTTACGCATTTCCGGCTGGAGCTGTCGGTGATGACGGCGCGCGTGGCCGACGGCGCGAGCGTGCCCGGCGTATGGTGCGCGCCGGACCGGCTGGGCGACCACGCGCTGCCGACGGTGATGAAGAAAATCGTGCGCCACGCGCTGGGGCAGATGGGCGATAAGGGTTAGGGCGACACGGTCAGCTCGCCCGGCGATTCCGAAGAATCGGTCGCTGGCGGGACCAGCTCGGCGCGGATGCGCTGGCGCAGCACGTCGATCGGCACGGCCTTCCCCTCGACGTCGAAATGCCAGAACGTCCAGCCGTTGCAGGCGGGGGCGCCCTGAACCTCGGCGCCGACGCGGTGGATCGATCCGCGCGTCGCGCCGCTGGCCAGCGAGCCGTCGGCCTGCACGCGGGCAGCGAAGCGGCGATTCACGTCGAACAGCGTATCGCCGGGCGCGAGCAGCCCACGCTCGACCACCAGCCCGAACGGGATGCGCGGCTCGTCGCGCTTGGCCGGCGTGGCGAGCGCGCCGGCGTCGGCGGGCACCGCGCGGCGGATGCGGTCGTTCGCGACCTCGACGTAGCTGTCCTCGCGCTCGATGCCGATCCAGTCGCGGCCGAGCTTGCGCGCGACCGCACCCGTCGTGCCCGAGCCGAAGAACGGGTCGAGCACCAGCTCGCCGGGCTTGGTCGCCGCCAGGATCGCGCGATAGAGCAGCGCTTCGGGCTTCTGCGTCGGGTGCGCCTTCTTGCCGCCGCGCTTCACGCGCTCGGCCCCGGTGCAGAGCGGCAGCAGCCAGTCCGACCGCATCTGCAGGTCTTCGTTCAGCGCCTTCATCGCGTCGTAGTTGAAGGTGTAGCGCGCCCCCGGCCCCTTGGCGCACCAGATCAGCGTCTCGTGCGCGTTGGTGAAGCGCCGCCCGCGGAAGTTGGGCATCGGGTTGGTCTTGCGCCAGATCACGTCGTTCAGCACCCAGAAGCCGAGATTCTGCAGCGCAGCGCCGACGCGGAAGATGTTGTGGTAGCTGCCGATCACCCACAGCGTGCCGTCGTCCTTCAGCACGCGGCGCGCGGCGGCCAGCCAGTTGTGGGTGAAGCGGTCGTAGGCGGCGAAGTCGCCGAACTTGTCCCAGTCGTCCTCGACGCCGTCGACGCGGCTGTTGTTCGGCCGGTGAAGCTCGCGCGCAAGCTGGAGATTATAGGGCGGATCGGCGAACACCATGTCCACCGAGCCCTCGGGCAGCGCACGCATCCGTTCGACGCAGTCGCCGATCAGGATGCGATTGCGCGGTATATCCCCCCCGTCGCGCATGGGTGGACAATGAGTCGCGCCGGGACCGATGTCAACAAATCTTTTGGAATCAGGGGGTTATAGGCCGTTTTCCACAATATATGCGAAGATTGTTCACAGGGGACTCAACATCTTGACGACCGGATGGAAGCTCTTGCGGTGATGCGGCGTGGGACCGAGTCGCGTCAGCGCGCTGGTATGTGCGACGGTTCCGTAGCCGGCGTTGGTCTCCCAGCCGAAGCCGGGGTAGCGCCGCGCGAGCCGGACCATGAGCGCGTCGCGCGTCACCTTGGCGACGATCGACGCCGCGGCGATCGAGAGCGACAGCCCATCCCCGCCGACCACCGTGCGGCAGGCGCAAGGCAGCCGTGGTGCGACGTTGCCGTCGATGAGCGCAATGTCCGGCACCACGCCGAGCGCGGCAACCGCGCGGCGCATGGCGAGCAGCGTCGCCTGCAGGATGTTGATGCGGTCGATCTCGGCCGCGCTCGCCGCGGCAACGCCGATGCGCGCACCGGCACGGATCTCGGCGTAGAGCGCCTCGCGCACGGCGCGGTCGAGGACCTTGGAATCGTCGATGGCGCGCAGCACGCGCCGCTTCAGCCGCTTCGGATCGACGATGACCGCGGCCGCGACCACCGGCCCGGCCAGCGGCCCGCGCCCCGCCTCGTCGATGCCGCAGACGATACCGCCGCACTCGGTCTCGATCGCGAAGTTCGGCATGGCCGGAAGATAGCCGAGCGCGGGCGAATCGCGGAGCGGTGATAGGAGCCGCCCTTGCAACGGTCACGGCGGCGGCTGATATTGCCGGGATGTCCGAATGACGCACGAGGATTCCAGTCCGGCCGCACTGGACGTCACCCACCGGCCGCACACCAGCCTTTCGCCCCTCGGGTTCGCGCTGTTCATGGCGCTGATCTGTGCGGCGGGCGCGGCGACCTCGACCGCGTTCTTCCTGATCGGCGCGTGGCCGGTGCCGGGCTTCATGGGGCTCGACATCGTGCTGATCTATCTGGCGCTCCGGGCGAGCTATCGCCGCGCGCGAAGATGGGAGCGCGTGCGCCTGACGCATGACGCGCTGACGGTCGAGCGCGCGGAGCGCGACGGAAGCGTCCAAAGCTGGTCGTTTCAGCCCTACTGGCTGCGCGTCGAGATGGACGAGCCGCCGCGCCCCGGCAGCCGGCTGGTTCTCGCCACGCACGGCACGCGGTTCGAGATCGGCGCCCAGCTTGCGCTCGAGGAGCGCGCGGCCTTCGCGCGGAAGCTGCGCGACGCGCTGGCCCGGCTCAAGGACGGCACATTCGTCTCGGATTACAGTCCAAGCACGTCGAACATCGAGTAGAGGCCGGGCTTCCGGCCTGGCGCCCACTGCGCCGCGCGCACCGCCCCGCGCGCGAAGATCTGCCGGCCCGAGGCCTTGTGGCTGAGCTCCAGCCTTTCGCCGTCGGCGGCGAAGATCACCGTGTGCTCGCCCACCACGTCGCCGCCGCGCAGCGCCGCGAAGCCGATCTCGCCCTTCTTTCGCGCGCCGACGATGCCCTCGCGCGTCATGCGGGCGAACTGCGCCATGTCGATGCCGCGCCCCTCGGCGGCGCGACGGCCGAGCTCGAGCGCCGTGCCGGACGGCGCATCGACCTTGTGGCGATGATGCATCTCCACGATCTCGACGTCGAACGCGTCGTCGAGCAGCGACGCGACCTGGCGGGTGAGCGCGAACAGCAGGTTGACCGCGAGGCTCATGTTCGGGGCATGCACGATGGGAATCTTCTTCGCCGCCTCGGCCAATGCCGCGTTGCCCGCCCCGTCGAGCCCGGTGGTGCCGATGACATGCGCCACGCCGACGCTCGGCGGCGATCCTGACGTGCTCGACCGTGGCGGCGGGCGAGGTGAATTCGATCACCGCGTCGGTCGCGGCGAAGGCCGCCGCGGAGTTGGCGACGATGGGAATGCCGATCGGGCCGATGCCCGCCAGCTCGCCGGCGTCGCGGCCGATGGCGGGCGAGCCCTCGACCTCGCACGCGGCGGTGATGACGCAGCCCTGCGTCTCGCCCACCTGGCGGATCACAGCCCCGCCCATGCGCCCGGCCGCGCCGGTGACGCCGATCCTGAGGTCCGCCATCTCTACCTCCCTTGCGGTTCGAACCAGTGTTAGCACGTCAGACCGCTGCGCGGCACCGTGCCACGCGCTCGCCGGGCCACCGGGCGGTATGTTGTCTGTGACAATAGGCGAACGGGAGACGAACGATGAGACGATCCCTTGTGGCGCTGGCATTGGCGGCGACCCTCGCGCTGGGGAGCGGCCCGGCAATGGCGCAGAAGATCGTCCGGACCGTGATGACCGGGCCGTACAAGATCGTGCTCAACGTGCTGGAGGCCGAGCCCTTCTATACGAAGGACGAAATGAAGGCGAAGCAGGTCAGGCACGGGATGCTGGTCGTGGGCGGCGCGGCGCCGGTGGCGATGAACGGGCCGCAGCATCCGAACCGGCACGTGGTCGTGCATGTCTACGATAAGGACAACGGCATCGCGCGGACCGGCGCGGACGTGAAGCTCACGTTGGAGCGGCTCGATGCCAACGGGCACGCCGAAGGCCAGCCGATCCAGGTGCCGGTCGTCGAGATGCAGATGATCGGCAAGGGGCCGATCTCCACCCATTACGGCAACAACCTGCAGCTTTCGCCCGGCAGCTACCGCGTGGTCGCGAACGTCGACGGCTATACCGCGACCTACAGGGTCAAGCTGTAGGCGCGAGTTGCGCACCCCGCGCCCGGCAGGCAGGATACGGCAAGGCACGGGAGGCGACGATCGAGACGCGGAAAATTCCTTCGACCGGCGAGGCGATTCCCGCCATCGGGCTGGGCACGTGGAGCGTGTTCGACGTCGGGCGCGAGCGCGGGCCGCAGCGCGCCGTGCTGGAGAAACTTTACGCGGGCGGCGCGCGGCTGATCGATTCCTCGCCGATGTATGGCCGCGCGGAAGGGGTGGCGGGCGACCTGATCCGCGATCTCGGCGCGCGCGAAAAGACCTTCATCGCGACCAAGGTGTGGACCTCGGGCAAGTCCAAGGGCATCGCGCAGATGGAGAACTCCCTGCGCCTGTTCCACACCGACACGATCGACCTGATGCAGGTGCACAACCTGGTCGACTGGCGCACCCATCTCGACACGCTGGGCGGCTGGAAGCGCGAGGGCCGCGTGCGCCATGTCGGCATCACGCACTATGTCGCCAGCGCGCTGCCCGACCTCGCGCGCACGGTCGAGGCGGCGCCGGGCGAGATCGACTTCGTGCAGATGGCCTATTCCGTCACCGACCGCGCGCCGGAGAAGAGCTTTCTGCCGATGTGCGCGGACAAGGGCATCGCCGTGCTGATCAACAAGCCGCTGGATACCGGCGGGCTGATCGCGCGTCTCGCGCGGCGCAAGCTGCCCGACTGGGCAAGCGAGATCGGCTGCACGAGCTGGCCGCAGATCTGCCTGAAATACGTGCTGGCCCATCCGGCCGTCACCTGCCTGATTCCCGCCACCGCGAACCCGGACCACATGGCGGACAACCTCGCGGCCGGCGAAGGCCCGCTTCCGGACGCGCGCTGCGCAAGCGGATCGTGGAGGCGGTCGAAGGGGAGTAGCGCGTCCGGCGACGAATTGCTTTCCACGTCATGGCGGGCTTGACCCGGCCATCCACGAACGCGCAGCGCCCAGAACAGGGAACGGCCCGTGGATGCTTCGACAATTCGGCATCGACAATGGACGCCCACGAACGAAATAGGCAACCGACATGCGCCCCGCTACTCCTTCAGATCCTCCCAGAGCTCCTTCACCTTGGCGAAGAAGCCTTCGGATTCGGGGCTGGTCGACTTGCCGCCGCGGCCGGTGGAGGTCTCGAACTCCTCCAGGAGCTCCTGCTGGCGCTTGGTGAGGTTCACCGGCGTCTCGACCTGCAGCTCGACGATCAGGTCGCCGCGGGCGGGCGAACGCAGCACCGGCATGCCCTTGGACTTGAGCCGCATGCGATGGCCGGTCTGCACGCCGGCGGGCACGCTGAGCCGGGCCCGCGCGCCATCGAGCGTCGGCACCTCGACATTGCCGCCCAGCGCCGCGCGGGTCATCGGGATCGGCACGCGGCAGTGCAGCGTCGCGCCGTCGCGGCGGAAGAAGGCGTGCGGGCGGATCGACAGGAAGATGTAGAGATCGCCGGGAGGCGCGCCCTGCACGCCGGCCTCGCCCTCGCCCGACAGGCGGATGCGCGTGCCTTCCTCGACCCCCTTGGGGATCGACACGGACAGCGTCTTGTCCTTCTGCACGCGCCCCGCGCCGGAGCAGGAGCGGCACGGCTTCTCGATCACGCGGCCGGCGCCGTGGCAGGCGGGACAGGTGCGCTCGATGGTGAAGAAGCCCTGCTGCGCGCGCACCTTGCCGAGGCCGCGGCAGGTCGTGCAGTTGACCGGCTGGCTGCCCTCGGCGGCGCCGGTGCCCCGGCAGGTCTCGCACGACACCAGCGTGGGCACGCGGATCTGGGCCTCCTTGCCGGCGAACGCGTCCTCGAGCTTGATCTCGAGATTGAAGCGGATGTCGGCGCCGCGCGCCGGGCCGCGCCCGCCGCGGCGGGAGCCCATGAAGTCGCCGAACATCTCGTCGAAGATGTCGGCGAAGCCCGAGGCGTCGAACCCGCCCGCACCGCGCGCGCCGCCGCCCTCGAACGCGGCATGGCCGAACTGGTCGTAGGCCGCGCGCCGCTGCTCGTCCTTGAGGACGTCGTAGGCTTCGTTGACTTCCTTGAATTTCTGCTCGGAGGACGAATCGCCCGAGTTGCGATCCGGGTGGTACTGCATCGCGAGCTTGCGGAACGACTTCTTGATGTCGTCCGCCGATGCGTCGCGTTTCACCCCCAACACGTCGTAGTAATCACGCTTGGCCATGCCACAGGGTCCCGATCATGCGGCGCCCCGGGAATCCCGCCCGGGGCGCCGGTGCGCGTGTTCTGCCCCCCGCGCAATCAGGCGGACTTGTCTTTCTTGTCGTCTTTGACTTCCTCGAACTCGGCATCGACGACGGACTCGTCCGACGGTCCGCCGCGGGCCGGGCCTTCGCCGGGACCGCCCTGCGGACCGGCGGCGCCCGCCGCATCTTCCTGCTGGGCCTTGTAGACCGCCTCGCCGAGCTTCATCGCGGCCTGCGACAGGGTTTCGATCTTCTGCTTCAAAGGCTCGGGATCCTCGCCCTCCATGGCCGTCTTCACCTCGGCGATGGCCGTCTCGATCGCCTGCTTGTCGGCGGCGTCGATCTTGTCGCCGTGCTCCTTGAGGTGCTTCTCGGTCTGGTAGACCAGCCCGTCGGCCTGGTTGTGCAGTTCGACCTTC
This sequence comes from uncultured Alphaproteobacteria bacterium, assembly GCA_963817535.1. Lineage (GTDB taxonomy): Bacteria > Pseudomonadota > Alphaproteobacteria > MPNO01 > DASWLB01 > CAWGHZ01. Next base: position 262,326 of record CAWFOW010000005.1, read on the forward strand.
TCGCGCCGCGTCTTGTCGTCGGAGGCATGGCTCTCGGCCTCCTTGACCATGCGGTCGATATCGGCGTCGGAAAGCCCGCCCGAGGCCTGGATGCGGATCTGCTGCTGCTTGCCGGTGGCCTTGTCGCGCGCCGACACGTTGACGATGCCGTTGGCGTCGATGTCGAACGTGACCTCGATCTGCGGCACGCCGCGCGGCGCCGGCGGAATGCCAACCAGGTCGAACTGACCCAGCAGCTTGTTGTCGGCGGCCATCTCGCGCTCGCCCTGGAAGACGCGGATGGTGACCGCGCCCTGGCTGTCCTCGGCGGTCGAGAAAACCTGGCTCTTCTTGGTCGGGATCGTGGTGTTGCGGTCGATCAGCCGGGTGAACACGCCGCCGAGCGTCTCGATGCCGAGCGACAGCGGGGTCACGTCGAGCAGCAGCACGTCCTTGACGTCGCCTTTCAGCACGCCCGCCTGAATCGCCGCGCCGATCGCCACCACCTCGTCGGGGTTGACGCCCTTGTGCGGCTCCTTGCCGAAGATGGTCTTCACCGTCTCGATGACCTTGGGCATGCGGGTCATGCCGCCGACCAGGATCACCTCGTCGATCTCGGCGGCCGAAAGGCCGGCATCCTTGATCGCCGCGCGGCACGGCCCGATCGTGCGCCCGATCAGCTCGTCGACCAGCGCCTCGAGCTTGGAGCGCGTGAGCTTGATGTTGAGGTGCTTCGGCCCGTTCTGGTCCGCCGTGATGAAGGGCAGGTTGACCTCGGTCTGCGCGGTGGACGACAGCTCGATCTTCGCCTTCTCGGCCGCCTCCTTCAGGCGCTGCAGCGCGAGCTTGTCGTTGCGCAGGTCGATGCCCTGCTCCTTTTTGAACTCATCGGCCAGGTAATCCATGATCCTGGCGTCGAAATCCTCGCCGCCCAGGAACGTGTCGCCGTTGGTCGACTTCACCTCGAACACGCCGTCGCCGATCTCGAGGATCGAGATGTCGAACGTGCCGCCGCCGAGGTCGTAGACCGCGATGGTGCCGGTGCCCTTCTTCTCGAGCCCGTAGGCGAGCGCGGCCGCCGTCGGCTCGTTGATGATGCGCAGCACCTCGAGCCCGGCGATCTTGCCGGCGTCCTTGGTGGCCTGGCGCTGGGAATCGTTGAAGTAGGCGGGAACCGTGATCACCGCCTCGGTCACCGTCTCGCCGAGATAGCGCTCGGCGGTCTCCTTCATCTTCTGCAGGATGAAAGCCGACACCTGCGACGGCGAATATTTCTTGCCCCTGATCTCGACCCAGGCGTCGTTGTTGTCGCCCTTGACGATCTTGTAGGGGACCAGCCCCTTGTCCTTCTGGCTCATCGGGTCGTCGAAGGTGCGCCCGATCAGCCGCTTCACCGCGAACACGGTGTTCTCGGGGTTGGTCACCGCCTGGCGCTTCGCCGACTGTCCGACCAGCCGTTCGCTGTCATCGGTGAACGCCACCATCGAGGGCGTCGTCCGCGCGCCCTCGGCGTTCTCGATCACCTTGACGTCCGACCCTTCCATGATCGCGACGCACGAATTCGTGGTGCCGAGATCGATACCAATCGCCTTCGCCATATCTTCCTCTCTCTCTGGCAGAGCGCCCGAGCCCGAATCGGCACCCGGGAGCCCCCCGAAATGGAATGCCGCGTGGCTTCACGCCCCGCACATATAGTGTGACAAGAATGAGGCTACAACCGCCGTCCGCCTTGGTTTCGGGCCGCTTTTTCGGGCGGCGAAGGCGGATCGAGGCTAACCGTCCTCGGCAAGGCGCAGCCCCATCATCTGCCAGCGCTGCTGGGGATAGAAGAAGTTTCGGTAGGTGGTGCGGATATGGCCGGGCGGGGTGTAGCACGAGCCGCCGCGCAGCACCTGCTGGCTGACCATGAACTTGCCGTTATATTCGCCGACCGCGCCCGCCGCGGGCCGGAAGCCGGGATAGGGCGAATACGAGCTCTGCGTCCATTCCCAGATGTCGCCGATCATCTGGACCAGCCCGTCGCGCTCCGGCGCGGCTGCGGGGTGCAACCGCTCGGTGGCCAGCAAGTTGGCGCCATCTTCGAGGCCGCCGGGCAGGCTGTCCGCCGCGATCTCCCACTCCGCCTCGGTCGGCAGGCGCTTGCCGGCCCAGCGCGCATAGGCATCCGCCTCGTAATAGCTGACATGGCTGACCGGCGCGGCCGGATCGAGCGGGGCGAGCCCGTCGAGCCCGAACTCGTGCCATGCGTCGTCGACATTCCGCCAGTAGAGCGGCGCCTGCCAGGCTTCGCTGCGCACCGTCGTCCAGCCGTCGGACAGCCAGTGCGCGGCCGTGCGATACCCGCCATCCTCGATGAACTCGCGCCACTCGCCGTTGGTCACCGGCCGCGAGGCGAGGCGGAAATCCTCGACCAGCGCGCGGTGGCGCGGCCCCTCGTTATCGAACGCAAAGCCGCGCCCGTCATGGCCGATCTCGTGAATGCCGCCCGCAAACTCGACCCAGCCCAGCGCCGGGGCGCGATTGGCCCGCGCCGGTGCGCCGGTCGCGCGGTAGGCCGGCGCGATCGGGCTGCAGGACAGCGCGTGCTCGATGTCGGTCAGCAGCAGCTCCTGGTGCTGCTGCTCATGGTTGAGACCGAGCGCGATGAGCCCGGTGAGCCGCTCCCACTCCGCGTTCGGCACGGTCGCGATCAGCCGGTCCATCGCGCGGTCGACATGGGCACGGTATTCGAGGATCTCGGCCAGCGGCGGGCGGGTCAGCAGGCCGCGCTTCGGGCGCGCATGCCGCGGCCCGACGCCCTCGTAATACGAGTTGAACAGGTACTCGTACGTGTCGCGGAACGGCGCATAGCCCGCGAGGTTCGGCTTCAGAAGGAACGTCTCGAAAAACCAGGTGATGTGGGCGAGGTGCCACTTGGTCGGGCTCGCATCGTCCATCGACTGGATCTGCTGGTCCTCGGGCGACAGCGGCGCGGCCAGGCGCTCGCTCCATGCGCGAACCTCCCGGTAGCGGGCGGCAAGCGCATCGCGGCTACAGGGACCCTCGGCGGTGTCGGAATTCATGGCAACCCCCCATGGAACCGGGCGCGAACCCTAGCAAAACCGGCCATGGCGGTCAAAATGGCCCCGGACTCGTCCGGTTCAAGGGTTCTCGGCTCACGTCGTTTCACCCCCCACCCCAGCCCTCCCCCCAAGGGGGCGAGGGGAGAATCCCGGGTTGTGCACAGTCACGCGCCGATCGTCTTGCCGCCTTACGCCGTCGTGTCGACGTGCGGTGGGGCCGCATCGGGCGGGGCCTTGGCGACGCCGACCCGGGCCGGGCGCAGCAGCCGGTCATGGATGATGTAGCCGGCCTCCATCACATGCGCGACGGTACCCGGCTCATGCTCGGCGGTCGGCACCTCGAACATCGCCTCGTGCCGCTCGTGATCGAACTTCTCGCCGGGCCGCGGATCGATGCGCCGGATGCCGTGCCGTTCCAGCGCCGAGAGCAGTTCGCGTTCGGTCAGCTTCACCCCCTCGACCAGCGCGTCGTTTGCGCCCGTGCCGGCCGCGCTTTCCAGCGCACGGTGCAGATCCTCGGCGATCTTGACCATGTCGCGGGCGAAGGCGCTGACCGCGTACTTGGACATGTCCTCGCGCTCCTTGGTCGCGCGGCGGCGCACGTTCTCGACCTCGGCGAGCGCGCGCAGCAGCCGGTCGCGCAGCTCGGCGGCCTCCGCCTGGGCAGCGGCCAGCGGATCGTCCTGTGACGCCTCGGCGGCCGTGTCCTCGGGCGGCGGGGCGGCGGGCGTGGCGTCGCCGGAAGGCGGCGCGTCCTCCCGATCCTCGTTGCGGTTCGGGTTCGGGTCGTCGTCCATGAAACCTCAGCCGATGAGACGCCCGATCACCTTGGCGGTGTAGTCCACCATGGGCACGATGCGGGCATAGTTGATGCGCGTCGGGCCGATCACGCCGATCGCGCCGACGATATGGCCGGACGCGCCGGAATAGGGCGCGACCACCATCGAGCAGCCGGACAGGTTGAATAGCACGTTCTGGGCGCCGATGAAGATCTGCACCCCCTCGCCCGCCTGCGACAGATCAAGCAGCCGAAGGATGAGGTCCTTCGTCTCCAGAGCCTCGAACAGCGCGCGCACGCGCTCGAGGTCCTCGATCGCCTGGATCTCCTCGAGAAGGTGCGCCTGGCCGCGCACGATCAGCAGGCCGCCGCCATTCTCGCCGCTGCGGGTGGCGAGCCCGGCCTCGACCAGCTTCTCGGTGATCGAATCGAGCTGGGCCCGATGCGCGTCGAGCTCGATGCGGATAAAATCCTGCGCCTGGTCCATCGTGCGCCCGGCGATTCGCGCGTTGAGGTAGTTTGCCGCCTGGACCAGCGCAGAGGGCGGCGTGCCGACCGGAACCGGAATGATGCGGTTCTCGACCAGCCCGTCCTCGGTGACCAGCACTACGATGGCGCGCCCGTCGCCGATATTGACGAACTCGATATGCTTCAGCGCGCGGTCGGTCTTGGGCGCGACGACCAGCCCGGCGCAGCGCGACAGGCCCGACAGCACTGTGGTCGCCTGCTCCAGCGCCTGGGCGAGGCTGGTGGACGCGCCGGCGCAGCGGCTTTCGATCGAGTGGCGGTCATCCTCGTTGAGGTTGCCGCGCTCCAGCAGCCCGTCGACGAATAGCCGCAGCCCCGTCTCGGTGGGCAGGCGCCCGGCCGAGGTGTGCGGCGCATAGAGAAGCCCCGCATCCTCGAGGTCGGCCATCACGTTACGGATCGTGGCCGGCGACAAGGCGAGCGACAGCCGCTTGGCCAGGGTGCGCGAGCCCATCGGCTCGCCGGTTTCCACATAGGCATCGACGATCTCGCGGAAGATGGCGCGCGACCGCTCGTTCAGCTCGCTGATGGTGCCTGGAGGAATGGTTTGCATAATGTTCCGACCCGTTGCGCGAATTTAGGCACGCCCCCCGCGACCGTCAATGTCACGCGCTTTACCACGGCCGGATGGCACGATAGGTTGCGCCATGCCTCAACGCCCCTCCGGCCGCGCCGAAGACGCGCTGCGCGCCATCCGCCTCGAGCCCGCCTTCTCGAAATATGCCGAGGGATCGTGCATGGCGCGGTTCGGCGACACCCACGTGCTGTGCACCGCGACCGTGGAAACCTCGGTGCCGCCCTTCCTGCGCAATAGCGGGCGCGGCTGGGTGACCGCCGAGTACGGCATGCTGCCGCGTGCGACCCATGACCGGACGGCGCGCGAGGCGGCGCGGGGCAAGCAGGGCGGGCGGACCCTGGAAATCCAGCGCCTGATCGGGCGCAGCCTGCGGGCGGTGACCAACCTCGCCGCGCTGGGCGAGCGCCAGATCCGCATCGATTGCGACGTGATCCAGGCCGATGGCGGCACGCGCACCGCCGGGGTCACTGGCGGGTTCGTGGCCCTGGCCCTGGCCGTCCGCAAGATGCTGGCCGACAAGGTGATCGCGGCCAACCCGCTGACCGGCACGGTCGCGGCGGTGAGCTGCGGGCTGATCAGCGGCACGGCGGTGCTCGACCTCGACTATGCCGAGGATTCGACGGCCCAGGCCGACGCCAACTTCGTTCTGACCGGCGCGGGCGGCATCGTCGAGGTGCAGGGCACGGCCGAGGGCGACCCGTTCAGCCGGGACCAGTTCGACCGGCTGATGACCCTCGCCGAGCATGGCATCCGCGAGCTGACCGCGCTGCAGGCAAAGGCGCTGGAGCGCGCATGACGGCTCGGCGCTTTGCCGGCGGACGGCTGGTCATCGCCAGCCACAATCCCGGCAAGGTGCGCGAGATCGCCGAGCTTCTGGCCCCCTACGGCGCCGACGTGGTGTCGGCCGGCGCGCTGGGCTTGCCCGAGCCGGACGAGACCGGCTCAACCTTCCTTGCCAATGCCGAGCTGAAGGCGCGCGCGAGCGCCGAGGCGTCGGGCCTGCCGTCGCTCGCCGACGATTCGGGCCTCGCCGTCGACGCGCTGGGCGGCGCGCCCGGCATCTACTCGGCGCGCTGGGCGGGCGCCGCCAAGGACTTCGACATGGCGATGCGGCGCGTCAATGACGAGCTGGGCGACCAGGCGCGGGGCGCCTCCTTCGTCTGCGCCCTGACGCTGTGCTGGCCCGACCGGCATTGCGAGACGTTCGAGGGCATCGTCTCGGGCACGCTGGTCTGGCCGCCGCGCGGCGACAGGGGATTCGGTTACGACCCCATGTTCCTGCCGGCGGGCGGGAGCGAGACGTTCGGCGAGATGGATCAAATGGCCAAGCACGCCATCTCGCACCGCGCCGATGCGTTCCGGAAGCTGGTCGCCGCCTGTTTCGGCTGAACCGCGCCGGGGCGCCTGGCGGCTGACGGGCGCCGGCGGGCTTGGTAGATTGCCCGCCCCTGCCCGTCGGAGAGCGCGTTGCTTCCCCAGATCGCCACGGTCATTGCGCCGATCTTCGTGTGCGCCGGTATCGGCTTCGCCTGGGCGCGCTCGGGCAAGAGCTTCGACGCCGACATGCTGGGTCGGCTGGTTGGTACGGTGGCGTTGCCCTGCCTCACCTTCTCGACCCTGACCAAGCTGCATGTATCGCCGGCCGTGTTCGGACGGATGGCCGGCCTTTACCTCGTCGCGCTGCTGGTGTTCGCCGCCATCGGGCTCGTGACGCTGCGCCTCGCGCGCCTCGATCTCCGCGTGTACGGCCCGCCGATGGTGTTCTCGAACTGCGGAAATATGGGCCTGCCGGTGTCCCTTTTCGCGTTCGGCGACGCCGGGCTCGCGCTCGGCGTATGCGTGTTCCTCACCAACTCGATCCTGAACTACACGCTCGGCGTCGCCACCTTCGCCGGCGAGCTGTCGTTCCGGTCCATCACCCGCAACGCGCTGGTCTATTCCACGCTGATCGCGCTCGCCTTTCTCGTCGCGGGCGTGGCGCCGCCGCGCTGGCTTGCGGGAACCACGTCGTTCCTCGGCGCGCTGTCGATTCCCTACATGATCGTGGCGCTCGGTGTGGCGATCGGACAGCTGACCGTCGCCGACCTGCCGCGCACGATCGCGCTGTCCGTGCTGCGCCAGTGCGTCGGCTTCGCGGTGGGGTGGGGGCTCGCCACACTGGTCGGGCTTGAGGGTACCGAGCGCGGCGTGCTGATTCTGCAATGCGCCATGCCAGTGGCCGTGGTGAACTATCTGTTCGCGCTGCGCTACAACCGCAGCCCGGCGCAGGTGGCTTCCATGGTGGTGGCGACGACGCTGATCTCGTACGCCATGCTGCCTCTGGTGCTGCTGGTCGTGCTGCCGGGGCCATCATGAGCGCCGGAGATTTCGCCGCGATCCTGCTGCCGGTCTATGCGTGCGTCGCCGCCGGCTATGTGTGGACGCGGATGGGCCAGCCCTTCGATTTGCGCTTCATTTCGGCGTTCATCTACCTGGTCGGCGCCCCGGCCCTGGTCCTCTCCCAAGCCGCCGTGTCTCCGCCAGACTCGGGTACCATCGCCGGGATGGCCGCAACGGCGCTGCTCGCCCTCGCGGTCTCGGCGATGATTGCTTGGCCTGCGATCCGCATCGCCGGATTTTCTCTCGCACCGCTGCCCGCGCTCGCCCTGCCGCTGTCCGGCGCAACGGGTCTGACCGTCGCCGGCGCGCTGCGCGGACCGGAGGCGATGGCGCTCGCCACGACCTACTTTGCGGTGACGGCGATGGTCGCCTGCGCGCTCGACCGCGCCGCGACACGGAACGAGTGGCGCCCGGGCGTGATATTCGGCTCACCGGCGTTCTGGGCGATCGGCGCGGCATTCCTGCTGACCCTGATCGGCTGGAGCCCGCCGCGCTGGGTCGCCAACACGTCGCATCTGCTGGGCGACATGGTGGCGCCGACCCTAATGCTGATGATGGGCGCTGTGCTGGCCCGAACGCCGCCCCGCGCCAACACGGCGGCGGCGCTGGGGGCCGCCCGCATCGCGCTTGGCGCGGTGATCGCGCTGGTGCTGGTGCGGACGCTGGGGCTCGGCCCGGCGGCACGCATCGTCGTCGTACTGCAGGGCGTGATGCCAGTCGAGATGCTGTGGGGTGTCGCGCCGGAGCGCGGCACTGCCGAGATTGCCGCCTGGTCCTACGTCTTCGCGCTGATCGCCCTGCCGGTGCTGGTCGTCGCGCTGGCCTAATACATCGCCGAACCGCCGTCGCAGACGATGCACTGGCCGGTCATGAAGTCGCTGTCGGGCGAGGCGAGGAACAGGCATGTGCCGACCAGATCCTCGGGGTACTGCTCGCGCTTGAGCGCACGGCTCTGGATCTGCAGGTCGCGCTGGCCCGAGCCTTTGTAGGCCTCGCTTTCCAGCACCGCCTCCGACGCGGTCAGGCCGGGCGCGATAGTGTTGACGCAGATATTGTCCTCGCCCACCTCGCGCGCGAGCGCGCGGCTCATGGCGATGATCGCGCCCTTCGAGGTGACGTAGTGCAGGAAGTACGGCACGCCCTTCATCACCGTGCCGGACGCGATGTTGATGATCTTGCCGTACTTGTTCTTTTTCATCTCGGGCACGACGGCCTTCGCCACCTGGAAGGGGCCGCGCACGTTGACGCGCATCACGTCGTCCCACTCGGCGTCGTCGATCTCGAGGAACGAGCGGTGGCGGAGCTTGGCGAAGATCGCGGCGTTGTTCACCAGGATGTCGATCTTGCCGAATTCCTTGACGGTCTGGGCGACCATCGCGGCGACCTGCTTCGCGTCGGATACGTCGGTCTGGATTCCGATCGCCGTGCCGCCCTGCTGCTTGATGATGTTCACCGTGTTCGCGGTGTCGATCACGTCGCACACCACGACCGCCGCGCCCTCGGCCGCCAGCCCCTTGGCGTAGGACTGCCCGATGCCGCCGCCCGCGCCCGTGACGATCGCGACTTTCCCGTCCAGCCTGCCCATCGGCGTTCCTCCCGTTCTGACCTGTGTCCGGTTTAGCGCGTTTCTTCGAGCGCTGGAAGCGGACGCGCCCTTGTGGTGTATTCATTGCCGGATGGATCATCGTGGCGGTCGAGGGACGGAACATGACTGCACCGCGCATTACCCAGGACATCATCGACCTGTACGACGAGTACACCCATGCCCCGCTCAAGAGGCGGGTCTTCCTCGCCCGCCTCGCCCAACTGACCGGCGGGGTCGCAGCGGCGGCGGCGGTGCTGCCGCTGATCGAGGTTAGGCCCGCGGCGGCGGCGGAGATCGACCCCAAGGATCCGCGCCTCGAGACCGGTTACGTCACCTATGTCGGCACCACCGGCGCGGTGCGCGCCTATTTCGCGAAGCCGAAGAACGCCAACGGCAAGATCCCGCCGGTGATCGCCATCCACGAGAATCGAGGGTTGAACGCCTATATCGAGGACGTGGCGCGGCGCCTTGCCGTGGACGGCTTCTTCGCGCTGGCGCCCGACCTGCTGTCGATCCACGGCGGCACGCCGCCCAACGCCGATCAGGCGCGCGAGATGTTCACCAAGCTGACGCCGGACGAGGCGGTCTCCGAGCTGAAGGAAACGCTCAAATATGCGAAGGGCCGGGACGACACCACGGAAAAGGCCGGCTGCGTCGGGTTCTGCTGGGGCGGCGGCATGGCCGACCGGCTGGCCGTTGCGGCGCCCGACCTGGCAGCCTGCGTGTCGTTCTACGGGGTGACGCCGCCGCCCGAGGACGCGGCGAAGATCAAGGCCAAGATGCTGCTGCACTATGCCGGGCTCGACAATCGCGTGAATGCCGGCGTGCCGGCCTTCGAGGCGGCCCTGAAGGCGGCGGGAGTCGACTACACGAAGCATGTGTATGACGGCGTGAACCACGCCTTCCACAACGACACGGCCGGGGCCCGCTACGACGCGGCGGCGGCCAAGCTCGCCTGGCAGCGCACGGTGGCGTTCCTGAAGTCGAACCTCGCCGGATAGCGCGCGCCCCGGCGAGGCCCGCCATGCGCGGCACGCTGATCCTGGTCGTCGGGCCGTCGGGCGCCGGCAAGGATACGCTGATCTCGGGGGCCCGGACGGCGCTTGCCGGCGACGGGCGCTTCGTCTTCGCGCGCCGCGCGATCACCCGCCCGGCCGACGCGGGCGGGGAGGACCACGAGCCGATCGACCGTGCCACATTCGACCACCGCCGGCAGACCGGTGCGTTCCTTCTTGCCTGGGAGGCGCATGGCCTGGGCTACGGCATTCCCACGGCGTTCGGCGGCGCGCTGGCGCGGAAGCAACACGTCATCGCCAACGTCTCGCGCGCGGTGGTAGCCGAGGCCGGTCTGCGCCTGCCACCCGTCGCCGCAATCACCGTCACCCTGCCGGATGCGGTGCGCGCCGCCCGCCTCGCCGCGCGCGGGCGCGAGGGCAGTGACGACGCTGCCCGGCGCCTGGCGCGCGAGGGCATACCCCTTCCCGACGGCGTGACCGCCCTGACGGTATCGAACGACGGCGCGGTGGCCGACGGCGTTGCGCGATTCGTCGCCGCGCTCGAACGGATCGCCCAAACGAAACCGGGCGCCCGCTAGGGCGCCCAGCCGGTCGTCATATGGAGCTGCGCGGTTCTATCGGCGCTGGCCGAAGAGCTGCAGCAGCATCATGAACAGGTTGATGAAGTCGAGATAGAGCCGGAGCGCGCCCCAGACGGCGAGCTTGCTCGACGTCTCGCGGTCATGATGCTCCGAATACTCCTCCTTGATGCGCTGCGTGTCGTAGGCGGTGAGTCCGACGAACACCAGCACGCCCACCACCGACACGATGAACTGCAGCGCGGTCGAGCCGACGAACATGTTCACGACCGATGCGAGGATGATCCCGATCAGCCCCATGAACAGGAACGAGCCCCAGCGCGACAGGTCGGATTTGGTGGTGTAACCGTAGAGGCTCATCGCCGCGAACGTGCCCGCCGAGATGAAGAACACCCGCGCGATCGAGGCGCCGGTGAACACCACGAAGATGCTGGCGAGCGACAGGCCCATCACGCCCGCGAAGGCCCAGAACAGCGCCTGCGCGGTGGAGGCCTTGATCGAGTTGATCTTGAAGCTGAGGAAGAACACGAACCCCAGCGGCGCCAGCATCACCACCCACATCAGGGGCGAGCCGAAGATCGCGTTGAACACGGTGGGCGTGTGCGCCACCACGTAGGCCACAATGCCGGTGAGCACCAGCCCCGAGGCCATGTAGTTGTAGACCCTGAGCATGTGCTCGCGCAGGCCGACATCGATCGCCTGGCCGACACGGGCGCCGCTCACAACCCCACGATTGATTTGGAATGCCATCTTCGCTTCCTTCTGCACGCATTCACGGCGAGAAACCGCCTCCCTAAGGTGGGGAGGGGCGGCCCGGAATCAATAGCGTCACATTCAACGATAAGCCATTGAAGTGCAAGGCGCAAAACGGGCCCAATTGTGGCAAATAAGGCGCGTTTACGAGGCGATCTCGGCGGCGTGGGCGTGGGCCGCCAGCATCGAGCCGAGCCGCGCGGGATTGCCCCGCGCCATGCCGCACTCCGTGCCGATTCCGTCGACCCGCGCATGGCGGCGTGCGGCCGCGAGACGCGCCTCGTCGCCAACCTGGTCGTTGTGGTGGATCAGCCCCAGATAGAGCTGGGTTCCGCCCTTGAGCTTCAGCCCCTCGAGCGGCGCGAAATACGCATCGTCGCTGCGCCCCTTCGGTACCGGCAGGTGGAAGAACTGGATGGGCCGCTTGACCGCCGAGGAGATCGCGTTCGTCATCTCGACCATCAGGGCCGTGTCCTTCGGCTGCACCATGTGCTCGTCGGCCGGGCTGCCGTAGCAGAGGTGGTAGCCGAGCTCGACGGGCTCGGGCACGGCGTCGCCGATCTCCGCGAGCACCTCGATGCATTCGGTGCGGAAATCGACCGGGCCCTTTTCGTAATAGCCTTCCCAGGCCAGAACCTCCTGACAGACGTCCCACTGGATGGCGATCCGGTCGCGCGGCAGGGTATTGGCGATCTTGGTCACCTCGCCGATGAAATGCTCGGTCAGCGGCGGCAGCAGCGCCGGGCGGTCGGTCGGGATCATGTTGTTGTAGGTCGGCGCGATCGGGGTCGGGATCGAGACCTGGAACCGCACGCCCGCCGGGATTGTGCCCGCCTTCTGCAGCCGGTCGAAGGTGGCGAATGATTCGATCGCCATGTCGGCATAGCCGGTCTTGAAGTCGGCCGCTTTGGGCGCCATCCCCTTCTTGATTCGCAGCCGCGGGATCTCGCGCACCACCTTGCCGTCCCACTGGACGAACTGGAAGGGCGGCAGGTCCGACGCGTATTCGATGGCCGGATTCTCCGCCAGCACGTCCTGCAGGAAGCGGATCCAGCTTTTGCGGATGCCCGTCTCGCCGTCCGGGATACGTACCAGGTGTGGTCCGACCGCGCCCGACAGGGTGCGGAACACCGTTTCGCTGTCCGGCAGCGGGATGCTGCCGACCAGGTGGACGACGGTATGGCTGGACTTGTCGGGCATGGCGCGTTCCTCCCTGCGCTGGCATCGCTAAACCTGCCCGGATTCGGGCACGGCAGCAAGGCCGCCCGCCGGCGCCGGACTCGTCAAGGCACCACGAGATTTAGTGGCTCTAGGGCCGACGGCATGCCAGAACTGGCAAGACGCCGCGTAAAAGAATGCGTGCCTTTTGGGCTCAGGACTGCTGGTATCTGGGCCACCGGATTGACGTTTGAACAACCTCTTCTCCGGTTACCGCAGCAGCGGCCACGAGTACTAAAAAATACAGTTCGACTTTCCGAACACTTGAAGGTAAATTTTTCGTGGTGACCACGGTCACAAACTGAACACCCTGTGACAAATGTCACACGGTGCCGCGAACAACCGACACTATGTCTCGAATACGGGAAAAAGGCGCGGAATAGCAGACGCCTTCCCCGGGGGCGCGATGAAGGGATGAGGCAGATGCAACATGCGATCGAAAAGTCGGCGGTGGGGCCGGCCAGATTCAATGGCACGCGGTCACCGGCATCGGTTTTGAGACGAGTTGGCGATCGGCCGGCGCCCGTGTGGTCGCTGGAAGGCATTCCGCTGTTCGACGGGCTCGATGACGCGACACGGCAGCGGCTCGACGACATGTCGCGGTGGACGCGGTTCAAGGCGGGCGAGGTCATTCTCGATCCTGAAGACGTGCGCCGCGACGTTTTCTTTGTGGTCGAGGGCCGTGTGCGCGTCGTGAACTACTCGTCCTCGGGGCGCGAGGTGGTCTACGCCACGCTGGGGCCAGGCGAGTACTTCGGCGAGCTTGCCATACTGGGCGACCAGCCGCGAACGGCGGCGGTCTGGGCGATAGAGGACACAATGATCGCGGTGCTGCCGCCCGAGGAGGTGCTCGCGCTGGTGCAGAACAACAGCGCCATCGCGCTTCGCATGCTCGAGCGGTTGGCTCACGTCATCCGCGAGGCGGACGAACGGATCGGCCAGCTCGGCTAGAGCATCTTCCGCTCGCGCGGAATCGCTCCGGCCCTCTCCCCCGCCCGGCCACCCAACGACATCATGCTGGCATGGGTGGCGGGGCGGGGGAGAGGGCTGGACCCGTTCGATCGGAAAGCGCGCTGGATCCTGTTTCCTCGAATTTCGAAGGTAGTTCCAGGCCAGCCGTAGACCGGCTGGTCCGGTTTTGTGTTCGCGCCACGGTGGAAGGACACATCCGCACGGAAGGTCACATCCGCCGCGCGGAAGCCGCTTTGTCCGATCGGACGGTGAAGAGGGCGACGCGGCTCAGTCGGCCGTATCGGGATCGACGTTGGTGTCTTCTTCGGGCGGGACGACGACGCAACGCAGCTTCTTGCTCTTGAGCTGGTCGCAGGCACCGCGTGCGTCGGCCTCGTTGAATCCCACAATCCGGGCGCGGTACAGTTCGCTCTCGTCGTCGTCACCCTCGCCGCGCAGGATCGAGGTCGGGCGCGCCCGCAGGCTGGCGACGCGGCTCGTGGCACGCAGGATCGAGCGGCTGGCCGAGGCATATTGGTGGAAGGCGCCGACCTGGACGCTCCAGGTGCGCGGCACCGGCGATGCCGTCTCCACCGGCGGCGGGTCATCGCTGGTGGCCGCAGCGGCTTCGACGACGGCGCTAGCGGCACGCTGCGAGAGTGTGGCGGCGCGCACGGGCGGCAGGGGCGGCGTATCGAACCCCTTGTCGAGAAGGGCCGTGGCCAGCCGGTCGCGTGCCCGCGGCGAGGTGCCGCCCATGACCACGCCGATCAGGCGGCGGCCATTGCGCTCGGCCGACACCACGATGTTGAAGCCGGCCGCGGCGATATAGCCGGTCTTCATCCCGTTCACACCGTCAACCTTGCCCAGCAAGTGGTTGTGGTTGCGGATGCGGCGCCCGCCATAGCTGAAATATTCCTCGGCGAACACCTTGGCGTAATTGGGGAAATCGCGACGCAGCGCCAGGGCGAGGGTGGCCATGTCGCGCGCGGTCGAGAGCTGATGCCGGTTGGGCAAGCCCGACGCGTTGCGGAATGTGGTGTGGGTCATGCCCAGCTCGTGGGCCTTTTGCGTCATCGTCCGGGCGAAGCGCGCCTCCGTGCCACCCAGCGCCTCGGCCATCACGACGGCGACGTCGTTGGCCGACTTGACCGCCAGCGCCGAGATCGCCTCCTTGACGGTGATTGTCGTTCCGGCCGCGAGCCCCAGCTTGGAGGGCTGCATGCGGGACGCCCGGCTCGACACCTTCAGGGGCGTGGCGAGGGTAAGCTTCTTCTGCTGCAGCGCCTCGAATGTGAGGTACAGCGTCATCATCTTGGTTAGCGAGGCGGGGTAGTTCTGGTGGTCGGGCCGCAGCGCCTCGACCACCTGGCCGGAGTCGGCGTCCATCACGAACGAGGTCACCGTGTGGGCGTACGCCGGCACCGCCGCAAGCAATACGGCCGCCAAAGCGATCGCCCGACAGATGCCCCCGCGCACGCGATGCCCTCCTCGCCCCGCTTCCCCGGTCCTTGTGGCGGCCGGCCACAGCCCGTACCGCCCCGTCACGCAAGCCGTTATACGTTTAAAATCAAGACGATCCTAACCGATCGAATGAATCGTGTCCAGAATATGTCCGTTCAGCCTTAATTTTTCGTTCATTCGTTAACCGGGGTGCCGCTTTCGGGATCTGCGCGTATGATCCCGCACCGTTGCCGGAAGCGAAGGGGGAGAGACACGCATGTCTTTCGATCCGGTCCTTTTGTCCCGGATTCAATTCGCCTGGGTGGTCGGGTGGCACATCCTGCTGCCGGCCTTCACCGTGGGGCTCGCCTCCTACGTCGCCCTGCTCGAAGGGCTGCATTTCGCCACCAGTCGACCCGTCTATCTGCGGCTGTCGACGTTCTGGACTCGGATCTTCGCGGTCTCGTTCGGCATGGGGGTGGTGTCCGGCGTCGTCATGCCCTTCCAGTTCGGCACCAACTGGAGCCGGTTCTCCGACATCACCGCCGACGTCCTGTCGCCGCTGCTCGCCTACGAGGGGCTCACGGCATTCTTTCTCGAATCGGCGTTCCTGGGCGTGCTGCTGTTCGGTCGCCGGCTGGTGCCAAGATGGGCCCACGTCTTCGCGGCCGTGATGGTCGCGGGCGGGACGCTGTTCTCGTCGTTCTGGATTCTCGCGACCAATAGCTGGATGCAGACGCCCGCGGGCTACACGATGGTCGATGGCCGGTTCGAGCCGGTGAGCTGGCTCGCCATCATCTTCAACCCCTCGTTCCCCTATCGCCTGGCGCACACGGTGGTTGCGTTCTACGTGACGACGGCGTTCGTCGTGCTGGGGGTCGCTGCGCTTTATCTGCTGCGCCGCCGCTTCGTGGAGGAGGCGCGCACCATGGCGTCGATGACGCTGTGGCTGCTGACCGTCCTGGTGCCGCTGCAGATCGTCATCGGCGACGCGCACGGGCTGAACACCCGGGAATACCAGCCCGCCAAGGTGGCGGCGATGGAGGCGCACTGGGAGACGCGGACACGCGCACCGCTGATCCTGTTCGCCCTGCCCGACGAGCGGGCGGAGACGAACCATGACGTCATCGAGATCCCGCTGCTCGGCAGCCTGATCCTCACTCACAGCGTCGATGGCCAGGTGCACGGGTTGAAAGACTTCCCGCGCGCCGATCGCCCGCCGGTCGCGATTCCGTTCTTCGCGTTCCGTATCATGGTGGGGATCGGACTTCTGATGCTCGCGCTGGTGGCGCTGAGCTGGTGGCTGCGCTGGCGCGCGCGGCTCTACGATTCGCCGTGGTACCTGCGCTGCTGCATCGCGATGGCGCCGGCCGGCTTCCTGGCCGTGCTGGCCGGCTGGACGACCACCGAGGTCGGCCGCCAGCCCTGGACGGTATACGGGCTGCTGCGCACAACGGACTCGGTATCGCCCTCGCTTTCGGGCGGCGACGTGCTCGCCTCGCTGATCGGCTATGTCGTCGTGTACCTGATCATGTACCCGGCGGGTGTCGCGGTGATGGCACGGCTGGTGGGGCGCGGACCCGCCATGCCGGAGCCGAGCGAGCCGGTGCAGAGCGGCCGGCCCGAGAGCCCGGTCCGGGGCCTGCCGTCCACCGGAAATGGGGGCGGCGAATGACCCCGCTGTTCGATTTCGTGCCGCTGTGGACCGGCATCCTGGGGCTCGGCGTGTTCTTCTACGTGCTGCTGGACGGCTTCGATCTGGGCGTTGGCATCCTCTACAACTTCGCTCCCGACCGCGAGTCGCGCGGTCTGGTGATGAACTCGGTCGCGCCGGTCTGGGACGGCAACGAGACCTGGCTGGTGCTGGGCGGCGTGGGGCTGCTCGCCGCCTTTCCGCTGGCCTTCGCGATCATCATGCCCGCCGTGTACTTCCCGGTGCTGGTGATGCTTCTGGCGCTGGTCTTCCGAGGCGTCGCGTTCGAGTTCCGCTTTCGCGAGGGGCCCGGCCGCGCCTTCTGGGACCGCGCCTTCGGCTATGGTTCGACCCTCGCCACGTTCGCGCAGGGCGTGGTGCTCGGCGCGTTCATCCAGGGGTTCGAGACCGACGGGCGCCACTTCGCCGGCAGCTCGCTCGACTGCTTCACCTGGTTCTCGGTCTTCACCGGGATCGCGCTGGTATTCGGCTATGGGCTGCTCGGTGCGGGCTGGCTCGTCCTCAAGCTGGAAGGGGCGCGCCAGGACTGGGCCCGGCGCTGCGGACGGTGGTGCCTCGCTGCCGTGCTGGTCGCGATCGCGGTGGTGAGCCTCTGGACGCCGCTGATCCAGGAGAACATCGCCACGCGCTGGTTCTCGTGGCCCAATATTGCGATCCTTTCGCCGGTCCCGATCCTGACCGCCGTTATCGCCTGGCTGGAATGGCGCGCACTCAACGGAAGGTCGGAGGCCGGCCCGTTCGCCGGCGCGGTCGGGCTGTTCGTGCTGTCCTATGTGGGCATCGCGATCAGCCTGTGGCCGATGATCGTGCCCTACAAGTTCACCCTGTGGCAGGCCGCGTCCGCGCCCGCGACCCAGGCGTTCCTGATCGTTGGCACGCTGTTCCTACTGCCGATCATCCTGATGTACACGGCG
Organism: uncultured Alphaproteobacteria bacterium; assembly: GCA_963817535.1. Lineage (GTDB taxonomy): Bacteria > Pseudomonadota > Alphaproteobacteria > MPNO01 > DASWLB01 > CAWGHZ01. The sequence continues at coordinate 279,801 of CAWFOW010000005.1, forward strand.
TGGTCGTACTGGGTGTTCCGCGGCAAGGTACGCGGCGACATCGGATATCACTGAGGGATCCCCGGTTGTCACCCCGGCCAGGCCGCGATGCAGCGAGAGCCGGGGTCCATCGCGCCGAATCCGCGATGCGGAAACATGGGTCCCGGCTCGCGCCGCGAACCAGATTCGCGACTTGGCCGGGATGACGGGCGGGGTACGGCGCCGGGCGTTACGCGACCTGCGCTTCCCTGCTTCTCGCGCGGTAGGTGGCGAGGTTGCCGCCGACCTTCACCTTGCCGGGCAGCGGGTGGCCGACCAGTGCCTCCGCCTTCTCGGCGATGGCGATCATCTGGTCGAGATCCACGCCGGTCTCGATGCCCATCTCCTGGCACAGGAACACCGTGTCCTCGGTGCAGATATTGCCCGCCGCGCCCTTGTGGGCGGCGAACGGGCAGCCGCCGAGCCCCGCGACCGCCGCGTCGTACTGCGCGACGCCCATCTCGAGCCCGGCCATGAAGTTGGCGATGGCGAGGCCACGCGTGTCGTGCAAATGCAGCGCGACCTCGTGGTCGGGCCAGCGCTCGCGCACCTTGCCGACGACGCGCTTGATCTGCGCCGGGTTGGCCCAGCCCATCGTGTCCATCAGCGTGATCTCACCGATCTTCATGCCGAGGTCGGTCGCGCGCCTTTCCTGCTCGACCAGCAGGTCGATCACGCGGCCTTCCGGGATCGCGCCCTCGTAGTTGCAGCCGAACGCGACGGTCACGCCGATGTTCAGCGTGTCGTGGCCCAGCGCCTTGTAGCGCGCGACATAGCCCTCCATCTCGGCCATCTTGGCCTCGGTGGAGCGGTTGGTGTTCTTCATGCTGAACGTGTTCGACGCCGGCACCGAGAAGGACGGGCGGATCGTCAGCTTGTCCTGGCGCTTCTCGGCGCGCTCGAGTCCCTGCAGGTTGAGCCAGATGCCGTAATACTCGATTCCCGGCCGCGCCTTGATGCCGTCGACCCACGCGTCGGCGTCGGCCATCTGCGGCACCCATTTCGGGCTGACGAACGAGACGAACTCGATGGCCTTCAGCCCCGTCTCGGACAGCGCGTCGACGAAGGCGACCTTGTCCTCGGTGGAGATCGGCGCCTTCTCGAACTGGAAGCCTTCGCGCGGGCCGACCTCGCGGATGTGCACGTGGCGGGGAAGGTCACTCATGTCTGTCTCCCTGGACGACAACCTTGTCGGCGATCAGCGCGTCGATCTCGCCGGCGGCGAATCCCGCCTCCGCCAGCACCTCGCGCGTGTTCTCGCCGAGGTTGGGCGGCGGCATGCGAAGCGTAAACTCGTATGCCGACGAGCGGAAGGGAAGCTTGGGAAGCTGGCCGATCTGGCCGCCTTCCATCGGCACCGCCAGGAGCTGCTCGGTCGCCACCAGGTGCGGGTCGGTCAGAAGCTGGTCGGGCCGGCGCACCGGCGCGTAGGGCACGCTCGCCTTCTCGAGCTTCGCCTGCAGCTCGTCGCTGGAATACTTGACCATCGCCTCGCGCAGCTTGGGCAGCATCCAGGGCTGGGACGTGACGCGCTTGTCGTTCGAGCTCAGATGGTCGTCCGCCAGCATCTCGGCAAGGCCGAACTCCTTGCAGAACCGCTCCCAATGCGCGTTGGAGGTGACGCCGATGAACACCTGCGCGTCGTCCGCGGTCGCGAACAGGTGGAAGATGCCCCAGCCCATTCGCACCGACTGGCCGATCTCGGCCATCGGCGTCGAAGGCTCGCCCGTCGCGACCGCGCGGGCCATCCACTGGCCGACCCAGAACACGCTGGTCTCGAACAGGCCCGAGGTGATCTTCTCGCCCTTGCCGGAGATCGAGCGGCGGACCAGCGCGGCCAGCACGCCGATCACGCCGTAGGTCGCCGCGCCGATATCGATGATCGAGGCACCGGCGCGCAGCGGCCGGCCGTTCGGCCCGGTCATGAAGGCGAGCCCGCCCATCATCTGGGCCAGCTCGTCGAGCGACGGGCGATGCTCGTAGGGTCCGGGCAGGAACCCTTTGACCGCGAGATAGACGAGGCGCGGGTTCAGCTTCGCGAGCACGTCATAGCCGAATCCCAGCCGCTCGAGCGCGCCGGGCGCGAAATTGTCGAGGCAGACGTCGGCGCTGGCCACCAGCTTGAAGAAGATCTCCTTGCCGCGTGGCGCCTTCAAATCGATGGCGATGGAGCGCTTGTTGCGGTTGAAATAGTAGTAGCCGGAGCCCGCGCCCGACATACGGCGCGCCTGATCGCCACCGTCGGGGTGCTCGATCTTGATCACGTCGGCGCCGAGATCGGCGAGGATCAGCGAGGCTGTGGGCCCGGCAACGATGTGGCCGAGTTCGACGACGCGGAGTCCGCTGAGCGGCAAGTTTTGGTCGGATACGGCCATACGCTATTCCGTTTTTGTGGTGAGATGGTCTTTTAGCACGCCCTGGCCGGCGGCCGTCCAGCCCCGGGGCAGCGCGAGGGGAGCGCGCGGCACGGATGAAGCGTCTCGCCGTTGCCGGAATCACGGGACTGGCAGTGCTCGCCGCGGCGGTCGGAGCCGTGGCGTGGCACCGAACGGCGCTCGTGGAGGCCGGGCTCAACTCGTGGCTGCGCGACCGCGAAATCGACGCGCGATTCGCGGTGCAGACGGTCACGCTCGACACGCTGCGCCTCGCGGACCTGCGGATCGGGCCCGAAGGCGCGATCGCGGCGAACAGCATCACGGTCGGTTTCTCGCCGCTCGGCCTCCTGGCCGGACGCGCCCGCCGCGTCGAGATCGACGGGCTGCGCGCGACGGTCGACATGCGGCCCGGCGGACTCGCGGTCGTGGGATTGCCTGAGACGCGTGACGCGAGCAGCAAGGGCGGTTTCGCGATGCCGCCCATCGGTGCGCTCGCACTCAAGGATGCGCGGATCGAGTTGCTCGGCCCGACCGGCGACGCGGAAATCCGTGCGGACGGCACGTGGGCGCCCGCCGGCGCGCGCCTGGCAATTGCGTTCGCTGCACCGAACGGCGAGACGCGCATCAAGGCGGCGGTCGAAACCGAAGGACCGCGCACGCGACGGCGCATTGCGATAAACGCCAGAGCGGACATTCCCGCCGAATCAATGCTGTGGGGCCTGTTCGGCCTGGCGCCGCCCGCCGTCGACGGGGTGCGCCTTGCGCTGCATGCGGAGGGAACGGCGCCGGGCGACCTTCCGACGCTCGCCGCCGCGCCCTCGCTCGACGGCATCGTGCTGCAGACAAGGATCACGTTCGATGCCGGTGCGCTGGACGGGCTGGAAGCCGGGCGCGGCATGGCCGGCGTGCATTTCGAGGCAGCCGGCCGCATCGAAGGAACGGGAGAAACCATCGCCGGCATGGCCGATATCGCGGCGCGCCTCGACCGAGTCCGGCGCGACGACATGCGCGCGGACAAGCTGGCGCTTGCCGCACCGGTTTCGTTCGAGATCGGGCGCGCCGGCACGACCGTGAAGCTGGCGGGAGACGGTGCGCTTTCCGCCGACCGGCTCGATATCGGAGCGATCGCGTTCGCAGGGCCCGTACGCTGGCGGATCGCGAATGGCGACGCGCCGTTGCTTCGCCTCGCGGGCGATGGCGCGCCGCCCAAGCTCTCGTTTGCCCTGATGTCGGCGAAGGACGAGCTTCGGTTGGCGCAGGATGGCACGCCGCTGCGCCTCTCCCTCGCGGACACGCGGATCGCCGCGAACGGCGCGCTGCCGGCAAACGGTGCCGTCACGTTCCGCACCACGCTCGCCCAGCTCGGCAATCCGTCGGTTGTTGGGCCCCTGCGCCTGACGGGCGCTGCCCAGCTGGACGGCGGAACCGCGAAGATCATGGCGGACGCGCTCGACACCAAGGGCCGGGCGCTCGCCCATCTCGCCGGCACGGCGGCGTCGACCGGCGACCGCGCGGACCTGACCTTGACCACAGGCCCGTTCGACTTCGCGCCGGGTAAATTGCAGCCCGCCATGCTGTCGCCCGCCCTCGACGGGTTCAGCAACATGCGCGGGCACGCCGCGGCGACCTTCCGCCTGCGCCGCGCGAAGGGCCGCACGACAAGCGACGGAAATGTGCGCCTGAAGGACCTGTCGTTTCGTCTCGGCGGCATGTCGGTCCGCGGCATGAACACAGACACCCGCCTCGACAGCCTCGCGCCGCCCTCGACGCCACCCAACCAGGTCCTGACCGTGGACGAGATCGCGCTCGTCGCGTCACTTACCGACACAAGCATGCGGTTCCGTCTCGCGCCGGGTCCCACCCTGGCCGTGTCCTCGGTGCGCAGCGGCTTCGCGGGCGGCGAGCTGGCGTTCGGCCCCCTGTCGCTGGAAGCCGGCAAGCCACCGGAACGCTTGACCATCGCGGTGCGGAACGTGAAGATCGAACGGCTGCTGCACATTCTCGACGTCGCCGGTCTCAGCGGCACCGGAACGCTGAACGGAACCGTGCCACTCGACGTTTCCGGCGGCAAGGTGACGATCCATGACGGACGGCTCGCTTCCGAGGGGAAAGGCGTGATCCAGTTGAAGTCGGAACAGGCGGCGAGCGCCCTCGCCGGCGGCGGGGAGCCCGCACAGCTCTTGGTTCGCGCGCTCGAGGATTTCCACTACGATTCGCTGACCATCGCGCTCGACAAGGGTGCGGGCGGCGACGCGACCGCGCTGATCCGCCTGCGCGGCGCCAACCCGGTGGTGATGGACGGCCAACCCTTCGCCTTCAACATCAACGTCACGAGCAACGTGGACAAGCTGATCGACGCGCTGATGCAGGGCTACCGTCTCGCGACCGACATCCTGACGCGGGCGACGAAAGGAGCGGCGCATGCGCGCTAGAGTATCTTCCGCTCGCGCGGAATCGCGCCAGCCCTCTCCCCCGCCCGGCCACCCAACGACAGTATGCTGGTATGGGTGGCCGGGCGGGGGAGAGGGCCGGACCCGTTCGATCGGAAAACGCGCTAGCGCAGCACTCCTTTTCGCTGGTGTCGTGCTGGTCGCGGCCGCGTGCGAACCGACCGTGCGTGTCGAGGCGCCGCGCGAGCCGATCACCATCAACCTCAACATCAAGGCGGATGTCCGGCTTCGCATCGAGCAGCAGGCGGAGAAGGACATCGAAGCCAACAAGGAGATCTTCTGAAGCCATGGGCGAGCGCATGACGATACCGATTGGGGCCGCGCGGCGGGCGGCGGCGTGTCTGCTGGCCCTCGTTCTCCTGGCGGTGGCGGCGGGCCCGGCGGCGGCGCAGTCGCTCGACCAGCTGCGCAGCCAGGGCGTGGTGGGCGAGCGCTATGATGGCTACGCGGTGGTGCGCGCGGCGGGCGCATCGGCGCAGGTACAGTCCTTCGTCGCCAACGTGAACGCCAAGCGTCGCTCCATCTACCAGGAGCGCGCCAAGCAGCAGAACGTGCCGGCCGACCAGGTGGGCCGCGTCTACGCCAAGCAGCTTTTCGAGCGCGCGCCCGCCGGAACCTGGTTCCTCGACGCGTCGGGCAAATGGGTGCGGAAGTAGCCCGACCGGCCCGCCGGCGCCGCCCCGGCGCCGCAGTCAGTTCTCGCCGAACACGGTGATGGTCATCGTCTGGTTGTGCAGCTCGCACATGCCGGTCGTGGCGTGTGGCGAAATCTCGCCATACGAGTAGAAGCCCGAGATGGCGGCGTCCGGACCCAGTATCCCGGCCGCAGTCCCGATCTCCTCGCCGATGCGCTGTCCGAGCAGCAGCTTGCGCCCGATGCAGCTCACCAGGATCGCGACCGACGGCGTGTCGGGCGACGGCACCGCCATGGTGGCCGCCAGCGCGGCGCCGTCGACCAGCCGGTCGAAGTTTCCGCTCATGAGCTGCGCGACGTAGCCCTGCGGCATGTCTCCGGCGAAGGTCATCGAGCGCTTCTCCTCGTCGACCGCAAGGATCGTGCGGACCACGGCGGCGTTCTCGCGTCCGGCGGGATAGATGCGAAGAGGAAAGAGCAGCGCGCTGCCGGGCAGGTTGTCGGCTTCCTCGCCCAGATAGCGTTTGTACAAATCAAGCGCCGGCTCGCCGTCGAGCTCGTACAGCACGTTCGCTTCGGACCGCGTGATTTCGCGGTGCGGGCCGAACGCGTCCCAGCCGCCCGCGCTGCCGTGATGGATGTCGAACCGGTCGCCATAGAATCCGACGGCGGCGATCGTACCGCTTTGCAGCGCATCGTTGATTCCGACGCGCGTCGCGCCGAACCGCGCGCCATCGCCGGCCAACCCGCCGGTGATCAGGGCGCTGCCGACCTCGTCCGCAATGCCGCGCACCAGCTTGCTGCCGTTGACCCGCGTGCCGTCGGACAGGACGAAGACGGCGCGCAGCCCCGGCCCTTTCAGCTTTCGCGCGAGCTCGCGCCCGGCAGGCATCGAGTTGGACGCATCGTCGATGGACACCTGGGCCGTGGCGATTTGCGTGTGCTCGAGGGCGATGGCAGCAGCCGAGACGACACCGTCATATACCTCCTCGCCGTGAATCTCGCCGCCCGTCGTGCAGCCGATGTGGCGCGCTGACGGGTAGAGCCGGGTCAGCTGGTGGATGGCCGCGCCGTTGGCCAGTGCCTCGGGCGCCCCGAAATAGAGGACGAGGGACGCATCGGGCACGTCCCGCCCCTTCCGGGGCTGGGTCCAGCCCGTTCCAGGCGTCCAGATTCGTTGGGCGGTCCGCATGCGTGCACCTCACCAAGCAAGGCGGCGCATCATGCGAAGGCAGCGTTAAAGAAGGTTCAATGCTCGCGCATGCTGACCATGTCAGCCACGCGCGGCCGATCCCAGGGCGCGGGCGATCAGCTCGAGGCGCGGCCGGTCCATGATGTAGAGCTTGCGGTCCTTGCGCCGCACCAGCCCGGCGTTCTTGAGCTGGCGGATGGCACGCGCGACCGTCTCGCGCGCGGTGCCGGCGCGACTGGCGATCTCGCGCTCGGTCGGGCAAGGCCTGACCACCCACAGCCCGTTGACCGCGACGTCGGGCACGGCGATGCGCAGCAGCTCGGCATAGACGCGCTGCATCGCACCCAATGTCGCCAAATCCATGATTCGTTCGTCGCAGGCGCGCACCACGTGCACCAGCCGCTCGAGCACGCGGAACGCCGACCCGGCGTTGGTGCGGACCAGCGACAGGAACGTCTCGGGCGGCATCACCGCGACCAGTGCGTCGGTGACGGCGCGGACCGCGGCGCTGCGCGGCAGCCCGTCGATCGCCGCCAGCTCGCCGAAATACTGGCCGACGCCGACGTCGGCGAACGCGACCTCGCGGCCGGTCACGCTGTAATTGACGACGCGCAGCGCGCCTTCCGCGACGAAAAACACCTCTCGGCTCAAATTGTCGCGCTCGAGCACGGCCTGTCCGGACCGATAACGCCGCCAGCGACATTGGCTTTCGATGCGCCGGCGCGTGCCGTCGTCCAACCCATCGAACAGGCTGAACTCGGCAAGAGTTCGCCCCGGTTCCAGCATCGTTGCCCCCGTTTCGCCCCGTTTACCCGGGTTCGTCGCGATTTCAAATCACTTTCGTCAGGGGCGCAAATGAATTCGCACCGGGCCTGTCTGTGACGGACGTCACATTTTTTGTGGCCGTACTGTGATCTCCATCACTTCGGTTAACGGCCGGAGCGACTAACTCTCGGGTACCGGCCAAACAGCGCACGTCAGAACGGCGCCGGCCGCCGAGGCAGAAGGACAAGGAAATGAGGCCCAAATTGATTCCCGTTCATTCATTGCCGGATCACCCGACCGGCTTCGCGGCGGCGGAGCGCTTCAGGAAGCCATGACCATGGCGCGCAGTACCCATAGGGGTCGACCGGGGACAACGCTGGACGCGCTGCCGCGCAAGCTGGTCGCGGCGATGATCGTAGCCGGTGGGGTGCTGACCCTGGTGAGCTTCGCGAAATATCTGGATCACGGACAGCTGGTCTCCGACTTCGTGAGCCGCGTCCAAGAGATGACCGCAAGGTAGGGCGGTGCGTGGTAGCGCGTTAGTGGTGAGAAGGTGCGCTGACACCGCGTACCGCCCGGCCTAGGCCGGATATTCGAGGTTCGCCGGATCGCTGGATATCTCCTCGTCTCTTTCAGCGTCCGGTAAACTGGGGGCCGACGTTTTGCACGCCCGTCGGCCCCCTTTCTTTTGTGCGCGGCGCGACACGGACCCTCCTTAACCCAGGTGAAGGCGGGACGACGGTCGCGCGGCCTAGCGTCGGGCCTTCATTCGCTCATTCGACATGGGAACGCGGCCGCACCGGCCGCAGGAGGCGTCGATGTATCCCTTGATCGAGCTCGCCCGGCACGGGCAGAGCTTCTGGATCGACAATCTCACGCGCGACATGATCACGGGCGGCGAGCTGGAGCGCTGGATGATCGAGCGCGGTCTGCGCGGAATCACGTCGAACCCGAAGATCTTCCACGACGCGATCGCGGGCAGCGCGGCCTATGAGGCCGACATCGCCGAGGCGGTCGCGGCCGGGCTCGAGACACCCGCCATCTACGAGCGTCTGGTCACGACGGACGTGCGCAACGCCTGCGACATATTGCGCCCGATCTACGAGGATACGAAAGGCGCCGACGGGTTTGTCAGCCTGGAGGTGTCGCCGCACCTCGCCCACGACACGGATGGTTCGGTCGCCGAGGCGCATCGGCTGTGGGAAACGGTCGGCCGGCCCAACGTGATGATCAAGATCCCCGGCACGCCCGAAGGGCTCGAAGCCATCGAACGGCTGCTCTATGACGGGTTGAATGTCAACATCACCCTGCTGTTCTCGGTCGAACGCTACGAGGCGGTGGCCGACGCCTATATCCGCGCGCTGGAAAGGCGCATCCGCGACCGCCGCCCGGTCGACAGGATCGCCTCGGTCGCGAGCTTCTTCCTCAGCCGTATCGATGTGCTGGTCGACGAGCTTCTGAGCCACCGGCTGGGCGCACATCGCGGCTCGGGCGCGCCGGAGCCGCGCCTGCTGCTGGGTCGCGCCGCGATCGCGAGCGCCCGCCTCGCCTACCGGCGCTTCAAGGACCTGTTCGAGAGCGAGCGCTGGCAAGTGATCGCGCGCGACGGCGCGCAGGTGCAGCGCCTGCTCTGGGCCTCGACCAGCACCAAGAACCCGGACTATCGCGACGTGATGTATGTCGAGCCGCTGATCGGGAAGCACACGGTCAACACCCTGCCGATTCCGACCGCGAAGGCCTTCGCGGACCACGGCAAGATCGCCCCCGACACGATCGAGGAAGGGCACGAGGAGGCGGTCGGGGTGCCGATCAGCCTGCGCCGCCTGGGGATCGAGCTCGATCAGGTGTCGGTCCAGCTCGAGAACGAGGGCGTCCAGAAATTCATCGACCCGTTCGACGCGCTGATGGGCTCGATCGAGGCCGAGGGGCGGCGCTTGCGCAACCGCCAGGACGCGACCCCGGTCGCCGAGATGGGACGCAAGCTGCGCCGCAAGGTGATCGAGATGACGACCGCGGCCGGCTCGGGCCACCCGACCTCGTGCATGTCGGCGGCCGACATCGTGGCCGCGCTCTTCTTCCACGAGATGCGCTGGGATCCGAACGAACCCGAGGCGCGCAACGTGGACCAGTTCGTCCTGTCGAAGGGCCACGCCGCGCCGCTCTTGTGGGCCGTGCTGTCCGAGGCCGGCGCCATCGACGAGGACCCGATGACGCTGCGCCAGTTCGGTTCCAGCCTGGAAGGCCACCCGACGCCCAACAACCCGTGGGTGCGGGTCGCGACCGGCTCGCTCGGCCAGGGACTCGCCGCCGCCAACGGCGTCGCGCTGGCCAACCGCCTCGACGGGATCGACGCGCGCGTGTTCTGCCTTCTCGGCGACGGCGAGTGCGCCGAGGGCTCGGTCTGGGAAGCGGCACAGTTCGCCGCGCTCAACCGGCTGAAGAATGTGACGGCGATCGTCGACGTGAACGCGCTGGGCCAGAGCGCGCCGACGCCCTATCGCCATCACACCGAAATCTATGCGGGCCGGTTCGCCGCGTTCGGCTGGAAGACGCTGACCATTGACGGCCACGACGTGGTGGCGATCTTCGACGCGCTGAACGAGGCCGCCGAGGACGGCCCGACCGCCATCATCGCGCGCACCGAGAAGGGCCGCGGCGTGTCGTTCCTGGAAGGGCGCGACGGCTGGCACGGCAAGGCGCTCGACAAGGACGAGGCGGAGGCCGCGCTGGCCGAGCTGGGCGGGATCGAAGCGCCGACGCCCGTCATCGAGCCGCGCCGCACCGGCCCTTACGCACGGCCGCAGCGTCCGGTCACGCCCGACATGGCACCCGATTACAAGCGCGGAGCGGAGGTCGCGACGCGCGACGGGTACGGCGCGGCGCTGGAGAAGCTGGGCGCCGCCCTGACCGACATCGTCGCGCTCGACGGCGACGTGAAGAACTCCACCCGCGCCAAGGATTTCGCGACACACTTCCCGGAGCGGTTCTTCGAAAGCTACATCGCCGAGCAGGGGATGGCCGGCGCCGCGCTCGGCCTCGCGGCGTGCGGCAAGATCCCGTACGTCGCGACCTTCGCCTGCTTCCTGTCGCGGGCCGCCGACTTCATCCGCATGGCCGGCCACAGCCGCGTGCCGCATCTGGTGTTCTGCGGCAGCCACGCGGGCGTGTCGATCGGCGAGGATGGGCCGTCGCAGATGGGGCTCGAGGACATCGCATTGTTCCGCGCCGTTCTCGGCTCGACCGTGCTGTACCCGTGCGACGCGGTCAGCGCCGAACGCCTGACGGCGGGCGCGGCCGACACGGACGGGATCGTCTATATCCGCACGACACGCCCGAAGACGCCGGTGATCTACGACAATGACGAGACGTTCGCGGTCGGCGGATCCAAGACGCTCCGCACCTCCGAGAACGACGCGTTCACCATCGTCGCGGCAGGGATCACGGTGCACGAGGCGCTGGCCGCCCACGACGCCCTCGGCAAGAAGGGGATCAAGGTGCGCGTGATCGACGCCTATTCGGTCAAGCCGCTCGACCGCGAGACGCTGCTTGCCGCCGCGCGCGACACGGACGGGATCGTGGTGGTCGAGGACCACTACGCCGAGGGCGGCCTCGGCGAGGCTGTCTCCGCCGCGGTGGATGGCGCCGGCCCGGTCCATTGCCTTGCCGTCACCTCGCCGCCGCGCTCGGGCCCGGGTCCGGAGCTCCTGGAGCGGCACGGCATTTCGCGCGGCGCGATCGAGCGCAAGGTGCTGGAGCTCGCCACCTGAGCGGATCCGACCCGCGGGAGCGTGCGAATGGCAGACGACAAAACGGACGAACGGACGAAATCCCACCCGGTGACGCGCACGGCCGAAGAGGCGAGCCAGGGCCAGATCGTTCTCACGACACCCACACGGCGGGCGATCTTCGCGGGTGGGCTGATCGGCCTCGTCGTGTTGCTCGCGATCATCGCCCTGGCTGCGAGATAGGCCGACGGCTCGCCGGTCTCCCGACGGGCCGCCATCTCTTTCGCCGTGCAACGGGTTCAGGGCACGCTGGCGAGGGCCTTGTAGGCTGCTCCGACGGTCGGGTCGTTGTTGCCCGCCTTCGCCATGGGGGTTGGTGGCGTGGTGGTGTTGGTCTCGCGGAGGAATCAGCCGTCCGCCGCCGATGGCCCAGGATCGAAATCGTCCATCAGGCGTTCAATGATCATTGCTGCCTGGCGATGGTCCTGCAGCGAGGCCCCATCGCCGGTGTAGTTGCGATGCGCGCTGGCCGCATCGTCGAGCGCGTCTCTCACTTCGGACACGTCGACGATGTCGCGCTCGGCCAGCATCAGGAGGAGGCTCGAGCACATGGACAAAGCCGCGATCGCCTGGGCTCGTGTCGTGGCATCGTACATATCGATCTCCCGCGCGTCTCGGGCGCGACTTGAGCATTCCAGCACCGCGAAGGGACGGCCATCGCCATCCGGGAGCGGGACGCCTTCGAGCGCGTCGCATCGGGCGCTGACGGACGCCTGGAACTTGCCGTGCCGGGCGGTCCGCGACATTCACCTGAGTTAACGAAGGGAAGCGGCATTTGAAGACCTGCTCGCACGAATTGCGGGAGAGTGCAAAAAGGGAAGCAGCGGATGCATCAGCGGACAGGAAGTCGCAACGGCGCCGCAATCGATCACCAACCTGGTGCGACGCCAATCGTCAGCAAGCTCGGTGTTTTCATCGATCTCGGACGGGAAAGCCTCGCCTATCTCGAAGGGCTGCAGCGGAACGTGCAGCACTTCGCGGCTGGCACCGACCTGATCGTCGAGGGCGAGACCTGCGAGCGGATTTTCATCCTTCAGGCGGGCTGGACCTGCAGCTATAAGATGCTGCCGGACGGCCGCCGGCAGATCCTCAATTTCGGCCTGCCGGGCGATTTTTTCGGCGTCTGTTCGTCCTTGTTCAACGTCGCCGAGCATTCGCGCGCCGCCTTGACCGACGTGAGCGTGACGTCGTTTCCCGCGCGCCTGATCGCTGAGATGGGGCGCACGCGTCCCGAAATCGCGATGGCCGTTCAGTGGGCGAGTGCGCGCGAGCAGGCGATGCTGGCCGAGCATCTGGTCAGTTTGGGCCGGCGCTCCGCCTTCGAGCGGCTCGCTCATCTCATCCTAGAGCTTCTGAACCGGCTGCAGCTCATCGGCCTTGCCGGCGACCGGTCATACGCGCTTCCGTTGACGCAGGAGATCCTCGCGGATTCCCTTGGCCTGTCGATCGTTCATGTCAATCGCACGCTCCGCAAGCTGCGCGAGCGCGGGCTGATCGAAACGCGCGACAGGAAGATATACGTGCGCGATGTCGACCGTCTGGCCGAGGAAGCGCAGTTCGAGGAATCCTATCTCGACCAGGTCCGACATCACGGGCCGTACGGCGCCTTGCGCGCCCGCGGGGTGCCGCCGCGTCACTCGGACTCGTAGCGGAAGCCGATTTTCACCGCGACCTGGTAGTGCTTCACGGCGCCGTTCTCGATGTGGCCGCGCACGTCGCTGAGCTCGAACCAGTCGAGATTGCGGAGCGTCTTGCTGGCCGTTGCGATGGCGCCGTTCACGGCATCCTCGATCGATTTGGTCGAGGTGCCGACGAGCTCGGTCACGGCATAAACGTTGTCGGACATCGGGACTCCTTTTCGATTGGTTTCGGTTGGTGTGTAGGCTGGTGGTTCTTAGGATTTCGGCTTCAGGCCGCGCTTCGGCCTGAGTGTGGGGCGCGGGGCGTAGCTCGCCGGCCGGCCGTTCGGCGCGCCCGATTTGGTGCGGCCGCCGGTCGCCGCCCGGCTGTCCGGCGATGCCTCAGTGTCGTGACGGCGGCCGGTTCTGGCCTCGCGCGCGGCGCCGCGGGCGATCAGATCGTCCAGCACGACGATGCCGCGCAGCGTGCCGTCGCGGTCCAGCACGAAGATATGACCGGCCCCCGCCTCGTCCATCACGGCGCGCGCGGCCGCGAGGGTGTCGTCGACATAGCAGTACAGGACCTTCGTCTGGACCACGTCGCGCACCGAGGCGCTTTCGCGCTCGCCGGTGTCGTGGATGCGGCTGCGGATCCGCTGCGCCGACAGCGAACCCACGACCTCGTCGCCATCGACCACCGGCAAAAAGGGCTCGTCCAGCGCCTTCATGAGCGTAAGAGCCTCGTCGAGCGCATGATCGATATGCACGACGTCGTCGGCCGGGCGCATCACCGCGCCGACGGTCGTCTCATGCCTGAAGTCGTCATCCTGCGCCATCGCACCCGCAATATCCTGCGGCCGCGCGGCACCGGCCATTACGCAGGTTAAGTCAGAGGAATGTCGCATGAGCGAGCGCGACCAGCGGCGTGGGCCAGACGCCGAACACCACGATGGTCGCGCCGAGCGCGAGCGCGACGCCGAGCGACAGCCGGTCGGCCGGTTCGCGACCGCCGGCGGGCGCGTCGGCGGCGGGGTGGCGCACCAGCGCCGCAAGCACGCGCAGGTAGTAGAAGAGACCCATGATGCTGCCGGCGATCAGGACGCCGACGAGCATCCATTCGCCGTGCGCGATGCCGGCCGCGATCACGTAGAACTTGCCGAAGAAGCCGATGCTGACCGGCAGCCCGGCAAGCGAGATGAAGGCGATGCCGAGAGTTGCCGCCGCGAGGGGGTTGCGGTGGGCAAGCCCCTCATACGCCGCGCGACCCTGCGGCGAGTCAGGGTCGTGTACGATCCCCGCCAGCACGGCGAAGGCCGCGAGCGTCGCGACGACGTAGGCCGCGAGGTAGAACACCACCGTCTCGACCGCAAAGGCATCGCCCGCGAGGAAGGCGACCATCAGGTAGCCCATATGCGCGACCGAGGAGTAGGCGAGCAGCCGCGCGAGGTCGTCCTGGAGAAGCGCGAGGCCATTGCCCACGAGGATCGTCGCCATCGCGACGACGCCGAGCGCCGTCCACACGCCCTGGTAGCCGAACGCATTCGACAGCTCGAAGTAGCGCAGGAACAGCGCAAACACCGCGCCCTTCGAGACGGTGGCGACGAACCCCGCCACGGCGGCGGCGCGCCCTGATACACGTCGGGCGTCCACATGTGGAACGGCACAAGCGACAGCTTGAACCCGATCCCGACCGCGATCAGCACCACGCCGCCGACGACTGCGGGTCCGACCGGCATGCGGGCGAGCGTGCCGATCACCGCGAAGTCGAGCGATCCCGACCGTGCGTAAAGAAGCCCCATGCCGAACACAAGCGCCGCGCTGGCCGCACCGGACAGCACGAGATACTTGATCCCCGCCTCGATCGCCGCGCCGCTTCGCGGGTAGGCGATCAGCCCGAACAACGACACGCTGACGATCTCGATCCCGAGGAACAGCGAAGCGAAATGCCGGCTGGCGGCCAGTACGACGGCGCCCAGCGTCGCGGTCAGGACCAGGACGTAATATTCCTCCGGCGCCTCGGTGCCGCACAAATACCCATAGGACACGGCGACGGTCACCAGGGCCGCTGCGATGGAAAGCCCGCCGAGGACCAGAGCGTAGCGATCGACCACCAGCAGCGACAGCACGTCCTGCGGCGCGACCTGCCCGGCAAGGAACAGGCTCGCGAAGGCCGCCGTGAGGCCGAGCCCCGTCAGGACCGCGTGGCGCGCATGGCCGCGTCCGACGGCGATCGACAGCATCACGATCACCGCGCTCGCCGCGAGAACGATAACCGGCGCGAGGGCCGCAACGCCATGTCCGTCATGTCGCGGCCGCCGCGGCGCCGAGCGCATGGAGCGCCGGCGCCAGCATGTCGAGCACGGGCTGCGGGCCGAGCCCGAGCCACAGGCTCGCCAGCACCATCGCACCCAGCACCGCGCCATGGCCAGGACCCACGTCGGCAATCCGGCGCGCGCCCGGCGCCTCCGCGCCGTGCATCACCCGCGCGACGAACGCGGTCGCGTAGACCACCGAGGCGACCAGCCCGGCGGCCGCGACCGCGGCGGCGAAGGGGTGCGTCGGGTAGGTGCCGAGAAGCACCAGGAATTCGCCCACGAAATTCGCGAGTCCTGGAAGGCCGAGCGAGGCGATGGCGAATACCAGCCCGAGCGCCGACAGGCGCGGCAGGCGGCCCCACAGCCCGCCATCCGGTTCATGTCGCGCGTGCCGAGCCGGTCGCCGAGCGTGCCGACGACGATGAACAACGCCCCGGTCGAGATGCCGTGCGCCAGCATCTAAATCACCGCGCCGTCGAGCGCATCGGCGTCCAGGAGAAGATGCCGAGCAGCACGAATCCCATATGTGCGACACTCGAATAGGCGACCAGCCGCTTGGCATCGGTCTGGGCGAAAGCCTGGATCCCGCCGTACAGGATGCCAAGCACGGCGAGCGCCATGACCGGTGCCGTCGCTTGGCGCGCGGCGTCGGGAACAGCGGAACGGCGAAGCGGATCAGCCCATAAGCGCCGGTCTTGAGCAGGATGCCGGCGAGCAGCACGCTGCCGCCGTCGGCGCTTCGGTGTGGGCGTCCGGCAGCCAGCTGTGCAGCGGCACGACCGGCAGCTTGACGGCGAAGGCGACGAAGAAGCCCAGGAACAGCCAGGTTGCGATCCCGTCCGGAACACGCGTCCCAGAAGTGCCGTATAGTCGAAGGTCAGCGGCTGGCCGGCCGCCGCGTGCGCGAAGGCGAGCCCCAGGACCGCGGCGAGCAGCACCAGACCGCCGCCCTGGGTGAACAGCACGAACTTGATTGCGGCGCG
>CAWFOW010000006.1:0-430043 GCA_963817535.1 uncultured Alphaproteobacteria bacterium
CATCGCGTTCATGGACGCGCTCGGCATCCAGAAGGCCGTACTGGGTGGCTTCGATTGGGGCGCGAGAACGGTAGACATCGCGGCCGCGCTGTGGCCGGAGCGCTGCAAAGCCATCGGTCTCTGTTAGCGGATACCTGATCGGCAGCCGTCGTGTCCGGACAGCAGCCCCTGCCGCCGAAGGCCGAGCTGCAAATGGTGGTACCAGTACTATTTCGCGACGGAGCGGGGCCGGGCGCGGTTATGCCGAGAACCGGCTGGAGTTCGCCCGGCTTGATCCGGAGACTTGCCTCGCCGAAATGTGCCTTCGACGACGCCACCTTCGGCCTGAAGCGCGGCAGCCTTCGACAATCCGGACCATATCGACATCGTGATCCACAATTATCGCTGGCGGCTCGGCCTCGCCGACGGCGAGCGTCAATACGACGATCTCGAAAGGCGTCTGGCCGGCGTTTCCGCCGATCACGGTACCCGCGATCACCATGGAAGGCGACGCCAACGGCGCACCGCACCCTCCGCCCGCGGCCTATGCCAAGCGATTCACCGGAACAGACGCGCACGTTCTGATCAAGGGCGGGGTCGGCCATAACCTGCCGCAGGAAGCGCCCCTAGCTTTTGCGCAGGCGATCGTCGACGTGGACGGCCGCCTCTAGCGGCGGCGAAAGCGTTCGCAGGATCGAGATGCCGGGAGGACGTGGCGAATTCCCACCACCAATCAGCATGCGAGCAAGAATTGGCAACAGCGACTGATGTGATGATCGGGGTGGCACGGCGCTGTCAGGAAACGGGGAACGCGAAATGTGGGACGCGATCGGTTTGGCAACAGGACCCGAAAGAGTGCCCCGCCCAGCTTGGGCAGGGCGCCAAACGGTCGCATCGTCGCGCGACGGGCCGTCGAATGGCCGGGCACGCGTGCGAAGCTGATGACCTGCGGGCCGAGCGAACGGGTCGAGTTCGAGATCGAAGGGCCTCACCATACCCTGATCTTGCGCTGCGACGGCGTGTCGGCGGCGACGAATGGGACGACGGCAAGCGCCGCATCGCGCTGCCGGCAATCCGTCCGGGAAGCATGAGCTTCGTCGCGGCCGGCAGCTATGCCCGGCGTTCGATGAAAGTCGAACGCCCGATCCGGTTCATGTTTCTTGAGCTCGAGACCGACGCCGTGACGAGCCTGCTTCAGCGCAGCGATGCAGCGCCCAACCCGCGCTTCCATACGGTTCCGATCCTTGAGGACAACGACGTACGCCACACACTCTATGCCATCCGGAACGAGATCGATCGGCCGGGGCCCTTGGACGCGCTCTACCGCGCAGGACTGACTGCGCTGCTAACACTGCAGCTCGCGCGCGTAGCGTCCGACCTGGCCGACTTGATGCCACGGCCAGCCGAGCGCGGTGGCATGCCCGGCCGGCGCTTGCGCCGCGCGCTCGATCTGCTGGAGGCCGACCTCGAATCGCCGCCGACCCTCGAAATCCTCGCCAGGCAGGTCGGGCTCAGCCCCTCGCATTTCTGCCATGCGTTCAAGAAGTCGATGGGCGTGCCACCGCACCAGTACGTGATCCAGCGTCGCGTCGGGAAGGCGAAGGCGCTAATGGCCGATCGCAGGTTGAACCTGACTGAAATCGCGATGCAATGCGGCTTCAACGGGTCGTCCCAGTTCTCAACGGTGTTCCGGCGCGCGACGGGCATGTCGCCAAGCGCCTACCGTCACCGGCTTTGATTCAACCTTCGTGGGAGGACGAACGATGCGCGCCATTCGGATGCACACGTTCGGCGGGATTGACCGAATGCAGCTCGAGTTCGGTTCCCAGGCCGATCCCTCGTCCCGGCCAGATGTGCTCCGCCGGAAAAGCGATGTCGGCGAACGATGCCGGAGTCCGGCGCAACATGCCCTGGGCCTTGTCGAGAAGCCGGCATGCCAGCCGGTGGTGCGGCCGCATTCCCGTCGTTTCGCGGAAAGCGACAGCGAAACATTGTCATCGCGCTATCCCACGTCATCGCCTTCAGTTTCGGCACGATCGCGGCGGCTAACGATTGGTGGCGGGCCCGCGGCGCTTCACGCGAAAGCCATTGAACGGTTCACAGCAGCATTCCTGAAACTACGACAGGACAATCAAAGATCGGATTTGTCTCGGGAGCGATCTTTGCGATACCCGAGGTGGGTTGGAACAGGCTTATGCGGACAGTCCGGCGATTTGTAGCAGTTGCGGCCTTCGTGGCGCTTGGCGCGGGCTGTGCGAACGGCGTCGGGCGCACCGAAACGCCCGACTATTACGCGCAGGCGCGATCCGAGCTGATCCGGCTTGGGTTCAGCCGTTCCGATATCAGATCGCTGACGCTCGTCGAAGAAAAGCGGTCGAATAGGAATTCATCGTCGACCACCATGTCTGGGCCCGCCTTAAGAGCTGCAACGGCTGGGTGGTAGTGCGGATCGATGATTTCGGCGTGACCGACGACACCTACGCGACTGGCAATTGCCGCCTTGCCCGATCGCCCGGTTCGTGATGAGGCGCGACCCACGTGGGCTCGATACGAGCTCATTCCGCATCGCTCAGCCAATAAATCGTCTTCATCCTGGGCTCTTGAGCCGTTAGAGCCTTGAGACGCCACTCCACCGTGTCAGGAAGCCTTATTGGGTACGCAGCCTACGGCAGCTTGCAGTCGCCGGTGGCGTAGGGGTCGATGACGTCCCCTCCGACATAGAGGAAGACGACCCAGCCGCGGCAGGAGATTCGTCGCGCCCAGACGTGGTAGCCGGTGATGATCCCCTCGATCCGCGGTTGGCCACCAGGGCGATGTCGCTGACATCGGAAGCCGGGACGCCCAGCCGGGCAAAGGCAGCCTGCGTGGCCGCCCGGTAATCGCGGTTGTACAACGAGGGCTTCATCTCGCCACAGCCGGCCAGGGCAAGGGCAATTCCGATAACGAAAAGCAACGCGCCCGCGACTTTCATAATTGATCCTTCACGGTTTCATCGGCTCGGCATTGGCCGCCCCTGTACTCGCCGTCTCGGTATCGATGGTTGCGATCACCGACATGCCGGGACGCAGTAGGTCGCCAATCTTCTCGTCGCCGTCGAATACGATCTTCACCGGGATGCGCTGTACGACCTTGGTAAAATTCCCCGTGGCGTTGTCGGGTGGCAGAAGCGAAAACACCGAACCCGATGCCGGCGACCAACCATCGACATGACCTTTGAATGCCCCGGAAAAGGCATCCACCGTTACGTGCGCCACCTGACCACGTCGGATGCGGGTCATCTGGGTTTCGCGGAAGTTCGCGATGACCCACACTCTGGGTAGCGGCACGAACGAGGTGACCTGAGTGCCCACGTTCACGTACTGGCCCGGTTGAACCAGCCGCCGTGCAATCATGCCGTCCGCAGGCGCGGTGATTTTGGTGTAGTGGAAATCAATGCGCGCGAGCTCGGCCGCCGCTTTGGCCGCCTCGATGACTGCCTGCTGTTTCAGAAGCTCGCTCTGCAGCATTGTTACCTGCGCGGATGCTGCGTTCACGTTGGCCTGGTCCCGAGACAATGTTGCCTCGTCCTGCTGCAACGCCGCGTCGGCTTCCTCGACCTTCTGCCGCGTCCCGGCCAGCCCGCGCTTCAGGAGAGTACGCTGGCGATTCGCTTCGAGCTGATCGCGATGAAGAGCGGCTTCGGTGATCCCGGTCGTTGCCCTGGCCGCGCGCACGTTTGCCTGTTGGACGACAATCTGGGTGTTCAGGGTCGTGAGCGCCGATTGCGCTGCCGCCAAGTTGGCCTTCGCCTCCTTGAGCTTGGCGCGATAGTTCAAGTCGACGATGGTAACGAATCTGTCTCGCGTTGATCGCTGGAAGTCATCCACCGGAACGGTTTCGACATAGCCTGCGACGTGAGCGCTCAATGGCCGCACGTTCGCCGAAATATAGGCGTCGTCGTCGATTGCAGGCGCTGCGCGCCGACCCACGTGTTCCACTTGGTGCCGAGCAGATAGGCAAGCCCGGCGGCCAGCATGATGATCGCGACGGAGGCGGCGGCGCTTGCCCAGCGGCGTCCGCTCTTCGATCGCGGTTCGGGCTGGTGATCGGCGACCTTCGAGGAAGTCATTTGCGGGTCCATGTCGGCCTCCGTCATCTAGTTTTGCCCAGCCGCGCGACGGTCGGCCCCGGCGGCCGACTGAGCAGCAAGGCCACCACCGCCAGCGTGCCGGTCATCGTCCAGGCGACGATCCAAAACGCGTCGATGTAGGCCAGCACGTGGGATTCGCGCAAACCTCATGCGCGATTTGGGCGAACATCTGGCCGGCGGCTTGCGCCACGTCGACCTCGCGCGTCGCGAAGTGCGCGCGAACCGTGCCAGTGACGGAATCCGCGGCGCTCGCCGACGATGTCACGTGCAGTCCGATCAGGTTGGAATAGAGCTGCTCGTGCAGATCGACGACCCGGCGCATCGTAACCACCGCGACCTCGGCGCCCAGAAGCCGCGCGGTCTGGATGGTGGTCGAGAGCGTCCGTACCTGAGCCGGCGCCGCGTGGCTGAACGTGAAGACGATCAGTGCGACAAGCGCAAGTGCGAGGCCGACCGCCTCGATGAGCAGTGACGGCGTGAAAGATTCGCCGATCCAATCATGGGTCAAAAGGGTGTTGAGCCAGGCGCCTCCCGCAATCAGGGCAAGACCAGACGCGAGTACGAGGCGCACGTCGAAGTAGCGGACAAGAAGGACCGCGGCGGGAATCGCGACGATTTGTGGCAGCGCGACCCTTATCAAGGCATCGCCGATTTCGAGGCTCTTAAGCCCGTGGATGGTCGCGAGGTAGTTGGGAACGAGGAACGCCGTCGCGGCCCCGCCGAAAGCGTAGACGGCAATAAGGATGTGGGGTGTCAGAAGATTGACGTTTCGGAAGGTCGTCAAGTCGATCAGCGGCGCGGGCGTGCGGCGCTCATGCGTGAAAAATCCGATGAGAAGGAGGGCGCTTGCGGCGAACAGGCCGCACACTAGGCCGGAATGGAACCAATCGAGCCGCGCGCCCTGGTCAAGGCCGATATAGAGGAACGAGGCGCCGGCGCCGGCGAGCACCATGCCGATCCAGTCGAGCCCGAGGAACTGGGCGCGGCTCATGTGCTGGCGCGGCATCCCGACGCAGATCAGGGGCAGCATGACGGCCGCGAGTGGCAGGTCCTTCCAGATGATCCATTGCCAGCCGCCTTGGTCGATCAGGAAGGCTTCGGTCGCGGCCGCGACGTTTTGCGAAAAGACGAAGCGGAACGCATAAGCCGCGATGCCCCAGATCCACCAGCGCGCGGGGAGACTTCGCATGATGAAGGGGATGGCCGATGGGATGTACATGCCGATGGTGAAGCCGCGGACGACCTGTAGGCCAAGTTGCAGTCCGAGATCGCCGGTCAGGGGCAGCGCGGCCGACGCCAGGATCAGCAGCACGGTCCCGACCGTTAGCAGGCGCCGGATTCCCAACACCACTGTCAGGGAGGGCGTCACAATCGCGGCGACAACCTGGGTGGCGAGGAACACGGTTGGAAGCCATGAGCCTTGATCGATGCCCAGCCCGAACCCGCCGCGCAGATCGGCGAGTCCGAACGCGGGAAGCCCGTCGTTCAGGGTGGCGACGGTCGCGCCGAACAACACTGCCGTCACGGCCACAACGGGCCGCCCGGCCACTAGCGTCGCATAGGTCGAGGAACTGGTCATGTCCGAAAGATAGGCCGCGGGGTTACGCAAGCTTCATCGATCCGACGGCGGTTTTCCGGAATTTGCGCGAAGCTTGCGCGGAGATGACGATGGCACAGGTCGCCGTCGGTTTCGCAAACTCAAAGCAGGATTTGCCAAGTCGTTCGCCCGGCGATCACGTATTGGTGGGCAGATCAGGCGTGAAATAGCGGGGGCCCTGGGCTCACATGGACGGCATGGTCGAACGGCATCGGCGCGTTCTTATCTACAGCCAAGAATCTTGCGGGCTTGGAGGATTTCTGTCACTCCCGCGAGATCGCGCTCTCGGTGGTCGCGCACGCACCGGATGCGTCGGTGGTAATTCTCACCGGCTCGCCACTCGCTGGGTATCTCGAGCCCGCCGACCGAGTCGATTTCGTTAGGCTTCCAGGCCGTACGCAGCGCCCGAACGGCAAGTGCGCCGCGAGCCAAATCGGCGCCGGTAGCCGCTTCATGGCGCTCATCCGAGCCTCAGTCATCGAAGGAACGGCGCGCTCGTTTTCGCCCGACGTCTTCATCATCGATGGAGACCCTCTTGGCGCAAACGCCGAGCTCGCTCCGACCGTTGCACTGCTGCGCAACCGGGGCACGGATATCCTGACCGATTGGCCGGTGGAATTGGCTGGATAGATGGCGTCACGCATCGAAGACTACGCAATGATCGGCGACTGCGAGACTGCGGCGCTGGTCGGCAGCGAAAGTTCCGTCGATCGGCTGTGCTGGCTGCGCATCGATTTCGCTGGCCGGCAACACGCTGCGAATACCGCTGTGCGGCCGGATGGCGTTGTAATCGTCGCGCCTGGCTACCAGTGCCTCGCGCGCGCGACCGCTGGGAGCGGACCTTTCGTTGCTAATGTCTGCTTTCCGACCCCGAGGTCCGGTTTGCCCCGAGAGTTGGAAAACCAACGCCTATGCCGGCTGTGGCCCTTTTGGGCCCAAGGTCGACACTCGGGAATTGAACGGCATTCCAAATCGCCACCGCTGGCAGTGCCAACTCTCGGTGGTTTTGCGCCCTCGCCTCAAGAGAGGCCTCTGTGCCGCACCCGGACCAGAAAAGTTCGGTAAAGGTCAAATCCTGCCCCCGCAACCACCTTTAATTGCGCAAGCCCGCCGCGGAGTTCCGTGGCGGGTTTTTTGCTGCCTTCCGAAAGGGTTGGGATTGCCGCGAGGTCGCCCTTGAGGTCGATCCGGAGCTCTCCATCTTCTGGCGTGAGGACGATCTCGTCGTAAGCATCCGGCGAGGGCCGCAGGGGATCACGCCGCCGGTTAAGGGTCGGTCAGGTTCGCTTGGTTTTGGCGATGCGCGCCTTTGCGGCGTTACGGGCGTTGGCGATGCGGCTGAGGGCGTACCTGATCGGCAGCTCGTCGATGGCGTCGGGGTCGTAGTCGTCGAGCCATTCGACGGCGTCGGCGTGGTTCGGGTGCTCGGGATCGGCGCAGGCGTCGAGCATGTCGTAGAAGCCCGGGATGCCGCCGCAGTCCTCGGGCGGGGCGTTCCGCTCGCCGCCGATATAGCGGGGGTAGGAGGCTCCGGGCTCTCCCGGCCGGATGTCGGTCACGGTGAGCCGATGCTCCCAGCAATCGCCGAAGTCATAAAGGTAGTCAATGACGGTCTTGCCCGGCTTCACACGTCGCGCAGGCGCACCTTGGTGGCCTCGATGCGCGGCTCGGTTCCCCAGTCCTCGTCCATCGGCAGCCCGTATTTGCGCACGCCGATCGTGAACTCCCAGAGATGGTAATCGAACCACCCCATGACGGCCTGGACGATGTCGTGCAGCACCTTGAGCGTGATCGAGGTCGGCACCTCGACCTCGCGCCAGATCGGCGGATCGGTGTCCACCAGCTCGATGCGGACGGTGGCGATCTCATTGAAGCTGTCGGATGGCGGCGGTCTTCCTGGCGGGGCTCATGCCGCCAGAGTGGCCGTGCCGTTCTCTGTCTTCCAGTTCCAGGGCAGAAGCTCGTCGAGGCGCTTGGCAGGATGGTCGGGCAAGCGGGCAAGCACGTCGGCGAGCCAGGCGCGCGGGTCGATGTCGGTGAGCTTGGCGCTCTCGATCAGGGTGTAGATCGCGGCGGCGCGGGCGCCGCCCGCATCGGAGCCGGCGAAGGTCCAGTTGTGTCGGCCGACGGCGACGCAGCGCAGTGCGCGCTCGGCGGCGTTGTTGGACAGGCAGAGCCGCCCGTCATCGAGGAAGCGGGCGAGCGCCGGCCAGCGCTTCAGGCTGTAGTCGATCGCCCGCGCGGTCTCGGCCTTCGCGGAGAGCTTCGCCCGCTGGCTGCGCAGCCAGCTCTCCAGCTCGGCGACGAGCGGCCGGCTCCGCTCCGCCCTGACCGCAAGGCGCCGCTCCGGGGCGATACCGTTGATCTCGCGCTCGATGGCGAACAGCGCGTCGATGCGCTGCACCGCCTCGACGGCGATCGGTGCCTTGGCGAGCCTGGCCAGCTCGAAGAACTTGCGCCGTGCATGGGCCCAGCACGCCGCCTCGACGATCGGCCCCGGCATGCGGCCGGCCTCGTACAGCCGGTTGAAGCCGGCATAGGCGTCCGCCTGCATCAGCCCGGCCCAGCCGGTGAGGTGGCTCTCGGGATGAGCGCCGCTGCGGTCGGGCGAGTAGAAGAATGCCGCCGCGGGCGGATCGGGCCCGGCGAACGGCCGGTCGTCCCGCACGTAGGTCCACAGCCGCCCGGTGCGCGCCTTGCCTTTCGCCAGCACCGGCACGGTGGTGTCGTCGGCATGGAGCCGCTCGGCGGCGAGGACATGGGCGCGGACCGCCTCGACCAGTGGCATCAGCGTCGCCGCAGCGGCGCCGACCCAGTCGGCCAGGGTGGAGACGTCGAGCTCGACGCCTTCGCGCGCGTAGGTCGCGCTCTGCCGGTTGAGCGGCAGATGTAGCCCGTACTTGGCGAAGAGAACCTGAGCGAGCAGCGCGGGACCCGCCCGCCCGCGCGCGATCGGATGCGACGGCGCCGGCGGCTGGCTGATCGCCTCGCAGCGGCGGCAGGTGAGCTTCTCGCGCACGTGCTGGATCACCTTCCAATGACCCGGCACGTACTCCAGCGTCTCGGTCACGTCCTCGCCCAGCTTGCGCAGCGCACCGCCGCAGGCCGGGCATGAATCGGGACCCGGATGGACGATGCGCTCGCGCGGCAGATGCTCCGGCAGCGGACGGCGCGCCGGCCGGCGGCGCGCGATGGCCGGCAGCTCGACCACTGTGCCCGCAGCGGCGGCCGTCGTCTCCGCTGCCGTCACGGCCTCTGCCTTATCCTCCTCCAGCTCCGCGAGCCGAAGCTCGAGCTGTTCGAGCAATCCGCCGCGTTCCGCCGACTGGCCGAACCGCGCATGGCGCAGCCGGGCGATGGCGAGCTTCAGCTTCTCGATCTCCAGCGCCCGGGCGCGCGCTTCGGCCTCGGCGCTCGATGCCTTCGCTTCTGCCGCGAGACGCGCCGCGCGTTCGGCGATCACCAGCGCCTTCAGCGCGTCGATATCGTCCGGCAGGGGCTCGCTCGCCATGCGCCAAGTGAATCGCATCGCGAGCGGCGGCGCCATGCCCGGCCTCGATGCTGAGTCACCATGCCGCAGGTGCGACAGCGCCAGCCGAGCTCAGCCGGCGGCCTCCGGCACCCATGTGCGCTGGGGCGCGCGCCAGTCGATCCCCTCCAGCAGGTAGCCGAGCTGCGCCGACGTGACCGACACCACCCCGTCCGCCTGCGACGGCCAAATGAACCGGCCGCGCTCCAAACGCTTGGCGAACAGGCACATGCCCTGGCCGTCGTGCCACAGCACCTTGATCAGATCCCCGCGCCGGCCGCGGAAGACGAAGAGGTGGCCGGAATGCGGGTCACGCCGCAGCGTCTCCTGCACCACCAGAGCCAGGCCGTTGAAGCCCTTCCGCATGTCGGTGCGGCCGGTCGCCAGCCATACCCGCACGCCGACCGGGACCGGGATCATCGCCTGCGCCTCAGCGCCCCGATCAGCGTCTTGAGCGCCGCGGCGGGATAATCCGGCCCGACCTCCAGGCGCGTCCCGTCGGAAAGCGTGATCACCGCGCGGGCCGGCGCGGATGCCACCGGTTCCGACGCCGAAACGGCCGCCGGTGCCGCCACCTCGTCCTCGACCATCATCGGGATCAGCAGCGGCCGCTCGACCGTCCTCCCCTCAGCGCCGTCGATGTTGCCGAACTGCTTGCGCCAGATGTAGAGGCAGCTCTCCGCCACCTCGTTCCGCCGCGCAACCTGCGCCACCGTCGCGCCCGGCGCAAAGGTCTCCGCCACGAGCCGCCGCTTCTCCGCCTCGCTCCAGCGGCGGCGCCGCTCCTTGCCGGTGATGACCTCCACCCTCTGGACCAAGCGAGCCTCCTTATGGACTCCATTGGAGCCTCCGCTCGCTATCGTCCATCACCGCCACACGCGCAAGGCGGCCTTCGCCGGATGCGTGCACCTTCTGAATGGCCTCCGCCAGGAGTTTGAGCGGGACACCTTTGCCGTATTGACGACCGCCGCCGCCGCCAGTGTGGCGGGTGAGGGGGAAGCTTTGACGCCGCAATGGAGTTGTTTAGATGGCAAGCGGCAATGGAATACGCCGGTCTGTCTCACTGCCCTCAGTTACCTGAGCCTTTTGCTAAGAGTTCAACATCTGCGGGTCGTGATCCATTCTCATATTAGCTGCTTCGACCCCGAACGGCTGCAATTCACAGCGTCGACATTCATTTGGGCGTATGTTCAGATCGTCAAAACCGTCAGATCGTCAGAAAGGGAAGGCGGCCCCGAAGGACCGCCCCCGATTACAGTTCTTAGTCGGTCCCCTCGTCATCGCTGGCAACTAGAGGACTGGAGTATCGCACGCTGAGGATACGTTCGCCCTTTGCGCTGGAGCCCCGCGTCCATTCGACTTCGATCCCAAGCGTTGGGAGTTCCGGGGCAAGCCGACTAAGTTCGCGCGATAAAGAATTTGCGGCTTGCGGCATGTTTCGACCAACACCGATTGCGTCTGCGTGGGTTTGTAGCTTTTGCAAAAGTTTGGTTGCTGACCCTTCAAATGCGCCGTTTTTGTCGAGTAAGCGACGCACGCTCACTACAATTGGATCGTCGGCGAGGATATCACGTGACGTGCGTTCGTGGCTCACCTGATAGGCGCGCACATACGTGCCATCGTCCCAACCGAAGGCCTGTTCAGCGGCCGTGACCCACTTCGCGAAGTCGGCCATTCTGGGCAACTCCGCCAGATCGATCGCATCGTATCGGCGCAGGGCGGTAGACACACCATCACACAGCGCCCCCAGTACTTCTGGCTGCACCCGTTCAAATTCGGCCCAAATTTGCGCCTCGGTCTTGCGCGCCCCCGGGGCAATTCGCTCGAGTTGGACCTTGATCGATCTGTCGGCTAGGTCGGCTCGCGACGGCAGAAGTCCGATGCCATTGAGGATGACCGGCCTTCGGATGTCTTCTGCGAGATCATCCCGATCCGTGTAGAGCTTTCGGCCACCCAGGCCTCCTCCGGTCGCAAGTCGGCAGAGATGGTCGGACATTGTGCCGGTGATCCTAGATAGGTTATCGAAGGACAGCACGTGTCCGCTATGTGCCGCTGCAACGAGATTCTGCTCCTTGCTGGGCAGCGGGCGTATTTCTGGATCGCGGGGATCAATCAGCCTCCGGACTAGGCGCGCGGTGGTAGATTTAGCGGACCCCTGCTCACCGCCGATAATCAGGACCGGGTACGGTCCTTTGGGGCTGAGATACCCGACCAAGCACCCGATCAAAAGCTTGAACTCGTCCTCGTCGGCTACATTGACAAACGGTCGCAATGCTTCGATGGAGCCGCCTAGAGCTGGCAACGGAAGGGGTCTGGTACCATTGGACCTTATGAACTTGACCGGCACGTCGGAAGTGACGGTCCACCCATCCGTGGTGATTGCCACTGCCTGATGGTCATCGCGCCCAAGGTCGAGATACACGGCCCCTTCGTGTCCAGCGACACGCAGGAAAACCGGATGTTCCGGCCCTTGATAGATCGCTCGGCCCTCAAGCCCACGTATCGCCTCATCGAGAGCGTTCTTGCCCGGCACATTTTGGCAAACCGCCCAATATCGTTGCGTGAGCCAGTTTGCCAGAGCTTTGGACCCGACCGGTAGATTGCCGGCGCCCGGCACCGTCGCATACGCGTCACCGCGCGGGCTATGCCATAGCTTCAGGGACCTGGCCAGTTTCAGCAACTTCTCCTTGTCAGGGCGGTCAGACAATTCAGCACTGGATGGGCTTGTCTCGCTCGCGTCCGCTACCTCAGCGGTCTGGCCGGAATTCTTCGCTGCCTGTCGATCCTTAAGCGCGCTCATTGGTGGCCCCCCGTTGGATGAAGGCGTCCAGGTCGGCGAGGAAGTAGAAGACCCGCCCACCGACGCGGACGAAGCGGGGGCCCTTCTCCTGGATGGCCCACTTGACGAGAGTGTGCGGCTTCATCCCAAGGTAAGCGGCAGCGCTGTCTCGATCCATTCTTCCATCGGGAAGGACATTGATATTGATCTCAGACGCGTTCTTACTGTATAGTTTCAGTTGTTTCATGATATATTTCCTAATAATGGGTCAATAAATTTCATCGAAAGCACATTTTACCACTAAAAATGGTTGTTTGTCAAGTTTTTTCTGGTTCTTTCGTGAGAAAGGCGGGTGCATTGGTCTACCCTATTTAATCTGTTCTATCGGGTCCTAAAGCGTTTCTAACGAGTTCTAACGGACTCGTGCGATGTCAGTCGCCAGTTCAAGACCACGCGATCTACACGTGTGGTGGCCTTGCCCGCAGGCTGGTGGCCATTCGGCCCACCGTAGGAAACTTCGGGCACAGCGGTGTACTTAGACCCCAATAGCCGATGGGGTCCGGGCCCAGTTTCGGCCATGACCAGACACAGCGCGAATTTTGCGCCATGCTCCGGTGTCGGCGGTGTTCGGTTAGGCGTCGGGAGGTGATCATGGTGGACGATGTTGAGCGATCGGGACGCTAACGCCTCGAATACCTCTGCTCTCCATCGCTCCAGCACCCCGTCGTCCACATGAACGAAGGCTCAGGATAGCTGGACAGTTCTGGGCGGGCGCTAGAATATCCGGTAGGTTATTTAGACGGGACTGCTGATGGCCGAAAAGGTTCCTCAGAAAGCAAATTCCCCCCGTAGCGATGTGTTGAGCTCGTCTCTTAGCCGGCCTCAAGTTCGATGGGGCCTCGGTATCCTCGCTGGTGTTTCGCTTGTAGGCAGTGGAGCCGTCGGCATCTGGTCATCTAACCCCTGGAGCCTCTTGGCAGTTGCGGTGATTTGCCTGATCCTCGCCTTTCCGCACTTCCTGGCCGAGCACATCGAATTAATAAAGGCAGGTGCATTTGAGGTAAGACCGAGATGGGAAACTCAGGCACAGCCACCTTCTAGCGCGGTGAATATAGAGGCGCTTCTGTCTCCTGAAGCCGCCCCGCCGACAAACCGCCACGACCAACGCTTGACCTTGGCGAAGCTCCGAACAGCAGGAGTGGGGCTCCGCAACGAAGGAATGCGACTTAAGCCGAATGATCTTACGGCGTGGTTAGATCGTGTCGCGAAATGGGCTGATGCCACCGTCGCCGCAATCGGATATTTAGATAGCGCCGATGCTGAGTGGTTTTGTACGCTCGACGCGGTGCCGCCACCACGCATCGCAATTCGGCCTATTAACCCATTCCACGAAAAGACTTATCGTGAACTAGACTTGATGCTTGTGAAGCTTGACACCTTGATCGTGCGATATGCTGAGCGGGACTAGATCAGAGATTAGCTGTTGCCGTACCTTCGGGCGTTACGCCGGGCTGAGATGCCGAACTATCAAATATTTAAGGTTTTTCAATGGCAAAAAGAGTTACTCTCCGTCAGTTGTCCAGAGAGCCCAAATCTATTGCCGATCTATTCGTTGATTTCGACCCGACCCTCGATGACAGGTCGTTTGCAATTATAATGGCAGTGGACTTGGAAAGGAGTTTGGAAAGACTGCTTAATGCATGTCTCGTCCACCCGAATGAAAAAGGCTTGTTTCTTGACCCAATGGCTCCCTTAAGTACGTTCTCTTCTAAGATAAAAATGGCGTATGCGCTCGGCGCGATCGATAAAGACACGCGCGATAATCTCGAAATCATACGCGGCGTTCGCAATTTTTTTGCTCACGCGGCGCGTCCATACTCGTTCAAGACTCCGGAAGTCAAATCCGAATGTAATAAGTTAATTCTCCTAGGTGGTAAAACGGTTCGTTATACTCCCCGGGAACGCTTCCAGATTTGCGTGGGCAATTTGTTGCATCAGATGGCAGAAGATAGCTACTTACGCCGCGCCACTAAGGATGCAGCTGAACCAAACCAGCGCGAAAATTCATAATGGCGGCAAATGCGAGCCTGCCAGGATGATAGGATACCAACATGTGCGGACGCTTCATGCATCACCTGGGCGTAACATCCGTAACAGGGAGCGGCTTGGCAGGCACCATCAAGCCCCTTCGCGACGGGTACGACGGGCAGGGCGCTTAAGGAACTCGGCGGGATCGACCTGAAGGACACTCGCCAGCTTGCCGATGATCTCCAGCCCAGTTGGCGTCCCCTATTCGAGCTTGCTCAGGTATGGGAGAAGACCATAGGTCTTCCAACAACCTCGGACCGTGTGATACCGTGAAATTGAACTTTAATAACATGGATGGCCCGAATTCAGGTTGTTTCAAGAATTGCGGCGGTCTGGCTGATCTAGGAATTCATCGATGAGGTTGCTCTCCCGTAACCAGCGAAGGCGCATGTCGGCCAATGGTGCGCTCGCCACACAGTGCGCTCAGGAGGGCAAACCGCGGCCGGATTTTGAACCCGTCGTTATGCTGAACGATGTAGCGACTAATGGGGTATGGCTGCTCACGGAACTTGACCCGAATAACTCTGACATCGCCTACGGACTGTGCGACGAGGCCGACGGACATCCAATCCTAGATCACGTGCAGATTTCGGCGCTTCAGAATCGGCGATTGAATTGGATCAATCGACGGGTCACGTGCAACAAATCTTTCAAAGCAGACAAGCCGCTTTCAGCCTATGCGCTAGAAGCGTATTGCTACGGCGGGGTCAACAAAATTTGTAGGGGGATACCCTTCGACGTGCGCAAAGCCCCGAAAGGCAATTAAGGTATATATGGCAGCGGGTGTTTTGCCCTAGCGGTCCGTAGGCATCACACCCTATCCCCCATGAGTTACGCCCCGAGGCAGCTCCGCCATGGCGTTGCAAAGTAATGTCGACGTGTGCAGCGTCGATTGGGAGGACGGGAACGCTTGACTTGTGGTCACAAGGTGGGCGATGCCGTGTCGGCATTATTCGATCGCTTACGTCCCCCAGGAATAGAACGCACAAAGCAAGCAAGCGAATGGCGAGGCCGCTTCGTGCTGTTCGGGATTGGCGGAGAGGGGAGAGCCTTGCGGGGGTCATGGCGACGGCGTTTCGTAGCGGCCGCTAAAGGCCCCCGAATTTGAGGGACCTGTTGCTCGAACCTGAGCTATCCTTTTGTTCCCTGCAAATTGGAGGTCGCTATGCACTGGCGCGTGAGTTTGGTGGCCCTCGCTGTGGTCCTATTGCCGGCTTGCTCCATGGCCGCCGAAATGAATGCATCGGAGAATGCGGTCAGCGATGCTCCCGCCACCGTTCATTTTGATGTCATTAAAGACGCTTCGGGTAGGTTCGTCCTGAAAAGGACCCCTAGCGCGACGGGGTCGTCGTTGGAGGAAGCCTTTGAGAAGGCCAAGAACACGGCGCCGAAGCTCAATGATTGGTTCATCGTGAAAGACCCGCAGGGCCAGATTAAGGCCATTTTCGGTGCGGATAGTGACGCACATGCCGACGTAAATATGCTCAAAGGCCTTCCCAAAGGCAGTACACTTACGAAAACCGACGCGAGTGACGTTCGGCTTGCTTCTTTCATTGACCCAGGCCAGACGGTCGAAAATACCGTCAAAGCGACACTGACGAGCATGGTGAATGCCGCAGTTGATCAAGTATGTGGATTGCGCGCGCGTCCCACCAGTTTCAGTATGGACGCCGAAGTGAAGATCGATATCGGCGTTGGTGGCTCAGTGAAAATGGGAATGCGGTGGGACACTAAAGACCTCTGTCCTCATACTTGAAGCTTCAAGTACGCACCCCCCTCTCCAGCTCGCGTAAATTCCGCGCTGCTGGTCGTATTTCACTGTGTGCGGGGCTGTAGCGCCTCGAACTTAGGCAAAATTGGATCCAACTTGTCCCACGGATTGGCATTCTTGTAATAGATCACGCTTTGCGGCGAAATGCCGGAGGGATCATCGAGCGAGCCGGCTTGGATCATGATGATCTCCCCCGGCAAATCTCCCGACGTGTAGAGTCGACCGCCGCAGTTGCCGCAAAAGTGACGGGTCACGGCACCACCGCTGCTGCCGTGGTTAGTATAAGTCTTGGGATCGCCCGCGGTTATTGTGAGCTGGCTCTTGTGGATGCCTATGATGGTTGTATGACCAGTGCCGGTGGCCTTTTGGCAATCGCGGCAGCAGCATTGGCTGACACGTATCGCCTCTCCCCTCAGCCGGTAGCGAATTGCGCCGCACAGGCACCCGCCCTGTGCTCCTTCGAGGTTCGTCATTCCATTCTCCCTTTCACAGCATTGGATTACGCGTGAGCGTCGGTGCCATGCATCGCGCCGCCTAAATATTCCACTAGAGGGCGGCCCCGCAAGCGAACCAGGCATTCCAGGAGGCTTTCCACCTGCTCCGATCGGATCGACGCGATCTGGCTCGCGCGAGCCCGTCTAGTTCCACTCCGCTCGAGGCCACGAGGCCGCCAGTTTTCGAGGTCATTGCGAGGTCCCAATGTCCACTTCGGGGACCAGACCAGTGGTAGCGCGAGCTTCCGCGTAATCCTTGATAGACCCAAGTTACCCGTCGCGCGCACGCCCAGAGCAAAGCCCCTAATGGCAAATAGAAGTATATATGTGGGAGGGGGCTTTGGTTTCGGCTCTATGACAGTGACCCGGCTCGGGTTATAAAAGTTCGCCAGCGTAAATGGGGAGAACCACGGTGGGCCGCAAGCCGAAGCCGCGCATATCTGAGAAGGACCTGAGCAAGGGCGAGCTACGCAAGCTCAATGCCCTGAGGAAGTCGCTGGGCGACGATATAGCCGAGAAGGCATTTGCCGAGTGGTGCGCCAGCGCCGGCACTGACGGTGTGGCTGGCGACAAGAATGCCGACCTGATCACCGAGGCCCTGGAGCCCCTGGTCCTATCGAACAAGCTGCGCATCCCCCGTGGCGGCTACATCGTGCGGCGCGGCCGTGGCCGGGTGATCGTCGAGCGTCCGGAGTACGAGTGACGTTCTCTATGCTGGTTGTAGCCTACCGGGGCTAGGTCCAAGTCCGCGATCGTCGTTACGGGTGCAATTCCAAAGGGGAGCCATCAATGGGAATGGAGTTCGGCGGCTTTTTCGGCATAGTCTTGCTGGCGCTCGATATCTGGGCAATTGTCGGCACCGTCGGTTCGTCGGCTTCCACCGGAGCAAAGGTTATCTGGGTCTTGGTCGTGCTCGTTCTTCCGCTTCTTGGCTTCATCATCTGGCTGGTTGCGGGCCCGCGCAGAAGACGACCGGCGGTTTAGTCGGAGAGTGGTTCGCCGCTCACGTTCCCACTTGGCGGCTAATTCGTTGAGCCAAGACGACAAGAGCGTGATCTTCGAGCGCCCCTTTTCGAGTGACCCAGTAGCTCGCCCGCTCTCGAGCTATTGGGGGACATGTCCGCTATTGCGCGCCGGAGGTCCGCTTATCCTGCAACTTCAGTCATAGCCGGCGGTCCGCAAAACCGACGCTTTTGACCCAACTACGACATGCGCCCTCTCTGCGCGCCTCGGTAGACATGAAAACGGCGGCCCCGAAAGACCGCCGCGATGCGCGAAGGTTGCCAGGGGATGGGGGGTCAGGCCGCCCTTCT
The DNA here is from genome assembly GCA_963817535.1 of uncultured Alphaproteobacteria bacterium. Classification (GTDB taxonomy): domain Bacteria; phylum Pseudomonadota; class Alphaproteobacteria; order MPNO01; family DASWLB01; genus CAWGHZ01. Next base: position 17,680 of record CAWFOW010000006.1, read on the forward strand.
GCGCCTCATCCAGCCCAGGCCAGCGAGGCTGAACCCGAACAAGGCGAGCGTCGTCGGCTCGGGGACGGGGTATTCGAACGTGACCGACGAGAGTAGGTAGTCGTTATTGGGATTCGTCTGATTGAGCCAGTCGTAGCCGACGAAATAGAGGAATTTCGCGCTATTCGCAGCAAAACTCTTGCTGTACAGGCCATTGCTTGTCGCGGTGAACATATCGATGATTGTTGTCGATGAGTCACTAAGTATCGTAGCAAGGTCGGTCGTCATGTCGAGATAGTCTACGGCGGAAACGAAGGCCACGCCGCGCTCGAAATCGTCTGAATTGCCGCTGCTATTCTTGTCGAGCGACGAAAGGGTGAAATCCGTCCAGTTGATGTTGGGATCGCCGCCGGCTCCGGGAAGCGCGAGCTGGATCATCTCCTGCTTGTTCTGGTTGCTCAATTCGTTGTGATCGCCGTCGCCGACATTCGGGTTGAAGGGGATCGAAGTCCCGTTTTGCACGCAGCTGGCTTCGGTGCAGGCGCCCAGCCCACGTTCGCCGTCACCGGACCCTTGGTGGCGCTCGAAGAGGTGGCTTGCGCCCCATGTGTCTGACACCGCATCGTCGTATGACAGCGCACGGACCGAAATGCTCACGCTCTCGCTGTCTTGGTACGATACCGCGCCTGTGCCGGTCTGGTACCCGCCAACCCCTGCATTCAACTGATACTGCGGCGCGAAGAGGACTTCGCCCGCGTTCGCCCCAACTGGCGCGAGCAGTGGGACGACCACAGCGATTGCGGTGACGGCGACAAGTTTGCGAACCATGAGAGCCACCCTGATTTGAGCACGCTTTGACACTTTCTAAGCAAGATTTGTGCCAAGTTGTTCCGACGGAAAAAACATATGGTTTCCAATGACTTGGAAAGTTGTCTCCTCGCAGTGACTCACGTGTGTAAAGAATTCCGACACTTTGCGGCGAAAACTGCGGAAATCGCTGTAAAGTATGCCGACACTTCGCACGTGCCAATGCATCCATTGCCACTGGCGAACGGGAGCGAAGGTCCGAAAATGGCTAAAATCGCACCAGGGGTTGCTGCCGCGGGGAGGTCCGCTCCTGCCCGATGAGCCGACCTTCTACTGCCGATGTCTGCCTTCTGGGCTCAGAGGCCCGCTTCACCCTTAAACTCGGACCAAGTCGAGGTTCCTCGGGATCGGAGGAAGTTGACCCGACTCGGGCGTTGGCGCGCCGTCATCCCTGCGCTGCGGTCCACAGTGTCTCTGCGGCGGGGTGGCCATGATCTGCTCGGGCTAGAGCCGATGCGATTATGTTTTCCCGCCCACTCCGGCGCCGCGCTGTCCGTCGTGCCAGCGGCATCAGCCCGGAAACGCTCACAGCGTCGGGCGTCAACGCCACGGGATGGCGAGGTACTGCTTGAGCCGGTAGCGACCAGCAGCTTCGGTCTGCCGCCTTTCGGTCGCACGATATGTCCCGAACGCGCGATCCCACCAATCGACCAGGACGCCGAAATTGTGGTCGGTCATTCTGTTCTCGTGATGCAACCTGTGCACCGGCCGTTGCATCCAGAAAACGAGTTCAGGGTTGGCGTGCTGGATTTGGTGAGAATATGACGCCAGCACAACATAGGCGAACATGCCCAGCATCCAGCCGAACCCGCTCGTCGTCGAAACGAGAAAGCCCAGCCAACCAATCGTTGCCGCGGCCGTGCCGTAGTCAAAGAAATCGAATAGGTAGGTGCGCGCCTCGTTTCTCTCGTGATGCCGGCGATGCCCCTCTTGATACAAAATGCCCCAGTGCATTAGCCGATGAACGAAATATTCTCCTAGGGTCGCGAATACGAACGCACAGATGACGGCCGCTCCGAATTCGATGGCATCGGATACCATTGTTGCTGACCTTCCCCGGATGACCTCATCGTTCAGGCGTCAGGTAGGTATCAGCGCAAACCTCGCCAATCTGAGGTGCGTGCGACATTTGTCGCTTCGGCTTGTGGCGTGGCGCCCCACCGGTTGGGCAGCACGCGGGGCGTTTGAGCTAAAGGCCCCAAAAGGAGACCCAGATGGCCAGCGTTTTCACCAACCCGGCGACCAGCAACCAGTTCAGCCCCGTCACGTTTATCCAGAGCGCGATTGCTGACCTGTATACGACGCTGGGAGTGCCGCGGCAGCGTAGCTCACGCAGGCGGGCAGCTGTGGCCATCGGTAATCGGACGCTGACAGATATCGGTTTGGTCCGGGCGCAGATACATCACGAGTCGGGCTAGCCGTTCCGGCGGCCGTAGCGTTACCGGGCCTCAGTTTTCTCAGCCAGCGGGCGGTTCGGCCATGTGCGGCTATTCAAATCAGAAAAGCCATTTGATGACGCCGAATCCGAAATCGCCGAAGATCAATAGAACCCAGGCCCAAAGAAGCGCGGACGAAAAATTCGCGATCTGAAACATCATATACGGCATTTCCAGAATTCCCGCGATTAACGGAACCGATGCGCGCAGCGGCCCCGAAAAGCGGCCGATAGCGACGCTGGGAACACCCCATCTCTCGACGAACGCTTGCCCGCGAGGCAGAAGCTTCGGATGGTTCGACAGCGGCCAGAGGTGGGCGACCCGCTCCTTAAATCTGTATCCAATCGAGTACGAAATCCAGTCGCCCAGCGCCGCCCCCATCGCTCCGGCCACCCAGACCGGCCAGAACGGAATGCCGCTTGCGCCGACCAGCGCGCCGATCCCAACCAGTGCCGCCCAAGCGGGGATCAGAAGCGAAAGGAGGGCGACCGATTCCAGGAAGGCGAGCGCGAACGCGGTCGGTGCCGCCCAGGCGGGATGCACGCGCACGAACTCGACGACGACCTGGGCATATTCTCCGATGGACACTGATCCTCGCCGGCGGTTTGTACCGTGCATTCCGCACCGAAACCAAGGACGCCAGCAAGCTGAAGCGCCAATTTGCCGCGGCGCAACGTCGAAGAAGCCTAGCCGTGACCCGCACCACCGTTTTGTGCCCCTCGCCAGAGCAAGGCCCCTGATTGCAAATAGAAGATATATGCCGAGCGGGGGTTTGCTTTGCGGGCGCGGGCCTGTGTCGTACCCGGAGCCCCCCACAGGGCAATGAGGCTGACATAAGGCCTGTGTGGAGTGCGGAGGCGCTTGTGGGCGACACCGTGGCTACCCTGGTAGCTGTTGGGCCCGGGCCATCAGTTTGCGCTACCTGTGACTTAGAGGGCTGACGCGTGATGCTCGCCAGCCCCAATCCCCCTCGTGAACAGCCATCTGACTTGGGAACCGGGCTACCGCGTTAAGGTCAACTAGTTGGCTGGCCCATCGAGCTTGGCGAGCAGATTTTCGGCGCGAAGGTGGGTGTAGCGCAGAAGCATTCGGTGATCGCGGTGTCCGCTGATCAATGCGACTTCGGCCAACGACAAGCCCCGCTCAAAGAACCGGCTAATCGCTTCGTGCCGCAGGTCGTGGAAGTGCAGGTCTACAAGGCCAGCCTTCGCAGTCAGCCGCTCCCATGCAAGACGCACCGCATTAGGGGTGACAGTAAAGAGCAAGCCCGAGTTGGACCGTGGGAGGGCTTCCAGGATCGAAACTGCGTCGAGCGATAGCGGGATAGTTCGGCTATGTCCGTTTTTCGTGAGCCTGAGGCGCAACGTGCGGCGTGACAGGTCCACATCCTCCCAGCGGGCCGATAGTAGCTCGCTCCGCCGCATACCGGTTGCCAGGGATAGTTGGAGCATCGGAGATAGCCACGTAGCGCGGCGGCCCTTGCTGGCGTCGAGCAAGCGGGCCCATTCGCTGGCATCAAGTCGACGCTCGCGCGCCTTGCTTGGATTGGGCAGCGTCACGTCGGCAACGGGGTTCACCAATAGCGGGACACTCCATTCACGCCGGGCAATGTTCAGCACATGACGAACAAGGCCCAGTTCGCGCCGAACAGCTTCCGCCCCCACCTCCCGCAGCCTTTGGTCCCGGTATCTCGCTACATGTTCGGCAGTCAGGTTTTCGAGCGACAGGGGACCAAGCTCGCAACTGAGCAATCGCGCAAGCCGATATCGCTCAACGGCAGCACCCCGCTTCTTTGGGGTGATCTCGTCACGGTAGCGGCTCACCAGATCGGAGAGGGTTAGGGTTCGGAGCTTGGCCCGGTCAAACCCGAGTGGTGCACGGTCGATCTCATTCTCAACCTGCCTCGCCCATGTTTCCGCGTCTGACTTGTGCTTGAAAGAACGGCTGATAGGCGGGCGGCCAGCCTTACGGACCTGGACCTGCCATTTGTCGCCTCGCTTGCGTACGGTAGCCACCGAAAACCTCCGTCACTGTGACACCAGTGTGACGGGATGATCGCGATGGGCTTCCGAGCGGGCCTAAGTGATTGGAAAGACTGGCGCGCCCGGCGAGATTCGAACTCACGACCTCTGCCTTCGGAGGGCAGCGCTCTATCCAGCTGAGCTACGGGCGCGCGCGGCGCCAAATTACGGCAATCGCCCGGCCGGCGCAAACGCTGGACGCAAACCAGCCTAACCGGCGGCGGGGTTGTCCGTCCGCGCCCGCTGGGCCATGTTAGCCGCGCGTTTTCGCATACCCCCGGCACGGCAGGAGACCGGCTTTGGCGCAGATTCTGGCGGCGGAAGATCGTTCGGCCGAAACCACCGCCTTCGCGGTGATCGGCTCGCTCGCCTTCTGCCACGCGCTCAACGACATGATGCAGTCGCTGCTGCCGGCGCTGTACCCGACGCTGAAGGCCCAGTACGGGCTGAGCTTCACCCAGATCGGGCTGGTCACACTGACCTATCAGCTTACCGCGTCGCTGCTGCAGCCGGCCATCGGCATCGCCACCGACCGGCGCGCCCGCCCCTTCTCGCTGCCCGTCGCAATGGCGTTCACCTTCGTCGGGCTGATCGCGCTGTCGGTCGCCGACCATTTCGCCTGGCTGCTGGGCGCCGCCGCGATGGTGGGCATGGGCTCGGCCGTGTTCCATCCGGAGGCGTCGCGCGTCGCGCGGCTCGCCTCGGGCGGGCGGCACGGCTTCGCCCAGTCTCTGTTCCAGATGGGCGGCTCGATCGGCGCGTCGGTCGGGCCGCTGCTCGCCGCGTTCGTGGTGGTTGTGCGCGGGCAGACCGCGATCGCCTGGTTCTCGCTGGTCGCGCTGCTGGGCATGGTGGTGCTGTGGAACATCGGGCGCTGGTACCGCGCCCGGATCGCCGGCCAGCCGCGCAGGCGCCGCGGCGCCGCGGGCGAGCAGACCTTGCCGCGCGGCAAGGTCATGCTGGCGATGGCGATCCTGCTGGTGCTGATCTTCTCCAAGTTCTTCTATCTGGCGAGTCTGACCAGCTACTACACGTTCTATTTGATCCAGACGTTCGGCGTGTCGGTGCCGTCGGCGCAGGTGCACCTGTTCGTATTCCTCGGCGCGGCCGCGCTCGGCACGTTCATCGGCGGTCCGGTGGGCGACCGCTGGGGCCGCAAGCGCGTGATCTGGGCCTCGATCCTCGGCGTCGTGCCGTTCACCATCGCGCTGCCGCACGCCGACCTGGTGTGGACCGCGGTGCTGTCGGTACCGATCGGGATGATCCTGGCGTCGGCCTTTCCGGCGATCGTCGTGTACGGCCAGGAGCTGATGCCCGGCAATGTCGGCATGGTGGCCGGGCTGTTCTTCGGCCTCGCCTTCGGCATGGCGGGGGTGGGCGCGGCGGCGCTCGGCGCGCTGGCCGACGCGACCAGCATCGGGTTCGTCTACCGGATTTGCGCGTTCCTGCCGCTGCTGGGCCTGTTCGCCGCCTTCCTGCCCGACCTCGACCGGCCGGCAGCGGCGCGCGCCTGAAGGCCCGCCCTAACTGCCGTTCCGCAAAAGGCCGCGGACCTGCGAGGACGTGGCGATCTTGCCCTCACGCACGAAGGCCTCGTGATTCTCGACGATGTCGTCGGAATCGTAGACGTAGTTGACCATCATGCCGAACGACTGCTGCAGCCCCTTCTCGGACAGGTCTGCGGCCCAGTCGAGCCGCCCGATCGACGCGCCGTTGCCGAGATGGAAGCGCGCGACCGGGTCGAGCGGGCGGCCGTTGCGCTTCTCCTGCACCAGATAGCGGGCGCAGAGCTGGGTGAGCGGCTTTTGCAGCCGGCGCCGGGCCACGTCGCTTTCGGCCCAGCGGTCGTCGGCGAGCAGGACGTGGTCCTCGGCCGGGAACCAGTCGGGCGGCTGATCGGCGAGGACCGGATCGAGCCAGGCGCGGAAGCCCGGGATCGGCGACAGGGTGCAGAAGGTGCGCAGCTTCGGCAGCTCCGACTTGAGCGCGTCCACCACCTGTTTGATCAGCAGGTCGCCGAACGAGATGCCGGTCAGCCCCTCCTGGCAGTTCGAGATGGAATAGAACACCGCCGTATCGGGCGCGCCGCCGTTGGTCGCCGACGGCTTCAACAGCTCGTCGATCTCGCCCGCCATGCCGCGGGTCAGCGCCACCTCGACGAAGATCAGCGGCTCGTCCGGCAGCGCCGGGTGGAAGAACGCGAAGCAGCGCCGGTCCTGGTCGAGCCGGCGGCGCAAATCGTCCCAGCCGTGGATTTCGTGCACCGCCTCGTACTCGATCAGCTTCTCGAGGATGGCGGCGGGCGTGCGCCATTCGATGCGCTCGAACTGCAGGAAGCCGCGGTTGAACCACGAAGTGAGCAGGTGCTTGAGGTCGGCCTCGAGCGCGCGCAATTCGGGATCGAGGTCCCTGCGCGAGAGCAGCGCCGCACGCATGTGCACGATCGCCGCCGTGCCGCCGGGCGCCGTGTTGATGCGGCGGAACAGCTCCTGGCGCGGCGATTCCACCGCGCGCGCAAGAGCGAAATAGGATTTCTGATCATGGGTCGCGACATAGGCCTTGGCGGCGTCGAGCACCGTGTCTGGATCCGGCGCATACGCCTCCGCCACCTCGCCGAGGAATTCCAGCGCCTTCTCCTCGTCCATGGCGCGGTACAGCTCGACCACCTCGCGCGCGAGCGCCATGCCCGACGCCTCGCCGTGCACGCTCATCAGCTCGGCGCAACGCTCGACGGCCGTCTCGACCCGCGACACCTTGGACGGGCGGTCGAGGTACTGCCGGCCGAGGTCGGCGATCGCATCGGTGATACTCCGCATCCACACGCGGCCCATCTCTTACGGCTCCTTTCCACGCGGCCCAATCCTGGGCGACAGACGTTACAACTTCGTTCGCGGCCTGTCGCGGCCCGGCAAATCCGGCTATCATCGGCCGGAAAAGGGCCGGGACCGCCATGAAGTTCGGCATCTTCGATTATATCGACCGACGCGACGAGCCGCCTTCGAAGACGTTCGACGAGCGGCTGGCGTTCCTTGCCGCGGCGGAAAATCATGGGTTTTATGGTTACCATCTGACCGAACACCACGCGACGCCGCTGAGCTACACCCCCTCGCCCACCGTCTACCTGGCCGCCGCCGCGCGGGAGACCAGCCGCATCCGTTTGGGGGCGCTGCTGTTCCTCCTGCCGCTCTACAACCCGCTGCGCCTCATCGAAGAGTTGTGCATGGTGGACCACCTCTCCAAGGGGCGGCTCGACATCGGGGTGGGGCGCGGCATCTCGCCTCACGAGTTCGAAGCGCTGGGGGTGACGTTCGACAATGCCGATGCCGTATTCGAGGACGCGCTGGAGGTGCTGGTCAAGGGGCTGACGCACGAGACCATTGACCATCACGGGCCGTACCTGACGTTCGACGATGTGCCGGTGCCGCTGCGCCCGTGCCAGACGCCACACCCGCCGCTGTGGTACGGGCTGCGCGGCGATGCGCATGACCGGCCGGCGCGCTGGGGCATGAACGCCGTCGCCATCGGCCCGACCGACAAGGTCGCGCGCCATCTGCGGCTCTACCGCGAGGCCTGGGCGCGCCATGCGAACGATCCCAGACGCAAGGCCTCGCCGGTGAAAGACCCGCTGATCGGCGCGATGCGATGCGTGTTCGTTGCCGACACCGACGCCGAGGCCGAACGGCTGGCCTGGCCGGCCTTCCGCCAATGGTTCGACAACCTCGCCTGGCTGTGGGTGCGCAACGGCACCTTCCCGCCGATCGCCATCCCCGCCGACATCGACGCGGCGCGGCGCGAGGGCGCGCTGATCGCGGGCGCACCCGAAACCGTCCGGCGCGAGCTCGTCGCCCAGGCCAAGATTTGCGGGTTCAACTACCTGGTCCTGCAGCTTGCCTTCGGATCGCTTACCCACGCGCAGGAGATGCACTCGCTCGATTTATTCGCCGGCGAGGTGATGCCGGCGCTTGAAGGGCTGGACGCCGAGACGATCCTGGAGGTGCCATCATGAGCACGGCGCTGCGCAACGACACGACCGCCAACATCGAGGCGGTCCGGATGACCTCCACCATCGGGGCGGAGATTCGCGGCATCGACCTGGCGCAGCCCATGGACGCGCCGACGCTTGCGGCGCTGAAGGACGCGATGGCGGCGCACAAGGTGCTGTTCTTCCGCGACCAGGACATCACGCCCGAGCAGCAGGTGGCCTTCGGCAAGCTGTGGGGCGAGCTGACCGTCCACCCGTTCGTGCCGCACCTCGACCATTTGCCCGAGGTGCTGGTGCTGGACAACGACGCCGACAACCCGGTCTTCGCGACCGACGTGTGGCACTCGGACGAGACGTTCCGGGTGGAGCCGCCGATGGGCTCGATCCTGCGCTGCGTGAACATCCCGCCCGCGGGCGGCGACACGCTGTGGTGCGACATGGTGGCGGCCTATGCGGGCCTCAGCGACAAGATGCAGCATTTCCTGTCGGGGCTTGAGGCGATCCACGACTTCAAGCCGTTCCGCCGCAAGTTCGACGCCCTGCCGACGCGCGAGCGCCATGCCCGCCTGGCCGAGATGGAGGAGGAGCTGCCGAACCCGACCCACCCGGTGGTCCGCACCCATCCGGTGACCGGCGAGAAGGCTTTGTTCGTCAACCGCCAGTTCACCCTGGCAATCAAGGACATGCGCGCCGACGAATCGAACGCGCTGCTGGAGTTCCTGTACGGCCAGACACTGATCCCGGAATACCAGGTGCGGTTCCGCTGGCAGCCGCACTCGATCGCGTTCTGGGATAACGCGCCGACGCAGCACTACGCGGCGAACGACTACTATCCGCAGCGGCGCACCATGTACCGCGTGACGGTCAAGGGCGGCCGGCCGTTCTGAACAGGGAGGATTCGATGGCGAAATCGAGCCGCAAGGTGGCGCTGATCACCGGATCGGCCTCGGGCGTGGGCGCGGCCACCGCGCGCCTTCTCGCCGGGCGCGGCTACAACGTGGTGATCAACTACACCAAGAGCGAGGCGGAGGCCCACGCCGTCGCCGAGGACTGCCGCAAGGCCGGCGCCGAGACGCTGGTCTGCCGCGCCGACGTGTCGGTGGACGCCGACTGCCGGCGCATGGTGGACGAGACCGCCGCCAAGTGGGGCCGGATCGACGTGCTGGTGAACTCCGCCGGCTGGACGAAGTTCGTCCACCATGCCGACCTGGAAGGGCTGTCGAGCGAGGACTTCCTCAGGACGCTGCAGATCAACCTGCTCGGGCCGTTCCAGATGGTGCGCGCCGCCGCGCCGCACATGAAGGCGACGGGCAATGCCGCGGTGGTCAATGTGTCCTCGGTCGCGGGCGTCAACGCGGGCGGCTCGTCGATCGCCTACTCGGCATCGAAGGCCGGCCTCAACAACATGACGACGGCACTCGGCCGCGTGCTGGGACCGGAGATCCGCGTCAACGCCGTCTGCCCCGCCTTCGTTGCCGGGCGCTGGCTGGTCAACGGGATGGGCCAGGAGCGCTACGACGCCTACAAGGCGAACCTGGAAAAGACCGCGCCGCTGCGCCACGCCACCGAGCCCGAGGAAGTCGCCGAGCACATATTCTGGTTCATCGAGGGCGCGAAGCTGGTGACCGGCCAGGTGCTGGTCACCGACTGCGGCTTCTCGCTCGGCCAGGCCCCCGCCCACTCGTCCGCCGGTGCCGAGAAGAACCGCGAGGCCGCGAAAGCCCGCTGAACGACAAAGGGAGAAACGTCATGACCCGTCCGGTCATCATGACCTGCGCCGTCACCGGTGGCGCGGACACCGCCGACAAGTCGAAGGCCGTTCCCGTCACGCCCAAGCAGATCGCCGAGGCCGCGATCGGTGCGGCCAAGGCCGGCGCGGCGATCGCCCACATCCATGTGCGCGATCCCGAGACCGGCAAGGCGAGCATGAAGTTCGACCTGTACCGCGAGGTGGTCGAGCGTATCCGGGATTCCGCGACCGACGTGATCATCAACCTGACGACGGGCGCCGGGGCGCGGTTCGATCCGTCGGAGAACGACCCGGCGGTGGGCGGTCCAGGCACGACCATGGCGACGGCCGAAAACCGCGTCACGCATATCGAGCGGCTCAAGCCCGAGGTGTGCTCGCTCGACATCGCCACGATGAATTTCGGCGACTACGCCTTCGTCAACGTGCCGAAGATCCTGGCCAAGATGGCCGACGGCATCCGCAAGGCCGGCGTAAAGCCCGAGCTTGAAGTGTTCGACACCGGCCATGTGCGCCTCGCCCGCAAGATGATCCAGGACGGCGCGCTCGACGGCGAGAATCCGCTGTTCCAGCTCTGCCTCGGCGTCCCGTGGGGCGCGCCGGCGACGACCGAAAGCATGATGTTCATGAAGAGCCTCTTGCCCGCGGGCGCGACCTGGGCCGGGTTCGGCATCTCGTCGATGGAGATGCCGATGGTGGCGCAGGCCGTGCTACTCGGCGGGCACGTGCGCGTCGGACTCGAGGACAACCTCTATATCGAGCGCGGCAAGCTCGCCCCCTCGAACGCGGCGTTGGTCGAGATGGCGGCGAAGATCATTCAGTCGCTGGGCGACGAACCCGCGACGCCCAATCAGGCACGCGAGATCCTCGGGCTCAAGAAGGCGGCGTGAGGGCGGCGCGGCGGACTTGCACGCCCTACGGCAATGCCGTAGAATAGAGACGTGCGGATCGAGTTCGACGCCGAGAAGGATTCGGCGAACCGAACGAAGCACGGCGTGTCCCTGGCTTTCGGCGCCGACGTGCTGGCCGACGAACGGCGGTTGGACGTTCTCGACGTGCGTTTCGATTACGGCGAGGAACGGTTCGTCTGTTACGGGATGGTGAGGGGGCGGATCTGGGTCTGCATCTTCGCCCGGCGCGGCGAGGCCTGCCGCATCGTCAGCGTGAGAAGGGCCAATGAGCGCGAAAGGCAAAGATATCGGGACACCGCGCGTTGAGCCGGACCCCGACGCGCCGCTGACCGACGAGGAGTTTGCGCGGGGCCATGGCGCAATGCTCGCGCGCCGGGCACGCGCGGCCACGGGCCTGACGCAAGACGAATTCGCCAAACGGTTCGGCATCCCCGTCGGAAGCCTGCGCGACTGGGAGCAGGGCCGCCGCGCCCCCAACTCCGCGGCGGAAAGCTATTTGCGCGTCATCGCGCGCATGCCGGACGCCGTCGCGCGCGTGCTGCACGACGCGGTGTGACGCGGGCGGGGGAACCCATCCGTCGGGCCGCCGCGTCACGACACCCTTCTCGTCATTGCGACCCGCGGGCTGGTCCCGCGGGGAAGCAATCCAGCGTACCTGTTGCTTCTGGATTGCTTCGTCGCTGCGCTCCTCGCAATGACGGGTAGCAGTTGGCCTACAAAATGAAGCTGATCGACCCGAGCGCGCCGAGCTCCTCGGAATCGAGGATCGCGCGGCGCTCGGAAATCTTGAGCGCGCCGTCGGCGTCGCGGATCAGCCGGTAGCGGTAGTGGCCGACATATTCGCGGTCGTGCGCGTTGCGCCGGAAGCGGTAGATCACGAAGTTCGCGCAGACGTTGACCGACCCGTCCTCGGCGTCGGTCACCTGCACGTTGTGGATCATCCTGCGCGTGCGCGAGCGCGGATACTCGGCGTGCGCCTCGGTCGATTTCAGCCGCTTCACCCGCGCCTTGATGCGCGACATGTCGTCGGCGACCAGGAACAGCGTGTCACGGTGGTCGCCCTCCGGCCGGTCGTTGGGCGGCACGTAGTAGCACGCGTCCGGCGCGAGCATGTCGAGCCATTCGTCGAGCCGCCACGAATCCAGCAGCTCCGCCTCGCGGTAGAGCAGCTCCTCGACCTCCGCCCGGCCGGTGCGGTTGACGGGGGTCATGCGCCCGTCATCATCGCGTTCCAGCGCCGCCAGAAGGCGCGCAGGTGCAGCTCGTCGGTGTTGAGCTGCTCGCCGCCGGCCTTGTTCATGCCGCGCGAGATCTCCGACCACTCGACCTCGGTGGCGGCGAGGCCCTGCTGCACCATCTCGAGCGCCTCCACGTCGTCGGGCGTGGCGAACCCGCCCGGCCCGTAGAAGGTGAGGAACGAGTCGAGCCGGCGGGCGCGCGCGGCCTCGGACTCCTCGACCGGGCCGAGCGCCCAGGCGGTGACCTTCATCCGCTCCGGCCCCATCGGCTGGAAGGTGCGGATGGTGACGGACGAGCCGTCGTTCAGCACCAGGTTGGGGAAGACGACGAGGTTGCGGTTGGTATCGCAGACGCGCGCCGCGCGCGCCGGGCCCAGCCGCTCGACCAGCTCGGCGCGGATCGCGTCCATCTCGGGCTTCGCGTCCTCGCCATAGATCGGGATCCAGCGCGCCACCGGCCGGCCGCGGAAATTGACGTTGTCGACGCAGGCATGGCCGTTGCCGAGATCCTTGCCGAGCCCCTTGGCAGGCAGCAGCACGCCCGCCTCGTCGGGCCGCTTCATCTCGACGCCCGCGTCCTTGAGGTAGCCCAGCCAGGTGATGTGGGTGGTGAGCAGGTGGTAGTCGTCGAACGAGTTCTCGACCAGCAGCTTCCAGTTGCCGGCGATCTCGTATTCCTGCACGCCCGCGATCACCTGCATCCGGCCCGACGGCGACTGGTCGACGACGAGGTCGATATATTCCTTCGCGCTGGCGAGATGCGTTTCCAGCCGCTCGGCGTCCGGATCGAAATTGGCGAACCAGAAATCGCGGTAACTCTCGAAGCGCGGCACCGGCATCAGCCCGAATGCCGCCTTGTCGAACGACGCGCCATACAAATCCTCGCCCGGCACGTTCACCAGCGCGCCCGACGTGTCGTAGGTCCAGCCGTGATAGAAGCAGTAGAAGCGGCGCGCATTGCCCTCGCGCTCGCGGCAGACCAGCGTGCCGCGGTGGCGGCACGAATTCAGCAGGCAATGAACCTTGCCGTCCGCGTCGCGCGAGAACACGACCGGCCGCCCCGCCACGATGCGCGTCTTGAAGTCGTTGGGCCTCGCGAGTTCGGAATCGTGGCCGACATAGATCCACGACCGTGCGAACACCGCCTCGCGCTCGCGCCGGGCGATCTCCGGATCGGTGAGCACGCGACGATTCAGCCGGAAGCTCTGCCCCGCCGGGTCGTCGACGATGTAGGGCGTGCCGTTGGCGATCGAATCCATCGCGCCCTCCTTTGCTACAGCTTCTTCGCACCCGCGATGGTGGCGATGCCGGCGCGCGCGACCTCGAGGTCCTGCTCGCCGGTGCCCGAACCGATGCCGACCGCGCCGGCTACCTGGCCATCAACCACCACCGGCAGCCCGCCCGGCAGGTTGATGCGCCGCCCTTCGGTGGCGATGGCGAGCTTGAGGTCCATCCCCGCCTCCAGCCCGCCGGTCGGCTGGCCGTTGCCGACGGCCGTGAGCGCCTTGCGCCAGGCGGAATCGATCGACTGCACGTTGGCGCCATCCATGCGCAGCATCGAGAGCATGTTGCCGCCCGCATCGACCACGACGATGCATTGCGGCACGTTCATGGAGAGCGCCTTGTCGCGGCAGGCGGTGACGATCTTCAGGGCGCCGTCGGCGGAAAGCTTCACGGCCGGAAGCGTGTCGGGCATATCAGGGTCCTCGTGAGGTTCGGGGCGAAATTAGCGCGTTTCGGCCGCCCGCGGAACCGGTCGCCTATTTCACCGTCACGACGCTGCAATCGGCATGGGCAGCCACCTTGTGCGACACGCTGCCGAGCAGAAGCCCGCGCAGATCGCCGAAGCCCCGGCTGCCCATCACGATCATGTCGGCCTTCTCCTTCTTCGCCTGGGCGACGATGCCGTCGGCCGCGTCGCCGGTCAGCAGCACGGCCGAAACGCGCTTCGCGCCCGCCTTCTTCGCGGCTTCCACGGCGCGCTCCAGGATCTGGCGGCCGACCGGCTCCAGCACTTCGCGCGGCGGCGGGATCGGGATGTAGGCGCCGCCGACCCCGGCCGAAGCCATCGCCATCTTCGGCTCGGCCTCGAACGCCTCCAGCAGGTCGCGCTGGTCCTTGGTGAGCTTCCGCAGATTGGCGAGCCGGCGCAGCTCGCCCGCCGGCGCGTCCCGCAGCAGCGCATGCACCAGCACCAGCCGCGCGCGGTATTTCGTCCCAAGGTCGGTGGCGAGCTTCAGCGCCTTCTGCGCGTGGCTCGACCCGTCGGTCGCGACGACGATGGTTTTGATCATGCCCTCTCCTTTTTTGCGGCTAGCCGCGGATCTCGATCAGCTCGCGGTCAGGGCCGTAGAACACGACCCGCCGCCAGTTCTCCTCGCCCGGCCCGCGTGGCGGCACCGGGTGCGGGCGCTGGAAATATTCGAGCCCGGCCGTCTCCAGCGCGGCGATGGCGCCGTCGAAATCGTCGGTGCCGAGGCAGAAATGGAATCCGCCCATCGTCTCGGCGCGGCCGACCAGCTCGAGGATCGTGCCGCCCTTGCGCAGATAGGCGATGTGCGGCCCGTTCGGCACCTCATGCGTGTTGTAGGCTTCGAAGCCGAAGTTGCGTTCGTAGAACGCAACGGAGCGCGCGAGGTCGCCGACATGCAGCGCGACGTGGTCGATACGGGTGAAGCTCATGGTCGCCTCCCGAAATGGCGCCAAATCATAGCGCGCAGAGCGCCGGCCGCGCTATGATCGTGCCACCTCCCGCCAATGACGATCGGATCGCTTCATGGCCGCAGACAAGGACGTCCTTTTCCAGCTCGCGCCTACCGGTACGCTGCGCGCCGGCATCAACCTCTCGAACATGCTGCTGGTCACCGGCAAGTCGGCCAACGGCGAGCCGGAGGGCGTGTCGCCCGATCTCGCCCGCGCCATCGCCGAGCGGCTGGGGGTGGCCGTAACCTACGTCACTTTTCCCTCGCCGGGCGAGCTCGCGGACGCGGCCGGCACGGGCAAGTGGGACATCGGGCTGATCGCGCACGAGCCGCAGCGGGCGGAGCAGATCGCCTTCAGCCCCGCCTATGTCGAGATCGAAGCGACCTACCTGGTGCCGGCGGGCTCGAAGATCCAGTCGGTCGAGGAGGTCGACCGGCCGGGCATGCGCATCGCGGTTTCGGCGCGGGCGGCCTACGACCTGTACCTGACCCGCAACCTGAAGCACGCCGAGCTGGTGCGCGCCAAGGGCATTCCGGCGGCGGTCGAGCTGTTCACGGCCGAGAAGCTCGACGCGCTGGCCGGGCTGCGTCCGGGGCTGATGGCCGACGCGGCGAAGCTGCCCGGTTCGCGCGTGCTCGACGGGCGCTTCACCGCCGTGCAGCAGGCCGTCGGCACCGCGCGGGCGAACACGGCCGGCGCCACCTTCCTGCGCGACTTCGTGGAGGAGGCGAAGGGCTCGGGCCTGGTCGCCCGGCTCATCGAGAAGCACGGCCAGGTCGGGCGGCTCACCGTGGCGAAGGGCTGACCGTCGTCTCACGCACGCCCAGCAGCAGCACGAACCCGACCGCCACGAACACGATGATCGTCGCCATGCCGGCGCGCTGCGAGCCGGTCGCCGCCGTCGCCCAGGCGAGCACGGCGGGGCCGGCGAAGGCGGTGATCCGGCCGGACAGCATCGAGAGCCCGAACATCTCGTTGCGGAGGGCGGCCGGGGCGAGGTGGGCCATCAGCGACCGGCTGGCCGCCTGGGCCGGGCCGAAGAAGATGCCGAGCGGCACGGCCAGCGCCCAGAACCAGAGCTTGCCGTGCACCAGCAGCAACGGCACGCCGAACGCCGTGATGCCCGCCAGCGCGATCAGGATGGTCGCCTTCGCGCCGATCCAGTCATCGACCCAGGCGAAGCCGGCCGCGCCCAGCCCGGCCGCGACGTTGAGCGCGATGCCGAACATGATGATCTCGTCCGTCGACATGCCGAACGAGCCGGCGGCGTAGATGCCGCCGAAGGCGAACAGCGTGTTCAGCCCGTCGATATAGAACAGCTTGGCGATCAGGAACCGCACGATCGTGCGATACCGGCCGACATGGCGGATTGTGCCGGCGAGGGTGCGGAGCCCCTGCCCCACCGCGCGGCCGATCGGCACGCCCGTCGCCGGAGCGTCGGGGGTGAACAGGAAAATAGGCGCGGCAAAGACCGCGAACCAGGCGCCCGTCACCAGCGCGACGGCGCGCACCGGCTCGGCCGCCGCCTTGTCGAGCCCGAACGGCGGGATCGCGGGCTCGATCAACCCGAACAGAACGAGGACCAAGCAGGCGAGCCCGCCGGCATAGCCGAGCCCCCAGCCCCAGCCGGACAGGCGCCCGATGCGGCCGGGCGGGGCGATCTCGGGAAGCATCGCGTTGTAGAACACAGTGCCGAGCTCGAACGCGGCATTGGCGATGCCGAACAGAACGAGAGCGAGCAGCACGGAATCCCGTGAGGGGGTCACGAACCACAGCCCGGCGCTCAGCACCGCACAGGCGACGCTGAAACCGGCGAGCCACGGCTTGCGCCGACCGGTCGCGTCGGCGATGGCGCCGAGAACCGGGCTCGCCACGGCGATCAGCAGCGCCGATCCGCTGACCGCCCAGCCCCATTGCGCGGTGCCCTCAGCCGGGGACGCAGCGACCGCCTGCGTGAAGTAGGCGGCGAAAACGAAGGTCACGATGACCGTCGGGAAGGCCGAGTTCGCCCAGTCGTAGAAGCACCAGGCGATCTGTGCGCGTGTGCCGGCGCCGCCGCCTTCGCTCGTTCGCGATGTCACGCGCGCGCCGTCCGACATCGACACCCCTCACCCTGTCCCTCTCCCCAGGGAGAGGGAACGTCGCGACCGAGACTCCGATTGCCTGTCCGCGATCGGGACGGCGACAGTTCGCAACGGCGGGTGTTCAAGGTCCCCTCTCCCCTGGGAGAGGGACAGGGTGAGGGGCAGGCGCCACCTCCCTCATGCCGCCGTCGGTTTCATTAGTTCGGCGAAAACGTCGGAGAAGCGGGCGCCCTTGTAGTAGGTCGCCTGGTAGGACGGGCGCGCCTTGATCGCTTTCCACCACACGGTGACGCGCGGATAGCCGTCCTCCCACATATGGGCGTAGCCGAGGTCCTCCATCCGGTCGATGGTCGGCACCAGGCAGACGTCGACCAGCGTGAACTGGAGGCCCAGGATCCAGGGGCCGCCATCTTCGGCCAGCGCCTTCTCCATGCGCTTGATGGTGTTCTGGATGTCCTCTATCGCGTTGTCGAGGTCCTGCTGCGAAAAGCCGGTCTGGCCCATGCGGTGGTAGAAGTGCTTGCGCAGCGGGCGGATGTCGGCCTGGTGCGCGAATTCGTCCTGGCTCAGCTTCTGCAGCGGCTTCACCAGCACGCGGTTAAAGGAGGGGTAGCGCACGGCCGGTGTCGGCACCTCCTCGATATAGCGCAGCCAGGCGCGCATCCTGGCGCGGCCGAGGGCGTCGGGGGGCGACGTCGAATTCTGCGGATAGATCTCGTCGAGATACTCGCAGATCACCGATGAATCGACGATCGGCTGGCCGTCATGGACGAGGGTGGGCACGACCCCGTTCGGGTTGAGCGCGAGATATTCGGGCTTCAAATGATCGCCGGATTCGATGCGATGATCGGTCCATTCCAGCCCCTTCTCGGCCAGGACGATCCGCACCTTCTGGCTGCAAGTTGACATGGGGAAATTGTAAAGCTCGAGCACGTATGCCTCCCTGGTTGGCCGCAAAGCGGCGGCCGGAGGATAGTACGGACGGCCGCCCGCGACGACTCCCTCAACCCTTTATTCGCGCGGAAGCTCGGATATGATGGGCGGCCACAGAAGAACGAGCGGAGGGATCATGTCACGCAGCGTCGCCGTCGTCGGCTCCGGGCCGGGCGGCATGTATGTCGTTCAGGGGCTCCTCAAGCTCGTGCCGGACGTGAAGATCGATGTCATCGAGCGGCTGCCCTCGCCGTTCGGTCTGATCCGCGGCGGGGTTGCGCCCGACCATGCCACCACCAAGAACGTCAGCCGCGCCTTCGAGAAGGCGATGACGCACGCCAATGTGCGGTATCTCGGCAATATCGAGGTCGGGCGCGACGTCAGCGTGGCCGAGCTGGAGGAAATCTACGACGCGGTCGTGCTGGCCTACGGCGCACCCTACGACAACCAGCTCGGCATCCCCGGCGAGGACAAGAAGAACGTGTTCGGCTCCAACGCGTTCGTCGGCTGGTACAACTGCCACCCCGACTTCCGCGAGCTGAACCCCAACCTCGAGATCGACACGGTCGCGGTGATCGGCGCCGGCAACGTGGCGATCGACGTGGCCCGCGTCCTGGCCAAGACGCCCGCCGAAATGGCGCATACCGACCTCGCCGACCACGCGGCCGAGGTGATCCACCCCTCGCCGATCAAGCATGTCTGGATGTTCGCGCGGCGCGGCCCGGTAGAGGGCGCCTTCACCAACGTAGAGCTGCGCGAGATGGGCGAGCTGGTGAACTGCGCGCCGGTGATCGAGTATCCGGAGCAGATTCCCGAGAACTCCCGACCTCTCGCATCTCGAAGACCGCGACGCGCGGCTCAGGGCGAAGAACGTCGAGACGCTGCGCTCGTTCATCGGCGCGCCGACGGAAGGCAAGGCCAAGCGCCTGCACTTCGAGTTCTACGCCTCGCCGGTCGAGATCCTGGGCGGCGACACGGTGGAAGGCATCCGGCTCGAAAAGATGCGCGCGCTCGGCGGCGGCCGGGTGGAGCGCACGGGCGAGACGTTCGACGTGCCCTGCCAGATGGTCGTCACCTGCATCGGATCGCGCGCCGCGCGGCTCGGCGGCGTGCCGTTCGACGACAAGAAGGGCATCGTGCTGAACGAGGCCGGCAAGGTGCGCGACCGGCTGTATGCCGCCGGCTGGGTGAAGCGCGGCGCGTCCGGCACGATCGGCACCAACAAGACCGACTCCGACGCCGTGGTCGCGCGCGTGATCGAGGAGTTCGCGGGCGACGAGCGGCCGGGCCGCGCCGCGCTCGACAAGCTGCTCGCCACGCGGGGCGAGGTGGTGCGGGCGCTCGACTACGCCGACTGGCAGACGATCGACAAGGCGGAGATGGCCGCGGCGACCAAGCCCGCGCCGCGCCGCAAGTTCGTTTGCGTCGACGACATGCTGGCCGCGCTCGACCAGAGCCGCGCCGCGCAGTAGACCGGCAGAGTTCAGGCCAACGGCACGCTCGTGTCGCGGAACCACCGCGCGAGACCGCCTTCGCCGACCGAGCCTTCCGCCACCGCGACCATCATCGCAACGACGTCGGCCTCTTCCGCTTCATGGCGGAGCCCGTTCTGCTCGATGAAGAGCGCCGCGATCATGTGACCCGACCGCTTGTTGCCATCATGGAACACGTGTCCCTTCACGACAGCGAAGCAGTAGGCCGCAGCGAGTTCAAATAGGTCGGGCTGGGGCTCTTCGTAGTGCCACTTGTTCAGTGGCCTGGCCAGCGCGGCCATGAAGAGGTTGTCGTCGCGCACGCCCGCGGAAAGACCGCCGTAACGGGCGATCTGATGTTCATTGATGGCGCGGGCGACCTCTTCTGCAACCCAGTTCGGCTCGTTCACCGCCTCGCCAGTTCGCGATACGCGTTCTTGAAACGGTCGGAAATCTCCTCGACGGTCTCCATCGACTTCGCAAAGTCCGGATTGAATTTCGAAACGGAGAATCCATCCTTGGTTTCGACCCAGAACAGCTCGTCGCCCTCTACGGCATTCAGGCGTGCAGCCAGTTCCTTTGGCAAGGTCACACCGACCGAGTTTCCGAATTTACGAATTTTGGTAGTGACGCTCATGGGGACCTCCGTTCATACAAACAACATAACATATGTATGAACGTCAAACCACCTTCTTCTCCCTGAGCACCTTGATCCCGGCCGCGTCGTAGCCGAGCTCGGCGAGCACCTCGTCGGTGTGCTGGCCCAGGGTGGGCGGTGCGCGGCGGTATTCGACCGGCGTCGCCGAGAAGTGCATCGGCGAGGCGACCAGCGGCACGGTGCCCGACAGGGGGTGCGGCAGCTCGATCTTCACGCCGCGCGCCTTCACCTGCGGCTCCTCGAACACCTGGTCGAGCGCGTTGATCGGCCCGTTGGCGATGCCAGCCTTCTCCAGCGCCGCCATCCATTCGGCGCGCGTTTTGGTCAGCATGATCTCCGAGACGATCGGGATGATGACGTTGCGGTTCACCAGGCGCTGGGAGTTGGTGGCGAAGCGCGGGTCCTGGGCGAGTTCGGGCCGGCCCGCCAGCTCGCAGAACCGGGCGAACTGCGCGTCGTTGCCGACCGCCATCACGACGTGGTGGTCCTTGGTGGCGAAGGCCTGGTAGGGCACGACGTTCGGGTGCTCGTTGCCGAGCCGGCCAGGGGCCACGCCCGAAACCAGATAGTTCATCGCCTGGTTCGACATGACGGCGATGGTGGTGTCGAGGAGCGCCATGTCGATGTGCTGGCCCTTGCCGGTCTCGTGCCGGCTGGCGATCGCCGCATTGATCGCCACGGCCGCGTAGACGCCGGTGAAGATGTCGCTGATCGCGATGCCCACCCGTTGGGGGCCGCCGCCGGGCCGGTCGTCGCGCTCGCCGGTGACGCTCATCACCCCGCCCATCGCCTGGGCCATCACGTCGTAGCCCGGCCGGTCGGCGTAGGGGCCGGTCTGGCCGAATCCGGTGATCGAGCAGTAGATCAGCCGCGGGTTGATCGCCGAGAGGTCCTTGTAGGACAGGCCATACCTGGCGAGCTGGCCGACCTTGTAATTCTCGAGCAGCACGTCGGCGTTCCTGGCGAGCGCGCGGACGATCTCCTGTCCCTCCGGCGAGGCGATATCCAGCGTCAGCGAGCGCTTGCCGCGGTTGGCGGCGAGGAAATAGCCCGCCTCGCTGGTCTCCTTGCCGTCGGCGTCCTTCAGGTTGGGCGGACCCCAGCCGCGCGTGTCGTCGCCGCGGCCCGGCCGCTCGATCTTGATCACGTCGCAGCCGAGATCGGCCAGGATCTGCCCGCACCAGGGGCCGGCGAGCACGCGGCTCATGTCGATGACGCGAAGGCCCGAAAGCGGTGCCGTCATGGTCTCGTTCTCCTACGCTGAAGCTAGACGAAACACTCTGCTGCTCGGACCGGCGCGCCGCGGCCTCGCCCTTCGACAAGCTCTGGGTGAGGCCGTGAAAAATACATCCTCATCCTGAGCCTGTCGAAGGATGAGCGGTAGCCGGCGGCGCTAGGCGGTGAACGCCTGGAGGCCGGTCTGCGCCCGGCCCAGGACCAGGGCGTGGATGTCGTTGGTGCCCTCGTAGGTGTTGACGGTCTCGAGGTTCACCATGTGGCGCATCACGTGGTACTCGTCGATGATGCCGTTGGCGCCGTGCATGTCGCGCGCCGTGCGCGCGATCTCCAGCGCCTTGCCGGCGCAGTTGCGCTTGAGCATCGAGATCGCCTCGGACGACGCCTTGCCCTGGTCGAAGAGCTGGCCGAGCCGCAGGCAGGCATGCAGGTTGAGCGTGATGTCGGTCTGCATGTCGGCGAGCTTCTTCTGGATGAGCTGGTTGGCGGCGAGCGGCCGGCCGAACTGGGTGCGCGACATCGTGTAGTCGCGCGCCGCGTGCCAGCAGAACTCGGCGGCGCCGAGCGCGCCCCAGCAGATGCCGAACCGCGCATTGTTGAGGCAGCCGAACGGCCCGCCCAGCCCCTTGGCGCCGGGCAGGATGGCGTCTTCGGGAATATGCACGTCGTCCATCACCACCTCGCCGGTGGTCGAGGCGCGGAGCGACAGCTTGCCGTGCATCTTGGGCGCCGAAAGCCCCTTCGCCCCCTTCTCGATCAGGAAGCCGCGGATGACGCCCTCGTCGTCCTTCGCCCAGATCACGAACAGGTCGGCAATCGGCGCATTCGATATCCACATCTTCGCGCCGTTGAGCACCCAGCCGTCCGAGACCTTCTTCGCGCGGGTCTTCATGCCGCCGGGGTCCGAGCCGTGGTCGGGCTCGGTCAGGCCGAAGCAGCCGATCATCTCGCCGGTCGCGAGCCTGGGCAGGTACTTCTCGCGCTGCGCCTCGGTGCCGTAGGCGTAGATCGGATACATCACCAGGCTCGACTGCACCGAGAGCGTCGAGCGGTAGGACGAATCCACCCGCTCCAGCTCGCGGCAGACGATGCCGTAGGACACGTAGTTCGCCCCGGCGCACCCATAGCCCTTGATCGTCGAGCCGAGGAAGCCGAGCGCGCCCATCTCGCGGAAGAACCCGGGGTCCGGCGTCTCGTCGCGCGCCGCGGCGACGATGCGCGGCATCAGCTTCTCCTGGGCGAAGGCACGCGCGGAATCGCGCACCAGCTTCTCGTCCTCGCTCAGAAGTTCCTCGAACAGCAGCGGGTCCTGCCAGTCGAACTTGGCCCATCTGGTCGCGTGGCCGGCATCCTTGACGGCGGGTTGGGTCGCCATGGCGGAACTCCTCGGTGTGAGAATTTGCGCGCGATCATACTGAAATCGCCCGGCCGCGCCACCCGCGATCCCGACGTCATCGCGAGCCCGCGCAGCGGGCGTGGCGATCCAGAATCCTGGATTGCTTCGTCGCTCCGCTCCTCGCAATGACGGGTTATAGTCGGCGGAATCATAACACCCACCCGGAGAGCCGCGAATGGCCAGGCGACCCGCCCGGACCCCCGCCCTGCCCGACATGCTGCTGCCCGCCCCGGCGGCGCTGGACGCTATGATCGACGCGTGGCTCGCCGAGGATATCGGACGCGGCGACCTGACCACCGAAATCATGATCCCGGCCGATGCGCGCGCGAGCTTCGCGCTGGTCGCGCGTCATCCGATGGTGGTGTGCGGCATCGGCATCGCCGCCGCCGTGTTCCGCCGGCACGTGCCCGATTGCCGCGTCGAGATCCGCATGGCCGACGGGACGCGGGCAAAAAAGGGCGACATTCTGGCGCGCGTCTCCGGCCCGGCGCGCGGGCTGCTGACGGCCGAACGCACGGCGCTGAACCTCGTCCAGTTCCTGACCGGCATGGCGACGCTGACGGCCGCCTATGCCGATCAGGTGGCGGGCACCGGCGCGGTTCTGGTCGATACGCGCAAGACGGTGCCCGGCTTCCGCATGCTGTCGAAATACGCGACCGCCGTGGGCGGGGCGCGCAACCATCGGCTCGGGCTCGACGACGGCGTAATCATCAAGGACAACCATATCGCCGTGCACGGCTCTATCTCCGCCGCGGTGGGGCGGGCGCGGGCGGTGACGCCCGCCCTGACCAAGATCGAGGTCGAGTGCGACACGCTCGCCCAGGTGCGCGAGGCGGCGGCGGCGGGCGCCGACGTCATCATGCTCGACAACATGGACGCGCCGGCGATGAAAAAGGCGGTCGCCATCGTCGCCGGGCGGGCCGAGCTGGAGGCTTCCGGCGGCATCACGCTGGAGACCGTGCGGGAGAAGGCCGGGACCGGGGTCGACACGATCTCGGTCGGGCGCATCACCCATTCCGCCCCCTCGGCCGATATCGGGCTCGACGTCGCCATCACCCGCGTCCCGGGCCGGCGCTGAGCGGACCGTCCCCGGCGGACCGCGAATCAGGCGCGCTTGACCGATAATGAGAACCTATGTAGAACAGCGCGCGACGTTTGCGTTTTGTTCCAGATATGGTAGGCGGGGGCCAGGGGCGCGCGATATGCTGACAAAGAAGCAATATGAGCTGCTCATCTATATCGACGAGCATCTGAAGACGAACGGCGTCTCGCCCTCGTTCGACGAGATGAAGGACGCTCTCAACCTCAAGTCCAAATCGGGCATACACCGGCTGATCACGGCGCTGGAGGAGCGCGGCTTCATCCGCCGCCTCGCCAACCGTGCGCGCGCCCTCGAAGTGCTGCGCCTGCCCGAATCCACGACGCGCGCCCAGCCTGCCCGTACCGACAGCGGCGGCAACGGCTTCGCGCCCAACGTGATCGAGGGCCGGTTCCGCACCTCGCTGCCCGGCGCCACCGTGCCCGTCGCGCGCGAGTCCGAGACGGTGGATTTGCCGCTCTATGGCCGCATCGCCGCCGGCGCGCCGATCGAGGCGATCCGCGACCACCAGACCATCGGCGTGCCCGCGGGGCTGATCGGTTCGGGCGAACACTACGCGCTGGAGGTTGACGGCAATTCGATGATCGAGGCCGGCATCTTCGACGGCGACACCGCGATCATCCAGCGCAGCGACACCGCCGATAACGGTGCCATCGTGGTCGCGCTGATCGACGACAACGAGGTGACCCTGAAGCGGCTCAGGCGCAAGGGCGCCTCGATCGCGCTCGAGCCGGCCAACCCGGCGCACGAGACCCGCATCTTCGGGCCGGACCGCGTGCGGGTGCAGGGCAGGCTCGTCGCGCTGATGCGGCGGTATTAGGCGCACGACATGGCCGAAGTCGTACTCATCATCGGCGCCGGACCGCGCACCGGCGGCGCCATCGGAAGGCGCGCCGCCGCCGAGGGCATGTCGGTCGCGCTGGCAGCGCGCGCCCCCGACAAGATTGCCTCGCTCGCCGGCGAGATCGGCGCGAAGACCTACGCCTGCGACGCCACGAAGCGCGATCAGGTGGACAAGCTGTTCGCCGCGGTCGAGGCAGAACTCGGCGTGCCCGACTTGGTGGTGTTCAACCCGGCCGGGCGCGTCGCCGGAGCGATTCAGGACATCGACCCGAACGACGCCGAGCGCTCGCTCGCCATCCTCAACGGCGCGTTCCTGGTAGCGCAGGCCGCGGCGCGCGGCATGGTCGCGCGCGGCTCCGGCACCATCGCCTTCACCGGCGCCGCCACCTCGGTTCAGGCGCCCGCCGGCCAGTCGGTGATCGCGATGTACAAGTTCGGCATCCGCGGCCTCGCCCAGGCGCTGGCGCGCGAGCTGCACCCCAAAGGCGTGCATGTCGGCCACGTCTACGTGATGGGCGGCATCGCGCCGCTTGATCCGGCAAGCCGCAAGGGCGAGGACGCCAACGCGCTGGGCGACGAGATCGCCCGCGCGTTTCTCGCGCTCCATCGCCAGCACCGCTCGGTGTGGACATGGGAGCTGGGCGTCAGCCCCTGGACCGGCGAAATCGCTTAGACCATCTTCTTACGGCGTGACAAGAGCAGCCGAAAACTTTAATTAACTCAATGCATTATTCCGCATTTCTTGCGGAGAAGATGAGGCGACGTAAGGGACCTAGCGCGCGCCGCCGGCGGCGCGGGCGGCCTCACCCAGGACCGGGCGGCCGAGGCACGCCTCGATCTCGGCGCGGTCGAGCGACTCGTTCTTTTCCAGCGCGGCGATCAGGTTCTCCACCGCGTCGCGATGCTCGACGATGATGCGCTTGGCGCGGTCGTCGGCCTCGACCAGCATGCGCTGCACCGCATCATCCACCGCCTTGGCGGTTGCGTCGGAGAACTGCCGCGGCAGCGCCATGGCGCGGCCGAGGAACGGGTGCTCGTCGCTTTCGCGCACGTCCATCGGGCCGATCTCGTCCGACATGCCCCAGCGCCCGACCATCGCGCGGGCCAGGTTGGTCGCCTGCTTGATGTCATCGTCGGCGCCCGAGGAAAGCGAGTTGAGGAAGACCTTCTCGGCCGCGCGGCCCGCCATCATCACGGCCAACCGGTCGCGCAGATATTCTTCGGGAAGGGTGTAGCGCTCGAACTCGGGAAGCTGCTGGGTCGCGCCCAGCGCGCGGCCGCGCGGAATGATCGACACCTTGAAGAGCGGATCGGCGTTCGGCACGAAATGCGCGACCGTGGTGTGGCCGGATTCGTGCACGGCCAGGCGATGGCGCTCGTCCGGCGTGATGGTGAGCTGGCGCTCCGAGCCCATGACGATGCGGTCGCGCGCGCGGTCGAAATGGCCCGCCGTCACTTCGCGCTGATTCTCGCGCGCAGCGAGCACGGCGGCCTCGTTGACCAGGTTGCGCAGGTCGGCGCCCGAGAAGCCGGGCGTGCCCGAGGCGACCTTGTCGAGATCGACGTCGGCCGCGAGCGGCACCTTGCGCGCATGCACCTTCAGGATGGCGACACGCGCGGTGCGGTCGGGCAGGTCGAGCGTGATGTGGCGGTCGAACCGGCCGGGGCGCAGCAGCGCCGGGTCGAGCACGTCCGGCCGGTTGGTCGCGGCGATCACCACGACCGCCTCGCGTTCGGCGAACCCGTCCATCTCGGACAGGATCTGGTTCAGCGTCTGCTCACGCTCGTCATGGCCGCCGCCGAGCCCGGCCCCGCGCACCCGTCCGATGGCGTCGAGCTCGTCGATGAAGATGATCGAGGGCTGCTTCTTCTTCGCCTCCTCGAACATAGCGCGCACCCGCGAGGCGCCGACGCCGACGAACACTTCGATGAACTCCGACGCCGAGATCGCGATGAACGGCACGCCCGCCTCGCCGGCGAGCGCGCGGGCCAGCAGCGTCTTGCCTGTGCCGGGCGGCCCGTTGAGCAGCACGCCGTGCGGCACCTCCGCACCCAGCGCCTGGAACCGGTCGGGGTCGCGCAGGAACTCGACCAGCTCGGCCACCTCGCGCTTGGCGCTTTCCTGGCCGGCGATGTCGTTGAAGGTGACGGTCGGGCGGGTCGCCTTGGGCTCCTTCGCGCTGGTCCGGCCCTTGAGGAAACTCTGGATGTTCTGTCCGCCAACCCCGCCCGGCATGTTGCCGGACATGCGCCGCCAGAACCACCAGTAGATGCCGATCAGCAGCACCCAGGGCAGGAGCCCGGCGAGAATCGCGCGGAAACCGCCTTCTTCGGCGGTCGCGCGGTAGGTCACCTTGTTGTCGTCGAGCAGCTTGACCAAGTCCGGATCGCCCACCGCCGGCACGTTGGTGGTGAAGCGGTCGGTGGCCTGGTTGGACGGGCCCAGCGTCTCCGGCCCGTTGAGCTTGCCCGAGACACGGCGGTCGGAAAGGACGATTTCGGAGACCTTGCCCTGGGTGACCAGCGTACGGAACTGGCTGTAGGGGATGTCCACTCCAGCCGCGCCGCCCAACCCGCCCGACGACATGAGCGCATAGGCCAGGAAGAGCAGCCCCAGAACGACCGCGATCGGCAGCCATTTCGGTCCGTTTTTCATCGCCCGCCCCGGACGTGCGTTTTCGTTGCCGGCTCGCCGTCAGTGGGCGGCGCCGGACGATGTCTTGAACGCGTCCTTCTGGGAAGCGCTCGCCTCGGTCTGGTACTTGTCCTTCCACTCGGAATAGGGCATGCCGTAGACGATCTCGCGCGCCTGCTCGTAGTCCATGGTCATGCCGCGCCCCTCGGCGGCAGCCTTGTACCACTTGGACAGGCAATTGCGGCAGAACCCGGCCAGGTTCATCAGGTCGATGTTCTGCACGTCGGTGCGGGTGCGAAGGTGGTCGACGAGGGTGCGGAAAGCCGCGGCCTCGAGTTCGGTGCGTGTCTTGTCATCCATGTCGGTCAGCCTCGGCTCGTGGGAATTCCCTGCATATAATCTGGTGCACCGCCGGGCCAATTGGAACCCCCGAGCGTCCGCCCCCCAACTGTTAGGGACCCATGGCGCAGAACGACGATAACGCCCTGCTGCGCGCGCTGTTCGATGCGGCGCTGGCGGCCGTCCGACCGGCGCGCATCGTGGCGCCCCACTTGCCGGTTCCGCCGCCAGGCAGGACCGTCGTGGTGGGCGCGGGAAAGGCAGCGGCTTCCATGGCGCGCGCGGTGGAGATCGCCTGGCCCGGCCCGCTCGACGGGTTCGTGGTGACGGCGAGCGGCCATGGCGAGCCTTGCCGCTACCTCTCGGTGGTCGAGGCCGCCCACCCGGTGCCGGACGCGGCGGGCGAGGCGGCGGCGCACCGCGCGCTGCGGCTGGTCGAGGGGCTGCGGGCGGACGATCTCGTATTGGCGCTGATATCCGGCGGCGGCTCGGCGCTGATGGCCCTGCCCGCGCCGGGCCTGACCCTTGCCGACAAGCGCGAGGTGACGCGCGCGCTGCTCGCCTCGGGCGCGGCGATCGGAGAGATCAACGTCGTCCGCAAGCATCTGTCGGCAATCAAGGGCGGGCGCCTCGCCGCCGCGGCACACCCGGCGCGGGTGGTGACCCTGGTCATCTCGGACGTTCCCGGCGACGACCCGGCGATCGTCGCCTCGGGTCCGACCCTGCCCGACGCGTCGAGCTTCGCCGCGGCGCGGGCGGTGCTGGCGAAATACCGCATCGAGGCGCCCGAAAGCGTGGCGCGGCATCTTTCCACCGCAACGGAAGCGGACGAGACGCCGAAACCGGGCGATTCACGGCTCGCCGGCGCCGAGGCGGTCGTGATCGCCCGCGCCCGGGACGCGCTGGAGGCTGCCGCCGCCGCCGCCCGCACGCAGGGGATCGAGCCCGTCATGCTGGGCGACGCCATCGAGGGAGAAGCGCGCGCGGTGGCGCAACAGCATGCGCGGCTTGCCCGCGAGGCGGCCGCGGAAGGCGGTCCGATGCGGCTCCTGCTCTCGGGCGGCGAGACGACCGTCACGCTCGGTACCCCCGCACCCGGACACGGCGGCCGCAACACGGAGTACCTGCTGGCGCTCGCCCTCGCGCTCGACGGCACGAAGGGAATCACAGCGCTCGCTTGCGACACGGACGGGATCGACGGCGACGCGGGCGCGGCCGGCGCGACGATCCGGCCCGACACGCTGGCGCGTGCACGTGCGACGGGGCAGGACCCGTCTGCCGATCTTGCCCGGCACGATTCGGCGTCGCTCTTCGCCGCGCTCGACGATCTCGTCGTCACCGGCCCGACACGAACCAACGTCAATGACTTCCGCGCGATCCTGATTCGCCCCGGCGCGTAACCGCTTCGTTGCAAATCCACCGCACTGGCGCCGATTCAGCCGCGCGCTTATAAAGCCCGAATGCGCAGGCGGCGCTCCACCAAGATCGTCGCGACCCTCGGCCCCGCGAGCGCCGATGCCGTCATGCTGCGCAACCTGTTCGAAAGCGGCGCGGACGTGTTCCGCCTCAACATGAGCCATGGCGACCATGGCTGGCACAGCACGCTGATCCGCACGATCCGCGCGCTCGAACGCGAGGTCGGCCGGCCGATCGGCATCCTGACCGACCTGCAGGGGCCCAAGCTGCGCCTGGGCACGCTGCGCGGCGGCGCAGCGGATGTGCCGACCGGGGCGCGCTTCCGGCTGGACCTGGACACGACGCCGGGCGACACGGGGCGTGCGCCCCTGCCCCACCCCGAGGTGTTCGCGGCACTCGGCAAGGGCACCGATCTGTTGATCGACGACGGCAAGGTGCGGCTGCGCGTCGTCCAGCGCGGCAAGGACTTCGCCGTGTGCGAGGCGTTGGTGGGCGGGCGGATTGCCGACCACAAGGGCGTGAACGTCCCCGGTGCCGTTCTGGCGATCTCGCCGCTTACACGGAAGGATCGCGAAGATTTGCGCTTCGTGCTCGATTCCGGCGTCGACTGGATCGGGCTGTCATTCGTGCAGCGGCCGGAGGACGTGGCCGAGGCCCGCAAGCTGATCGCCGGGCGCGCCGCGCTGCTCTCCAAGATCGAGAAGCCCTCGGCGGTCGAGCGGCTTGACGAGATCCTGACGCTGTCCGATGCGGCGATGGTCGCGCGCGGCGATCTGGGCGTCGAGCTGCCGCCCGAGGACGTGCCCGGCATCCAGAAGCGCATCGTTCGCCAGTGCCGCACGCTGGGAAAGCCCGTGGTGGTGGCGACCCAGATGCTGGAATCGATGGTCACGAACCCGACGCCGACTCGTGCCGAGGCCTCCGACGTGGCGACAGCGGTTTATGACGGGGCCGATGCGGTGATGCTGTCGGGCGAGACGGCGGCCGGCAGTTTCCCGGTCGAGTCGGTCGCGATGATGAACCGGATCGTCGAGCATGTGGAGCGCGACCCGCTGTACCGCTCGCTGCTGGACATGGTGCACGGCGCGCCCGAGGCGACAGGCGCGGACGCGATCACCGCGGCGGCGCGCCAGGTGGCGCACACGGTCGGCGCCTCTGCCATCGTCACCTTCACCACCTCGGGCTCGACCGCGCTGCGCGCCGCGCGCGAGCGGCCGGAGGTGCCGATCCTGACCCTGACGGCGAACCCCGACACGGCACGGCGCCTGGCGCTCGCCTGGGGCATCCACTGCGTGATCGGGCGTGACGTGAAGTCGTTCTCCGACATGGTGAGCCGCGCCTGCGCCCGCGCGCTGGAGGAAGGCTTCGCCGCCAACGGCCAGCGGCTGGTCATCACCGCCGGCATGCCGTTCGGCACGCCGGGCGCGACCAACGTTCTCAGGATCGCCTGGGTGGGAAGCTGAGCCGCGGGCTCAGGCCGGGGGATGGTCTTTCCAGGTGCGGCCGTGGCGCTCCGCGTTGCCCTGGCTTTCGAGCCGGGCGAGCTGGCCGGGCAGCAGGTCGAACGAGGCCTGGGCCGCGGTGAAGTAGACGCGCTCGACCGCCGTCGCCTCGACGATGCTGACGATCGCATGGCCGCCGGGAAGCTTCACCGTCGGGCCGCGCGCGCTGACCGCCTCGCACGGCTTGAAGTAGTAGTTCCACCGGTCGTTCGCGACCACATCGGGCATGGACGGATCCCCACGCGCGGCAGGCAAGCCACCAAGACTTCACGCGGCCGCCTCATGACGTTACCGCCAGAATTCGCAACGATTTGTGAACCGCCCAGCCGACGTCCGCAAGTGCCAAGAATGCACGCCCGGTCGCCGCAACGGCGGCGGCCAGTCTCAGTGCGCGACGTCCCGCCAGATCTTCTTCTTCAGCGCGAACATCAGTCCGGTCAACACGAACAGGAACAGGATGACCTCGATGCCGGTACGGTGACGCTCCTCGAGTTCGGGCTCGGACGCCCAGGCCAGGAATGTCGCGACGTCGGTCGCCATCTGCGGAACCGTCGCCTTGGTGCCGTCGGCATACGTCACCGCGCCCTCGGACAAGGGCGGCGGCATGGCGATCACGCAGCCCGGCATCGCCTCGTTGTAGTGCTGCCCCTCCGCCACCTGCGGCGCCGTCACCGTCTCCTTCATCGTGCCGTCGGGCTGCTTGACCTTCTCGACGGTGCGGCAGGCGTTCTTGTCGGGCGGTGGCGGCGGGTCGCGATAGCCGGTGAGCACGCCAAAAACGTGGTTGGGACCGCCCTCGCGCGCCTTGACGATCAAAGACAGGTCGGGTGGCAGGGCACCGTTATTGGCGGCGCGCGCGGCCTGATCGTTCGGGAAGGGGCGCTTGACGTAGTCCGAAAGGCGCCCGGGCCGTTCGTACATTTTGCCTTCGTCGTTCGGCCCATCGGTGATCGCGGCCGAGGCGGCGATCTTTTTTGCCTGATCCTCGCTGAAGCCGATCTCCGTCAGGTTGCGATAGGCAATGTGATCGAGCGCATGGCAGGTGGAACAGACGTCGCTATAGACCTGAAAGCCTCGCTGCAGGGCGGCGCGGTCATACGTCCCGAAGATGCCGTCGAACGACCAGTGGCGCTCGGGCGTGACCTGCGCGGCGGCCGGATAAGCAGCGGCGATGCCGAGGGCGGTCGCGCACGCCGCGATAAGGGCCCGGCCGCCCGTCACGCCCTGGCTCCCAGCACGGGTTCCGAGATCGAGGCCGGCAAGGGTCGCGGTCGCTCGATCAAACCTACCAGCGGGACCAGCACGATGAAGTGCAGGAAGTAGTAGGCCGTCGCGATCTGGCCGATCAGGACGTACATCCCTTCGGGCGGATGCGCGCCGACCCAGCCGAGCACGATGGCGTCGACGACCAGCACCCAGAAGATCTGCCTGTAAATCGGGCGAAACCTGGCCGAGCGCACCTTCGAGGTGTCGAGCCACGGCAGGAACAGGAGCAGCAGGACCGAACCGAACATCAGGATCACGCCGATCAGCTTGCCGGGAATGAACCAGATGTCGAAGGTGATCGAGCGCAGGATGGCGTAGTAGGGCAGGAAGTACCATTCCGGCACGATGTGCGGCGGCGTCTGCAACGGGTTGGCCGGCACGTAGTTGATCGGTTCGCCGAAGAAGTTCGGCGCGAAGAACACGAAGCCGAGATAGATGATCAGGAACACCCCGGTCCCGAACGCATCCTTCACGGTGTAGTACGGGTGGAACGGGATGGTGTCCTGCGACCCCTTGGTGTCGATGCCCAGCGGGTTGTTCGACCCGTGCTGGTGCAGCGCGATCAGGTGCAGCCCGACCAGCCCGACGATCACGAACGGCAGCAGGTAGTGCAGGCTGAAGAAACGGTTGAGCGTCGGGTTGCCGACGGCGAACCCGCCCCACAGCCAGGTCACGATGTCGTTGCCGATCAACGGGATTGCAGAGAACAGGTTCGTGATCACCGTCGCCGCCCAGAAGCTCATCTGGCCCCACGGCAGCACATAGCCCATGAAGGCCGTCGCCATCATGGTGAGCAGGATGAACACGCCAAGAATCCACAGGAGTTCGCGCGGCGCCTTGTACGAACCGTAATACATGCCGCGGAACAAATGGATGTACACGATCATGAAGAACGCGGACCCGCCGTTCATGTGCAGGTAGCGCAGCAGCCAACCGTAATTCACGTCGCGCATAATGGATTCGACGGACTTGAACGCCAGCGCGTCGTTCGCCGTGTAGTGCATGGAAAGCACGATGCCAGTGCCGATCATGATCACCAGCACGATGCCGGCCAACGAGCCGAAATTCCACCAGTAGGACAAATTCTTCGGTGTCGGGTACTCGTTCAGCTCGTGATCGAGGTAGCTGAACATGGGCAGCCGGTAATCGATCCACTTGATCACCGGGTTCTGCATCCACTTCGAGGCCATCGTCCCGCCCCCCTATCCGATCTTCAGTACATTGTTGGGCAGGAAGGCGTAGGGCGGCACTTCGAGATTGCGCGGCGCCGGGCCTTTTCGGATGCGGCCCAACTCGTCGTACACCGAACCGTGGCACGGGCAGAACCAGCCGCCGAACTCGCCGCGCGGCTCGTTCGGCTTCTGGCCGAGCGGTATGCAGCCGAGATGGGTGCAGATGCCGACCACCACGAGCCATTCCGGCTTCTTGGTGCGCTGCGCATCGCTCTGGGGATCGCGCAGCTCGTCGACCTTCACCTCCTGCACCGCGGCGATCTGCTTCGCGCTGCGGTGGTCGATGAAGACCGGGCGGCCGCGCCAAAGCACCGTCAGCCGCGTGCCGACCGGCACCTTGGACAGGTCGATTTCGGTCGAGCTGACAGCCAGCACGTCACGCGCCGGGTTCATCTGGTGGATCAGCGGCCAGATCGCGGCGAGCGCGCCCGCGGCACCAAACGTAACCGTGGCGAGGGTCAGGAAATCCCGCCGGGTCTCCCCGTCGGGCGCGGTCATATCGCTGTGCGGGCTCGGTTCCGGGGCACGCGCCATCTTGTTCTCTCTATTCGCCGGGACCATCCCCCCGGGCGCAACGGCGGAACACGACCTAGCACCCGCCGCAACAACCCCGAATGTGGCACTGTGCCGCATCGTTCGTCGTGCGGCCGTCGCCCACCGGAGCCGCGACGGGTATACTGGAAAACCAGACATTTGCAAGGGGCTGACAAGGCCCCCGCCGGCCGGTTTCACCCGCATGCGCCTCGCTTTGTACGAACCGGACATACCGCAGAATTCCGGCGCCATGCTGCGCCTCGCGGCATGCCTCGGGCTCGGTGTGGACCTGATCGAGCCCGCGGGATTCGTGCTCGACGATCGGCGGTTGCGGCGCGCCGGAATGGACTATCTCGCAGGCGTCGCGCTCGTGCGGCACGCGACGTGGGCGGCTTACCATGCCGCGCGCGCGGGCGAATCGGGTCGGCTCATCCTGCTCACCACGCATGCCGAACATTCCTATCTCGACTTCGCCTTCCGGCCCGACGACACGATCCTGGTCGGGCGCGAGTCGGCCGGCGTGCCGGACGCGGTGCATGCGGCGGCGGACGCGCGGCTGCGCATCCCGATGGCGCCGGGCTTGCGCTCGCTCAATGTTGCGCTGGCCGCGGCCATGGTATTGGGTGAGGCACTGCGCCAAACGGGCGGGTTTCCGGAGCCGACGACGACATGACCGAGAACGACCAGCGCAAATCGGCCGCCGAGGCATGGTTCGAGGAGCTGCGCGACGCGATCTGCGCCGCCTTCGAAGTCGTGCGAGGACGACGTGCCCGCACCGAACGATACCGGCGCGCCCGGCCGGTTCGTCCGCACCGCCTGGCACCGCCCGCCCGAGCCCGAGACGCCGGACGGCGGCGGCGGCGTGATGTCGGTGATGAAGGGCCGCGTGTTCGAGAAGGTGGGCGTCAACGTCTCCACCGTCCACGGGCTGTTCTCCGAGCGGTTCCGCAAGGAGATCCCCGGCGCCGAGGCGGACCCGCGCTTCTGGGCGTCGGGCATCTCGCTGGTCGCGCACCCGCGCTCGCCCAAGGTGCCGGCCGCACACATGAACACGCGCCACATCGTGACCGCGAAGGGCTGGTTCGGCGGCGGGGCGGACCTGACGCCGGTCTTGCCTCTGGACGCGGATACTGCCGACTTCCACGGCGCGTTCCGCGCCGCGTGCGACGCGCACGACCCCGCCTATTACGACAAGTTCAAGAAATGGTGCGACGAGTACTTCTTCCTGCCGCACCGGGGCGAGATGCGCGGCGTGGGCGGCATCTTCTACGACTATGTCGACACTGGCGACTGGGACGCCGACTTCGCCTTCACCCGTGACGTGGGACGCGCGTTCCTCGACATCTACCCGAAGCTGGTGCGCCGCCATTTCGGCGAGGCGTGGACCGAGGCCGACCGCCACGCCCAGCTCGCCAAGCGCGGCCGCTATGCCGAGTTCAACCTACTGTACGACCGCGGCACGCGCTTCGGCCTGCAGACCGGCGGCAATGTCGACGCGATCCTGATGTCGCTGCCCCCGGTCGCAGAATGGCCGTAGCGCGCGAGGCCTATTCCGCCTTCTTGCCGTCGGAATTCGGCGTGGGCGGGATGTGCTGGCCGGCCTCGATGACTCCGCGCCGGATCGCGCGGGTCTTGGCGAAGAAGTCGTAGAGCGTCTGGCCATCGCCGAACCGGATGGCGCGCTGCAGCACCGTCACGTCCTCCAAGAGGCGCCCGAGCATCTCCAGCACCGCGTCGCGGTTGTTGAGGAAGATGTCGCGCCACATGGTGGGGTCGGAGGCGGCGATGCGGGTGAAGTCGCGAAAGCCCGAGGCGGCGAACTTCACCACCTCGGATTTGGTGTGCTCCTCGAGGTCGGTCGCCGTGCCGACGATGGCGTAGGCGATGACGTGCGGCACGTGCGAGGTGATCGCCAGCACGTGGTCGTGGTGCGCCGCATCCATGATCTCGACCTGCGCGCCGCAGCGCCGCCACAAATCGGCGACGCGCCCCGTCGCGTCCGGGTCGGTGCCGGCGGGCGGCGTCAGGATCGTCCAGTGCCCCTCGAACAACGTGGCGAAGCCCGCCTCGGGGCCGGAATGCTCGGTGCCGGCCACCGGATGGCCCGGCACCAGATGCACACCCTTCGGAAGATTTGGCGCGATGTTGTCGATCGCGGCGCGCTTGGCCGAGCCGACGTCGGACACGATGGCGCCCGGCTTGAGCGCCGGCGCGATCGCCTTCGCCGTCGCCTCGTAGGCGCCCATCGGCGTGCAGATCACCACCAGGTCGGCGCCCCGCGCCGCCTCCGCCGGATCGGCGGTGTAGGAATCGCCGAGGCCGAGCTCCTGCGCCTTGTCGCGCGTCGCCTGGCTGCGCGACATGATGGCGATGTGGCCGGCGAGCCCGTCGCGCTTCATCCGTCTTGCCAGCGACGATCCGATCAGCCCGATCCCGATCAGCGCGACGCGGTCGAAGAGGGGCTCAGCCATGGCCGCCACCCATGAAATCGGCCAGCGCACGGGCGCAGGCGTGCATCTCGGATTCGCGCCCGATGGTGATGCGGAGATGGTCGGGCAGATGATAGACGCCGGTCTCGCGCGCAATGATGCCACGCGTGTTGAGGAACCTGTTGGCGTCGGCCGCCTGCTTGCCCGGTGGGCCGGGGAAACGCACCAGGATGAAGTTGGCCGCGCTGGGCACCACGTCGAGCCCGAGATCGGTCATGCGGTCGCGCAGCCAGGGCAGCCAGGTCGCGTTATGGTCCCGCGCGCGGTCGAGATGCGCGCCGTCATCCATCGAGGCCGCACCCGCCGCCTGCGCCGGCATCGACACGCCGAACGGCGAGCGCAACCGGTCGAGGGCGTCGGCAATCGGCGCCGGGCAGTAGGCCCAGCCGATGCGGAGCGACGCCAGCCCGTGGATCTTGGAGAAGGTCCGCGTCATCACCGTGTTCATGCCCAGGTCGACGAGAGCCGCGCCGTCGGCATAGTCGTTGCGCACGACGAACTCGGCATAGGCGGAATCGACCACCAGCACGATGTCCTCGCGGAGCCCGGCACGCAGCCGGCGCAGCTCGAACTCGGGGATGTAGGTGCCGGTCGGATTATTCGGATTGGCGAGATAGACGAGCCGCGTCCGGGGCGTCACGTACGCGAGGATCGCATCGACGTCGGCCGTCAGCTCCGTCTCGGGCGCGGCGACCGGGATCGCGCCGACCGCGTGCGCCACGATCGGGTACATGCTGAAGCCGTGCCGGGTCATCAATATCTCGTCGCCCGGTCCGGCATAGGCGCGCGCAAGGTTGTAGAGCAGCTCGTCCGAGCCCGCGCCGCACACGATACGGGCGGGATCGAGCCCGTGGCGGCGCCCGATCGCCGCGCGCAAGCCGGTGCAGCCGCCGTCGGGATAGCGGTCGAGCGTGCGCGCCGCGGCGCGGTAGGCCTTCACCGCGAGCGGGCTCGGCCCCAGCGCGCCTTCGTTCGACGACAGCTTGATGACGCGCTTCTTGCCCGCCAGCTTCGACTTGCCCGGGACGTAGGCCTCGATCTCCAGGATGCCGGGACGGACGACGGGGGCACTCATCCCAGCTCCGCGGGGCCGAAGGGCAGCGCGAACCCGCCCACCGCCACGCACCGGCGCACCGTCTGCGGCCGGGCGGCGACCACGGCGGCGAGACGGGGATCGCCGCGCCCGACGAAGCCATCGATCTCGGCCAGATAGAGCCCGTCCGGGTCGTTCGGCACATCGCGCCGCGCAAGCGAGACGGCATCGAGCCCGGCGGCGGCGAGCGCCGCGGCGACGGTGCGGCGCGAAGCGTTGTCGGTGGCCTCGATGAACAGGTAGCTGCGGTCGGAGCCCGATGGCTCCTGGTCGGCGCAGGCGATGGCGAGCGCCTGCGGCCCCTGGATGCCAGGCAAGGGGGCGAAAGGAAGACGGGCGACGATGCGGGGAGTCTCGGGTTCGGTGCTGGCCAGCGAAGGCCACCACGCATCCCGGTCGTCCTCGTCCGGCGACGGCAGCACGCCGGCCTGCGCCTCGCCCTCGGTGACGGCGCGGATCACGCCGCGCGCCGTCTCGTAGCGCTTGGCCGGGGTGGTGGAGCCGAAATGGTCGCTGGCGAGCTGGGTCAGGCCCGGCTGACCCGGCGGGGCGTAGATGGCGACCGAGAACGGCGCCTGGACCCGCACCTGGCCGGCCATGATCTCGCGCCAGATGCGCACCAAAGCCGGCTTTGGGAACGGTCCGGCATGGCGCGCGACAAGGCGGCGCAGCACCTGGGCCTCGCGTGCCGGACGCAAGACGGGCTCGTTGCCGGCGCGCTTGACGTCGCGGATCGCGAGCACGGCCTTGGTGCGCAGCATCAGGAGGTCGTGCATCGCGTCGTCGATGCGGTCGATCTCCGTGCGCAGCGCGGCCAGGTCGTTCGCCGGCTCCGTTCCATCGGTTGTCTTGCGGGTCGCCATGGCGCATGGTCGTAGTCCGGCCCGCGACGAAAATCAAAGAAAACATTGACATAGCGCGGTACCGGCCGCTTCTATCCGGGTCCCGAGGGGCGGGCCCTGCCGGCACCCCGCCCGCACGACCGACCGATGGATCGTGTCTCGCGATGGACCGCCCATATGGACCGCCGATGAACGCGCCGCCGCAGTCCCGAACGAATTTCGCCGACACCGCCCTCTGGCCGGGCCATCGGGTGGTGCTGGGCGATAAGAATAAGCTCCGGCTCGATTGCGGCGTAGAGCTAGGCCCGTTCACCGTCGCCTATCAGACATACGGCCGGCTGAACGCCGACCGCTCCAACGCCATCCTCGTGTGCCACGCTCTGACCGGCGACCAGTTCGCCGCGGAGAAGCACCCCATCACCGGCAAGCCCGGCTGGTGGGAGCTGATGGTCGGGCCGGGCAAGGTGCTGGACACCGACCGCTACTTCATCATCTCGTCCAACGTGCTGGGCGGGTGCATGGGCACTACCGGGCCTAAGGAGAACGACCCCGCGACAGGCAAGCCCTACGGGCTCGGTTTCCCGGTCATCACCATCGGCGACATGGTGCGCGCCCAGGCCCTGCTGATCGAAAGCCTGGGCATCGAGCAGCTCTTCTGCGTGATCGGCGGCTCGATGGGCGGCATGCAGGCGCTCGACTGGGCGGCGCGCTTCCCCGAGCGCGTGTTCGCCGCCGTGCCCATCGCCTGTGCCGAGCACCATTCGGCGCAGAACATCGCGTTTCACGAGTTGGGCCGCCAGGCGATCATGGCCGACCCCGACTGGTGCGGGGGCGACTACGCGATGCACGGGCGCAACCCGCGGCGCGGCCTCGCCGTCGCGCGCATGGCCGCGCACATCACCTATTTGTCCGAGGCGGCGCTGACCCGCAAGTTCGGCCGCAACCTGCAGGAGCGCGAGCAGATCACCTACGGGTTCGACGCCGACTTCCAGGTGGAAAGCTACCTGCGCCACCAGGGCTCGACTTTCGTCGAGCGGTTCGACGCCAACTCGTACCTCTACATCACCCGCGCGATGGATTATTTCGACATGGCGGCCGAGCATGGCGGCGTGCTGGCCAACGCCTTCCGCGGCACGCCGGTCCGGTTCTGCGTGATTTCGTTCAGCTCGGACTGGCTGTTCCCGCCGTCGGAAAGCCGCGTGATCGTGCACGCGCTGAACGCCGTCGTCGCCAATGTCAGCTACGCCGAGATCGTGACCGACAAGGGTCACGATGCCTTCCTGCTGGACGAGCCCGAGCTGCATACGACCTTGCGCGGCTTCCTCGACGGTGCGGCCGAGCGGCGCGGGCTCCGCACCCGATGAATGTCGCCGCCCCGGCGGTGACGCGCGACGCCCCGCCCCCGATCCGCCGCGACCTCGCCATCATCGCGAACATGATCGCGCCGGGCAGCCGCGTGCTCGACGTCGGCTGCGGCGATGGTGCGCTCTTGGACCATCTGTGGCAGTCCAAGGGCGTCGACGGGCGCGGGCTCGAGCTGCGCCAGGACCGCGTGCGCGCCTGCGTCGCGCATGGGCTGTCGGTCATCCAAGGCGACGCCGAGACCGACCTCGCCGACTACCCGTCCGAGGCGTTCGACTATGTGGTGCTCAGCCAGGCGCTGCAGGCGATGCGCAACCCGCGCGAGATGCTGCTGCAGCTCGCGCGCATCGGCACGCGGCCGATCGTGTCGATCCTCAATTACGGCTACTGGCGCGTGCGCTGGAAGCTGACCTGGACCGGGCGCATGCCGGTACAGGATTCCAACCACCGTCGCTGGTACGACACCGACAACATCCACCCTTGCACCCTGCGCGACTTCGTGACGCTGTGCGACGAGCTGGGGCTCGGCATCGAACGCGGCCACCTGGTGACCCGCACCGGTGCGACGCGCGACCTGGGCGCATCGGGCTGGATGGCGAACCTGCTGTGCGAGCAGGGCATCTTCCTGCTCGGGCGGGGAAAATAGGAGGAGACGACCCCATGACCCTCAACATCCGCCGCGTGGTGACGGGCCACGACCGCAACGGCAAGGCGACGGTCCGGATCGACGACATGGGCGCGCACGCGCGCTCGGGCCGGCCGAACCACGCCGCGCAGGTGATCTGGACAACGCAGGACCTGCCCGTCCGTCTCCGCGAGGACGGCGAGGACAAGGGCGCGCGCGAAGTGGGTACGACGATCCGCGGCGGCTCGGTGTTCCGCGTGGTCGAGTACGGGCCGGGCGTCGCGCCGCGCAACCACCGCACCGATTCCGTCGACTACGCGGTGGTGATGAAAGGCGAGATCGACATGGACCTCGACGGGACCATCGTCCACCTGAAGGCGGGCGACGTGCTGGTCCAGCGCGGCACGATCCACAACTGGGTCAATAACGGCACCGAGCCCTGCGTGATCGCGTTCGTGCTGATCGACGCGGAAGGCGACACTGCGGTGGGCTGAGCGGTCGCGCGCGATGAAGGCGATCCGCATCCACGAGAACGGCGGGCCGGAGGTGCTGCGCTGGGAGGAGGCCGACATCGCCCCGCCCGGACCGGGCGAGGTGCGCATCCGCCACAGCGCCATCGCGGTCAACTTCTCCGACGTCAACGTCCGCCGCGGCGGGTTCTACATCACCGACGGGCCGCGCTTCCCGCTTATCCTCGGCAACGAGGCCGCGGGGGTGGTGGCCGCGCTCGGACCTCGCGTCACCGGCGTCTCGGTCGGCGACCGCGTGGCCTATGTCGGGACCGGCGGACCATTCTACGAGGGGACCGGGTCGTACGCCGAGGAGCGCAACGTGCCCGCCGCGTGCCTGATCGCCCTGCCAGACGCGATCACCGAGGCGCAGGCGGCGTCGTTCCTGCTCAAGGGGCTGACGGCTTCGATGGTGGTCAACCGTCTGTACATGCCACGGCCCGGCGAGCCGGTGCTGATCCACGCCGCGGCGAGCGGCGTCGGGCTGATCCTCGTCCAGTGGGCGAAGCATCTGGGCGCGACGGTGCTCGGCACGGTCGGCTCGGCGGAAAAGGCAAGAATCGTCGCCGCGCACGGGTGCGACCATCCGATCCTCTATCGCGAGACCGACTTCGTCGCCGCAGTGACGAAGATCGTGCCCGAGGGCGTCGCGGCCGTGCTCGACGGCGTCGGCAAGGACACGTTCGTCGCCTCGCTCGACTGCACGCGCCCGTTCGGCATGCTGGTCAATTACGGCAACGCATCGGGCCACGTGCCGCCGATCGATTTGCTGCTGCTATCGAAGAAGGGATCGCTCTCGGTCAACCGGCCGGCGATCTCGAGCTACATCTCCGATCCTGCCACGTTGCGAACCGCGACGACCGAGCTGTTCGACCTCGTCACGCGGGGCATCATCCGGCTCAATTCGGCGCGCCCCTACCCGCTGGAGGACGCCGCCCGGGCGCACCGCGACCTGGAAAGCCGCACGGTGGCCGGGGCGGCGATCCTGGTGCCCTGAGGGCTATTGCCGGCCGAGATCCTGCAGCGCGTCGACCACCAGCCCGGTGCCGAGCGCCAGCAGCAGGATGTCGTTGGCCACCCGGGCGTAGCGGTAGCCGCGGGGTGGCGGGCCGAGCTGCACGACGAGGGTGCGGGGCACGTCATAGAAGATCACGTCGCGCGGCAGCGGATGGCCGATCCGCCAGCGCTTGGCGTGGCCGGGCGGCTGGCAGCGATTGCCCTTCCTGGCGAGGCCGGGCGGGCAGCGCCCGCCGTGCCACTCGGAATAGTACCGGTGCGCCATCTCGCGCTGGTGGTCGTCGAACCGGACCTGTACGCGCGCCCGGTCGCGATCCTGATTCCGGTCATGGTCCCGGTCGCGCGCCT
Organism: uncultured Alphaproteobacteria bacterium; assembly: GCA_963817535.1. GTDB lineage: Bacteria > Pseudomonadota > Alphaproteobacteria > MPNO01 > DASWLB01 > CAWGHZ01. The sequence goes on from CAWFOW010000006.1 coordinate 59,494, forward strand.
GCGGGCCATGGTCCCGATCCTGCATCTGCGGGCCATGGCCGCGCTCTTGCACCTCGTGGCCGCGGCCCTGTGCGAAGGCCGGCCCGGCAATGAGCGCACCACATAGAGCGATGGCCACAAGCCGGCCCGCCTGTCCATAAGCCGTTCGCATGGAAGTCTCCCCTCGACGTTCGGCACGCCCGTTGAGCATAAAGCACGAAGGCCCCCTGCCGGTTCCGTCGCGGCGGAAATATTGCCGGTGGGGCGATCGGGGGCCGCGCGCCGGACGATCCTGCGCTAATATCGGTCCCATGGTGCGTCTTTCGATCCTCGACCAGTCCGTCGCCCTCGCCGGCCGGCCGCACGGCGAATCGATCCGCAACACGATCGCCCTCGCCCGCCACTGCGAGGCGCTGGGCTATGACCGCTTCTGGGTGTCGGAACATCACAACAGCGGCACCATCGTCGGCACCGCGCCGGAGATATTGATCGCGGCGATCGCCGCCACGACCACCCGAATCCGGGTGGGCGCCGCGGGGATCATGCTGCCGCACTACTCGCCGCTGAAGGTGGCCGAGCAGTTCCGCGTCCTCGACGCCATCGCGCCCGGGCGGATCGATCTAGGGCTCGGGCGGGCGCCGGGCTCGGACGGGCTGACCGCCTTCGCGCTGCATCCGATGGCGAACGAACGGCACGAATATTTCCCGGCCGATACGCGCGACCTGTTGGCTTGGATCAGCGGCCAGCCCCTGATGGAGAAGCATCCGTTCGCGGCGGTGACGTGCCAGCCCCAGGGCGAGACGGTGCCCGAAGTGTGGATGCTCGGCAGCTCGAACTACGGTGCGCAGGTCGCGGCGCATTTCGGCCTGCCCTACGCCTTCGCCTGGTTCTTCACCAACGGGCGCGGCGGACCAGAGGCGCTGCAGATCTACCGCCAGCATTACCAGCCGAGCGCGCGCTGGCCCGAGCCTCATGCCGGGCTGTGCGTCTGGGCGCTGTGCGCCGACACGGACGAGGAAGCCGAGTTCCTCTATGCGTCGCGCGCGCGCACCCAACTTCTGCGCGAGCGCGGCGTATGGATGCCGATCGATCCGCCGGAAAAGGCGCTCGCCTACCCCTACACCGATGCCGAACGCGCGAAGCTCGCCGAGTACCGCGGGCGCGCCATGATCGGCACGGCGCCCAAGGTGGCGGCCCAGATCCGCGCTCTGGCCGAGGAACAGGGCGTCGCGGAGATCGCCGTGGTCACCTGGATGTACGACGAGGCGAAGCGCCGCCGCAGCTACGAGATGCTGGCCCGCGAGTTCGGGCTGAACGGCGCCGCGCTCGCCGAGCCGCCGCTGGGCGCGGGCGTGGCCGGCGGGGCGGGCGCGTAGGCGCGCCGGCGCGGTGCCGTCAGGACCGGCGTCGCGCCATAGATCTGCTTACCGGCCTCGATCATGACGACGCCCGAGAAGGTCGGCAGCCAGCGCGCGCCCAGCTTCTCCCATGCCGGCGCGGCGGCGATCAGCATGCGCGAGCGCGACGGCGGCACGAACAGCGCCTGGCGCGTGTGGATCGGGTCGAACATGTTGTCGCGCAACAGGCGCGAGAGCTGCGACGCGGTGTAGGGGTGGCCCTGGCCGAACGGGGTGCGGTCGAGCCGCGCCCAGATGCCGCGCCGGTTGGGCACGACGGCCAGAAGCCGCCCGCCGTCCGCCATCACCCGCCAGATCTCGCGCAGCATGGGACGCAGCTGCTCGGTGCGCTCCAGCGCGTGGACGAGCAGCACCCGGTCGATCGAGACGTCGGGCAGCGGCAACTCGGCCTCGTCGGCAAGGGTGACGAGGCCGGGCCCGTCGGACGGCCAGTGAACCACCCCCTGCCCGGCCGGCATGACGGCCAGCACGCGCTCGCACTCCTCGCGGAACGGCAGCAGGAACGGCACGGCGTAGCCGAGGCCCAGCAGGCGCATGCCGCGCAAATCGGGCCAGGTCTCGCGGACGCGCGCGCGCAGCACGCGCCGCGCCGCCCGCCCCAGGCTGGCCGCGTAGAACTCGCGCAGATCGATCACGTCGCCGTACATGGGAGGAATGTAGCGCGCGCGGCGTTCGGATTGAATGACCCGGCCGCTACACCTCGCCCCAGACGTCGCGGGCGATGGCGACGACATGGGCGAGCTTCGCCCATTGCTGGTCCTCGGTCAGCACGTTGCCATGCTCGGTCGAGGCGAAGCCGCATTGCGGCGAGAGCGCCAGCTGCTCCAGCGGCACGAACTTGGCCGCCTCGTCGATGCGCCGCTTGATCGCGTCCTTGGGCTCGAGCTCAGGCGTCTTCGAGGTGACGAGCCCGAGCACGACCGTCTTGTTCGTCGGCACGAAGCGGAGCGGCTCGAACCCGCCGGCGCGCTCGGAGTCGTATTCGAGGAAATAGGCGTCGACGTCGATGCGGTTGAACAGCGTGTCGGCCACCGGCTCGTAGCCGCCCTGGCTGAACCAGGTGGAGCGGAAATTGCCGCGGCAGACATGGATCGCCACGGTCATGCCCTTGGGGCGGTCGGCGACGGCCGCGTTGATCATCTCGACGAACCCGTCGAGCACCTGACCGGCATCGAGCCCGCGTGCCTCGATGCGCTCGATCTGGGCGGGATCGCACAGGTAGGCGAGGTTGCAGTCATCGATCTGCAGATAGGTGCAGCCGGCATCCGCGAAGGCGCGGAGCGCCGCGCGATAGGTTGCGCCGATATCGCGGCGGAAATCCTCGAGGCCGGGATAGGCCGCTTCGGTCACGCCTTCGCGCCAGTCGCGCATGATCGAGATCAGCATCGAGGGCGACGGGATGGAAATCTTCGGCGTCACCTTGGTGTGGGCGGCGAGGAAGCGGAAATGGTCGAGCATCGGATGGCCGGAAAAGCCGAGCTTGCCGGTGACGCGCGCGATCTTCATCGTGTCCGTGTCGGTGGCGCCGGCCGTGGCGGGCAGCTTCGTCTCGACCTCGATCGCGCCGTCGAGATGTGCCAGGAAATCGGTCTGCCAGGCATAGCGACGGTATTCGCCGTCGGTGACGGCGCGGAGTCCCACCTCCTCCTGCTTCGCGATGCAGCGCATGATCTCGCGATCCTCGATGGCGGCGAGCGCGGCGGCGTCGATCTCGTCCTTCGCGCGCTTCACCCGCGCCGCCTTGATTGCCGCGGGGCGCAGCAGGCTTCCGACATGGTCGGCGTGGAATGGCGGTGCCATGGGCCTTCCCTCCCTCGTATGGCCTCGTCCTTCGACAGGCTCAGGACGAGGACCTTTTTGTGAACCTCATCCTGAGCTTGTCGAAGGATGGGGTTCAAGCCCTGTCACGTGCTCACCGTGGCGTGCTCGACGGCGCGGAGGTCGAATGCGGCCGCCATCAGGGCCCGGGTGTAGGGCTCGCGCGGGGACTCGAAAATCTGGACGGCCGGGCCCTGCTCGACCACCTTGCCGGCGCGCATCACGATCACCTCGTCCGCCAGCGCCTTCACGACGCGCAGATCGTGGCTTATGAACATGTAGGCGAGGCGGTGGCGCGACTGCAGCTCGCGCAGCAGGTCGACGATCTGCGCCTGAACGCTCATGTCGAGCGCGGAGGTCGGCTCGTCGAGCACCACGAAGCGCGGCTTCAGGACCATGGCGCGGGCGATGGCGACGCGCTGGCGCTGGCCGCCGGAGAATTCGTGCGGGTAGCGGTCCTGCGTCTCTGGATCGAGCCCGACCTCGCGCAGCGTCTGGCTGATCAGCGAACGGCGCTCGTCGCGGTTGCCGCCGAGATCGTGGATCGCGAGCCCCTCGCCCACGATCTGGCCGATGGTGAGGCGCGGCGACAGCGACGAGTACGGGTCCTGGAACACGATCTGCATCTGGCCGCGCAGGGGGCGCAGCTCGCTCCAGCCGAGCCCGTCGATCGGCTGGCCCCGGAAGCGGATCGGGCCTTCCGAGCGCTCGAGCCGCAGCATGCCGAGCGCCAGCGTCGTCTTGCCCGAGCCGGATTCGCCGACCACGCCGACCGTGTGGCCCTCGCGCACCGTGACCGAGACGCCGTCGACCGCCTTGATGTGGCCGACCACCTTGCGCAGCACGCCGCGCTTGATGGGGAACCAGACGCGCAGATCCTCGGCCTCCATCACCACCGGCGCGGAAGCCTCCGCGTGCAACGGCGCGCCCTTCGGCTCGGCGGCCAGCAGATGACGGGTGTAGTCGTGCTGGGGCGCGGTGAAGATGCGCTCGGTTTCGCCCTGCTCGACGATCTCGCCCTGGGTCATCACGCACACCCGGTCGGCAAGGCGGCGCACGATGCCGAGATCGTGGGTGATGAGCAGCAGCGACATGCCCAGTCGTGCCTTGAGGTCGGCCAGCAGTTCGAGGATCTGCGCCTGGATGGTAACATCGAGCGCGGTGGTCGGCTCGTCGGCGATCAAGAGGTCGGGCTCGTTGGCCAGCGCCATGGCGATCATCACGCGCTGACGCTGGCCGCCCGAAAGCTGGTGCGGATAGGCGCCGAGCCGGCCGGCCGCGTCGGGCAGCCCGACCATCTCGAGCAGCTCGAGCACGCGGGCGCGCGCCGCCATGGGCTTGAGGCCGCGATGGAGCTGCAGGACCTCGCCCACCTGTTTCTCGACAGTGTGGAGCGGGTTGAGCGAGGTCATCGGCTCCTGGAACACCATGGCGATGCGGTCGCCGCGGAGCTTCTGCATGGTGCGCTCGGACGCCCCGACCAGCTCCGCGCCCTCGAACGTGATGGACCCGGTCGGGTGCCAGGCCAGCGGATAGGGCAGGAGCTGCAGGATCGACAGGGCGGTGATCGACTTGCCCGAGCCGGACTCGCCCACCAGCGCCACCGTCTCGCCTTTGCCGATCGCGAACGAGGCTCTGCGCACGGCCTTCACCTCGCGCGCGCCGCGGCCGAACGAGATCGCGAGGTCGCGGATGTCGACCAGCGGCTCGGTCATGCGGCGAATCCCTGGCGAAGAATCGACGCTTGACCCCTCTCCCTGTCCCTCTCCCTCAAGGGGGGAGGGAACGCTGGTACGGATAGCCCCAATCGAGAAGCGACGACCGCCTGACAGCGGCGCACGGGCCGTTGTATCCGCCCCCTCCCCCCTTGAGGGGGAGGGTTGGGGTGAGGGGTGATCTTTTGCCCACTCACCGGAACACCTTGCGCGGGTCGAACGCGTCGCGCACCGCCTCGCCGACGAAGATAAGTAGCGACAGCATGATGGCGAGCACCATGAACCCGGTGATGCCGAGCCATGGCGCCTGAAGGTTCGCCTTGCCCTGCGCCAGCAACTCCCCCAGCGACGGAGAGCCCGGCGGCAGGCCGAACCCCAGGAAGTCGAGCGAGGTGAGCGCGGTGATCGAGCCGTTCAGCGTGAAAGGCAGGAAGGTGAGCGTCGCCACCACGGCGTTGGGCAGGACGTGGCGGCGGATGATGGTGAAGTTGCCGACGCCGAGCGCACGCGCCGCGCGGACATAGTCGAAATTACGCGCGCGCAGGAACTCGGCCCGCACCACGCCCACCAGCGCCATCCAGGAAAAGGCGAGCAAGATCCCGAGCAGCCACCAGAAGTTCGGCTGCACCACGCTGGACAGGATGATCAACAGAAACAGCGTCGGCAGCCCCGACCAGATCTCGATGAAGCGCTGGAACAGCAGATCGGTCCAGCCGCCGAAATAGCCCTGCACCGCGCCGGCCGCCACGCCGACGATGGACGAGAAGAAGGTCAGAGTCAGCCCGAACAGCACGGATAGCCGGAAACCGTAGATCACCCGCGCCAGCACATCGCGCGCCTGATCGTCGGTCCCGAGCGGGTTGCGCCATGTGGGGGGCGATGGGGCCGGACGGTTCAGCTTCAGGTCGACCGTGTTGTAGCTGTAGGGGATCAGCGGCCAGACGAGCCACCCGCCCTTCTCGTGTATCAGCGAGACCACTTCAGCGTCGCGATAGTCCGCCTCGGTCTGGAAGAAGCCGCCGAACGTCGTCTCCGGATAGGCATGGAAGATCGGCATGTAGAGCGCGCCGTCGTAACGCACAAGAAGCGGCTTGTCGTTGGCCAGGAACTCGGCGAACAGCGTGATCACGAACAGGAACAGGAAGATCCAGAACGAGATGTAGCCGCGCCGGTTCGCCTTGAAGTTGGCGAAGCGACGCGCGGTGATGGGCGTCACGGAGATGCCGAGCACGCGCGGGCGCGGCGCCTCAGACATTGCGCGCCTCGAAATCGATGCGCGGGTCGACCACGGTGTAGGTAAGGTCGCCCACGAGGTTCATGAGCAGGCCCAGCAGGCTGAAGAAGTAGAGCGTGCCGAACATGATCGGGTAGTCGCGCTTGATCACCGCCTCGAAGCCGAGAAGTCCGAGACCGTCGAGCGAGAAGATGATCTCTGTGAGGAGCGCACCGGTGAACAGGATGCCGATGAAGGCGCCAGGGAAGCCCGCGATCACGATCAGCATGGCGTTGCGGAAGACGTGGCCGTAGAGCACGCGACGCTCGCCCAGCCCCTTGGCGCGCGCGGTCAGCACGTATTGCTGGCTGATCTGGTCGAGGAACGAGTTCTTGGTAAGAAGCGTCAGCGTCGCGAAGCCGCCGATGGTCAGCGACAGGATCGGCAGCACCATGTGCCAGAGATAGTCGCCGATCTGCTGCGGCCAGGGCAGGCTCGACCAGTTTTCCGAGACGAGACCGCGCAGCGGAAACCAGTCGAGGAAGCTTCCGCCCGCGAAAAGCACGATCAGCAGGATCGCGAACAGGAAGCTCGGCACCGCGTAGCCGACGACGATCACCCCGCTGGTCCACACGTCGAAGCGCGATCCGTCCATCACCGCCTTGCGGATGCCGAGCGGGATCGAGATCAAATAGGTGAACAAGGTCGTCCAAATGCCGAGCGAGATCGAAACCGGCATCTTCTCGATCACCAGGTTCACCACCCGCTCGTCGCGGAAATAGCTGTTGCCGAAATCGAAGCGCAGATATTGCCCCATCATCAGGACGAAGCGCTCGCCGAGCGGCTTGTCGAAGCCGAACTGCTTCTCGATCTCCTTGATGAACTCGGGATCAAGCCCCTGAGCGCCGCGATACTTGCCGCTGCCTTCGGTCGAGGACTGGCCCGGCCGCGGGGCGGTGCCGCCGCCGACCTCGCCGCCGCCGCCCCCGCCGATGCGGCTGATCGCGCCGCCGCCGACGCCGGTGAGCTGCGCGATCACCTGCTCCACCGGCCCGCCGGGGGCGAACTGCACGATGATGAAGTTGATGACCATGATCCCGAACAAGGTCGGGATGATCAGCAGCAGGCGGCGGATGATATAGGCGAGCATGGGGTCCGATCACGTTCTCGCTAGCGCCTTCTAAGGCCAAAACGCGGGGGCTTCAATGTTGGGCGCGAGCACGCACTGCCAACCCCTCTCCCTGTCCCTCCCCCTCAACGGGGGAGGGAACGCTGGTGCCGGCAGCCTTTTGGAGAACCCGCACGGCGCCCGACAATGTCGCACGGGCCATTGTGTCCGCCACCTCCCCCCTTGAGGGGGAGGGTTGGGGAGAGGGGTCACGGCAGGGCCCTAATTCCCGCCCGCGACGGCGAGCTTCGCGGCCTTGGCGGAATCGAACCACCATGTGTCGACCACGCCGATCTCGGGGTCGTAGCGGGGCGCCGCCTTCGGGCGGGAAAACTTGTTCCAGTACGCGATGTTGTGTTCGGTGTTGTACCACTGCGGCACGCAGTAGCGGTTCCACATCAGCACCCGGTCGAGCGCCCCGACGGCGGCCTCCAGCGCCGGCCGGGTGTCCGCCGCCATGACCTTCTCGATCAACGCGTCGACCGCCTTGTCCTTGATGCCAGCGAGGTTGCGCGAGCCGGGCGTGTCGGCGGCCTTCGAGCCCCAGTAGTTGCGCTGCTCGATGCCGGGGGTGAGGTACTGGACATAGCGCTCGATCACCACGTCGTAATCGTAGTTCTGCTCGCGGTTGATGAAGTTGGCGACGTCCACCACACGAATGCGCGCCTCGATGCCCAGCCGCTCCAGGTTGCGGATATAAGGGTTGATGATGCGCTGGAAGCTCAATTCGAAGATCAGGAACTCGATGGCGAGCGGCTCGCCCTTCGCGTTCACACGGCGCCCGTCACGGATGGCCCAGCCCGCGTCGGCGAGAAGCTTCGCCGCCTGGCGCAGATTGTGGCGGAGCCCGGCGGGACCGTCTGCCTCCGGCTCTGTGAAGGGCTTCTCGAACACTTCGGGCGGCACCTCGCCGCGCAGGGGTTCCAGCAGCGCGAGCTCGGCCGGCGACGGCGGGCCGTGCGCGGCCAGCGGCGAGTTCTCGAACATCGAGGTCGTCCGCTTGTACAGGCCGTAGAACAGAGAGCGGTTGGTCCACTGGAAATCGAAGGCAAGGTCGAGCGCGTGGCGCACCCGCACGTCCTGGAACGTCGCCCGGCGCAGGTTGAAGAACCAGGCCTGGACCCCCGACGGTGTGTGGTCCGGCAGCAACTCGGTGACGATCCGGCCCGAGGCGACCTGCGGCTTGTCCTTGTACTTGGTCGCCCAGTCGCGCGAGGTGAACTCTTCGCGCCAGTCATAGGCGCCGCCGAAGAACGCCTCCAGCGCCACGTCGCGATCGCGGAAGAACTCGATCCGCACGGTGTCGAAATTGTTCCGCCCGACATTCACGGGCAGGTCCTTTGCCCAGTAATCCTTGACCCGCGAATATTCGATCCAGCGGCCGGGCTCGACGGCGGCGACCTTGTACGGGCCCGAGCCGAGCAGCGGCTCCGTCGTGGTCCGGTCGAACGCCTTGCCTTTCAGGGACGCGCGCGACAGCACCGGCATCTCGGCGAGCTGCACCGGCAGGTCGCGATGGCGGCCCGGGGTGAAGTCGAACCGGACGGTGTGCGGATCGAGTGCCGTTGCCTTGGCGACGCCGTCATAGAGGATGCGGTAGCGCGGATGGCCCCTGTCGATCAGCGTCTGGTAGGTGAACACCACGTCGTCGGCCGTGATCGGCGCGCCGTCGTGAAACCGCGCCTCCGGCCGCAGGTGGAACGCGATCCAGCTATGGTCGTCGGGGATTTCGGCGGACTTCGCAACCAGGCCGTAGAGCGCGTCAGGCTCGTCATAGTCGCGCGCCATCAGCGTATCGAACGTGCGGCCGAGTTCGTCGGGGTTCACGCCCTTCAGGATGAAGGGGTTGAGGCTGTCGAACGTGTCGATCCCCATCAGCCGCAGCGTCCCGCCCTTGGGCGCGTCGGGGTTGACGTAGTCGAAATGGGCGAAGTCCGGCCCGAATTTCAGGTCGCCGAACACCGAGACGCCGTGGCGCACGCTGGTTTCGGCCGCGGCCGGCAGCGCCGCGACGCAGAGCGCGGCCGCGAGAAGCGCCAGCCGCTTCATCGGGCCGTCGTCATTGCTGCCTCAGCCCGGTCCTCGCCAGCGCCGCGTCCTTCGCCGGATCGATCCACCAGGAGTAGAAGCCGGTTCCGTAGGAAGGCCGATCCTTGGGAATGCCGAACCGGTTCCAGTAGGCGAGGCGGAAGCTGGTGATGTGCCAGTGCGGCACGACGTAATGGTGCCACAGCAAGACACGGTCGAGGGCATGGGTGGCGGTGACCAGAGACTCGCGGTCCGGCGCCGCGATCAGCGCATCGACCAGCTTGTCGACCGCGGCATTCTTGATGCCCATGATGTTGCGCGAGCCGGGCCGGGCGGCGGCCTCCGACGTCCAGTAGTCGCGCTGCTCGTTGCCGGGCGAGAGCGATTGCGGGATCGAGGTGACCACGGCGTCGAAGTCGAAATCGCGCACGCGGTTCTGGTAGGCGGCCGGGTCGATGGTGCGGATATTGCCGCCGATTCCGAGGCGCTTCAAGTTCTGCAGGTACGGCGTGACGACGCGCTCGAACGCGGGCTGGGCGAGCAGGAACTCGATGGTCAGCGGCCGGTGGGTCTTCGGATCGAGCAGCCGCCCCTTGTCGACGGTATAGCCCGCCTTCTGAAGCAGCGACGCCGCCTTGCGCAGATTCGCCCGCGGCACGCCCGAGCCGTCGGTCTCCGGCTCCTTGTATTCCTGGGTGAAGACCGGATCGGGAATCTGACCGCGCAGCGGTTCGAGCAGCTTCAGCTCCTTCTTCGAGGGCAGGCCCTTCGACGCGAGCTCGGTGTTGGAGAAGTAGCTCTCGGTGCGGACATACTGGCCGTAGAACAGATGCTTGTTCGACCATTGGAAGTCGAAGGCGAGGTCGAGCGCCTCGCGCAGGTTTATGTCCCCGAACTTCTCGCGCCTCAGGTTGAAGGCGAAGCCCTGCATCCCGGTCGGCAGCTTGTTGGGCACCTCCTCCTTGATCACCGCGCCACGCGTGAGGGCCGGGAAGTCGTAGCCTGTCGCCCAGGTCTTCGAAGCGCTCTCGAAGCGGTAGTCATAGAGACCGGCCTTGAACGCCTCGAGCGCCACCGTCTCATCGCGATAGAAGTCGTAGCGGATCTCGTCGTAGTTGTAGAGTCCGCGCCGTACCGGCAGGTCCCTGCCCCAGTAGTCGGGATTGCGCTTTAACACGACATAGCGGTTGGGCTCGAACGAAGCGATCGTGTAGGGACCGCTCGTGACCGGCGGGTCGAGCGTCGTCCTGTCGAAGCCCACCTTGGACCAGTATGCCTTTGAAAGGACCGGCAGCTCGCCGGTGATCTGGGGCAGCTCGCGGTTGCGGGGGCCCGAGAACACGAACTTCACGCGGTGCGGGCCGAGCCTCTCGGCCTTCGCGATGTTCTTGTAATAGAAGCGGTAGGTCGGTGCGCCTTCCGTCTTCAGCGTTTCCAGCGACCAGATCACGTCGTCGGCCGTGATCGGCGAGCCGTCGGAGAACTTCGCCTCGGGCCGCAAATTGTAGATCACCCAGGACAGGTCGTCAGGCACCTCGACCAATTCGGCGATCAAGCCGTATTCGCCCAGCGCATCGTCCTCGGACCCCACCATCAGCGACTCGAACATCAGCCCGACGCCGGCGGGCGGATCGCCCTTGATGATGAACGGGTTGAACGAGTCAAACCCGCCGATCGAGTAGAGCCGGACCGAGCCCCCCTTTGGCGCGTCGGGGTTGGCGTAGTCGAAATGGGTGAAGCCCTTGGGATAGCGCAGCTTGTCGCCGAGGGTAAGTCCGTAGGTCTTGGTGACGTGCGGTTGCTGGGCGGCGGCAGGCAACGCCAATGCGAGCACGGTGGCAAGGCCGAGGACGAAGCGTGCGGAACGGTTTTTCATGCGGAGAAGGAACCGGCACATTGTGGCGTCGCGGTGGCGGATCATGCGAGCGCCGCGATCGCGGGCGCGAGAAGGCGCGGATCGCCAGCGGCGATCACCCGCCCGTCCGACGTCAGGGTGAGCGGCGCGCCACTCCAATCGGTCATGCGCCCGCCCGCGCCCGCGACGACGGGCACGAGCGCACAGAAATCGTAGGGCTTGAGGCCGGCTTCGACGACCAGGTCGATATGGCCGGCGGCGAGCAGGCCATAGGCGTAGCAGTCCCCGCCCCACAGCGCGTGGCGCACGGTGCCGGAAAGCCGGGCGTAGCGGGCGGCATCGCCTGCAGGAAAGAGGTCCGGACCTGTGGTGTTGAGGATGGCCTCGCCCAGCGCCGCGCAGGCGCGCGTGCGGCAGGGCCGGCCGTTGAACGTCGAGGGCCGGCCGGCAATGCCGACCCAGCGTTCGCCCAGGACCGGCTGGTCGATCACCCCGATCACCGGCGTTCCCTCGCGAACCAGGGCCACCAGCGTGCCGAACATCGGCTTGCCGGAGATGAACGACTTGGTGCCATCGATCGGGTCGAGCACCCAGACATACTGGGCGCCGTCGTTCTCGCATCCCTCCTCCTCGCCGACGATGCCGTGATCCGGCGCGCGTGCGGCGAGCAGCGCGCGCATGGCGCGCTCGGCCTCGCGGTCGGCGATGGTGACCGGCGTCGCGTCGGACTTGGCGTCGACGGCCACGGGCGTGCGGAAATAGCGCTTCACCACTGCCCCGGCCGCGTCGGCGAGCGCTGTCGCCAGTGCGACGAATTCCTCGGGAACGGCGTCCGGCATCTGGCCAGTGTCGCCGGATTCGCCCGTGAAGGAAAGGGCGCGGCTAGTGGCCCGAATCCGAAGTTCGTCATCGTTTGGGTCAACGCCGAACGAACTTCGGATTCGATCAGGACACTAGCAAACCATTGAATCTAGTGTGGTTATGGATTTGAAGTTCGCTTCGCCGCCTGCCACGAGCAGTGTTGCGAACTTCAAATCCACCACACTAGGACGCAGCGGCTGTCGCTGCGGTCAGGCGCGTTTCCCACGCCAGCGCCGATCGCACGATGACGTCGAGGTCGTCATAACGCGGCCGCCAGCCGAGCATGTCGCGGATCCGGTCGGCGCCGGCGACCAGCGCCGCGGGATCGCCCGCGCGGCGCTCCAATTCGGCGACCGGTACGGGCTTGCCGTGGGCGCGCCCGACGGCCTCGATCACCTCGCGCACCGAGTAGCCGTGCCCGTAGCCGCAATTGAGCTTGAGGGAGGACGTGCCCGATTCGAGCCGGGCGAGCGCCAGCACGTGCGCCTCGGCGAGGTCCGCGACATGGATGTAGTCGCGGATGCCGGTCCCGTCCGGCGTGTCGTAGTCGGTGCCGAAGATGTCGATGCGCGGGCGCGCGCCGAGCACCGCCTGGCACGCCACCTTGATCAGGTGCGTCGCGGCAGGGGTGGACTGGCCGACCCGCCCTTCGGGGTCCGCCCCCGCCACGTTGAAGTAGCGCAGGATGCCGTGGCGCAGCCCGTGCGCCGCGCCGGCGTCGCGCAGCATCCACTCGGTCATCAGCTTCGACGTGCCGTAGGGGTTGATCGGCACGGTCGGGGAATCCTCGGTCACCGGCAGCTTTTCCGGCGTGCCGTACACGGCGGCGGTCGAGGAGAACAGGAACGCGCCCCGGTCCGCCCCGAACCCCGCTGCAACCGCCGCGCGAATAAGGCAATGACTGTTGATCGTGTTGTTCTGGTAGTAGCGGAGCGGATCGGCAACCAATTCCGGCACCACGATCGAGCCGGCGAAGTGCATCACCGCGCCGATCCTGTGCTTTGCGAAGGTACGGTCGAGTAGGGATGCGTCGCCGACATCGCCCTCGACCAAAGTCACCTCGGACGGCACGGCCGCCCGCAGGCCGGTCGAGAAATTATCGAGGACCACCACGTCGCGGCCGGCCGCGCGCAGCGCCAGCACTGCATGCGATCCGATGTAACCGGCCCCGCCGGTCACGAGAACTGTCGGTCGATCCGTCATAGGCTGCGCCTTTACCGTCCGAAAATGGCCTTTCGGTTAACGCGCGCCAAATTATCACGATCCCTGCGGCTGGGCCAAAGCGACGCGGCAGGAGGACGGTGCGCGTCCGCTGCGGATTTGGTAGTCTCGCGCGCGAAACGTTCGAGTCCGAAGCAGGGAGCGGAGATGGCGACGCTCGAAATCCACCAGATTCCCACCCGCCGGGACAATTACGTCTATCTTCTGCGCGAGCCGGAGACCGGCAAGGTCGCCGCCGTCGACCCTTCGGATGCAGCCCCCGTGATCGCCAAGCTCAATTCGCTCGGCTGGAAGCTGGACGAAGTGCTGGCCACCCATCACCACAACGACCATGTCGGCGGCGTACCCGAACTGAAGGCGAAGTACGGCTGCAAGATCGTGGGACCGCGCGCCGACCACGACCGTATTCCCAACATCGATGTCGACGTGGGCGACGGAGACGTTTACCGGTTCGGCGCCGAGGAGGCGCGCGTGTTCGACACGCCGGGCCACACGCGCGGCCATATCGCCTACTGGTTCCCGAACACCAAGGCGCTGTTCTGCGGCGACACGCTGTTCGCACTGGGCTGTGGCCGCGTGTTCGAGGGCACGATGGACCAGATGTGGAACTCGCTCTCCAAGTTCGAGGCGGTGCCCGACGATACGCGCGTGTTCTGCGCCCACGAATACACCCAGGCCAATGCGCGCTTCGCCCTGACTGTCGAGCCGGCCAACGAAGCGCTCAAGGGCCGCTCGGCCGAGATCGACCGGATACGCGCCGAGGGCAAGTCGACGGTGCCGTCCCTGATGGGCGAGGAGCGCGCGACCAACCCGTTCCTGCGGCCGAAACTTCCTGAGTTCCGCCGCGCCGTCGGCATGGCGGAGGCGACCCCGGCCGAGGTGTTCGCCGCTGTGCGCACGCGGAAGGACAATTTTTGAGCGGCAACGAATGAAGCTCCGCTACGCCCGCAACTCGCCCTTTGTCCGCAAGGTGCTGGTCACCGCCATCGAGGCGGGGATCGAGGACCGCATCGAGAAGGTCGCGACAGATCATATGGATCCGAACTCGGACCTCGCCGAGCACAACCCTCTGGGCAAGGTGCCGGCGCTGGTGCTCGACGACGGGCGCGTAATGGTCGAATCGAGCCTGATCTGCGCCTATCTCGACACGCTGCACGAGCGGCCCAAGCTGATCCCGGCGGAGGGCGACACCAGGCTTGAGGTGCTGCAGCTTCAGGCCCTCGCCGACGGCTTGTGCGAGGCGGCGATCAACGTCGCACGCGAGCGCGGCCGGCCGGAGGGGATGCGCTGGACTCAGGCGGAGGACCGCCAGCGCCAGAAGTTCGAGCGCACGCTCGACCGGATCGAATCGGTCGCGGACGACGTTCTAGTGCCGCCCGTGACGCTGGGCCAGATCGCGCTCGGCTGCGCGCTCGGCTGGATCGATTTGCGGCTCGGCGATTTCGACTGGCGCGCGCGCCGGCCGAAGATCGCCGCCTGGTACGGGCAGTTCGCGACCCGCCCATCGATGACCGCCACGGCGCCGGAGGCCAAGCCTTCATGAAGCTCCGCTATTCCCCATCGTCGCCCTTCGTGCGCAAGGTATCGGTCGCGGCTATCGAGACCGGTCTCGATGCCCGCATCGAGCGCATTCCCACCAACCCGATGAAGCGCGAGGACACCGCCAACTCGCCCAATCCGCTCGGCAAGGTGCCGTGCCTCGAAACCGATGACGGGATGGCGCTTTACAACTCGCCGGTGATCATCGAATATCTGGACACGCTGCACGACGGCCCGAAGCTGATTCCCGCGGAGGGCCGCGGGCGGTGGGATGTGTTGCGTCGCCAGGCGCTGGCGGACGGCATTCTGGATGCCGTGGTGCTGAGCTTCGTCGAGTCGCTGCGCAAGCCCGAACGGCAGTCCAAGGGCTATATCGCCCACAACCGCGCCGCCGTCGCGCGTGCGGTCGATGCGCTTGAGAAGGAGGCACGCTTGCTCGCCGATCCCAACGGTCCCCCCGATATCGGCGCCATCACCATCGGTGTCGCGCTCGATTTCGTCGCGATGCACTTCAAGGATTACGACTGGCGCCCCGATCACCCGGCGCTGGCAAGCTGGTTCGAGACATTCCGCGAACGCCCCGCCATGGTCGCAACCCGTCCGATAGCGCCCTGCGATGTCGCGTAGCCCGTCCCCGCTGCGCAACCCGGCCGACGCCGATCAGGTGATCGCGGCGCTCGGCCTCGCTCCTCACCCCGAGGGCGGGCATTATCGCGAGAACTGGCGTGGCGAGGCGGGCGCGGACGGGCGCTCGATCGGCACGGCGATCTACTACCTGCTCAAGGCAGGCGAAGAGTCACACTGGCACCGAGTTCGACGCGGTCGAAATCTGGCATTTCTACGCCGGCGAGCCGCTCGAGCTGTCTATTGCGGAGGACGGACGCGTCCGCCGCCATATCCTGGGGCCCAGCCTGTCGGTCGGCGCCCGGCCTCAGCTCGTCGTGCCGAAGGACGCCTGGCAGATGGCGCGCCCGCTCGGCCAGTGGGTGCTGGTCGGTTGTACGGTCACGCCTGGCTACGAGCCGTCGAGCTTCGAGCTGGCACCCGAGGGCTGGTCGCCCGTCGGGCGCTGAGCCGCGCCGACCCCGCCCCCATGATCGTCGACGCAGGCTCCGTTCCCGAGGGAACGGCGATCGAGACCGAGGTTTGCATCGTCGGCGCGGGCGCAGCGGGCATAACGCTGGCGCGCGAGTTCGCCGACGCGAAATTCCGTGTGACGCTGCTGGAAAGCGGCGGCATGGAATTCGAGCAGGCAACCGAGCAGCTCTATGAGGGCGAGAGCGTCGGCCAGCCGTTCCAGGACCTGACGACCTGTCGCCTGCGCTTCTTCGGCGGGAGCACCAACCATTGGGGCGGCTGGTGCCTGCCATTCGACGAGATCGATTTCGAGGCGCGCGAGGGGATGCCGAACCATGGCTGGCCGTTTCCCAGGACGCATCTCGACCCGTTCTACGCGCGCGCGCAGAAGGTCTGCGGGCTCGGGCCGTACGATTACAAGCCGGCGAGCTGGGGAATCCCGGCGAAGATCGTCCCACCGCCCTTCGAGGGGCCAGATTTCGGAGTCCGCGTCCTGCAGGTGAGCACGGTCCATTTCGGCCCGGCCTACGCGGCGGAGCTGCGCGCCGCGCCGCGCGTGACCGCCTACCTGCACGCCAACGCATTCCACCTGGACGGCGGCGAGAACGACGCCGAGGTCAAGGCGCTTACCGTCAAGACTTTGGCCGGGAAGCAGTTCAGGGTGCACGCACGCATCTACATCGTGGCCACCGGCGGGATCGAGAATGCGCGGCTGCTGCTGGCGTCCGGCAAGGAGGGCGGCAACGGGCTCGGCAATGCAAACGACCTCGTCGGGCGCTATTTCATGGTGCATCTCAACTATTCCGGCGGGATCATCGCGCCGGCCGACCCGCACATGAACTTCGACTTCCGCCGCGGCGGCAACGTTTACGCCCCAACCGGCGCCAGGCACCCCTTCGTGTCCTATGTCGGCCCTACACCGGACGGCATGCGCCGCCGGCATCTGCCCAATATGAAGTTCCACTGGTCCTACGATTTCGATCCGGTGGTCGACGGGGTGAAGGCCCTCGAGCGGTTGGCGCACGGCGAGAGCGGCGGCGGTAGCTGGTCCGACGACCTGTCGGCCGTGATCGGCCATCTCGAAGGCATCGCGAAGTTCGCGGCGCGCAAGGCGCTGTTCGGCGAGGGAATCCCGATCCGGGCCTTGAACGTGATATGCAGCTCGGAGCAGCAGCCCAACCCCGACAGCCGGGTCATGCTCGGCGCGAAGCGCGACGCACTCGGCATGCGCGAGATCGTGGTCGACTGGCGCGTTCTGCCCGACGACAAGGACAAGGCTGTCGAGACCGTCCGACTGTTCGGGGCGGAGATCGGCCGCGCGGGGTTTGGCCGGCTGAATTCGACGCTTGCCGCTACGGCCGCCTGGCCGGAAGATTTCTACGGCGACGAGCACCACATGGGCACCACGCGCATGCACACGGACCCCAAGCGCGGCGTCGTCGACCCGGATTGCCGTATCCACGGCATGTCGAATCTCTACATGGCCGGAAGCTCGGTGTTCCCGAGCAGCAGCCCCAACAACTCGACGCTGACCATCGTGGCGCTGGCGCTGCGCCTCGCCGACCATGTGAAAAGGGAGCTCGCGTGATGGCGCGCCCGACACTCTCGCGGCGCGGCCTGATCGGCGGGGCCGTCGCGGCCGGCACCGCCTGGATCGGACGACGCGCCTGGGGCTTCGGCGTTCTCGGCCCCGCGCAGTCGCCGTCGGCGGAAAGTGCCCTGGCCGAGCTGTGCGCCGATCTGCGCTGCTCCCACCGGATCGCCGCCGCCTGTCTCGCCGCCTTGCCTCCGCACGAGTCCAAACCCGAGGCCCTGACGCGGCTCATCCTAGAGGAGACGGGCACCGGCGATGCGGGCAAAACATCGGCGGCAGTGCTGCAACGCGCCGTCCGCAAGCGTAGCCGCGACGATTTCCGCGACGGCCGGATCGTGACCGTCGAGGGCTGGATGCTGTCGCGGACCGAGACCCGGGTCTACGCCCTGTCGTCATTGCTCGCGAAACCGTCCGTCGCGGCACGAACCCGTATTTGAACCACCTCATCGACTGGAGCCGACCCGTGACCGTCGTCGACATGCACATGCACCTTCTGACCCCCGACTGGGTGGAGCAGATCAAGAAGTACGGCCCGCCCGATTACGGCATCGGCCGCCGGTCGGACGGGGTCGAGTGCCTGATCGAGGGCGGCACCATGACCATGACGCTGGAGACGAAGAAGTTCGATTTCGACCTTCATGTGAAGGAGATGGACAAGCAGGGAATCGACGTCGGCGTCCTGTCGCTCACCTCGCCCAACGTGTTCTGGGGTACGCCCGAAGTCTCGGCCGAGACCGCGCGCCTCGCCAACGAGGGACTGCGCGCGGCCCAGACCGCCCATCCCGGCCGGTTCCGCTGGATGGCCTCGATCCCGTGGCAGCACCCGGAGCTGGCGGTCGCCGAGCTGGACCGTGCCCTCAAGGCTGGTGCCGTCGGCGTCGTGGCCCTCGCCAACGTGCGCGGCAAGCACCTGACCGATCCGCTGTTCGCCCCGGTCTGGGCGGAGATCGACCGGCGGGCGCTGCCGGTGTTCGTTCACCCGTCGAACCCGCCGGGCTACGAGGCGCTGGCCCTCGGTACCGGCCTCACCCGCGTGATCCTGCCGACGATCGGGTTCACATTCGACACCAGCCTTGCCTTCGCCCGGCTTGTCCTCGACGGGTTCTTCGACCGCTATCCGAACGTCCGGCTGATCGCGGCACATGGCGGTGGCGCGCTCCCCTACCTGTCGGGGCGGATCGAGCTGTTCTACGGCGCCCTGCCCGAGCGCGAGAAGGTGCTGGCCCACAAGCCCGGCGAGTACCTGGAACGCATCTATTACGACGCCATCCTCTACAAGTCGGAATCCTTCCACGAGTGCGTCAACATGGGCGGCGCCGGCCAGGTCCTGTTCGGCACCGACTATCCGCACCAGACCGACATCCCCGGCATCATGTCGAACGCGCGCGAACTGCCGGCCAGGGAGGCCGCCGCGGTACTGGGCACCAACGCCGAAAAGCTTTTCAAGCTGTAGGACGGCCGGCCCCGACGGATGTAAGATAGGCGTGAGGGCGCAAGAGCGCCCACGCCGGAATGCAGACGTGCCCCTGTTCAGCCAGATCGTTCGGACGATCGCGGCAATACCCGAAGACGAGCGCGGGCCGCGGCCCTACGTGCTCGGCGTCCTGACCGTCGGGTTGACCAGCGGGATCGTCGTCGCGATCGGTCCGCGGCTTACCGTCGCCGATGTCTCGATGCTGCATCTCCTGCCGATCCTTCTGTCGGCGGTGCGGTTCGGCATGTTCCCGTCGATCGCGACGTCGATCGTGGCGGCGCTGTCGTGCAATTTCTTTTTCAGCCGTCCCTATTTCGGACTGGGCTTCGCCGACGTGCACGACCTTCTCACGCTGGTGGTGTTCGTGGTGACCGCGGTGACGCTCTCCTACTGGACCGGCAAGGCGCATCGCCATGCCGAGGTGCTGCGACGCCAAGCCGACGAGGCGCGCCGGCACGAGCGCGAGACGGAGCTTCTCTACCGCATCAGCGCGCGTATCACCGGACTGACCGAGACCGCCGACATCGTGCAGGCG
Organism: uncultured Alphaproteobacteria bacterium; assembly: GCA_963817535.1. Classification (GTDB taxonomy): domain Bacteria; phylum Pseudomonadota; class Alphaproteobacteria; order MPNO01; family DASWLB01; genus CAWGHZ01. The sequence continues at coordinate 78,989 of CAWFOW010000006.1, forward strand.
GCGGCGGCCGAGCTGGGACCGGACCGGGCGCTGACCCTGGACGCCCCGGCCGAGCTCGCGCCGGCTGACGGCATGCCGCTCGTGGTGGACGGGGCGAACGTCGGGACGCTTTCCCTGAAGCCCGATCCCGCCTGGACCGCGGACATGCCGCGCGCCATCGCCGGCGAAATCGCCCGCACCATCGAGCGTGCCGGCAATATCGAGGCACGCGAGCGGGCCCGGGCGCTCGACCGGGCCGCGAAGCTGCACGCGGCATTGCTGTCGTCCGTGTCGCACGATTTCCGCACGCCCCTGACCACCATCATCGGAGCGGCCTCGACCCTGAGGGACAGTGCGGCGAGCTTCACGCCCGGCAACCGGCAGGAGCTTCTGCGCACGATCCAGGAGTCGGGCGAGCGTTTGTTCCGCTACGTGGTCAACCTGCTGAGCATCAGCCGGCTCGACGCCGGGGCGCTGGCGCCGAACCGCGACTGGACCGAGCTGAGCGATATCGTCGGCGCGGCGCTCGATCACCTCACGCCGGCATCGGCACGCGCGCGGATATTGCTCGACATGCCGTCCGACCTGCCGCTGGTTCGGGTCGACGACGTGCTGATCGAACAGGTGGTGCTCAATCTCCTCGACAACGCCGTGAAGTATTCGCCGCCCGCAACGCCGATCCGCGTTACGGGCCGCGAGGACGCGGAGGGCGTGACGCTGGAGGTGACCAACGCGACGCGCGAGCCGCCACCAGACACGTCGCGCCTGTTCGAGCGGTTCTACCGGCCCGACGTGCGACCCGCCACCGAGGGCACCGGGCTCGGCCTTTCGATCTGCAAGGGGCTGGTGGAGGCGAATGGCGGCACCATCGAAGCGCGGCGTACCGATGGCCGAATCACCTTCGCCGTGCGTATTCCGATCCCCGTCACGGCACGCCGGCTCGCCGCGGAGTTGGCCGATGACTGAATCGCTCGGCCGCATCCTGGTGGTCGAGGACGACCCCCAACTGCGACGGTTCCTCTGCACCAGTCTGGGGGCGCACGGCTATGTCGGGATCGAAGCAGAGGGCGGCCGCCAGGCGCTTGGGCTGATCAGCACGGAGAAGCTCGACGCAATCCTGCTGGACCTTGGCCTGCCCGACCTCGACGGCACCGAAGTCGTGAGCGAGGTCCGCCAGTGGTCGCAGATTCCCATCATCGTCGTGTCGAGCCGCACCGACGAGGCGGACAAGATAGCTGCCCTCGACCAGGGTGCCGACGACTACGTGACGAAGCCATTCTCGATGGCAGAGCTGCTGGCGCGTATTCGCGCCGCGCTGCGCCACGGGCTGCGCCAGGTGGGGGTGGAACCGATCTGGCGGTCAGGGCCCGTCGAGGTCGACCTCGTCCAGCGCGAGATACGGCGCGCGGGTATGCCGGTCCGGCTGTCGCGCAAGGAGTACGAGCTTCTGCGCTATTTCGTGCTGCACGCCGACAGGCTGGTTACGCACGAAAACGTACTGACCGCCGTATGGGGCCCGGCCCAGGCGCGAGAGACGCAATATCTGCGCGTATTCGTCGGCAGGCTCCGCCATAAGATCGAGCCCGATCCCGCGCGTCCGATCCTGCTGGTCACAGAGCCGGGCGTCGGTTACCGGTTGCGCACGGTGGCGCGGGTATGATCGAACGGGAACCTGTGCCGGATGGCGCCGTTCGCCCATTGGGCTCGCCTCCGAGGATCAAGTTTATGGTTCGTAGTGTCGGCCGCCTTCTTTTTGGTATGGCGCTCGCCCTCGCCGCGGTGCTCGTCCCGGCACGAGCGTCTGCCGCCGCAAGCCTCGCCGACATCGTCAGCCTCCTGAAGCCGTCGGTCGTCGCCGTCGGTACGCATTCCGACGTGCGCCGCCCGCCGGACCAATTCCTTGGTACGGGATTCGCCGTCGGCGACGGCACCTTGATCGCAACCACCAACCACGTCCTCCCGCGCGTCATCGACCCGCAGATTCACGAGTTCCTCTGCGTCTTCATCGGGACGGGCGCCGACACGGTCGTAGTCCGGGTCACCACGGCGCACACCGACCCGTTCCACGATTTCGCCGTCCTGAAGCTGGCCCAGGGAAAGCTTCCGCCGCTCGAACTCGGCACCAACGCCGAAGTGCGCGAAGGCGACGCGATCGCCTTCACCGGCTATCCGATCGGGGCGGTACTCGGCCTTTACCCGGTCACCCATCGCGGGATCGTGTCCGCACGCACGCCGATCGCAATACCGCAGATCGAGCGCGACACTCTGAGCTCACGGATGGTCCGCGAGCTGCGCCACCCGTTCACCGTGTACCAGCTCGACGCGACCGCCTACCCGGGCAACAGCGGCAGCCCGCTCTATCTGCAGCAAACCGGGCGCGTCATCGGCATCGTCAGCGACGTGTTCGTCAAAGAAAGCCGGGAACAGCTGCTGTCGCGGCCGAGCGGGATTACCTTCGCGATCCCGATCCGCCATCTTCGAGACTTGCTGCAAACCTCGGCCACGACGCCCTGACACACACTCGCACCCGCCCAAGCGCGGCGGATGGCGGGGCGATCCGGCCGGAACCGATCCGGGCCGTCTTGCCTCGTGGGCATCGCGGATAGGACGCTACCGGTTGGCCTGTGCCGGGCCGCCCTTGATCTGGGTCTTGCCGTACAGGATCTCCCAGCTCTTGTCGTTGTGATAGGGTCGGCCGGGCACGCGGCGATGCTCCTTCAGCACCTCGACGCCGCGCTGCACCGCCGGCCGCGCGCCGATCTGGTCGATCCAACGTTTGACGTTGGGGTACTCGGCGATCTTCACGCCTTCGTTCTCCGGGTTCCGCACCCACGCCCAGGTCGCGATATCGGCGATCGAATAGTCCTTTCCGGCAAGGTATTCGGTCTTGGCCAGCTGGCGGTCCATCACGCCGAACAGCCGGTTCGTCTCGTTGACGAAGCGGTCGATGCCATACTGCACCTTGTCGATCTCGACCCGCTGCGGCGCATAGTTCTTGAAATGGTGGACCTGGCCCAGCATCGGGCCGACATGCGCGAGCTGGAACGCAAGCCACTGCATCACGTCGAAATGCGCGCGCGGATCGGTCTCGGCGCTGGGCAGGAACTTGCCGGTCTTCCAGCCGAGATAGCACAGCATCGCGCCGGTCTCGGCCATCGCGTAATCGCCGCCCCCGGGTCCGTCATGGTCGATCATCGCCGGGATCTTGTTGTTCGGGCTGATCTTCAGGAACTCGGGCTTGAACTGATCGCCCTCCCCGATATTGATCGGGTGGACCTTATATTCGAGCCCGCACTCTTCGAGCATGATGTGGATCTTGTGGCCGTTCGGCGTGGGCCAGGAATAAAGCTCGATCATCGCGTGCTCCCCAGAATGACGTGCGCCTCGATCGGACGCTGGCGGTTAAGCTAGCGCGGTTCCGTCGAAAGGCAAAAGCGGACGCCGATACAACGAAATTTTCTTGATTTTACCAAATTTTTTTACTATGTAGATGCGATGTGGCGACTCACCTACACGACTGAGGCGCTCAAGGCCTTAGCGCGCATGGATCAGGTGATGGCCAGACGGGTGCGCGCTCGCGTTCTTGCCCTCGCGCAGGATCCAAGAGCGAAAAACAACAACGTCACCAAGCTGAGTGGTGTGGACGGCTTTCGGCTGAGAGTCGGAGAATGGCGGGTCGTTTACACGCTGAAGGACAGCATTTTGACCGTAGTCGTGATCCGCATCGGACATCGAAGCGAGGTTTATAGATGAGCAGGCAAATTATCATGCAAGGTGGGAAGCCGGCTTTCGTCGTGATCCCCATGGACGAATGGCGCCGCATCGAACGAACTCTGGAAGATCGTATCGATGTCGCGGCCGTGCGCGATTTCCTGCATAGCCCGGAAGAAACCTTTCCGGATTCCGTGGCTGAAGCCATCACGTCCGGCGAATCACCGATCAAGGTTTTTCGGGAACACCGAGGGATGACGCAGGAACAGCTCGCGCTCGCGGCTGGAACCCATCCAAACTATATCTGGCAGATCGAGCATAGCGGCCGTGTCGGTGCAAAGACATTGGGGAAAATCGCCAAGGCGCTCGACGTGGACGCCGGGCTGCTGAAGCGGCCTTACGGCCAATACTCCAGCCCCAGCGCGTAACGTCCAAAGGCCCCGCCGGCGCGGTCCCAGTTGGTGCCGACATGCATAGACGCCGCGTGGGCGTCGCGCCAGGCGCGCTGGATGCGGCTCGACGCGTAGATGCCATGGCCACCCTCGGACTCGAACAGCCGGTCGACCGCCTGGGTGGCGATGCGCGCGCCGTAGGCGAGGTCGCGCAGCGTGCGCTGGCGCAGCGCGTCGGCACGCGTGCCCGATATTGCCGCTGCCATGACGCGCGCGCCGTCGAGTTCCGCGAGCGCCAGCGACGCATCGATCGCCGCGCCCAACTCCGCGACCCGCATCTGCACGTGGGCATACTCGGCCATGCGCTTGGGTGCGCCGGCAAGCCCGCCATGGCTCGCCCGGCCGCTGACCTCCGCCACATAGTCCTCCCAGGCGCCGCGGGCGATGGCGGTGATGGGCATGGCGAGCCCGTAACCGGTTCCAATAAAGAAGTTGATACGGTAGAGCGGCCCCGTATTCGCGGCGGTGCCGGGTGGCGCGTTCGTGCGTGCCTCGCCGATCAGGAGACGGCGGTGCGCCGGCACGAAGCAGCCCTCGACCACGATGGATTTCGAGCCCGTCCCGTTCAGCCCGACGACGGTCCAGTCGTCCTCTATGGTCCAGTCCGCGCGCGGCACCAGGAAGAAGCCGAGCCCGGGCGCCGCATTGTCGTGGCCGGGCCGGAGAATTCGCGCGCAGACGATGCACCAGTGCGCATGGTCGCACCCGCTGACGAACGACCAGCGCCCGGCGAACTCGTATCCGCCCGTCGCCTCGGTGGCCGTGCCGGTCGGTGCGAAGGCGGAGCAGAGGAGCGTGCGCGGCTCCTCGCGCCAGAGGTCGTCGTGGGCGGCGGGCGGAAACAGGGAAGCTTGCCAGGCATGAGTCGCGAACACGCTGTAGACCCATCCGGTCGAGCCGCACTGCTTGCCGAGCTCGACGACCAGGGGCACGAACGTCTCGTAGCCCAGCTCGAACCCCCCGAAGCGCTTCGGCTGAAAGAGCCGGAACAGCCCGGCCTCGTCGAGCGCGCGAATTGTCTCGGCCGGGACACAGCGCGCGGCTTCGGTGGCCTCGGCGCGGGCGCGCACGTCCTGGCCGATGTCGCGCGCCCGGCCGATCAGCGTCTCTGTGTCGCTCGCCACGCCCCCTCCGCAGCTTCGTTGGCATGAAACGATATCAGGTCGCCGGGCGGGGTAAAGCCTCGGCGGGCGGAGACCCCGCCGTGCGGCATTTTTGGCGAATCCGCGATTTTCGGCCTGTCTGTGACCAGGATCACAGGCCCGCGGACGGGAGCCATGCTATCCATGATGACGCAATGCAGCAAAACGACTGTCACGAAAGTGTCGCGGCGGGCCTTTAAGGTCTGTCGCAGAACAGGTTTAGGAGAGTTAGCGTGCGCAAAAGCCTACGCGGATTCCTGTTCGGGGTGGTCCTGCTTCTGACCGCGATGATCTATGTCGTCGCCGCGGCGCCTCTGGTGAGCGGCAACTAGTGTCCCGAATCCGACGTTCGTCATCGTTTTGGGTCGGCGCCGAACGAACTTCGGATTCGATCAGGACACTAGGAAATCATTGAATCTAGTGTGGTTATGGATTTGAAGTTCGCTTCGCCGCCTGCCACGAGAAGTATTGCGAACTTCAAATCCACCACTCTAGGTCATCGAACTCATTAAATCGCATCCATATTCGGGCTGCGGCGAGCTTGACGGATGCGAGGTAGTTTTCGGGTCTTTTGTCGTAGCGCGTGGCGACGGCTCGAAAGTGCTTGAGCTTGTTGAAGAAGCGCTCGACGAGGTTGCGGTAGCGGTAGAGAAACGGGCTGAAGGCTGGGATGTTGGTGCGGCCGGGCATGGGCTTGATGTTGCCCCACGCGCCGCGCGCGGCGAGGGTTCGCCGGAGCGCGTCGCTGTCGTAGGCCCGGTCGGCGAGCAGGATGTCGCCGGCTTCAAGAGAGCCGAACATGTCTTCGGCACTGCGCCCGTCATGGGCTTGGCCTTCGGTCAGCTTGAGGACGATCGGCAGGCCGTTCGCATCGACCAGCGCATGGATCTTGGTCGTCAGCCCGCCGCGCGAGCGACCCATGCAACGGGATCGGTCGTCTTTTTTTGGGCGTTGGCGGCGTGCTGATGCACGCGGATGCTCGAGGAGTCGATCATCTGGATGTCGCCCTCGTAAGCCTTGGAAACCGCCTCGAGAAGCCGATCCCACACCCCCGCCCTGCGCCAGCGGTTGAAGCGGTTCACGCAGGTCGTCGCCGGCCCGTAGCGCTCCGGAATGTCCGCCCACGGCGCGCCGGTGCGAAGCCGCCAGAAAATCCCGTTCAACACCCGTCGGTCGTCAACACGCGGCACACCGCGCGGTTTATTCGGCAGCAACGGCCGGATCACAGACCACTCGAAATCCGTCAGATCGAAACGTGCCATCTCGATCTCCCTTCAAGGAGACTGAATCACCCTTCCCAAAAAATGGGAATCCCCTTTATGGGTATGTGACCTAGGTCACCAACTCATAAAGGGGATTCACATTTGTAGCGAACAGTGATTCAAGTTCCTCGATGGAGGAGCCGTGATGCACAAGCGCCGCTACGAACTGACGGACTTTGAATGGTCGATCATCGAGCCTGTGTTGCCGAACAAGCCGCGCGGCGTTCCGCGAGCCGACGACCGGCGGGTTTTGAACGGCATCTATTGGCGTCTGAGGACGGGGTCGCCCTGGGCCGACATTCCGGAGCGCTACGGGCCGGCGACGACCTGTTACAACCGCTTCGTCCGGTGGCGGAAGATCGGCGTGTGGGATCGGGTTTTCGAAGCCGTTTCCAAGGCTTACGACGGCGACCTGCAAATGATCGACTCCTCGTCCATCCGCGTCCATCAGCACGCCGCCAACGTCAAAAAGGGGGTCCGGAAACCGCCGCTGGGGACGTCCCTGGAACCCGATGCATGGGGCGCTCGCGGGGCGGACTGACCACCAAGATCCACGCGCTTGTCGATGCCAACGGCCTGCCCGTCTCGCTCAAGCTTTCCGAGGGCCAAGCCCATGACGGCAAGAGCGCGGCCGACATGCTGACGAACCTCGGCCCCGGACAGATCCTTCTGGCCGACCGCGCTTATGACAGTGACGCCTTGCGCGCCGAGATCGAGAAGCAGGGCGCCTGGGCCAACATCAAACCCATGCCGGGGCGCGTCCGCATCCCGGCCTTCAGCGCCTTCCTCTACCGCTATCGCAACCTCGTCGAGCGCTTCTTCAGCAAGCTCAAACACTTCAGGGCAGTCGCAACCCGCTACGACAAGCACGACGCCAACTACCTCGCTCTCATCAAGCTCGCCGCCGTCAGAATATGGATGCGGTTTATGAGTCGGTGACCTAGGGCGGCGGCCCTTCGAGCCCCAGGGCGTACCGTCCGTAAAGCGTACCCGCCCGGTCCCAGTTCATGCCGATATGCATCGCGCAGGCATGGACGTCGCGCCAGGCCCGCTGAATCAGGTTGCCGGCGAACAGTCCCTGCCCGCCTTCCGATTCGAACAGCAGATCCACCGCCCACATCGCCATGCGGAGCGCGAAGGCGTGATCGCGCCGGGCGCGCATGCGCGTTTCCACCGACGGCACGCCATCCTTCGCCGCTTCCGCTACCAGCTCGGCCGCGTTGGCGAGCAGCACGCGCTGCGCGGCATCGATCAGCCCACCGGCCTCGGCCACGCGCATCTGGATGGTGGGGAACTCGGCAATGCGCCGCGACCCGGTGCCGAGCCCCGGGCGTGTGGCCTTTGTCCCGACCGCGCCGACATAATCGTCCCACGCGCCGGCCGCGACGCCGATGCCGGGCACCGAGGTGCAGTGGCCGGTCCCGATGAAGAAGGGCACGCGGTAGATGGGCGCGCGGTTGACCTCGGCGCCCGGTGGCGCACCCGACCCCGCCGCGCGTCCGGTGAACACGCGATGGGCGGGCACGAACGCGCGGTCGAGCACCAGCGATTTCGAGCCGGTGCCGGCGAGCCCTACCACATGCCAGTCATCTTCGATGGCGTAGTCGGCGCGCGGTATCAGGAAAAAAGCGAACTCCTGCGCGGCGCCTTCGGACATCGGGACCATCGCGCCGAGCACGGTCCAGCCGGTGTGGTCGCACCCGCTGGCGAAGCTCCATCTTCCCGACAGCTCGAACCCGCCGGCGACGCGCGTGCCCTGCCCGGTTGGCGCGTAGGATGACGACACCAGCACCTCGGGCGCGTCGCGCCACACGTCGTCCTGCGCCTTCTCGGGAAACAGCGCGACCTGCCAATTATGCATGGCGAGCACGCTGAACACCCAGCCGGTGGAACCGCACGCCTTGCCGATCTCGATGACCGCCGGCAGGTAGGTCTCGTAGCCCAGCTCCCACCCGCCATAGCGCGCCGGCTGGAAGATGCGGAACAGCCCGGACGCCACGAGTTCGCTGATCGTCTCGGCGGGAATCTGGCGCGCCGTCTCCGCGGCGCTGGCGCGGCCGCGAATCGCTTCATAGGCGCCGCGCGCGGCATCGATCAGGCTTCCGGACCGGTCCATGGCACCCCTCGCCGCCGCTTTCGCGGGAAAGCTTAGCCGGGTTCGCCCCCGTCTCCAACGGCACGGCGGCGGGCACCCGGGCTCGCCAGGAACCGGGCGACGGCGACGGCCGTCCAGCGCCGCCCCTTGCGGCTGGTGATCCCTTGCGCGTCGAGTGCGGCGGCGATCTCGGCGTCGGTCGCAGCGCCCCGTGCCCGCGCCGCGTCGATCGCGGAAAGCACGCTCCGCACATAGCGTTCGGATTCGTCGCGCCGGACGGTCAAGCGGCCGCCACCGCGGCTTTGTCGCTCACGCCCATCGCCTGCGCGATGACGCCGTAGTCAGCCACGTCGATCTCGATGAGCCCATAGCGGAACGCCGCCCCCCACGATTTGCGCCCGCGCGTGAAGGACAGCGCATCGAGCAGCGGGCGGATCGGTGCATCATGCGACGGGAAGAACCGTACGTCGCGCCGCATCGGCACGAACCCGCCGCCCATGTCGCCCGCATAGGGCTCGCCCTCGGCAATCGCGCCGATGGCGGTGAAGGCCTGCACCGTATCGCCGCCGCGCATCTCCGTGCGCGGGGAATAGTAGACGATCCGGTCGCCCGGCCGCATGCGGCGCACCGGCACCGACTTGCCGTGGTTGAGCTGGCAGAACCCGCCAGCCTCGCCCACCTTCACATGGTCGCGCGACGCGACGCCGATCCAGTAGCGGGTCATGGCCGTGCCTCCCCCGTGTCGCTGTAGCGGAGGTCGCAGATCACCGGATCATAGCTTTCCGCGATCGCCGCCGCCTCGCGCATGTGAACCCGCGCCACATCGTCGGCCAGCATCGCTTCGAAATCGGCACGGCTGCGCCACTGCGCATAGTTCACCACGCGCGTGCGGTCGTCGCTCACATGCAGATTCGCCGAGACGTAGCCGGGCCGGTGGCGCATCGTTTCGGCGGTCGCCTGCTCGAGAAGCGCAAGAAGCGCATCGGCGCGCTCTGGCGCCACGCGAAACGTATTGATCAGGACCATGTAGCCGCTCTCGGGATCGAGCGTTGCCATCGGGACAGCCTCCACTTAATATCAGTGTCCTGATATATAATATAAGGCCCCTGATAATGTCAAGCGCTTCCGTGATGCCCGAGCCGATGGCGGGCCGGGTGGGTTACCGGCTGAAGCAGGCCCAGAACGCCCTCAGGACCAGAATGGACGAGCTGCTGCGCCCGTCGGGCATCACCGCGCCGCAATACGCCGTGCTCACGGCCCTCGCGCTCGCGCCCGGCAGATCGAATGCCGAACTGGCGCGGGCGGCGTTCGTCACGCCCCAGACGATGCAGGGGATCGTGGCGAATCTCGAACGCGCGGGGCTTCTCGCCCGCGCGCCCGACCCTTCGCACGGCCGTATCCTCCGGACTACCTTGACCGCCAAGGGAAGGGCCGCGCTGGGACGCGCCCATGCGGCGACGGACGCGGCCGAGGCAGCAATGCTCGCCGGGCTGAACAAGGCCGAGCGCGCGACATTGGCGTCGCTGCTCGGCCGCTGCGCCGAGAATTTGCGGGATGGCGGCGGCCGAAACGAAGAAGGGCGGGTGTAACCCCGCCCTTCGGAACCTTCGGATGAGGGGCGGCTACGCCGTCACTTTCTCGCGCTTGGTCTTTGCCTTGCCGACGCCGAGCTTCTTGTCGCGGTCGCGCGCCTTGGCCTGCTGTTCGGCCATCGAGGCGTCGAACAGCCCCTCGCGATACGGGAAGAAGCCGAGCTCGACATTGATGCCGTTCGGATCCTTCAGGAAGACCTGGACCATCTTCTCGTTGAGATAGAGCCGATCCGGATGCTTCTGGTAGGGGATCCCCAGCTTGTCGAGATGGGCGAGCGTCTCGTCCAACTTGAAGCCGAAGAACGCCACGTGGTCGAGCCGGTTGCCGGCGTCGACCGTCTCGTCGGGCCCGTCCGGCTCGCCCTGCGACAGGTGCACGATCGGGTGATCCGTGCCGGGCACGAACAGCCAGTAGCCGTCCTCGGGGAAGGCCGGACGCGCACCCACGTAGAGCCCGAGCACCCGCTCGTAGAAGTCGCGGGTCTCTTCGAGCCTAGTGGTCCGGATATTGATGTGATGGAGGCAGCTGATCGCCATGGGAGCTCCTTTCCGGCGGCGTCCGGTCCCATCGCGACGATTGCAAGTGCGCGCGGGCGGACGTACCCTTCCGATTGGCTAATTGTGGCGATTCCGGCGAGCGGAGGCAAGACCATGGCGGAACGGGTCTGGGACAAGTTTCTGACCGAGCGCGACAAGAAGGTGTTCGCGGCCGGCGGGTTCGGTGCCGAGCTGGACATGGGCAAGCGGCCGGTCCTGCTGATCATCGACGTGAACTACAATTTCTGCGGCGAACAGCGCGAGCCGATCCTGGAGTCGATCAAGCGCTGGCACACCTCGTGCGGCGAGGACGCATGGGATGCCCTGCCCGTCATCCGCAAGCTGATCGACAAATGCCGCGCCAAGGGCATCCCGGTGATCTACACCACCGGCACCGACCGGCGCGCCGACGGCTGGGACGCGGGTGCGTGGGCCTACAAGAACGTCCGCACCGACGAGCATCTGGCCAAGCCCGAGCGCTCGAACCGCGACGGCAACGAAATCATGGACGAGATCGCACCCGGCCCGAAAGACATCGTGGTGCGCAAGGAGAAGCCGTCCGCCTTCTTCGGCACCGGGCTGGTCGGCTATCTCACCATGCTCAAGGCGGACTCGCTCATCGTCACCGGCACCACGACCTCGGGCTGCGTGCGCGGCTCGGTGATCGACGCATTCAGCCACAACTACCGCCTGCAGGTCGTGGAGGAAGGCTGCTTCGACCGCTCGCAGGCGTCGCACGCCATCAATCTCGCCGACATGAACGCCAAGTACGCCGACGTGGTTTCGATCGAGAAGACGCTTGCCTATCTCGATACGCTGCCGGACAACGCGTTCGCAGACGAACTGCCCAAGGGCAGGAAGGCGTAGCGTAGCGCGACCCGCTTTCCCTACAAGGACGGAATCGCCCGTATCGCGAGGTGCTCGAGCAGGATCGTGACGCCGATCGCTGCGAGCACGACACCGCCCGAGGCCTCCGCGATGCGGCCGAGCTTGGTCCCAATGGCGCGGCCGGCCATGATGCCGATGAACGTCATCGCAAAGGTGGCTGCGCCGATGGCGGACGCCATAAGCACGATGTCGGTGCCGATTACCGATGCGGTGAGGCCGATCACGAACGCATCGATGCTGGTGCCTAGCGCCAGCGCCATCAGGGCGAGCAGCGATCGCCGCTCCGGTCGGGCGACGTGGTCGGGACGGGTCATGGCCTCCCAAACCATCTTGGCGCCGAGCGCGCCGAGAAGGCCGAACGCCATCCAGTGGTCGATGGCGGCGATGACATCGGCGGCCGCATGGCCGCAGAGCCAACCGAGCACCGGCGTGGCGCTTTCGACCAGCCCGAAGACCAGGGCCATGCGGAATGCCTCGGACATTTTGGGCTGGTTGAGCGCCGCCCCCTGGCCGACCGCAGCGGCGAACGCGTCGGCCGACGTGCCGAGCGCGATGGCGAATGTTCGAAACAATCCAAGGTCCTTGTGGGGGCTGGAGGCAACATCCGGCCGGGGCGCCACCCCGCGCGCCCGCTTCGGATGCTGGTCTCGCCAAGCCTGAGCCGATCACACCACGCGCCGGTTCGGCGCAAGCATGTTGACGTGATCCCACCGTCGCGGTGGCGGCTACTCCCCAACCATTCGCTACCTACGATCCGCCAGATGCCAAGTCAAATCTTAGGCTTGGCGCAGAAACTTAGCCGGCGCTAACCCGTGCGCCGTGTCGCAGCGGCTTTTCGGCCGTCCTGCCAGCGTATATGGTGCCGCAACTCCTTGAAGAGGCGCGGATTCCCATGGCTGAGCCGGCGGGATGGCTGAAGACGGAGGCGGCGGACGGGATGATCCGGGTCGTCGGCGGCGGTGCTTGGGAGACCGAGTCGCTGGCCGACATCGACGCCGGGCTGCGCCGGCTGACGTCCGACGGCAATCGCGGGGCGCGCATCGACATCGCCGGGGTCGAGACGCTGGACACGGCGGGCGCCTGGGTCCTGTACCGTACCGTACGCGATCTGCGGGCGCGCGGGGTGGCGGCCGAGATCATCGGCGCCCGCCCCGCGCATCAGACGCTGATCGAGCGCGTCGCCCTGTCCGACCGCGGCGCCCCGCCCCGCCGACCGCACCCGAACCCGTTCCTGGCGCTACTCGACCGGGTCGGGCGGGCTCTGATCACCGGGCTGGGCGAATTCGGCGGACTCCTGTCGTTTCTGGGCGTCGCCGCGACCGTGCAGGTCCGTGCCTGGAGGCACCCGGGCCGCATCCGCTTCATCTCGCTGTTCAGCCAACTCGAGCGCACCGGGCTCGACGCCATGCCGATCGTCGGGCTCCTCTCCTTCCTAATCGGGGTGGTGACCGCCTACCAGGGCGCGGACCAGCTGCGCCGCTTCGGCGCCGAGATCTTCACGATCAATTTAGTCGGCGTCTCGATGCTGCGCGAGATGGGGGTGTTGCTGGCCGCCATCATGGTCGCCGGACGGTCGGGCAGCGCCTTCACCGCGCAGATCGGCACGATGCAGGTTAACGAGGAGGTGGACGCGATGCGCACCATCGGCCTCGATCCCATCGAGGTGCTGGTGATGCCGCGCGTCTGGGCGCTGGTGATCGCGATGCCGCTGCTGGCCGTGTGGGCCGACCTGGCCGGCATTATCGGCGGCCAGCTGATGGCCTGGGCGACGCTCGACATCTCGCCGGTGCAGTTCTTCGAGCGGCTGGGCAGCGTCGTGCCGATCTGGGCGTTCTGGGTGGGGCTGATCAAGGCCCCCGTGTTCGGCCTGCTGATCGCGCTGATCGGCTGCCGCGAAGGGCTCAAGGTGTCCGGCAGCGCCGAGAGCGTCGGGCTGCACACCACCCGTTCGGTAGTGTTTTCGATCTTCCTCGTGATCGTCGCGGACGCGGTGTTCTCGATCTTCTTCTCGGCGGTGCACATATGACCGCGAACCGGGTCCGGGGCGAGCCGGTGATCCGCGTCGGCGGGCTGGTCACGCGGTTCGGCGCGGCTGTGATCCATGACGGGGTCGCCCTCGAGGTGCGCCGCGGCGAGGTGTTCGCCATCGTCGGCGGATCGGGCAGCGGCAAGTCGGTCCTTCTGCGCACCATCCTGGGGCTCAACCACCCGGCGGCCGGACGGATCGAACTGCTGGGCCAGGATACCGGTCGGCTGTCCGACGCGGGGCGCCGCGCCCTGGAAAAGCGCTACGGCGTGCTGTTCCAGCAGGGTGCGCTGTTCTCCTCGCTGACCGTCGGCCAGAACGTCGAGGTGCCGCTGAAGGAGCACACATCGCTGCCCGCAGCGCTGATCCACGAGATCGCGGCCCTCAAAATCGCCATGGTCGGGCTCGAGCCCGACGCGGCGGGGAAGTACCCCTCCGAGCTGTCGGGCGGCATGAAGAAACGCGCCTCGCTTGCCCGGGCCCTTGCACTCGACCCGGAAATCCTGTTCCTCGACGAGCCGACGGCCGGGCTCGACCCGATCGGCGCGGCCGCCTTCGACGCGCTGATCGGCGCGCTGAGCGCGGCGCTGGACCTGACGGTGGTGATGGTGACGCACGACCTCGACACGCTCTATGCGATCTGCGACCGCATCGCCGTGCTTGTCGACAAGCACGTGATCGCCGGCACGCTGTCCGAGCTGGAGACGAACGACCATCCCTGGATTCAAGACTACTTCCACGGCCCGCGCGCGCGCGCCGCGGCGGTCGCGGCGACGGAGGGCTGAGGGTGGAAACGCGGGCGAGTTACGTTCTGGTCGGCGCGTTCGTCCTGGTGCTGGTCACGGTCGCGCTGGGCTTCGTCGTGTTCTTGGCGCGGGGCGCGTTCGACAACACCGGCACGATTTATGAGGTCGACTTCGCCGGCTCGGTCACGGGGCTCGAAGTCGGCAGCCGGGTGCGCTATCGCGGCGTGCCGGTGGGCAGCGTGACCTCGATCCACCTCAATCCCCTGAACGTCGCGCAGATCCAGGTGCTGGCCCAGATCGACCCGGGTACCCCGATCAAGGAAGACACCGAGGCTTCGTTGGGCCTTTCGGGCATCACCGGCGTCGCGTACCTGTCGCTCGCCGGCGGCACGCAAGCCAGTCCTCGGCTCGAGGCCAAGGATGGGCAACGCTACCCGGTGATCCCGTCGCACCGCTCGCAGCTCGAAACCGTCCTCGAAAACCTGCCGAGGCTGTCGGAGCGCGCGGTCAACCTTCTCGACCGGTTGAGCCAAGTGTTGAATCCCGAGAACGCCAAGGCCATCTCGGACACGCTGGCCAACCTCGCGCAGGTTACCGGCACGGTGGCGAAGCGCAGCGGCGACATCGACCGGCTGATCAGCGAGGCCTCGGCCACCGGCACCGCCCTGCGCCATACCGCCGAATCGATGGACCGCATGTCGGCGCAGATCGGCAAGCAGGCCGGGCCGCTCGGCGACGAGGCGCGCCGGGCGCTTAGCCAGCTTCGCGAGGCTGCCAAATCGATGTCGACCACCGCCAATTCGATCAACGATCTGGTCGAGGAGAACCGCCGGCCCCTTAAGGATTTCTCCGCCAACGGCCTGTACGAGCTGTCCGAGTTCCTGACGGAGGCGCGCGTGCTGGTCGCCAATTTCAACCAACTCATCCAGCAGATCCAGCGCGACCCTGCGCGCTTCTTCTTCGGCGACACGCAGAAGGGGTTTGAGCCGAAATGATTTGTTCTGCGACAGGCCTTCCGCGCCGCGCCGTCCGCCCCCTGGTCGCACTCATGCTGGTCCTGGCGCTGGGGTTGGGCGGCTGCTCGGGCTTCTTGCCGGGCACCAGCGAGCCGCCACAGATATTCACCCTCACCCCGAAGACCACGTTCAGTCCCGACCTTCCGCGCGCCGACTGGCAGCTTGCCATCGACGTGCCGCTGGCTGAAGCGGGCATCAACACCACGCGAATCGCGCTGAGCCACGACCCGGTCACGCTGAACTACTATGCGCGGGCCGAATGGGCCGACCGGGCACCGCTGCTTGTCCAGCGCCTGCTGGTCGAGAGCTTCGAATCGACCCGCAAGATCGTCGCCGTCGCGCGTCAATCGGTCAATTTGCGCCCGGATTTCAGCCTGATCTGCGATCTACGCGAGTTCCAAGCTGAATACCGCACGCCAGGCGCGCCCAAGGCGCATGTCCGCCTCACCGCCAAACTGGTCAAGATGCCCGAACGCACGATCGTGGGTTCGACGAGCGCGGAAGCCGCCGAACCCGCCGCCGGCACCGACCTGACCGACATCGTCCACGCCTTCAATTCCGCACTCGGCAAGACTTTGAAGCAGATCGTCGAGTGGACCCTGGTCACCGGGTCGCGCCGCCACCCCTGAGCCCGCCATCGGGGTCAGATCTTATCGCTTTGCGATTTGGTCACATTTTGTTGGTAATTCTCTCGTAACCTAAGCGCTTGACCTCGTTCGCAAAGAATGGTTCACATGATGAAGAGCGTAAGAGGGACTGGGGCGTAAACGAGGGGTATGCAGGCGACGGGTGCCGACCGGGCGGGTCGGTGGGGGGACTAAAAGGAGCGACAAGTCGCTTCTGTCGCCACCAGTCTTCGCCCGGGTCGTGTCTTGCGACAGGCAACACGTCCCGATGCAATCCCTTTTTCCAGTCAGAATAGACACTCGCGCGCGGGTGTTAGGTAGGCTCGTATTTGGCCCCCGGTGGGCGCCACGTGGCGCACCGGGGTCGGACGTTGAGGAGGGGAAAGTGCGCCGGCTCCATCAGACCACGACCGCTCTTGCGGTCCTCGGCATCGCGATCGGCATTTGCGTGGCCGGGATCGCGCCATCGGCACGGGCCGAAGGCCCCAAGGCCACCAGCGCGAAATCCCCCTTCCTCATCGCCCAGTTGGGTGGCGGCGGGCTGCTGGCCCCGGACAACAAGGGAGCCGGCGGCGGCGGTGCGCTCGGTGGCGGCGGACTGCTGCAGGGCGGGCCGCCCGCGAAGGGCGCCCCCGTCTTCGGTGCGCCGGGCGCACAGCCCAAGGCGCAAGAGGAGAAGGAGCCCGTGCTTTCGAAGGAGGAGGCGGAAAAGATCGCCGCCCGCGAGCACGCAGCACTGCTGACCGAAAGCCGGTATCCCAATGCCACGTCTTGCGGCACCTGCCATCCGGTCGAGTTTGCGCAGTGGTCGGTTTCGCAGCATTCCTATGCGCAGCTCAGCCCGCCCTTCATGGCGCTGCAGAACTTCATCAATTCCCAGGTCAACGGCACCAACGGCGACTTCTGCATCAGGTGCCACAACCAGATCGGCATGAACCAGGAAGAACCGACGGGCATTTCCAACCTGGAGCGGCCGCAGTCCTCGCGCGAAGGCATCACCTGCGTGGTGTGCCACCGCGTCGCCATGTTCTACAACAAGGCCTCGGGCCGTGTGGCGCTGTCCAAGGGCGACCTGACCGCGCCGGTCAAGGGCCCGCAGGGTGACGCCATCCTGAAGGACGTGCTGTCCAAGCCCGAGACCTTCCGCGTGACCGCCGACCCGAAGGCGGTGGGCCGCAAGATCCACGGCGACGTCGTCAAGTTCGAGGCTCTGGAAAGCTCGACTTTCTGCGGCACCTGCCACGACGTGACGTTGCTGAACGGCTTCCGCCTGGAAGAGGCGTTCAGCGAGTATCGCGATTCGCCGGCGGCGGCCAAGGGCATCACCTGCCAGGACTGCCACATGGGCAAGATCCAGGGCAAGCCGTCGGGTTACAACTTCGGACCCGCTGCCGTCGTCGGCGGCGTGCCGACCAAGCCGCGCAAGCTTGGCGACCACACATTCGCCGGCCCGGACTATCCGATCGTCCACCCCGGCATCTTCCCCCACAACGCCCGGGCGCAGGAGCTCGCGACCCTCGCCGAGTGGCTGAAGTTCGACTACAAGGCGGGCTGGGGGACCGACAAATTCGAGAACAACATCCCGCCCGGCTACAAGTTTCCCAAGCCGTGGGGCTCGGTCGACGCCCGCTATGACGCGCGCGACATCCTGAACGAGCAGTTCAAGCGGCGCGAGGACGTCCGCCAGAAGCGGCTCGAGGTCCTGCGTAATGGCTATGCCATCGGCGACATCGTCACCGAAGAGGCCAATAGCGAGGGTATCGAGTTCAAGGTCCAGGTGAAGAACATCACCGAGGGCCACAACACGCCGACCGGCTTCACCGGCGAGCGTCTGGTGTGGCTGCGCGTTACGGTGATGGATGCCGACGGCAAGGTGGTGTTCCGTTCGGGCCAAACCGATCCGAACGGCGACGTCCTCGACGACGAGTCCGCATACGTGCACACCGGCAAGATGCCGCTGGACGAGCAGCTCTTCACGCTGCAGTCCCGCTTCCTGGTGCGGAATATCCGCGGCAGCGAGCGCGAACGGACGGTGACCATCCCGTACTCGACCACGGCCCTGCCGTTCCTGCGCCCGACCACCCTGTCGCTTATCCTGACGGGCACGTCGACGGTGGAGCGTAACCACCGCAAGGGCATCGAGCCGCTCGGCTATCGCTGGGCGCCTTACGAGATCGACGGCAGCGCGCTGACCGGTCATGGGCCGTACCGCGCCACCATCGAACTGATGGGCCAGATGATCCCGATCAACCTGATCACCACGATCCAGGTCGTCGGGTTCGACTACGGCATCAGCGCGCGCGAGGCCGCCGACGCTGTGGTCGCCGGGCGTGAGGTGATCGCCAAGCGGGAATTGACTTTCAACGTGAAGTAACGCACCGCATCGGACCTGCGACCCGCCACAAGCGGGTCGCAGGTTTCGTTCGAAGGTGTTTGGAGGGGATATGGGCGAATACCGTCGAGGGCTGTTCCGGCAGCTTTCGTTGAACGCGGTCGCGGCGATTGCGGCAGCCACGCTGGTCTCGGGTGCGCCGCCGGCCTTTTCCGAGGGGATGGGACTGTTCCCCCTCGGCGAAACTCAGGACGTGCCGCGCCTGCCCGCCGAACCGGCACCCTACGCCGAGGTGCCGCCGCGGCCGGCCCTGCCCATCGAACTTGGCTGTAAGTTCCTGGGCAACGGCGAAATTCCCGCCGGCTTCGAGTTGCCGACCGGGGCCGTCTGGAATCCGTGCTTCTGGGTCTTCGGTACGTTCCGCACGGCGTTCCAGACCTACGAATCCATCGGCCCGTCGGGACGGAACACCGAGATCGCGACGCGCCTCGACCTGTTCGCCAACCTGCAGCTGTCGCAGACCGAAAAGTGCGTCGTCGACTTCGCGCCGCTCGACAGCAACTCGTTCTTCCGCTTCACCCGCTACAGCTTCGAATCGAACACCGGCCAGGAAGGTGGTCGGCCCGAGCTTGGGCTGTACATCCGTACGGCGTTCTGCGAGGGCGACCTCGGCTCGCTATTCCCGCACCTCGATCCCAAGGGCACGCACTTCTACGATTTCGGGTTCTCGTTCGGCCGCCAGCAGCTGACCTTCCAGCAGGGCATCCAGATCAGCGATATCGTCGATGCCGTGACCCTGGTGCGCAACAACATCTACGCAAACGGCTTCTCGAACATCCGAATCGGCGGCGCGTTCGGTCTCGACCATATCGACCGCGGCACACCGTTCAACACGCGGCGGCTGAACAACCCCGGCCTGATCGGCATGTTCATCGAAGCGGACCAGAAGGCGAGCACGTATAACTTCGACGTGCTGACCCTCCGTGACGACGACCAGATGACCACGGGCGGCGATTCATGGAACATCGGCTTTTCGACGACACAGCGCGGTTACGTCCCCGGCTTCTTCGGAACCCGCGGTCTTGGCGAGGTGAACACGACCTACCGCATCAACGTTTCCCAGAATGAGGGCCGCGATACCCCTCAGGCCTCCGACGGCTATCTCCTGTCGACCGAACTGTCGTGGACACCACACTCGTCGGACGACATTTTCTACATCAACAACTGGTGGGGTATCGACCGCTATACCCAGGCCAGCCGCGAGCCGATCCAGGGCGGGCCGCTCGCCGGGCTCGGCATCAGCTATGCCTCGCCGAGCCTTGGCGACTTCCTGACCGCGCTGAATGCCTTCAACACTCAGGTCCTCGGCACGGCAATCGGATACCAGGCGTTCTGGGACAACCATCGCCGCAACCTTGTGGTCGAGCTGTCGGGCGTGAAGGACACCACCCGCGGCCTCTTCAAGGTCGACGGGCCCGGCACCGACGGCGCGGCCATCACGGCCCAGTTCCAGCAGGCGCTGGGACAGCGCTTCCTGTTCACCGCACTGGGCTTCGTCTCCTACAACGAAGGCCGAGGCATCGGCACCGGCGCCCGGACGGAGATCCTCGTCCAGTTCTGACCGGCGGTTTCGTCAACCGCCATCGCACGACACAAGCGGCGAAGCGATCGAAAGATGGCTTCGCCGCTTTCGCTTTGTCGCGCAGCACGGGCCTTGCCTGCCGATCTCCGGACGGAAATTCGGCCCGTGTCGCGCGGAGTTGTGTTGCGATATGCTCGCACCAGAGGCCGGCCACGACGCACGGCCGCGATCGGATGGGGAGACGACCATGGGCCATCGATACGCCAACATCCTGGAGACCGTCGGCAACACACCGGTCGTGAAGATCGGCCGGCTGGCGCCGCCCGACGTCAACCTCTACGTCAAGATCGAGGCATTCAACCCGCTCGGATCGGTGAAGGACCGGCTCGCCCTCGGCGTGATCGAGGACGCGGAGAAATCGGGCAAGCTCAAACCCGGCCAGACAGTGATCGAGGCGACCAGCGGCAATACCGGCATCGGGCTCGCCATGGTGTGCGCGCAGAAGGGCTATCCGCTGGTCATCACCATGGCCGAGACGTTCAGCGTCGAGCGCCGCCGCCTGATGCGCTTCCTCGGCGCCAAGGTCGTGCTGACGCCGGCGGCCGAGCGCGGCATGGGGATGGTGCTGAAGGCCCAGGAGCTGGCCAAGGCGCATGGCTGGTTCCTCACCCGCCAGTTCGAGAACGAGGCCAACGCCGACATGCATTCGCGGACGACCGCGCGCGAGATCATCGAGGACTTCAAGGGCGAGAAGCTGGACTACTGGGTCACGGGCTTCGGCACCGGCGGCACGCTGAAGGGCGTCTCGCGCGTGCTGGCGAAGGAGCGTCCGGACACCAAGATCGTGGTGTGCGAGCCCGACGAGGCGGCGATGCTGTCGAGCGGAGCGCCGCAGCAGCGCAACGAAGACGGCACGCCCGCCGTGGCGCACCCGGCCTTCCGGCCGCACCCCATGCAGGGATGGACGCCCGACTTCATCCCGAAGCTGACCGGCGACGCGGTCGACTCGAAGGTCATCCACCAGATCGTCCGTATCCCCAACGCCGACGCGCTGCGCATGAGCCGCGAGCTCGCGCAGAAGGAAGGGATATTCGTCGGCATCACCGCGGGCGGCACGTTCGCCGGCGCACTGCAGGTGTGCAAGGAGGCGCCAAAGGGCTCCACCGTCCTTGCCATGCTGCCGGACACGGGCGAGCGCTACCTTTCGACGCCGCTGTTCGCCGACGTCCCGGCCGACATGTCGGAGGGAGAGATCGAGATCGCGCGATCGACGCCCAACCACCAGCTCGCGGTCAAGGCGTAGCGGCCGCCAGCTTTCTCACCAGCGGGCCGATCGTGGCGGTCCACTGATCGTCCATGATCGGCCCGACCTGGCGGTAGCGCACCCGCCCGTCCTTGCCGAAGACGAACGTCGCCGGCACGCCGCTTTCCTCGACGCCCCAGGCGCGGGCGGCGGCCCCGTCCGCGTCGGTGCCGATCCGTGCATAGGGAATGCCGCGCGCGGCGAGGAAGGCGCGCGTATCGGCCGGTGGGTCCCGATACGCCACGCCGTAGATCGTGACGCCCTCCGCGGCGAGACGCATGAGCATCTTGTGCTCGGCACGGCAGGGCACGCACCAAGAGGCGAAGAAGTTGACCAGCACGACCTGGCCCTCGGGCAGGCCATCCTCGAGGCCGGGCCGCGGCACACCGGCGAGCGCCGGCAGGCGGAGCGGCGGGGCCGGCCGGTCCATCCAACCCGACGCGGGATGCTGGAATGCCATACGTCCGTTGACGCCCCGATCCAGATAGATGGCGAAGCCGAGCGCGAGGAGCAGAAACCCGAGCAGCGGGACAAAGACGATCGGCCGGCGCAGCATCGGCGCACTCTCAGGCCGTCATCGCGAGGAGCGGCGCGACGACACGATCCAGGCGCTCGCTGGATTGATTCGCTTCGCGCGCAATGACGATCATGCTGGTGACCGGCAACCGGTAAGGGACGGCATGATCGCGGCGCGGCTACTTCTTCACCGACATGCCATCGGCGCCTTCCTGCCAGCGCCCGGACTTCTTCAGCGCCTCGGCGACCTCCGGCGGCATGTATTTCTCGTCGTGCTTGGCCAGCACCTCGCTCGCACGGAAGCCGCCGCCGGGCTCGACCTTGCCTTCGACCACGACGCCCTGCCCTTCACGGAACAGGTCGGGCAGGATGCCGCGATAGACGACCTTTACCGTCTTGTTCATGTCGGTGACCACGAAGTGCACCTCGCGGCCGTCGGGGGCGCGCTTGACGCTGCCCTCCTCGACCAGACCGCCGATGCGCACGTCGCGGCCGGGCGGCACATTCTTCGCCTGAAGGTCGGTCGGCGAATAGAAGAAGACCAGCGAGTCGTCGAATGCCGACAGGGTCAGCGCGGCCGCGCCCCCCAGGATGGTCATCCCTGCGACGACGAAGGCGAGGCGACGACCCTTGCGGGTCACGTCTGTCCTCCCGCGCGGCGCCGCTCGCGCCGTGGCCGCAACGCCTCGATCTCGGCTAGCTCGCGCTCGCGCCGGGCGACCGAGCGCAGGCTCTGCCAGGTGATGCCGATCAGCACCGCCGCGGCGATGCCGTAGGCGGGCCACACATAGGTGGCATAGCCGCCCATCGCGAGATAGTGCCGTACGACTTCCATCTTATGCCTTTGCTGTGCTTCGAACCGGGGCCGAGGCCGCGCCGTGCGCCTGGGCGAGGCGCAGCGCGCGCAGCCGGCGCGCATGGATGCCGCCCTTGATGCGCACGAAATGCAGCCACAGGAACAAGGCGAGGAACCCCACCGACATCAGCCCGAGCGGCCACAGCATCGACGGGTCGATCTTGGGCCCGCCCATGCGCACGATCGAGGCGGGCTGGTGCAGTGTGTTCCACCAATCCACCGAGAACTTGATGATCGGCACGTTGATCGCACCGACGAGCGCAAGCACGGCCGAGGCCTTCTCGCCGCGCGCCGGATCGTCGAACGCCTCGGCCAGCGCCATGTAGCCGAGATAAAGGAAAAACAGGATCAGCACCGAGGTCAGCCGGGCGTCCCACACCCACCAGGCGCCCCACATCGGCTTGCCCCAGAGCGAACCGGTGATCAGGCAGATCGCGGTGAACGCCGCGCCGATCGGTGCGGCCTCGCGCGCCGCGATGTGGGCGAGCGGATGGCGCCAGATCAACCCGACCGCCGAAGCGAGCGCGACCACAGCGTAGCCGAACATCGCCATCTGCGCCGACGGCACGTGGATGTACATGATCCGCACCGTCTCGCCCTGCTGGTAGTCGGGCGGCGACACGAACAGGGCGAGGACGAGCCCGGCGCCGATGCAGATCGCGGCAATGCCGGCGCACCACGGGCTGAGCGTCCGGGCGAGGCCGAGAAACCGGGTCGGGTTGGCGAAGCGGTTGAGCATGCCTTTGCCTTAACGATCTCCTACGCCCTGGGCGCGCGCTGCCAATAGAGGTTGGCGCTGGTGCCCGGCCCGCCATACAGGCTCACCTCGCTGGTGAGCGTCAGCCGGTCGCCTTCGAGCCGCGCCTTCCGGCGCTGGGTCGTACCCACCAGCTCGGGCCCGGTCGCGAGCTTGATGTGGTGCAGCACGGCCTCGCCGTCGATCTCGAAGGGACCGCTATAACCCAGTACCGAGCCGGGCCGGCGTATGATGACCGACATGTAGCCGTCGGGCGCGTAGACGATCAGCCCCTCCATGTCGTCGCCCCAGGGCCGGCTGGTCTTGCCGTCGGTGACCTGCTGGAAGTCCCTGAGCCGCCAAGTGCCGATCAGATCGTCGCGCGTCATTCCCTCGCCCTCCGCCGCCGTCAAACTACAAGGAAACCGCGCCCGCCGCGAGGGCTGCGCTGTCCTGTCGCGCCATCCCGTATACGCCGCCTGGCGCCCGCTATTCCAGCGCCTGGCGCAGCGCCGCCGCCGCCGCCCACGGGCAGAGGGCGATTGTGGCAAGGCTGTACGCCCCGAGAATCATCAGATGCGGCCGGACCGACAACCCAGATGTCGCCGCGTCGACCGCAGCCGCCCCGAAGATCAGCACCGGGATGGTCAGCGGCAGCACCAGAAGGGCGAGCAGCACCCCGCCACGGCGTGCGCCGAGCGTCAGGGCCGCCCCTACCGCACCGATCAGGCTGATCGCCGGCGTGCCGAGCGCCATCGCCACCACGAGGATGGCAAGACCCGTGCCGCCAAGATGCAACATCACCGCCAGCACCGGTGCGGCGACGATCAGCGGCAGGCCGGTGGTCAGCCAGTGCGCGCACGCCTTGGCCAGCGCGACGAACTCGAGCGGCAGCGGGGCCAGCGCCAGAAGGTCGAGCGAGCCGTCCTCGTAGTCCGGCTGGAACATACGCTCGAGCGACAGCATGGCCGCGAACAGTGCCATCACCCAGACGATTCCGGCCGCGATGCGCGCCAGCATGTTGGGCTCGGGCCCGACCCCGAACGGGAACAGCACGGTCCCGAGCACGAAGAACAGGACCACCAGCGCCGAATCGGCGCCCTGGCGCAGTGCGAGCCGCAGCTCGCGCCGGACGACAAGACCGAAGCGCCTCATGCCGCCTCCCAGTCCGGCTCGGCGGAGTCGACAGCGAAGTGCGGCAGGTCGAGCGTCGCCGCATCGGTGATAGCCAGGTCGACGTTGGTCGACACGACGCAGATGCCGCCGGTCGCGCGATGGGCAGCGATAGCGCCGATCAGCATGGCGACCGACTCGCGGTCGAGCGCCACCGACGGCTCGTCGAGGAGCCACAGCGGTGCCGGCGCGGCGAACAGCCGGGAGAGGGCCAGGCGCCGCCGCTGGCCCGCCGACAAATAGCGCGCCGGCAGGCCGGCGAGGGCCCCGAGCCCGACGCGGTCGAGCGCCGCGTCCACAGGACCGGTCACGCCGTGCAGTCCCGCCCAGACGGACAGGTTCTCGCGGACGCCGAGCGCCAGCTTCACGGCGTCGAGATGGCCGACATAGTGCAGCCGTGTCCCATGCCCCTCGGGATCGGCGGCGATCGGCGCACCGTCCCATGCGATGCGCCCCGCCGCGGGACGCGCGAGCCCGGCCATCAAGCGCAACAGGCTGGACTTGCCGGACCCGTTCGCGCCGGTGAGCACCAGCGCCTGCCCGGGCGCGAGCGCGAACCCGAGCCGGTCGAACACGACGCGCTGGCCGCGCACGCAGCGCAATCCCTCGCCATCGAACATACCGGCCCGCCCCCTCTCGCCCGCCACTCGCGCGGGAACATAACAAATTCGCGGCCGCAACCGGCGGAAATCGGCCGGATTCGCGCGGCCCCCCTGCGTCAGGCGTTCACAAATTGGAAAGCCCGATCATGCGATTTTGAGCTGTTCGGGCGCGGCACGTGACACGCCCGAGTTGGAGAACTGGCCTGGGGTGAGCACGGCGATGGCGACGGCAACGCGGCTGAGTGCGGACATGTTCGGCTTCAGCACGGGCACGGTCAGCCAGCAATGGCTGAAGAATCTCGCCCTGATCGCCGTCATGGTCGGCAGCACCGCCGCGCTGTTCATCATCGATGTCTGGCTGGAACACGGCGCACTCGACGGCTACCCCTATCTGGCACCCCTCGTGTTCGCGTCATTCATCCGGGCGCGCAACGTGGCATTTCCGGCGGCCCTGTTGCTGTCCCTCGTCGCCATCGTCGGCTTCGTGCACAGCGACGCGCCCACCCAAATGCTGGACAACGAGGTCGTGGGGATGTTGAACGTGGCGATCTCCGTGGCCGCCCTGTTCGGCACCGCCTTCGCGATCGAGCACCACCGCAATATGCGGGATGAGCTCGCCCAGCGGCTCGACCAGCTCCGCAACGGCGAGGAGACGCGCCACCGCATCATGTCGGTCATCGCCCACGACCTGCGCTCTCCGCTGATGCCGATCATCGGTTTCGGCGAATTGCTGTTCAGCCACAAAAGCCGCCTGAGCGACGAGCAGGTCACCGAATATGGTTCCGGGATCGCCCAGTCGGGGCATCGCCTGCTGGAGACGCTCGACAAGCTGCTCGACTGGGCGCGCTCGGTCGACGGCAGCCACGAGGCCGAGCGCAGCCAGGTCGATCTGCGCGCGCTCGCCCATGATGCGATCGCGCTGCTGGAGCCGGTTGCGGCGCAGAAGGGCGTCCGCCTTTCGGTCGCGTGCGGCCCGTGCGAAGCCTATGCCGATCCCACCGCCATCGGCACGATCATCCGCAACCTGGTCAGCAACGCGATCAAGTTTTCGTCGACGGGGGCGGAAATCAACGTGTCCGTCCGCCCGGAAGCGCACGAGACGATCATCGAGGTCGCCGACCATGGGGTCGGCATGTCGCCCTCCCTCGTGGAGAGCCTGAACCGGGCGAGCCAGGTTCGCAGCCGGTCTGGCACCGCGGGAGAGACCGGCACCGGGCTCGGCCTCGCCATCTGCCGCTCGCTCGCCGAGCAGAACGGCGGCAGGCTCACCGTCCGCTCGCGCGAAGGCGAAGGTACGACCGTCACCGTCGCCCTGCCGCGCCAGGCGTCCAGCTAACTCCAGGCTAACTCCAGGCGCCAAAAAAGCGGGCCGCCGAACGTGTCGGCGGCCCGGGGTATACCAGCGCTTGGCTGGTCTGGTTGGCTCCCTCGCGGAAGCCTTCCAGGGGGGCTACGCGGGTGAAGATGGCGGCGCT
The DNA here is from genome assembly GCA_963817535.1 of uncultured Alphaproteobacteria bacterium. Lineage (GTDB taxonomy): Bacteria > Pseudomonadota > Alphaproteobacteria > MPNO01 > DASWLB01 > CAWGHZ01. The sequence continues at coordinate 105,636 of CAWFOW010000006.1, forward strand.
TTGTGTCGTGCCGAAGTTCGAATCGTGGCGATTTCGTGATTTTTGCCGCCGCGCCCGGCCTTGAGATTGACGGGGCGCGGGGATAACTTCCGCTGCACATCCGACAAACCTCATCCGATCCAGGGAGTCCCGCCGTGACCCAGCCCGGGCAAGACAGCCTGAAGACGCGCCGCACCCTCAAGGTAGGCCAAGCGAGCTACGACTATTTCAGCCTGGAAGCGGCCGAAGCCGCCGGAATCGGCACTGTCGCACAACTGCCCTACTCGCTGAAGGTGCTGCTGGAGAACCTGCTGCGCTACGAGGACGGGCGCACCGTCACGGTCGACGACGTGAGGGCGCTGGCCGCCTGGGCCGGCGAGCGCCGGTCGGACCACGAGATCGCCTTCCGCCCCGCCCGCGTCCTGATGCAGGACTTCACCGGCGTGCCGGCGGTCGTGGACCTTGCCGCCATGCGCCAGGCGATGGTCGACATGGGCGGCGATCCGCAGAAGATCAATCCGCTGTCCTCGGTCGATCTGGTGATCGACCATTCGGTGATGGTCGACGAGTTCGGCAACACGAAAGCGTTTAGCCACAACGTCGAGCACGAGTTCGAGCGCAACCGGGAGCGCTACGAGTTCCTGCGCTGGGGCAGCCACGCCTTCAAGCGCTTCCGCGTCGTGCCACCGGGCACCGGCATCTGCCACCAGGTGAACCTGGAATATCTCGCCAAGACCGTGTGGACCGAGACCGAGGGCAACGTCGCCTACGCCTTCCCCGACTCTCTGGTCGGCACCGACAGCCACACCACCATGATCAACGGGCTGGCCGTGCTGGGCTGGGGCGTCGGTGGGATCGAGGCCGAGGCCGCCATGCTGGGCCAGCCGATCTCCATGCTGATCCCCGAGGTGATCGGCTTCAAGCTGACCGGCGCGCTGAAGGAGGGCACGACCGCGACCGACCTGGTGCTGACCGTCACGCAGATGCTGCGCGCCAAGGGCGTAGTCGGCAAGTTCGTGGAGTTCTTCGGGCCGGGGCTCGACCATCTCGGGCTTCCCGACCGCGCGACGATCGCCAACATGGCGCCCGAGTACGGCGCGACCTGCGGCTTCTTCCCGATCGACCGGGTGACCTGCGACTACCTGACCTTCACCGGGCGCGACGCGGCCGAGGTGGCGCTGGTCGAGGCCTATGCGAAGGCGCAGGGCATGTGGCGCGCAGAGGGCGCCGCCGACCCGATCTTCACCGACATGCTGGAGCTCGACATCTCGACCGTCGAGCCGACGCTGGCCGGGCCGAAGCGCCCGCAGGACAAGGTGCTGCTGTCTGGCACCGCGGCGCAGGTGAAGAAGCTCGTCGCCGAATATCGCGCCGATCAGGGCGGCAAGGCGAAGGAGGTGGCGGTCGCCGGCTCCGACCACAGACTGCGCGACGGCAATGTGGTGATCGCCGCGATCACAAGCTGCACCAACACCTCGAACCCGTCGGTCCTGATCGCCGCCGGACTCGTCGCGCGCAACGCCGTCGCCAGGGGGCTCAAGGTAAAGCCCTGGGTCAAGACCTCGCTCGCGCCCGGCAGCCAGGTGGTCACCGACTACCTCGCCGCCGCCGGGCTGCAGGACGATCTCGACGCGCTCGGCTTCAACCTGGTCGGCTACGGCTGCACCACCTGCATCGGCAATTCGGGCCCCCTGCCCGACCCGATCGCCGACGCCGTCGACGAGGGCGACCTGGCCGTCGGCGCGGTGCTGTCGGGCAACCGCAACTTCGAGGGGCGCGTGCACCAGCAGGTGCGGCTGAACTACCTCGCCTCGCCGCCGCTGGTCGTCGCCTACGCCCTGGCCGGATCGCTCGACATGGATCTGGTGAACGAGCCGCTGGGCGAAGGCAAGGACGGCAAGCCCGTCTTCCTCAAGGACATCTGGCCGACCAACAAGGAGATCCAGGACACAATCGCCAAGAACGTCACGCCCGAGATGTACCGCAAGCGCTACGCCAACGTGTTCGAGGGCCCGGCCGAGTGGAAGAAGGTCGAGGCGCCCGGCGGCGAGGTCTATGCGTGGCGCGACAACTCGACCTATGTCCGCTATCCGAACTATTTCGAGGGCATGCCGAAGGAGCCGTCGGCGATCACGGACATCGCCGGCGCGCGGCCGCTGCTAATCCTCGCCGATTCAATCACCACCGACCACATCTCGCCCGCCGGCTCAATCAAGCGCGATTCGCCGGCCGGCGAGTATCTGATCGAGCGCCAGGTGCGGCCGGCCGAATTCAACTCCTACGGCTCGCGGCGCGGCAACCACGAGGTGATGGTGCGCGGCACCTTCGCCAACATCCGCATCCGGAACGAGATGGTGCCGGGCGTCGAGGGCGGTATCACCAGGCACCAGCCGTCCGGCGAGCAGATGCCGGTCTACGATGCCGCCATGCGCTACGCCGCCGACGGCGTGCCGCTGGTCGTGGTCGCGGGCAAGGAGTACGGCTCGGGCTCGTCGCGCGACTGGGCGGCGAAGGGCGTGCGGCTGCTGGGCGTGCGCGCCGCGATCGCCGAAAGCTTCGAGCGCATCCACCGCTCCAACCTGATCGGGATGGGCGTGCTGCCGCTCGAATTCCCCGAGGGCACGACGCGCAAGACGCTGAAGCTCGACGGGACCGAAACGTTCGACCTAACCGGCGTCGCGGGCGGCATCACGCCGCGCATGGACGTCGCGTGCCGCATCACCCGCGCCAACGGCAAGACGGAGGCGCTCAAGCTCCGCTGCCGGATCGATACGCTGGACGAGGTCGAGTACTACCGCCACGGCGGCATCCTGCAATACGTGCTGCGCCAGATGCTGGCGGCGTAGGCGGCGCGGAGGGCCAGAGGCGGGTCTCCGACCTGTTCCGCGCTCAGAGCACGCAGTCGAGTGCGGGTGTAAGGATGTGACGGAGCCTGACCGCCACCTTGTTCCGGTCCGCGTCGATAAGGCGTCCAATCCGGTCCGCGTGATCCACCTCGATCGTTGCGATCTTGGCGCAGCGAATGACGGACTCTGCCGGAAGACCGGCGGCGGCGCGGTCCGAAATGTGAACGTCATCGGGCCAGCGGCGATTTTCCGCGCTCGTTATCATGAGCGCCCAAAGTAAGCCGTGCGCGGATTCGATATTGCCTGAGGCGATGATGAGAGCCGGCCGATGCTGACGGACCGGGCGATCCGTGTAGGGAAACGGGACTCGTACGATGTCCCAGGGGCTACAGCTCGGCATAAGCCTTGGTATCGTTTTCCGAGGCCCATTCATCGAAGGTTGCGAACGGATCTTCGGCTGCCGCACGAGCGCCCTTCGTCATAACGACACGCCCCCGTTCGATGTGATAGGCGATCTCGTCGCCTTCACGTACGCCGAGAGCCTTGCGAACCGCCTGCGGAATCGTCGTTTGGGCCTTGCTTGTCAGCTTGCTTGTTATCATGCCCTTTGGTCTCATCGTTGCATAGCAGAATAGTAAGGAATTTCCTTACTTTTGGCAATATGCCCTACCCACACTTGCTGTAGTCGCAGCTCGTGCAGGTGTCGCACCCTTCCTGGCGGACGAGGGCGGCGGCGCCGCATTTCGGGCACTGGCGCATCGGCGTGTGCTCTAGCCCGACGACCTTGCGTTCGGAAATCGCGGCGGGCTCGCGGTCGCGTGCCGGCGCCGGCAGGAAGCCGATCTCGATCATATGACGCTCGATCACCTCGCCGATGGCGGCGAGCAGCGACGGCACGTACTTGCCGCCCACCCACTGGCCGCCGCGCGGGTCGAACACGGCCTTCAGCTCCTCGACCACGAACGAAACGTCGCCGCCGCGCCGAAACACCGCCGAGATCATGCGGGTCAGTGCTACCGTCCAGGCGTAGTGCTCCATGTTCTTGGAGTTGATGAACACCTCGAACGGCCGCCGCCGCCCGTCCTGCACGATGTCGTTGAGGGTGATGTACATGGCGTGCTCGGAGTCGGGCCACTTCACCTTGTAGGTCCGGCCGGCCAGCTCCTCCGGCCGGTTCAGCGGCTGGGTCATGTAAACCACGCCGCCCGCCTCGTAGGCATCGGCCGGCCGGGGCTGCGGCGTCTCCAGCGGCAGCTCCGGCTCGGCGGCCGGCACTTCCGCCTTCACGCTCAGAACCGCGCCCGTCACCTCGTTCGGCCGGTAGGTGGTGCAGCCCTTGCATCCGAGCGCGTAGGCGTTCGCGTAGACGTCCTTGAACGCCTCGAAGGGCAGCTCGGCCGGCACGTTGATCGTCTTGGAGATCGACGAGTCGATGAATTGCTGCACCGCCGCCTGCATCACCACGTGATCGGCGGGCGCGAGGTGCTGGGCATCGACGAAATAGTCGGGAAGCTGCGCATTCTCGCCGAACATGCGCCGGTACAGGCGATAGGCGTAGTCCGACACCTCCTCCTCGCGGCGCGTCCCGTCGGGCAGCATCACGTTGCGCGTGTAGGAATAGCTGAACACCGGCTCAATGCCCGACGAGACGTTGTCGGCCAGCAGCGAGATCGTGCCGGTCGGGGCGATCGAGGTCAGCAGCGCGTTGCGGATGCCCTTGGTGGCGATCGCGTCCCGCACGTCGTCGTCGAGCTCGGCGATCGTCTCACCCGCCAGGTAGGCGTCGCGGTCGAACAGCGGGAACGGCCCTTTCTCGGCGGCGAGCTCGGCAGACGCGAGATAGGCGTGCCGGCGGATCGCCGCCATCCATTCCTCGGCGAGGCGCACCGACCGTTCCGAGCCGTAGCGCGCGCGGCACATGATCAGCGCGTCGGCGAGTCCGGTGACGCCGAGCCCGATGCGGCGCTTCGCCTGCGCCTCGCGGAGCTGTGCGTCGAGAGGGAAGCGCGACGCATCGGTGACGTTGTCCATCATGCGGACGGCGAGCGGCACGATGCGCGCCAACTCGTCCATGTCCATTCGCGCCTCGGCTGTGAACGGGTCGCGCACCAGCTGCGCCAGATTGACCGAACCCAGGAGACACGCGCCGTAGGGCGGTAGCGGCTGCTCGCCGCACGGGTTGGTCGCCGCAATCGTCTCGCAATAATGCAGGTTGTTGCGGCGGTTGATACGGTCGATGAAGATCACGCCGGGCTCGGCATAGGCGTAGGTGGCGCGCATGATCTGGTCCCACAGGTCACGCGCCTTCACCGTCTTGTAGGCCGTGCCGTTGAACTTCAGCTCCCACGGGCCGTCGGCCTTGACCGCGTCCATGAACGGGTCGGTCACCAGCACCGACAGGTTGAACATGTTTAGCCGGCCGGGAGTCCGCTTGGCCTCGACGAACTGCTCGATGTCGGGATGGTCGCAGCGCATGGTCGCCATCATCGCGCCGCGCCGGTAGCCGGCCGACATGATGGTGCGGCACATCGCGTCCCACACGTCCATGAAGGACAGCGGGCCGGAGGCGTCGGCGCCCACGCCATGAACGCGCGCGCCCTTGGGGCGCAGTGTCGAGAAGTCATAGCCGATGCCGCCACCCTGCTGCATGGTCAGCGCGGCCTCGCGCAGATGCTCGAAGATGCCCGACATGTCGTCCGGGATCGTGCCCATGACGAAGCAGTTGAACAGCGTCACATTGCGCCCGGTGCCCGCCCCGGCGACGATGCGGCCGGCCGGCAGGAACTTGAAGTCCTCCAGGGCGCTATAGAACCGCTCTTCCCAGGTCGCCGGGTCGATTTCCGGCGCCGCCAGCGCCCGGGCGACACGGCGCCACGTGTCCGCCATGGTGCGGTCGACCGGCTCGCCCGTCTCGGCCTTGAGGCGGTACTTCATGTCCCAGATCTGCTGGGAGATCGCCGATACGGGGATCATGGCGAAAATCCAACGCTACGGAAGACGCGTAAGCTAGGCGCGGCGGCGAAGCCGGTCAACAAGATGTTCCTGTTCCGTTTCCACCGGGCCCTCCACCGCCGGTCCGGGCGCAAGCCATTCTCACTTTTGATATATTGGCGGTTATCCACGGTTTTCCACAGAAACCGTCCCCGGAATTCCGGACCGGATCGCGACTCGCCAAGTCCCGGGCGCCCCGTTGAATTCCGCGCCTCCGCACCGGAACACTTGACCGCACCCGGCCGTTTTCTGGCAAATTCCCCTCTATCGCGACCGGACGGGAGATCGGCCATGCGCGCCACACGGCGCCACCTCGCCCTCGCCCTCGCCCTCGCCCTCGCACTGGTAGCTCTGGTCGGCGTGGCGCCCGCCGCACGACCGGCGCCGGAGTTAAAGCCCGATTTTCCGTCGCTGGCCGGCCAGCTCCTGATCGCAACGCCCGAGATGGGCGATCCGCGCTTCGCCCACGCGGTGATCCTGATGGTCGAGCACGACAGCAAGGGCGCGTTCGGCCTGGTGATCAACAAGGCGGTCGGCACCATGCCGGTCGCCAAGCTGCTGACCGCGGCGGGCCGCGACCCCGCCGGGGCCAGCGGCACGATCCGTGTCTGCCTGGGCGGGCCGGTGCAGCGCGAGGCAGGATTCATCCTCCACAGCGCCGAGTATCGCGGCGCCGGCACCGTCGACATCGACGGGCGGGTGGCACTGACGCTCGATCCGCGGATACTGACCGACATCGGCCAAGGCAAGGGACCCCGAAAGAGCCTGATGGCGTTCGGCTATGCCGGCTGGGGCCCGGGCCAGCTCGAGCGCGAGATCGCCGCGCATGGCTGGTTCACCGCGCCCGAGGATCTCCAGCTGATCTTCGACGAGCCGCCCGACCGTATCTGGCGCGACGCCATGGCGCGGCGGACCCGCAACATCTGACGCCCGCGATGTCGTGCCGTGGCCTGTATCGTTGTGCTATGATGCGGCCCGGAGCGAGAGGAGGCGCAAGTGGCGCGCCCGAGCCCTGACCCCGAAAAAGATCTCGAAGCGTGGCGCAAGACGCTGACCCAGGGACATTTGGGGCTTGGCCTTTTGCGCCGTACCATGCGCCTGCTCCCCGGCCATCCGCGCTGCAAGGTGTGCCATAACCCGTTCGGCGGCTGGGGCGGCCATATCTGCCGCACGATAGGCTTCACCCCCTCGCGTAAGAATCCGCAGCTGTGCGCCCAGTGCTGCGAGAAGATGCCGTTAGGCGGCGCGGAGATCGACAGCGCCATCCTGTTCGCCGATGTGCGCGGCTCCAGTGCCCTTGCCGAAAAGCTGGGCCCGGCCGGGTATGCCGCGCTGCTGAACCGGTTCTACCGGACCGCGACCGACGTGCTGATCCGGCACAACGCGACCATCGACAAGCTGATCGGCGATGAGGTGATGGCATTCTTCATCCCGGGCTTCGCCGGCCCCGGGTTCAAGCGATCCGCCATCGAGGCCGGCCGGGCGCTGCTGCGTGAGGTCGGCTATGGCAGCGCGGAGGGGCCGTGGCTCCCGCTGGGGGTCGGCATCGAGGCCGGCATCTGCTTCGTCGGCAATGTCGGCGGCGCGGACTATCTCGACTTCACCGCGCTGGGTGAGCCGGTGAACATCGCCGCGCGCCTTCAGGCCGCCGCCCAGCCCGGCGAGCTGCTGGTCAGCGAGGCCGTCTATGGCGCCATCGCGGCGGATTTCCCCGGGGCCGAGGCCCGGTCGGTGGCGCTGCGCGGGCGCGAAGGGCCGGTCGCGGTCCGCTCGATTCCGGTAGCCTAGTTCCCGACACCCTCTTGTCCTTATAATAAGCAATGCTTATTATAAGGACGTTCAAAGAATTGAGGTGGTGACGTGACCCCGGCCAACGATCCGGAGAATACGCTCGGTTTCCTGCTGTCGGACGTGATGCGCCTGATGCGCCGCGACTTTCATCGGCGGGTGCGCGGTCATCGGCTGACGCTTGCCCAGTGGCGGGCCCTGGCGCAGATCTCGCTCAACGAGGGAATCAACCAGGCGAGGCTCGCCGATAATCTGGAGATCCAGCCGATCACGCTGGCGCGGGTGATCGACAAGCTGGAGGAGTTCTGGCTGGGTCGAACGGCGGCGCGATCCGAATGACCGGCGCGCCGTATGCCTGCACGTCACCGGCAAGGCCCAGCCTCTGATCTCGGTAATGTGGGACGAGGCCACGCGCTCGCGCGAGACCGCCCAGCAAGGGCTGCCGCCGGGCGCACGCGAGCGGCTGATGGAAACCCTGCGCCACATGAAGCGCAACCTGGCGGCCGCCGAGGCCGCCGAGGCCACCGGCGCCGTGGAAACGCCCGAAGACGAGGAGCCGGTCGGTGCCGCAGGAAGCGCGTAAGCCCCAACCCGAGACGGCGCGGATCGACTCGGTCGCCCCGCCACAGCGTCCGGACGCGGCGCCGGGCAAGAGCCGCCCGCGACGGCGCTGGCTGCGCCCGGTGCTGCTCGGCCTCGGGCCGCTGGTGGTACTGGTCGGCGCGGCCTACGTATACGCGACCGGCGGGCGCTACGTCTCCACCGACAACGCCTATGTGCACGCCGACAAGGTGTCGATCGGCGCCGAAGTGAGCGGGCGCATCGTCGCGGTCGACGTCCACGAGAACCAGCGTGTCGCCAAGGGCGACGTGCTGTTCCGCATCGACGACAGCTCGTACCGCGTCGCGCTCGACCGCGCCGAGGCGCAGCTTCGCGCCGCCCGCGATGCCGTCGATGCGCTGAAGGCCATGTGGCGGCAGAAGGCGGCCGAGATCCAGATGGCGCAGATGAACGAGAATTTCGCGCAGCGTGACCTCACCCGCCAGTCCCAGCTCGCCAAGAACAGCTACGCCTCTCAGGCCAAGCTCGACGAGGCGCACCACGCCGTCGACGTCGCGCGCCAGCAGATCGCGATGACCCGCCACGAGCAGAGCCAGATCGCGGCCCAGCTCGGCGGAGGGCTGGACACGCCGCTCGACGCGGTGCCGAGCTATGCCGCGGCGAAGGCGGTGCGCGACCAGGCGGCCATCGATCTCGCCAAAACGGTGGTGCGCGCGCCGTTCGACGGGATCGCCTCGAAAACGCCCGAGCCGGGCGCCTATGTGAACGCCGGCATGCCAGTCTTGTCGGCTGGCATGCCGGTGATGAGCGTGGTCGCCGATACCGACCTCTGGGTCGACGCGAACTTCAAGGAGACCGACCTGACCCATGTGCGGCCCGGCCAGCCGGTCGAAATCACCGTCGACGCCTACCCGGACCGAGTCTGGCGCGGCACGGTGAAATCCATCGCGCCGGCATCGGGCGCCGAGTTCTCGATCCTGCCGCCGCAGAACGCCACCGGCAACTGGGTGAAGGTGGTGCAGCGCATCCCGGTGCGCGTCGCCGTCGTCCAACAGCATGACGCACCGCAGCTCCGCGCCGGGATGAGCGCGGTGGTCGACATCGACACCGAGCACCAGCGCCAGCTGCCCGGCTTCGTGCGCACCGCGCTCGGCTGGATCGAGGGCGACGCGGCCCAGGCGCACGGCGTGCGATGAGCGCGGCGGCCGCGCCGGCGGGCGAGGTCAATCGCGGGCTGATCACCCTGTCGGTCATGCTGGCGACGGTGATCCAGGCGCTGGATACGACCATCGCCAATGTCGCCCTGCCCGAGATGCAGGGCTCGCTGTCGGCGACGCTGGACCAGGTGTCGTGGGTCCTCACCTCTTACATCGTGGCTGCGGCGATCATGACGCCGGCCTCGGGCTATCTCGCCACGCGCTTCGGGCGCAAGCGCGTGTTCCTGGTGTGCGTCGCCGGCTTCACCATCACCTCGATGCTGTGCGGCGCGGCGACGTCCCTGCCCGAGATCGTGCTCTTCCGCTTCCTGCAAGGCGCGTGCGGCGCCGGTCTGGTGCCGCTGTCGCAGTCCGTCCTGCTCGACACCTATCCGCGCGAGCAGCACGGCCAGGCGATGGCGCTGTGGGGCGTCGGCGTGATGGTCGGCCCGGTGATCGGCCCTACCCTGGGCGGGTGGCTCACCGACGCCTATAGCTGGCGCTGGGTGTTCTACATCAACCTGCCGGTGGGCATTCTCGCCTTCCTCGGGCTCGCGGCCTTCGTGCCCGAGGGGGCGCGCGACCGCGACCGGCCGTTCGACTGGTTCGGCTTCGCGATGCTGTCGATCGCGATCGGCGGCATGCAGATGATGCTCGACCGCGGCCAGTCGCAGGACTGGTTCACCTCGACCGAAATCGTGATCGAGTGCGTGATCGCCGGGCTGTTCCTCTATCTGTTCGTGGCCCACATGTTCACCTCGGACCACCCGTTCGTCGAGCCGGCCATCTTCCGTGACCGCAACTTCTCGGCCGGACAGCTCGTCATCTTTGTCCTCGGCGTGGTGCTGCTGGCGACCATGGCGCTGCTGCCGCCGTTCCTGCAGAACCTTCTCGGTTATCCGGTGCTCACGGCTGGCTGGGTGATGATGCCGCGCGGCATGGGCACGATGATCGGCATGTTCATCGTCGGCCGGCTGGTCGGCAAGGTCAGCGCGCGCATCCTCATCCTGTGCGGCATTGGGCTCACCTCGGCGTCGCTGTGGCAGATGTCGCAGTTCGACATGAATGTCGGCTCCTGGCCGATCATCTGGTCGGCGATGATGCAGGGGGCGGGCTTCGGATTCATTTTCGTGCCGCTCTCGACGCTCACCTTCGCGACGCTCGCGCCCAAGTACCGCAACGAGGGCTCGTCGATGTACAGCCTGCTGCGCAATCTGGGCTCGTCGATCGGCGTGTCGATCGTGATCGCCCAGCTCGCCCAGAACACGCAGGCGAACCATGCCGCCATTGTCGAGCACCTGACGCCGTTCCGCAACGCGCTGAACCCGGCGATCCTGCCCCAGGCATGGAACTGGACGACCCAGGCCGGCGCCATGGCGCTGAACGCCGAGGTGACGCGGCAGGCGACGACGATCGCCTATGTCGACGACTACCGCCTGCTGATGTGGGTGCTTCTGCTGGCCGCGCCGCTTGTCCTCTTGCTCCGGCCGCCGCGCCGCGCCGCGCCGATCGCTAAGGAGATGGTCGACGAAGGGGTGCAGACGGCCGATTTCTGATCCCGTCCCGTGACCACTGCGAACCACCCGGAACCTTCCACGTCCCCGAGCGCTTTCCGAACGGACGATCAACGCATCGACGGGAGAGGTCGCATGGGGCGCGGGATCCTGCTTTGGCTGCTGGGCGTACCGATTCCGATCATCATCCTGATCCTGCTGATCTGGCACTGATCGCAACGACTTACGACGTGCTTGACACATCATGCCAGCCGATCTGATCGGCTGGACCGCGGCCGCGGTGCTACTGGCGACGCTCGGCCGCCAAGTCTGGTCGCAATGGCGCAGCGGCGCGACCCAGGGCGTGTCGCGCTGGCTGTTCGTCGGCCAGGTGACCGCGTCGACGGGTTTCGTCGTCTATAGTTGGCTGCTCGCGAACTGGGTATTCGTCGTGACCAACGCGCTGATCCTGGTGACGGCGCTTCTGGGCGAATGCGTGTTCATCTGCAACCGGCGCGGCGATGGCGCGCGGCGCCGGAATGCGGACGCGCGGGCGGACGATCCGCGCTAGCCCGACCCTACCCACCGATGCCGAATCCCGCGCCGCCGCCGGTCGAGTAGCTCTGCACCAGCGAACCCGCGACCAGGTACCAACCGTCGACCAGCACGAAGAAAATCAGCTTGAACGGCAGCGAGATCATGACCGGGGGCAGCATCATCATGCCCATCGACATCAGGATCGACGCCACCACCATGTCGATGATCAGAAAGGGCAGGAACAGCAGGAACCCGATCTCGAACGCGCGGCGCAATTCGGAGATCATGAAGGCCGGGATCAGCGTGCGCATCGGCGTCTGGTCGCCCACCTCGGCCGGGGTGGTGTTGGCCAGGTTGTCGAACAGCCGCAGATCCTTCTCGCGCACATGCTCGAGCATGAAGCGGCGGATCGGCGACATGGTGCGGTCGAGCGCCTCGTTCTCCGTGATCTGGTTGTCGATCAGCGGTTTGATGCCGTTCTGATAGGCCGTGTTGAAGGTCGGCGCCATGACGAAAGCGGTGAGGAACAGCGCGAGCGACACGAGAACGGCGTTGGGCGGCGATTGCTGCAGCCCGATCGCACTCCGCAGGAACGACAGCACCACCACGATGCGGGTGAACGACGTCACCATCACAAGGATCGACGGCGCGAGCGACAAGACCGTGAGCAGCGCGACAAGCTGCACGATCCGCCCGGTGGTCGAGCCCCCATCGCCGAGATCGAGCGAGAAGGTTTGCGAAAAGGCCGGTGTCGCCAGCGCAACGGCCGGCACGGCAAGCCAGACAAGGCGCAAAAGGCGCCTCACGGTGCAGGCTCCGCGGGACGGATGCCCTGCTCGATCAGCACGTCCTGCGTCGGGCCCAGCAGCACGAGATGCTCGGTGCCGTCTCGCCGCACGAGCATGAGCCGGCGCTTGGCGTCGACCGGCAGCAGCTCGACGATGGTGATGCGCTTGGCCTCGCCGCGCGTGCGGGTGTAGCGGCCGAGCACGCCGATCCGCCGCCCGCCCCAGGCGACAGCGCCGATCAATCCGAGAACGAAGATCAGCGCAACGATGAATCGCAGATAGACGCTGAGGTCCATGACCTAGCGCTTCGGGCGGCGCGCCGTCCGCGATGGCATGCCGTACGCGCCCGCGGCGCGCTGGCCCTGCACCACGGTGGACAGCCGCTCGGCCAGCGCCGCATGTTGCGCCCTGACCGTCTCGGCGAGGCGTCCAAGCTCATCCATCAGCACCACGAGGTTGGGCTTGATCTCCTCGCGATCGTCGCGCGGCAGCACCACCAGCGACCGACATAGCCCCTCGACCCGCGTCTCGAGGCTCGACAGATCCACCGGCTTTCCATCGGCGAGCAAGCTGCGCGCCATACACACGACGGCGGACACCTCGGTCAAACGGGTCCGGATATCGGCGGAACTCATCTGGAACTGGCTCCTCAAACTCGGTCACGAACGCGAGAGCAAGAATCGTCCATCATGTTTAACGAAAGGTTATTTCAGCCCTCGGACGCATCCTTGTTCGGCGGCTTCTCGATCAGATCGAAGCTCGCCGCGGCGGCGGCGCGGTTCTCGTCCTGGATGCGTTGGTGAATTTCCTGGCGCAGCACCGATACGTCGGGCGGGAAGGTGAACCCCAACTTAACCGACTTGCCGCGCACCTCGACGACCGACACCTCGATCGTGTCGTTGATGACGACCGACTGGCCGACCTTGCGTGTCAGGTAAAGCATGCCCAGGCCTCGTCACTACCTGTGAGGACCGTACGCGGCACGATGCCGCGGCGGCGCCCGGAGGGACGCTGTTAGACCAACACAGTCGGCTTTACGGATTGTTAATGGCGGTTCGCCACATTGGACCTTGGATTTGGCCGCGCGCGCCGGGGCGCGGCACCGCAACGGATCGAGCCATGGATCTGTCCCATCTGCCGCTTATCGGACTTGCGACCAAGCGTATGGCGTGGCTCGCCCGCCGCCAGGAGGTGCTGGCGCAGAACGTGGCGAATGCCGACACGCCGCGCTACGTGCCGAACGACCTGAAGCCGCAGGATTTCCGCTCGATGCTGCACCCGACCGTGCCGCGCGTGACACTCGCCGCAACCGACGAGGGCTCGAACCTCACCGGCACGGTTCCGGTTCGCAAGTTCCGCGATGCCAAGGAAAAGAACCCTTACGAGGAAGAACCCTCCGGGAACGCCGTCGTGATGGAGGAGCAGCTCCTCAAGGTGTCGCAGACTCAGACCGACTACAGCCTCGTCTCCACCATCTACAAGAAGCAGCTCGATCTCCTGAAGATGGCGATCGGGCGCGGCGTCGGCTGAGAGGGGCCGCGGCCATGGATTTGATCGAGGCGATCAAGATCGCGGCGTCCGGCATGAAGGCGCAGGGCACGCGGCTGCGCGTCATCTCGGAGAACCTGGCCAACTCGGACTCCACCGCCGAGACGCCCGGTGGCGACCCCTACCAGCGCAAGACCGTGTCGTTCCGCGAACAGCTCGACCGCAAGACCGGCTCCGAACTCGTGAAGGTCGATCGCATCGGCAACGACCCCAGCGACTTCCGCCGCAAGTACGACCCCACCCATCCGGCGGCAGGGCCCGACGGCTACGTCCTCCTACCCAACGTCAACCCGCTGATCGAGATGATGGACATGCGTGAGGCGCAGCGATCCTACACCGCCAATCTCGACATGATCGAGAACTCGAAGAAGATGATCGAGCGCACGATCGATTTGATGAGGAACTGACTATGGCCATCGATCTTGCAAAGGCGGTCGCCGCCTACGCCCGCGGCGCCGGCGCGGGCTCCGGCCCGGGCCTCGCCGCGAACGGGCGCGGCAACGGCGAAGGGTTCGCCAATCTAGTGCGCGACGCCGTGAATGGCGCGATCGACACCGGCCACGCCGCCGAGCGCGTCAGTACTCAGGCGATCGCCGGACAGGCCGACCTCAACCAGGTCGTCACCGCGGTCAACAACGCCGAGATCACACTGCAGACCGTGCTCGCGGTGCGCGACAAGGTCATCCAGGCCTATCAGGACATCATCCGGATGCCGATCTAGTGGTCTGATTCCGACATTTGCTTGCCCTTGCGGCAACGTCATGAGCAAATGTCGGAATCGAAAAGACCACTAGTAAGTCTATGTTTCTAGTGGAGTTTGAATTTGACATTTGAGAACGAGCCTCGCCGCAGCCGGGACTCAAATGTCAAATTCGCTCCACTAGTGGCGGCGGGCGAGGCCGCCGTCGCCCGAGACACGCCATGAATGTCGCCGACGTCCTCGATATCAGCCGCGACGCGATCGTGGTGCTCCTGAAGATCGGCGCGCCGATCATGCTGGTCGGGCTTCTCGTTGGCCTCGCCGTGTCGCTGGTCCAGGCACTGACCCAGATTCAGGAGATGACCCTCTCCTTCGTGCCGAAGATCATCGTGATGTTCGTCTCCGTGCTCCTCCTTCTGCCATTCATGCTGCAGACCCTCGAGGGCTTCACCGAGCGGATCGCCGGGCGCATCGCGACCGGCGGATAGAGGAGCGCGCGCGGGGGCGATGACGCTCGACCAGTTCATACCCGGCAATGCATGGTCGCTGCTGCTCGTCTTCGCGCGGCTGGGCGCGGCCCTGATGCTGCTGCCAGGCTTCGGCGAGGTCTTCGTGATGCCGCGCGCACGGCTGCTGCTCGCGATCGCGCTGACCGTGATCGTGACGCCGCTGGTCGCGCCCGGCCTGCCTGCCCTGCCCGCCAGCCCGCTGCGCCTGTTCCTGATCTTCGGCGGCGAACTCGTGGTCGGAATGTTCCTCGGCACGCTGGTGCGCGTGATGATCTCGGCGCTCCATGTCGCGGGCACCATCATCGGCTTCCAGTCGAGCCTTTCCAACGCGACCCTGTTCGACCCGACCGAATCGACCCAGGGATCGATGGTCGGCACGTTTCTCGGCATGCTGGGCGTTGTTATCGTGTTCGTCGCCGACCTGCACCACCAGATGCTTGAGGCGATCGTCGACTCCTACGCGGTGTTCCCCCCGGGCGAGGCCCTGCCCTGGGGCGACTTCTCGGCGACGATCAGCAACCTGATCGCCCACGCCTTCGGGCTCGGGATGCAGCTCGCCGCGCCGTTCCTGGTGGTCGGGCTGGTGTTCTATCTCGGGCTCGGGCTGGTGAACCGGCTGATGCCGCAGGTGCAGATCTTCTTCATCGCCATGCCGCTGCAGATCGGCCTCGCCTTCTTCGTGATGACCATCACGATCTCGGCGACGATGCTGTGGTTCCTGCAGGACTTCCAGGGCGGGTTGGGCGCGCTGGTGCGCTGATGGCCGACGACCGCGACAACTCGCAAAAAACCGAAGAACCGACGCAACGCCGCCTCGAGGATGCGCGCAAGCGCGGCGATTTCGCCAACTCGCGCGAAATCGGCCACGGCTTCATCATGCTGGCCGGCACGCTGGTCATCGTCATGCTGGGCCCGGCGATCGGGCGCGACCTGTTCCGGCTGCTCCGCACCTTCGTCGAGAAGCCGGCGCTGATCCGCATCGACCGGCTTTCGCTCAATGCGCTGTCGCAGGACACCCTTATGCATGTCGGGGCGATCATGCTCCTGCCGATGCTGCTGATGGTGGCGTTCGCGATCGCCTCGGGCCTCGCGCAGCACGGCTTCAACCTGTCGCCCGAGAAGCTGAAGCCCGACCTCGAGCGCATCTCGCCGCTCAAGGGTGCGAAGCGTCTGTTCTCGATGCGCTCGACGGTCGAGTTCGCCAAGGGCATTGCCAAGATCGCCGTGGTCGGCGCTATCGCGGCGGCGATCATGATGCCGTCGATGCACGGAATCGAGCTTTCGACGCGGATGGATGCTGCGGACCTGCTCGAACTGTTGCGCCGGCTCGCCACGCGGCTGATGATCGGCGTCCTGATCGTCGTCGCGGCCATCGCGGCGCTCGATTTCTTCTATCAGCGCCTCGCCTTCCTCAAGCAGATGCGCATGTCGCGCCAGGAGGTCCGCGACGAGATGAAGCAGTCCGAAGGCGACCCGCACATCCGCGCCCGGCTGCGCCAGATCCGCCAGGAGCGCGCGCGACGGCGCATGATGGCCGCGGTGCCCGGCGCAACGGTCGTCGTCGCCAACCCGACCCACTTCGCCGTCGCGCTGAAATACGAGCTCGACGCGATGGCGGCGCCGCTGGTGGTCGCCAAAGGCGCCGACAACGTTGCGCTCCGCATCCGCGCCGTCGCCGAGGAAAACGAGGTGCCGGTGTTCGAGAGCCCGCCGCTCGCCCAGGCGCTCTATGCCGGCGTCGAGATCGGCGAGGAGATCCCGCCCGAGCACTACAAGGCGGTGGCCGAAATCGTCGGCTACGTGCTCCGCCTCCAGGGCAAGCTCAGGCCGAAAGGCGTGGCCCGGCCCACAGCGGCCCCCGCCGGCTGACGCGCGATCGGATCAGGCTTGGATCTGGAATCTCTCCATCGTTCCGGGGATTTATGGTAAAGTTTTGGTGTAAGGGGTGAACGGGGTGTCCATGGGGGGACAAGCCAGAGGGGTGGCGTGGCGCTGGGCAATGTTCGCGGCGCTTGCTGCGTTCGTGCCGGCCGCGGCGCATGCCGACGGCCTGCTGCCGGCCGGCCTCCCGCTGATCCGCGTGGCTCTGGCCAGCCTCGCCCTGGCTTTTGCCGGGATTTCCATCGTCTCGATTCTGCGTCAGCGCCGCACCATCCGGGACCTGTCCGCCTCCGAGGCCGCACGCGAGCTCGACGCCGCCGCCTTTGACGCGCTGCCCCACGCCCGCATGGTGATCGACCCGTCCGGCCGCGCCGTCATCTACAACACCATGTGGACCCGCTTGTTCCCGCTCGACCCGGCCGCGCCTCTGGCCGCCATCGAGGCGCAGCTGGCCGGCGGCCGGGACGCGGCGGAGCAGCTCGGCAGGCTCAGGGCTGCGGCAAAGGCCGGGACGTCAGCGCGCGCCGAGTTCCAGGTGAGCACCCGCAAGGGCGAGCGCGAATGGCGCGACGTCCTGGTGGTCCCCCTGCCCAACCGGCCCGGCTACGTGCTGTGGGGCATGGAGGACATCACGGCGCGGAAGGAGATGGAGCAGGTCATCCGCGAGGAGCAGGAGCGGCTGATCGACTTCCTCGAGAACGCGCCGATCGGCTTCTACTCGGTTGACGAGGGGGGCCGCTTCCAGTTCGTCAACAACACGCTGGCCGGATGGCTGGGCCACACGCCGGACGAGATTACCGGCGGCGGCAAGCTGTTGCACGACTTCGTCGCCGCCCCGGCCCGCGGCGAGGGCACAGCGCACTCGCCCTTCGCCGGAGACGCCGAACAGGAACAAGGCGAGGTCACCTTCCGCGGCCGCGACGGACGGCCGTTCAGCGCCTATGTCACCCAGACCGTCGTGCATGCCGAGCACGGCCGCGGGCTGCGCACCCGCTCGCTCGTCCGCGACCTGACCATCGAGCGCGAGTGGGCCGACGCCTTGAAGCAGTCGGAGCAGCGCTTCCAGCGGTTTTTCGAGGAGGCCGCGGTCGGCATCGTCCTGCTCGGCGCCGACGGGCAGGTGATCGAGCACAACGCCGCCTTCGCACGCATGGTGGGGGTCGAGGACCGCGAGGCCGTGGGCCGTCCGTTCTCCGCCTTCGTCGAGGCATCCGGCCGGATCGCGGTCGCCGACCAGCTCCTCCACGCCGCGGCGGGGCCGGGCGAGGCGGCGCCGATGGAACTGACGCTTACCGGCGGTGGCGGGCGGGTCGTCGCCTCGGCGGTGATCCGCCGCCTCGAAGAGGCCGGCGAAACGGCGGGGCTGATCCTCCATCTGGTCGACATCACCGAGCAGAAGACGCTGGAAGCGCAGTTCCTTCAGTCGCAGAAGATGGAGTTGGTCGGCCAGCTCGCAGGTGGTGTCGCCCACGACTTCAACAACCTGCTGACCGCGATGATCGGGTTCTGCGATCTGCTCCTGATGCGCCACCGCGCCGGCGATCCATCCTTCGCCGATATTATGCAGATCCGTCAGAACGCCAACCGTGCGGCCAACCTGGTGCGCCAGCTCCTCGCCTTCTCGCGCCAGCAGACCTTGCAGCCCAAGGTACTCTCGATCACCGACGTGTTGGCCGAGCTTTCGAACCTTCTGCGCCGCCTGATCGGCGCCTCGATCGACCTCAAGATGGTGCACGGGCGCGAGCTGGGGCTGGTACGCGTCGACCAGGGCCAGCTCGAGCAGGTGATCATCAACCTCGCCGTCAACGCGCGCGACGCGATGGCGGCGGGCGGAACGCTCACCATCCGCACGTTCAACCTGCCGGCGGGCGATGTGCGCCTTGCGGGGCTCGACCCCGCTCCCGATGCCGACTACATCGCGATCGAGATGGAAGACACAGGCTGCGGCATCGCGGCGGCGCATATCGGCAAGATCTTCGAGCCGTTCTTCACCACCAAGGAGGTCGGCTCTGGCACCGGGCTGGGGCTCTCCACCGTTTACGGCATCATCAAGCAGACGGGCGGTCTGATCTCGGTCGATTCCGCGCCCGGCGCCGGCACGACCTTCACCATCTTCCTGCCCCGTCATCGCGCCGACGAGGCCGTGGAAGCGCCGCGCGAGGCGGCGCCACGCGAACGCGCCGACCGTCACGACCTGACCGGCGAGGGCGTCGTGCTGCTGGTCGAGGACGAGGACGCGGTGCGCAAGTTCGGCGCGCGGGCGCTGCGCAACAAGGGCTACACGGTTCTCGAGGCGTCGAACGGCGAGGGCGCGCTCGAATTGCTCGATTCCGGCGATCCGATCGACCTCCTGGTTACCGACGTCGTCATGCCGGGGCTCGACGGCCCCTCGCTGATCCGCCAGGTGCGCGAGAAGAGGCCCGACCTGCGAGTGATATGCATCTCCGGCTATACCGAGGACTCGTTCCGCAAGCGCATCGACTTCTCGGACAACATCCATTTCCTGCCCAAGCCCTTCTCGCTGCAGCAGCTGGCCGGCAAGGTGAAAGAGGTCATCTCCGAGCCGGTGGCCTGACCGGCCCGCTTGGCGCAGCGCCGGCCGACGCGATATGATCCGTCCTGACGCGACGGACAGCGGGACCCATGCCATGATGAAGCTCGGCCTGTTCCTGAACGGCGGTGGCCACCATGTGTCCGCCTGGCGCGACCCCTCGGTGCCCGAGGGCGCCCCGGCCAGCATCAAGCACTATGCCGAAGTCGCACAGCTTGCCGAACGCGGCCGGTTCGACATGCTGTTCAACGCGGATTCGCAGTCGACCTTCGGGCCGGACGATCCCGATGTGTGGTCGGTGACCACCGCCGCCACGCGGCCCGAGCCGATCACCCTGTTCGCCGCGCTCTCGATGGTCACCAGCCACATCGGGCTGGTCGCCACCGCCACGACCACCTATGGCGATCCGTTCCACGTGGCACGCTTCTTCGCGACGCTCGACCTCGTCTCGGGCGGACGGGCGGGCTGGAACCTGGTCACCTCTTCGGCCGCGTCCGAGGCTCTGAATTTCGGGTTCGACGCGCATATCCCGCACGCCGAGCGCTACGTGCGCGCGCGCGAGTTCGCCGAGGTGGTGATGGGGCTGTGGGATTCATGGGAGGACGACGCCTTCATCTACGACAAGGCGTCCGGCCGCTCGTTCGACCCCGCCAAGCTCCACTTCCTCAATCACCAGGGCAAGTACTTCAAGGTGCGCGGGCCGCTGAACGTGCCGCGCTCGCCGCAGGGCCGCCCCGTCATCGTCGAGGCCGGCCAGTCCGACGTCGGGCGCGAGCTGGCGGGCGAGACGGCCGAGGTGGTGTTCACCGTGCAGCAGCGGCTCGACGACGGGCGCGATTTCTACGCCGACGTGAAGCGGCGGGCACAGAAATACGGCCGCAGCCCCGACGACGTGAAGATCATGCCGGGCGTTCTGGTCGTGGTCGGCGCGACGCGCGCCGAGGCCGAAGCGAAGTACGAATCGCTGCAGTCCCTCATCCATCCCGACCACGGGGTCAAGACGCTGTCGGACCTTCTGGGCACCGACATTTCGAAATACCCGCTCGACGGGCCGCTGCCCGACGTGCCGCTCACCAACTCGCAGCAGGGCCGCCAGAAGGTCGTGATCGACCTGGCCCGGCGCGAGAACCTGACCATCCGCGAGCTTTACAAGCGCGTGGCCGGGCAGCGCGCCCACCGCATCATCTGCGACACGGGCAGCAAAATCGCCGACTCGCTCGAGGAATGGTACCGCGCGGGCGCCGCCGACGGGTTCAACATCATGCCGTTGACCTTCCCGGAGGGGCTGCGCGACTTCGTCGATCACGTGGTGCCGGAGCTGCAGCGCCGCGGCCTCTACCGCAAGGAGTACGAGGGCGCCACGCTGCGTGAGAATCTCGGCCTCCGCCGCCCGGCCAACCGCTGGGTGGGCGGCCGGCAGGCGGCGCAGTAGGATCTATCTCCAACCGGCGCTATTCCGCGGCGCGCGACGACCCGGCCTTGGGCTTGCGCAAACCTTCCAGGATCGCGAGCGCCCGGCTTGTCGAGAATTGGCTGGCCTTGGCATCGAACGCGTCGCTCGAGGCCAGCATGTAGCCGTGCTTGACCCCCGGGAAGATGTGCAGCTCGACGTTCTTCATGCGGCCGGGCACCGGGCGGTAGGCATCGAGCACTTCAGCCGGCGCGGCATGGTCCTGATCGCCCCACATGACCGACACCGGCTGCGTGACGCCGTCGAGGTCCGCGATATAGTCCTGCATGCGGGTGCCGTGACAGGACAGGCCGGCGTCGTAGCCGAGCCGCTTGGGACCGATGATGGCGTAGGGACCGCCGTAGCAATAGCCGATCGTCGCGGCGCGCCCGTTGAACTGCGGCAAGGAGCGGAGATAGGCGAGCGTATCGACCATGTCGGCCTCGCCGGTCTTGATCTTTTCCGCCCGCGGCTGGCCGCGCCCGGAACGACGTTCGTCACTGGCCGGCATCGGACCCGGCACCGTGCGCCAGAACAGGTCGGGCGCGGCTGCGATAAAGCCCCGTGCGGCGAAGGCGTCGGCCATGCCCGTGTGATCTTTGTCCACGCCCGTTATGGCACAGGCGAGGACGATCGCCGGCGTCGGGCCTGAACCCTCGGGCAGTGCCACATAGCAATCGAATTCGCCGCCCTCGCTGGAGCGGAGTTTCACGGTCGTGCCCGACATGGCGGCCCTCCCGATCGTGCGGCACGTATGTGCCGGCCGGCCCATAGACTATAGGCCCGACCGGGCGTTTCAACTGTCCATCACCTTGCTGCAGAGAGAATGACAGGCAGCTGGGCACCTGATCATGCGTGCCGGGCGTGCGCACATGGCGCTCCGGGGATTGGCCGGCGCCGCATGAACGGTTGAAATAATCAGGAGATGAACTGCCTGTGGTTGAACCGCAATTTGACGGTCCCGATCGGATGCGTTTGATGAAAGCAAATGCCCAAGAGAAGAGCTGTCGGAAAATTTTACAACTTTTTGGCCAGTGAACGCTGAAATGTCGGAAACCTTTACATGCACCCGGCGCCATGATCGCGCTACCGTCTTGAAATCGGCCGAAAAGGCCAGTGCGATGGACTTGGCACGGAACTTGCATGAATCATGATAAAGACAGGACGATCGTCGATAAACTCTCACACGAATTGATCAAATCGGGTCGGCGCTCAATTCCGGGGCAAATGTTTCGAACGCAAGCGACGACGGCATTTGGAGAGCGTCATGAAGCGGAGATACACCAACTGCATCGTTGCGATTGTCTTGGGCGTCATGGCGCTGGCTACGAGCCCGGCGGATGCCGGGTCGATATTCTTGACCGGCCATGATCCCGATTTCCACGCGACGCTGGGCGGCAACACGACCGGCGCGCGGAACATCAACACGACCGCCATCGACTTCGTCACCGACTCCGCGTTCAATCCCTTCACCGCCGGAGGGGTCAACCAGTTCCTGTTCGTAGAGTCCAGCATCTCGCCGCCCAGTGGGCACACTGTCGGCAAGAACGGCATCATCGCGAGTGGCTATGCCGAGGGCACGGACTTCGTGCACGCCGACGCAAGCACGCTCAATGCGCAGCTGGACCTGCTCGGAACCACCTACAACGCCATCGTGATCGCATCCGACTTCGGCGGCATACTGACCCAGGCCGAACTCAACATCCTGATCGGACGGTCGTCCGACATCATCGACTTCCTCAATAGCGGCGGCGGCCTGTACGCCATGGCCGAGGGGAATTCGGGCGCTGGCCTTACCCCGGACGGCGGCTGGTTCACGTACCTGCCTTTCGTCGTCTCCAGCACCGCGCTCAACCAGTCCGAGGTCGGCAATATCGTCACTGCGTTCGGCAGCTCTCTCGGTCTTACGAACACGGACGTGAACGGCAATGCCTCACACAACATCTTCACCAGCGCCGGGGCCCTCCAGATCGTGGACGTGGACGCCGCGGGCCGTACGCTTAGCGTCGCCGGGCGGATCGCAAATGCTGCAACCGGTGATGTGCCCGAGCCTGCCACATTGGCGCTGTTCGGTTTCGGTCTCGCCGGGCTTGGTCTGATGCGCCGCAGACGGGCGGATTGAGCCGCCAAGAATGACTTTCTCGCGCGGCGGCCCAAGGGCCGCCGCTGTCATCTGTAGCGGCTTGCATCGAATGATCTAGGCCTAGGGTGAACGCGATGCGTTCTTCCTCCTTCCACGAGCGTCTTTTCCCGCGCCTTGACCCCGCCTGCCGCCGGGCCGAGAATAATTCGCATAATCGCGTCGAACAGGTCGCGAACGCGGCCAAGGAGGAACCCATGGCCAACCCCGTCGTCCGGATCGCCCCCAACAGCCAACTTTTCGACCTGCCGGTTCTGGTGGGCATCGAGGAGGGTATTTTCGCCACGGCGGGACTCGACGTCTCGTTGTCGCAGACCTACGCCGACCGCGCGCCCACCCTGCTGACCCGCGAGGTCAACGAGCGCCAGAAGGAGACGCTGTTCGACTGCGGCAACGCCGACGGCTACAATATCTGCGAGTGGGCCTCGATCGACCGCATCGAGCGTGGCCACAAGGCGTCGATCGCGGCGCTTCGCGCCTGCGTCGCGGCACAGGCGATCATGACGTTCGACGAGACGCTGCAGACGCCGCGCGACTTGGCCGGCGTGCCGGTGGTGGTGAACGAGTTCACCGGATCGCACTACTGCACCCTGCAGATGCTCGAGGGCGCCATCGGGCGCGACAAGGTGGTGATCGAGCATATCGGCGCGCCGGTGAAGCGCTGGGAAGCGCTGAAGGATCGCACCACGCGCGTCGTCACGGTGATGGAACCGTGGATCAGCCTTGCCCTGAAGGCGGGCGCGCATATCGTGGCGGCCGAGTTCTATCGCGGCGGTGAGGTGATTTCGACGAGCCTCACGCCCGCGCAGCGCAAGGCGTTCTACGATGCCGAGAATACGGCTGTCGACCGCATCAACGCGAACTTCGCCAAGTACGCGCCGAAGATCGCCGAGGCGACCGAGGGCCAGCTCAAGCCCGAAGAGCTCGCGCGTCACTTCGTGCGCTACAAGCATGTCGACTACTACGACCCGAACCTGTTCGGCTCGACCTATGACTGGATGAAGTCGTGGGGCCTCACCGAGGGCAAGAGCGGGCACGACGTTCTGGTCGGCAGCTGATCGACGCAAGGAGGCGCGACGCCGGAAAAGCGGCGTCGCGCCAGAACTACGGAACTCGATGACATGACCGGCTCCGGGAAAGAGGCGCTCGCCTATCAGGGCTATCGCACCGCGACCGAGGGCCGCCCTGAAACCGAGCTGGTCCAGTGCGGGCGCGGCACGCCCGGCGGCGAATACCTACGCCGCTTCTGGCAGCCCGTCGCCTATCTGCACGAGGTCGCCGAAGGGCCGCTGCGCGCGCGCATCATGGGCGAGGAGCTGGTGGTGTTCCAGGACCGCTCCGGCGCCGTCGGAGTGCTGCATCTGCATTGCTGCCACCGCGGCACGTCGCTCGAGTATGGCCGCGTCGAGGAGCACGGAATCCGTTGCTGCTATCACGGCCGGGTCTTCGACGTGGACGGGCGGATGCTCGATATGCCGGGCGAGCGCGCGGCCGAAAAGCTCTCGAAGGAGTTCGCCCAGGGCGCGTACCCGGCGCACGTGTTCGGCGGCATCGTGTTCGCGTACATGGGCCCGGTCGAGCAAAAGCCGCCCTTCCCGATCTACGACAAGTACGTGCTGCCGGGCATGAAGCTCGCGCCGGGGCCGCGCCTGCCCTTCGCCTGCAACTGGGTGCAGGTGAAGGAGAATTCGATGGATCCGGCGCACACCGCCATCCTGCATGCGTGGGAAGGCGTGTTCGCGGCCGAGTTCGGCAAGTTCCCCGAGATCACCTGGACCGAAACGCCTGTCGGCATGGCCTATGTCGCGGCGCGCGGCGTCGGCGACAAGATCTGGGTGCGCTCGACCGACATCATGATGCCGAACATCCATTCGATCACCTCGGTGTTCGAGGACGGCCAGACCCTGAAGGAATGCTCGCCGCCCTGGATCACCATCTGGACGGTGCCGGAGGACGACGAGAACTGCATCAATTTCGTACTGTGCCATCTGACCGAGGACGACGACCGCCCTGCCGAACTCCGCAACCGCGCGATGGGCTTTGGGCAGACGCCCGACCGGCCCTATGCGGAACGACAAAAGGTGCCCGGCGACTACGACGCAATGGTCAGTCAGGGCGCGATCGCGCCCCACTCGCTCGAGCATCTCGGCACGCTCGACGCCGGGGTGGTGATGTTCCGCCGCATCCTGCGCGAATCCATCCGCGCCGTGGCCGCGGGCAAGGTGCCGCGCGGCGTCCCGAATCCGGGCGAGGTAGCGGAGACCTACGGCTCGGACAGGATCGTCCCCGCCGCATCGGTGGGGATCGACCCGAACGACAGCGATTCCCTGCTCCGATTCGCCAAGGCGACCACGGCGGAATATTTGCGGAATCCGCCCCTCCGGAATCGCGCGATACCGCGCCCACCGCCGCTGCCGGCTCGCGCCGCCGCGGAATAGCGACCGTTAACCAACGTGGTCGGCCGGGCCGCAAAGCGGCCATGCACAATGCTACAAGCCCTTTTCCGAAATACGGAATTGACGCCGCGCAGCCGGGTTCCGCATAATATCTGGGCTGGGGATTCGAAGCTGGGCACGGTTGTTCGGCAGCGGCGCACCTCGGCGGGGGCCGCGGCGACGCGATGATAGTCTCTCGGTGCTTGCCCACGGGATCGTTTGCCCGTGGAAGTGTGCGTTTGTGCATAGCCTTGGTAATCGCGGTCGCGCTGTTTGGCTCGGCCGCGCGATCGGCTGCACTGACGGATGGCGCCACCGGACCCTCTCCTCTTGCACCCCTGAGCGCCCTCGAGGCCGAACTCGGGCTGGCGCCGGAAGAGCTCGCGAACGTGAGCCTGGGTCACGCCATGCTCAACGCCGACGAGTTCCAGCGCGCCGCCAAGACGTATCTCGGCGATATGCTGCCGCCGGAACGGCAGGTCGCACTGGTTGACGGGCCGGCGCGCGGTCTTGCGCGCCTCGCCGAAGCCGCGATCCCGACCCGCAATTCCGCCCGAGACTTTGGCCCAGCGCCCGCCGACGCTGCGGCGCCTAGCCTCACCGACGGACTGGGCCCGCAAGGCGCGCAAGCCCCTCGGGCACGGCAAACGCCGCGCCAGGAACGCGCGTCACGTGTAACCGAGCTCCTCAAGCTTTATCTCAACGCTCGTCCGGAACAAGGCGGCGGGGCCGCACGGCTCGATAGCACGCCGGATCTGCGCCAGCAGGGATCGGACAATTCCAGCGTGGCGCTCGATACGCTCAAGACCGCGATCGACATCGGCGGGCCGAACATGGTGGCCGAGATCTTCGCGCCCGCGCTCGAGGCGAACGGCTATATCAGTCTGTCCCTCGGCGGGCTCGCGCGGTTCGTGTTCGTCGTCTCGCAGGAAAGCAACACGCTGCGGATCGTCGATGCCGATACCGGTCGGTCGATTACGGTCGCGGCACCTGAGTCGGCAGGCGGTGGCAGTGGCGGCATCGGCGGCAGCGCGCGTTCCGGCGGCCTGGATGATGGGTTGCCGCGCCGCACCTCGGCCCCGGCTGAAAACCTGACCTTCGCCGGACTTGTGGAAATGGTGGTCGACAGTCTTGGTTCTCTTGCGACCCAGCCGGGATTTGCCGCCAGCGTGGCCATCGTCGGCGTGCTTTGGCTGCTGTGGCGGCTGCGCCGACGCCGTATCGAGATCTAGCGCGTTTTCCGATCGAACGGGTCCGGCCCTCTCCCCCGCCTGGCCAACCATACCAGCATATTGTCGTCGGGTGGCCGGGCGGGGGAGAGGCCTGGCGCGATTCCGCGCGAGCGGGAGATGCTTTAGTCCCGAGACTGGCCGGAAGGCCGGGGAAAGTGTCGGGAATTCTTACAATAGCCCGCGAACGGCCTCTGGTTCGAGCCTTGCGCAAAGATTCTACTAAAACAGGGCATTAGACCCCGTTCCTCATTTCTTGCTGTTGAGCGGCGTCACACTCCGTGGCCAAATGGCGTCGGAAATCTTTACAATTCTCGCACCGGAATCTTCGGATTGATCCGGTAACGTACTGATCCCGTTCCTTTCCAACCCCATGGCACGGAACTTGCATGGATACGGGTTAGGACCCGACGCGTTTGCGCTGGAGCCGAGCCGGTCGAAACATGAAGAAGACCCTCAGGAAGATCGCGTTTGCGCTCGTCGTCGTGGCGCTGGGCGCGATTTACGTTGGCGCTGCCTTCGCCAGCATCGCCCCGAGCCATTAGGTCGTCTTGAGCGCAAGTCGGCCCGTCCCTTTCTCGGTTTCCTGATTCCGAAATCGCCCAGGTTCAACAGAACGAGGCAGGCGCGCGATGGAGCGCCGTCAAATCGCCCTGCGCGTCGCATGCCATTGCTGTCCTACCGTCCGTGAATGGCGCGCCAGATGCGCTCGGAGGTGGCCGGCATCTCGAAATGGGTGACGCCGTAATCCGCCAGCGCGTCGACGATGGCGTTGGTGACGACCGCGAGCGCCGGGGTCGTGCCGCCCTCGCCGCCTCCGCGCACGCCGAGCGCGTTGGTTGGCGTCGGCACCTCCATGATCTCGGTCGCGAAGGACGGGAAGACGTCGGCGTGCGGCATGGCGTAGTCCATCATCGAGCCCGCGAGCATCTGGCCCGTCTGCCGGTCGTAGTAGGCATGCTCCATCAGCGCCTGGCCGACGCCCTGGACGATGCCGCCATGGGTCTGGCCGTGCAGGATGATCGGGTTGATCGCCCGGCCCACGTCGTCGACCGCCGACTGGCGCACGATGGTCAGCGCGCCGGTGTCCGGATCGATCTCGATCTCGATCACCTGCGCACCGTAGGGATAGCCGGGCTGGCGCGACACCTCCTGGTGGTCGGCGCCGAGCCGGCCCTTCAGCTCGGCGGGTAGGTCGGCGCGCTCGGCGGCGGCGCGCGCCACGTCGAACATGCCCATCGTGCGGTCGGTGCCGGAAATGCGGAAGACGCCGCCGGCAAACTCGATGTCGGCGGGTGCGGCCTCCAGCACATAGGCGGCGATCTGGCGGCCCTTCGCGACAATGGCATCCGACGCGTGGCCCATGACGATGCCGGCAAGCCGCATGGACCGTGCCGAGTGCGACCCGCCGCCTTCCTTCACGATGTCGGTGTCGCCGGTGACCAGCTTGATGGTCTCGAACGGAACGCCCAGCCAGTCGCTGACGCACTGGGCGAAGCTGGTCTCGTGCCCCTGACCCGACGAGGTGGTGCCGATCACCACGTCGACGGCGCCCTCGGGCTTCACGGTGATCTCGGTGCGCTCGACCGGGAAGCCGCTGGTGACCTCGATATAGTTGGCGAGCCCGATGCCGTAGAGCTTGCCGCGCTTCACCGCCGCCGCCTTGCGCGCCGGATAGCCTTGCCAGTCGGCGAGGCGCAGCGCGCGATCCATCGCGTCCTCGAACGCGCCGGAATCGTAGGTGAGGCCGAGCGCCTGCTTGTACGGCATCGCCTTCTCGGCGATCAGGTTCTTGCGGCGCAGCTCGACGACGTCGACGCCGATGGTACGCGCCGCCTTCTCGACCAGCCGCTCCATGATGTACATCGCCTCGGGCCGGCCGGCCGAGCGGTAGGGTGCGGTCGGCGAGGTGTTGGACAGCACCGCCCGGCCGCGCACGAAGGCGGCCGGGATGTCGTACACGCTGGTCAGCAGCTCGGACGTCTTGTTGAGCGGCACGAAGCTGACCGTGTAGGCGCCGACATTGCTCGTCAGCTCGGCGCGCAGCCCGACGAACTTGCCGGTCGCGTCGAGGGCAAGCAAGGCATCCACGTAGAGTTCGCGCGCCTGATAGTCGGTGAGGAACGCCTCCGACCGCACCGCGGTGAACTTGACCGGCCGGCCGAGCTTGCGTGCCGCCCAGGCAACGATGCCGTATTCGGGATAGAACCAGTTGCGCGTGCCGAAATTGCCGCCCACGTCGCGGCAGATGACGCGGATTTTCGCGTCCTCGATCTTGAGAACGGCGGCGAGGTCGCGCTTGACCCGCACCGAGTTGTCGCCGCCGCAATAGAGGGTGAACCGCTCGGAGTTCGGATCGAACGCGCAGACCGCGGCGCGCGGCTCGAGCGGCACGCCGGTGATGCGCTGGACGGTCGTCTCGAGCCGGACGACGTGCGCCGCACCGGCGAAAGCCGCCTCGGTGGCGCCCGCGTCGCCGAACCCGGCGTCGACGCAGAAATTGTCTGCCCCGTCCCAGACCCTGGGCGCGTCGGGCCGCATGGCGTCGGCAACCGCCGTAACGGGGGTAAGTTCCTCATAGTCCACCTCGACCAGCTCGGCGGCGTCGAGCGCGGCCTCGCGGGTCTCGGCAATGACGGCCGCCACGCCGTCGCCCACGAAGCGCGCCTTGTCGCCGGCGAGCAGCGGGATCGGCGTGGTGCGCTTGTCCGAGCCGTCGCTGTTGTTGAGCGGCACGTCGTTGAGCCCGCCCATGCCCGCGTAGCAGGGGATGGTGCCGATCCCGTCGGCGGCGATGTCGACGGCGGTCAGCACGGCGAGGACGCCCTTCACGGCGCGCGCCGCCTTGGCGTCGATCTTGCGGATGCGCGCATGGGCGTGCGGCGAGCGGGCGAGCGCCAGGTAGGTCTGGCCGGGAAGGCTCACATCGTCGGTGTAGCGGCCCTGGCCGGTGATCAGCCGCAGATCCTCCTTGCGCAGGACCGGCTTGCCGATGCCCCCCGTCGTCAGCGTTCCCTCCGCCATCTTTGCCACTCCTCCATTCCGGCCGGTTTTGTGGCCGTAAGCTAACCCCGCGCCGCGCCGAGGTCACGCCCGGCTTGGCGTGCCCGGCCATGGCCGCTAAGGTTGGTGCGGGTGCCCGGCAACGGGTGGAAGTGGACATGTACGACGTCGTGATCGTCGGCTACGGGCCGACGGGGATGCTGGCTGCCATCCTGCTCGGCCGAGCGGGACGTCGCGTCTGCGTGATCGAGCGCTACAAGACGCTCTACAACCTGCCGCGCGTCGGCATCGTGCATGACGACGTGCTGCGCATGTTCCAGGAGATCGGCATCACCGAGCGGATCCGCCCGGCGATGACCTTCCTGCCGATTTACGAGCTGGCGAACGGCGAGCGCGTGCTGCTGTCGAGCAAGGTGGCGGACGACGCCACGCATGGCTGGCCGGAATACACCTCGATCTACCAGCCGGCCTTCGAGGCCGAGCTCGACCGCGCGGCGAAGGCGCTGCCGAATGTCGAGGTGTGCCAGGGCGAGACCGCGGTCGCGCTCGGCCAGGATGCCGACGGCGTGGCGCTGACGGTCGAGGGCGATGGCGGGCGGCGTACGGTCGAGGCGCGGTATCTCATCGGCGCGGACGGCGGCAAAAGCTTCGTGCGCACGGCGCTCGGCGTCGAATACGAGGACCTCGGCTTCAAGCAGGACTGGCTGGTCGTCGATGCGCGCGCGGTCCGGCCCGACCCCGGCCTGCCGGCCTATCGCCAGTTCTGCGAGGTGACGCAGCCCTGCATGACCCTGCAGATGGGGCCCGAGCACCGGCGCTGGTCGTTCATGATCTTCCCCGGCGAATCGCCCGAGGATGCGGTGAAGCCGGAGAACGTCTGGCGCCGCCTCGACCGGCCGGCCGGCGCGAAGCCCGGCGAGTTCGAGCTGATCCGGGTGGTGTCGTACAATTTCCGCTCGCTGATCGCCCGCGAGTGGCGGCGCGACCGTGTGTTCCTCGCCGGCGATGCGGCGCACCAGATGCCGCCTTACCTGGCGCAGGGGCTCTGCTCAGGCTTCCGCGACGCGCACAATATCGCCTGGAAGCTTGCGCTGGTCCTCGACGGCAAAGCCACGCCGGCGCTGCTCGACAGCTACGAAGCCGAGCGCGAGCCGAACGCCCGGGCGACGGTGATCGAGTCGATGCGGGTCGGCCAGAACGTCATCGAGCGCGACCCCGAGAAGGCGCGGCTGCGCGACGAGAAGCTGGTCGCCTTGCAGGCCGAGCTGGACCGCGGCGGGAAGCCGCTGATCGCCTTCCGCGTGCCGGGGTTCGAGGCCGGCTTCATCGCCGCCGGCCGCTCGGGCGCGGGCGCGCCCTTCCCCCAGGCCAAGGTGCGCGACGGGACGCGCGAGGGGCTGTTCGACGACGTGGTCGGCACGGGGTTCGCAATTCTCGCCCGCGGCGGAGATCCCGCGGCCGCGCTGGGCCCAGACGACCTCGCCTTCTGGACCTCCCTCGGCGGCCATGTCGCCCCCCTCGGACCTGGCGGGCGCGGTGATCCGGACGGGACCTACGGCGCGTTCTTCGATGGGCTCGGCTGCGACGCGCTGATCAAGCGGCCCGACAACCATCTCTATGGCGCGTGCCGCCTTGCCGAGCTCCCGGCGCTGGTGGACGAGTTCCGGGCGGCCCTGCGAGCCGGTTGACGCGGCCGGCCCGGGCGCGCACGCTGGAGCAATCACCCAAGGCGAAGGAGACCGCCATGAAAATCGTGCAAGGCGACGAGCTGCCGCTCAAGCGCGGGCTCGAACATCGCGGCGGCACGTTCCACGGCCGCATCCTGGTCGAGGGCACCCCCGGCCGGCCGGACAATTTCCAGCTCAATTACGGCCAGATCGGCGGCGATTTCTTCTCGCCGCGCCACCACCACAATTTCGAGCAGGTCCGCTTCGTGCTGGAAGGTGAGGTCGACTTCGCCCGCGACGGCAAGCTGTCGCAGGGCATGGTCGGCTACTTCCCCGAGGGCGCCTATTACGGCCCGCAGTCGCAGGACCAGAGCGCGACACCGATCGTCATCGTGCTGCAGTGCGGCGGGGCGTCGGGCAGCGGCTACCTGTCGCAGGGCGAAGTGAAACAGGGCATGGCCGAGCTCGCGGCCGAGGGTGAGTTCAAGGACGGCGTGTTCCGCCGCAAGACGGGCGTCGCCGGCAAGCGCAACGTGGACGGCTACCAGGCGATCTGGGAGCACGTGAACGGCCGGCCGATGATCTATCCCAAGCCGCGCTACAACCGCCCGTTCTTCATGGACCCGGAGAACTACGACTGGCTGCCTGTGGCGGGCGCGC
Organism: uncultured Alphaproteobacteria bacterium; assembly: GCA_963817535.1. GTDB lineage: Bacteria > Pseudomonadota > Alphaproteobacteria > MPNO01 > DASWLB01 > CAWGHZ01. The sequence goes on from CAWFOW010000006.1 coordinate 137,588, forward strand.
CGGGCGTCGCGGAGCGGCGGCTCGGCAGCTTCACCGAGCGCGGCACGACGGCAAATTTCTACCGGCTGGATTCGGGCGCCACTCTCATGGGCGAAGGCCGCGCGGTCTATTTCATGGCCTCGGGGTCCGGCACGGTCGAGGGCCAGAAGCTCCGCCGCCTGACCACCGTGTTCGTCGACGCGGGTGAGACGTGCCGCATCGCCGCCGACGCCGAGACGGTGATCCTGCGCTACGGCCTGCCCGACCTCGCCGGGATGCAGGCTCCGGTACGCACCGAGGTGAGCGCCGCCGCGGAGTAGGACGGCCCACTCAAGGACCGTCCCGAACCCTGACCGTTCGCCCTGAGGAGGCCGCGCAGCGGCCGTCTCGAAGGGCGAATTTGTAAAGCCGCCAGGCGCGTTTCGGCCTTCGAGACGCTTGCTCGCAAGCTCCTCAGGCCGAACGGGATGGCATACCGCTTGCTTCGGCGCGACCGATCCGGTTGATTGCTGCGCATGAGACATGTCGGGCGCATTATCCTGATCGTCATCGCGGTGCTGGTGGTGGCCTTCGCCATCGTCAACCGCATGCCGGTGACGCTCAACTTCTGGCCCCTGCCATTTGCCGCCACCGTGCCGCTCTACCTGGTCATGCTGGGGGCGCTGGGTCTCGGGGTGGCGGTCGGTGGCATCGCGACCTGGATGCGCGGGGGCAGATGGCGTCGGCGTGCCCGCGCGTCCGAGCGCGAGAACAAGGCACTCGCCGACCGGCTGGCCGCGGATCGCGTGGCGTCGAGCGAGCAGGCGCAGCGCAGCGCCCTCCCCGCCTCGCGCTTTCGCCCGCAGATCGACGACGAATAGCCGCCGACCCATTTCCGCCGCCGCTCGATTGCCGCTATAGTCGCGCCGATCAATCGAAGAGACGGGACATGGCCAACGCCGACATAGGCAAGCGGATTCTCTGCGCCATCGACACGCCCAACCTGGACCAGGCGGTGCGCCTCGCTGGCGCCGTGCAGGGCGCGGTCGGCGGGGTGAAGCTGGGCAAGGAGTTCTTCACGGCGAACGGGCCCGAAGGGGTGCGGCGCATCGCACGGTCCCGCATGCCGATCTTCCTCGACCTCAAGTTCCACGACATCCCGAACACGGTGGCGGGCGCGGTGAAGGCCGCCACGGCGCTCGGCGTGTTCATGATAACGATCCACGCCTCGGGCGGCGCGTCCATGATCCGCGAGGCGGCGAAGGCCGCCGACGAGGCGGGCAAGGGCGGCAAGCGCCCGCTGATCGTCGCCGTCACGGTGCTGACCAGCCTCGGCGAGGCCGACCTCGCCGCGGTCGGCCAGCAAGGCCCGGTCGAGAGCCAGGTCCTGCGGCTTGCGCGCCTCGCCAAGGCGAACGGCGCCGACGGGGTGGTCGCCTCGCCGAAGGAGGCCGCCGCCCTGCGCGCCGAGCTCGGTTCCGACTTCACTCTGGTCGTGCCCGGCGTGCGCCCGCGCGGCATCGCGGCCGGCGACCAGATGCGCGTGACGACGCCCGGCGAAGCGGTCGCGGGCGGCGCCGACTGGCTGGTGATCGGCCGTCCGATCACCGGCGCGCCGGACCCCAAGGCCGCCGCGCGCGCCATCGCCTACGACATGGGCGCCGCCGACCGGGCGCGCGCCTGACGTGGCGGTCCAAGTCAAGATCTGCGGCTGCGCGACGCCCGATGCGGTGGCCGCCGCGGCAGCCGGCGGCGCGTCCTATGTCGGGTTCGTGTTCTACCCCCCCTCGCCGCGCGCGGTCTCGACCGATCGCGCCGCGACGCTCGCCCGGCTGGTGCCCGAGCGGGTCAAGCGCGTCGCTCTGTTCGTCGATCCCGACGACGACCTGCTGCGCCTGGTGGCCGGCCGCGTACCGCTCGATTTCGTCCAGCTCCACGGGCGCGAGACGCCGGCCCGCGTCGCCGCGATCAAGGCGATCACCGGCCTGTCCGCGATCAAGGCCATCAAGGTGGCGACCGCCGCCGACGTGGCGACCGCATCCGGCTATCTCGACTGCGCCGACATGCTGCTGTTCGATGCCAAGGTGCCGGAAACCCGGCCCGGCGCGCTGCCCGGCGGCAACGCGGCGAGCTTCGACTGGACGCTGCTGTCGGGCAAAAGCTGGCCACGTCCCTGGCTGCTGTCGGGCGGGCTCAACGCCGGCAACCTTGCCGAGGCCGTCAACACGTCGGGCACGCGAATCGTCGACGTCTCGTCCGGCGTCGAATCGCGCCCCGGCGTGAAGGACCCGGAACGCATACGTGCCCTTCTGGAAGCCGCGAAATCGTTGTGAGGCTGGAATGCACCGCAAGACACTGACCGTCACGCTGGCCGCCATCGCCCTGCTGGCGTGCGGCACGGTCTTGGCCGAGGAGCCGCCGCACCACCATGCCGCCGGCGCGCCTCAGGCGCTTCCCACCCTGCCCGGCCAGGACGCGTTCGGCGCGATCCAGGAGATCGTGCGGCTCTTGGAGGCCGATCCCGCCACCGACTGGAGCAAGGTGAACCTCGAGGCGCTGCGCCAGCATCTTGTCGACATGAACGAGGTCACGCTCAGGGCCGAGGCGGCGCCGCGCGAGATCGAGGGCGGGCTCGACATCGCCGTCACGGGCACCGGCCGTACGCTCGACGCCATCCGCCGCATGGTCAACGCCCATGCGCGAGAGATCGATGGGTATCGGGGCTGGGCGGTGCGCGCGGCGCCATTGCCGAACGGGGTCCGGCTCACAGTGACCGCCGCCGATCCTGGCGAGGAGACCCACATTCGCGGGCTCGGCTTCATCGGCATCATGGCGTCGGGCGCGAGCCATCAGGCCCATCACCTGATGATGGCCAAGGGGCTGATGCATATGCACTGACAGCGGCGGCGCGAAAAGCCCCTGTGACCGCGCCGCCCTTGAGTGCTAAAACCCGCGCGATGGCAGCAAATCTCCCACCGAACACGTGGCGCGCCGGGCCCGACGAGTCCGGCCATTTCGGCCTCTATGGCGGGCGCTACGTCGCCGAAACGCTGATGCCCCTGATCCAGGAGGTCGAGCGCGCCTGGCACGCGGCCAGGGACGACAAGGCGTTCGCCGACGAGCTCGCCTATTACCTGGAGCACTATGTCGGCCGGCCGAGCCCGCTCTATTTCGCAGAGCGCCTGACCGCGCAATTCGGCGGGGCCAAGATCTACTTCAAGCGCGACGAGCTGAACCACACCGGCGCGCACAAGATCAACAACACGGTCGGCCAGATCCTGCTCGCCCGCCGGATGGGCAAGACGCGCATCATCGCCGAGACCGGTGCGGGCCAGCACGGCGTCGCGACCGCCACGGTGTGCGCGCTGTTCGGCCTGCCCTGCGTCGTCTACATGGGCAAGATCGACATCGAGCGCCAGTCGCCCAACGTGTTCCGCATGCGCCTGCTGGGCGCCGAGGTGGTGCCGGTCACGTCCGGCTCGATGACGCTCAAGGACGCGATGAACGAGGCGCTGCGCGACTGGGTGGCGCACGTCGAGGACACGTTTTACGTGATCGGCACGGTGGCCGGCCCGCACCCCTATCCCGAGATGGTGCGCGAATTCCAATCGGTGATCGGACGCGAGACGCGCGAACAGATCATGAAAGCCGAGGGACGCCTGCCCGACACGCTGGTCGCCTGCATCGGCGGCGGCTCGAACGCGATGGGGCTGTTCCATCCGTTCCTCGACGAGCCGGACGTGAAGATCTACGCGGTCGAGGCCGCGGGCAAGGGGCTCGACACGACGGAGCACGCGGCGTCGATCGCCGGCGGCGCGCCCGGCGTGCTGCACGGCTCGCGCTCCTATCTGCTGCAGGACGCCGACGGCCAGATCATGGAGACGCACTCCATCTCCGCCGGGCTCGACTATCCCGGCATCGGCCCCGAGCATGCTTGGCTGCACGATGCCGGACGGGTGAACTACGTGTCGGCCACCGACGACGAAGCGCTGGCCGCCTTCCAGCTCTGCTGCAGGCAGGAGGGCATCATCCCGGCGCTGGAGCCGTCGCACGCGCTGGCGCATGTCGCGCGCATCGCACCCGGCCTGCCCAAGGACCACCTGATCGTCATGAACATGTGCGGTCGCGGCGACAAGGACGTGTTCACCGTCGCCGCCGCCCTCGGGGTCGAGCTGTGACCGCGCCGGGCGCCCGAATCGCCGCGCGGTTCGCCGCGCTGAAGGAAGAAGGCCGCGCGGGGCTGGTCGCGTTCGTCACCGCGGGCGATCCCGATCCGGAAATCTCGGCGGCGATCCTCGATGGGCTGCCGGCAGCGGGTGCGGACCTGATCGAGCTTGGCATGCCGTTCAGCGACCCGATGGCGGACGGTCCGGTGATCCAGGCGGCCTCGCTGCGCGCACTCAAGAGCGGCCAGAACATGGTGAAGACGCTTGCCATGGTGCGCAAATTCCGCACGCGCAACCGCGAGACGCCGGTCATCCTGATGGGCTACTACAACCCGATCTACCGCTATGGTGACGCGCGCTTCGCCAGGGACGCGGCCGAGTCCGGCGTCGACGGAATGATCATCGTCGATCTGCCGCCGGAGGAAGAAGGCGAGCTGCGCCCGCATGCCGACGCGGCCGGCCTGTCGCTGATCCGGCTGGTCTCGCCCAACACGCCCGAGCCGCGCATCGCGACCCTGATGGGCGGCACGTCGGGCTTCGTCTACTACGTATCGATCACCGGCATCACCGGCACGCGTTCCGCCGAGGCCGGCAGCGTCGAGCGCGCGGTCGAGCGCATACGCCGCGCGACATCGCTTCCCGTCGCGGTCGGGTTCGGAATTAAAACGCCCGACCAGGCCGGCGCCATCGCACGCGTCGCCGACGCCGCCGTGGTCGGCACCTCGATCGTCAACCAGGTCGCCGAGCGGGTGGACGAAGACGGCAAGGCCGCACCGGACACCGCCCGCGCCGTGCTCGACTACGTGGCCGCACTCGCCAAGGGCGTGCGCGGCGCGCGCGCGACGCAGGACGCGACTTGAACTGGCTCACAAATTATGTCCGGCCGAAGATCCGCGCGCTGGTGCAGCGCTCGTCGGTGCCGGACAATCTGTGGCACAAGTGCCCCGCCTGCGAGCAGATGGTGTTTCACCGGGAACTCGCGGCAAACCTCAACATCTGCACCCATTGCGGCCATCATTTGCGCCTCGGCGCGCGCGAGCGGCTCGACCTCCTGTTCGACGACGGCGAGTGGGAGGACCTGCCTTTGCCCGCCGTCGCGGCCGACCCGCTGCGCTTCCGCGACCGCAAGCGCTATGCCGAGCGGCTGCGCGAGGCGCGCACGGCGACGGGCCGCCAGGATGCGCTGATCGTCGGGCGCGGCGCGTTGGGCGGGCGGACGACGGTGGCCGCCGCGTTCGACTTCGCCTTCATGGGCGGCTCGATGGGGATGGCCGTCGGCGAAGGGCTGCTCGCGGCGGCGCGCGCGGCGGTCGAATTGCAGGCGCCGCTGATCGTGTTCCCGTCGTCGGGCGGCGCGCGCATGCAGGAGGGCATCCTCTCGCTGATGCAGATGCCGCGCACCACCATCGCGGTCGAGCTGGTGAAGGAAGCGGGCCTGCCCTACATCGTGGTGCTGACCGATCCCACGACCGGCGGCGTCTCCGCGTCGTTCGCCATGCTGGGCGACATCGCCATCGCCGAGCCGGGCGCGGTGATCGGCTTCGCCGGCGCGCGGGTGATCGAGGAGACGATCCGCGAGCAGCTGCCCGAGGGGTTCCAGCGCGCCGAATATCTCTACGAGCACGGCATCATCGACATGGTCGTGCACCGCCATCGCCTGCGCGAGACGCTGATCCGCATCGTCGGGCTCTTGCAGGCCCCGGCAGAGGCCCCTGCCGCACCCGCCGAGGCGCCGGTGTTCCTGGCCGCCTCCGAGACCGGCCACGGAGACACCCCTGCGTAGCGACGCCGTTCTCGAGCGGCTGAAACGCCTCCACCCGATCGTCATCGACCTGTCGCTCGGGCGCACCGAGCGCCTTCTCGCCGCGCTCGGCCATCCCGAGGACAAGCTGCCGCCGGTCGTCCACGTCGCCGGCACCAACGGCAAGGGATCGTTGATCGCCTTCCTCGGCGCGATGGCGCGCGCGGCCGGAAGCCGCGCCCACGCCTACACCTCGCCGCATCTTGTTTCGTTCCACGAGCGCATCGCGCTCGACGGAAAGCACATCGACGACGATTCGTTGCTCGCGCTTCTCGAGGAATGCGAGACGGCGAATGCGGGCGCACCGATCACCTTCTTCGAGATCACCACAGCGGCGGCGTTTCTTGCCTTCGCGCGCGACCCCGCCGATCTCGCGCTAATCGAGGTCGGCCTCGGCGGGCGGTTCGACGCGACCAACGTGATCGCGCACCCTGCGCTGACCGCGATCACACCGGTCGCGATGGACCACATGCACTACCTGGGCGACACGCTGGCGAAGATCGCGTTCGAGAAAGCCGGGATCCTGAAGCCGGGCGTCCCGGCCGTGATCGGCCGGCAGGAGCCCGAGGCGCTCGCGGTGATCGAGGCGCGCGCCGCGGAGCTTGCCGCACCTCTCACGATCGCCGGGCGCGACTTCGGCCCGTGGACCGGCGCCGCGCCGTCGCTTGCCGGGGCGCACCAGCGCGACAATGCGGCCCAGGCCGCCGCCTGCGCCCGCACGCTCGGCATTCCCGAGCCGGCGATCGCCGCCGGTGTCGCCACGGCTATCTGGCCCGGCCGGTTCCAGCGGCTGGCCGACGGCAAGCTGGCCGGCCGCCTCGCCCCCGGCTGGGAGCTGTGGCTCGATGGCGGGCACAATCCCGGCGCGGCTCGCGCGATCGCCGCCATGCTCGCCGAATGGCGCGACCGGCCGATCCATCTCGTCTACGGCATGCTGAACACGCGCGCGCCGGCAGACTTCCTGGAGCCGCTCGCCCCCTATGTCGCCGGGATCGGGACCGTTACCATCCCCGGCGAGGCGAACGCGATCCCCGCCAGCGACCTCGCCGAGGCCGCGACGAAACTCGGCATCACGGCCGCGCCGCACTTGTCGCTCGCCGCCGCGCTCGATGCCGTCCCTCGCCACGGCACCGGCCGCGTGCTCGTCTGCGGCTCGCTCTATCTCGTCGGCGCAGCGCTGGCCGAGAACGGCTAAGTCACTTCTACGTCATTGCGAGCGAAGCGAAGCAACCCAGCACTATCTGGATTGCTTCGTCGCTGCGCTCCTCGCAATGACGGACAGGGAAGGAAACGGGCCACGTGGCCCGCCCCGCGACGCCCCTATGCCTTCAACGCTTCCTGGACGCGCTCCGGCGTCATCGGAAGGTGACGCAGCCGCTTGCCCGTGAGCGTCGCCACCGCGTTGGCGATGGCCGGCGCGATCATCGGGATGCCCGCCTCGCCGATGCCGGTCGGCGCATTGTCGGTCGAGATCACCTTGACCTCGATCGGCGGCACGTCCGACATGCGCACCACACTGTAGGTGTCGAAATTGGCCTCCTGCACCGCGCCGTCCTTGATGTGGATCTCCTCGATCAACCCTGCGCCGAGCGCGAAGATGATCGAGCCCTCCATCTGGGCGGCCACATTGTCGGGCTGCAGCACGTGGCCGGGATCGACCGCGGCCCACACGTGGTGGACCTTGATCCGCCCGGACTTCCGGTTAAGCGACACCTCGACCACCGCCGCCGCGTGGGAGGGCGAGTCGGAATAGGCGACACCGAGGGCGCGGCCCTTCCGCTTCTTGTCCCAGCGCGACATCTTGGCGACGGTCTCGAGCAGGTGCGTTGCGCGCGGCTCGTGGCCTTTCACCAAAGAGAGGCGGTAGGCCATCGGGTCCATCTTGTTGTGCGCCGCGATCTCGTCGATCACCGTCTCGATCGCGAACTTGGTGTAGCCCGGCGCGATGCCGCGCCACGCCCCCACGTCGACGCCCCGCTCGGTCCGGATGTACTGCACCTGGTGATCCGCCACCGGGTAGACGAACTCACCGCCGCCCGCCGTCACCACGTCGCGCCCCTTCAGGAACTTGTTGAACACGTAGGGGTTCGAGCGGGCGAAGTCGGATTCGGTCACGATGCGGTGGCGCCAGCCGGCGATCTTGCCGTTGGCGTCGAGCCCCACCTCGATGCGCTGACCCGAGAGCGGGCGGTACAGGTCGTGCTGCACGTCGTCCTCGCGGCTCCAGATCAGCTTGATGGGACGCCCCGGCATCTCCTTGGCAAGATGCACGGCGTCGATCAGCTCGATGCCCTCCGATCGCCGGCCGAACCCGCCGCCGAGGAAGGGTGTGTGCACCGTCACCTTGTCGGGCTTGGTGCCGACGACCTTCGCGGCCTCGTTCATCATGTTGGTGGGCGACTGGTTGGAAATCCAGACCTCGACGTTGTCACCGTCCACCTTGGCCGTGCAGTTCATCGGCTCCATCGTCGCGTGCGACACGTGCTCGCTGACGAAATCGGCCGCGATCACGGTCGCCGCCCCGGCGATGCCGCCAGCCGCGTCGCCCTTCTTCATCATGTCGACGCCGGCCTGCTTGTCGTCGTGGGCGATGGCGAGATAGTCCTTGCCGACCTGGGCGCTGGTGTAGTTGCGCGCCTTGGCCGTCGTGGACCACGTCACCTTGAGGGCCGCCTTGGCCTTCTTCGTGCCCCACACGGTATCGCCGATGATTCCGACCCCGGTCGGGATGGTGACGATCTTGACGATGCCCTTGACCGCCTTGGCTGCGGAATCGTCGATCGAGACCGGCTTCTCGCCCTGAACCGGCGGGCGCAGCACGGCGGCGTACAGCATGTTCGGCAGCTCGGTGTCGATGCCGTACTTCGCCGAGCCGTTAACCTTGAGCGGAACGTCGACGCGCGCCAGGTTCTTGCCGAGAATGCGGAACTCGCTCGGCTTCTTGAGGTCGGCCTTGGTGGCCTGCGGCATCGGATCGGGGACTTTCGCCTTCCGGGCCAAGGCGCCGTAGCTGAGCTTCTTTCCCGACTTCTTGTGGACGACCATGCCGCGCTCGGTCGTGAGCTCGGCCGCCGGCACCTTCATCTGCTCGGAAGCGGCGGCGATCAGCACCTTGCGGGCCTGGGCCCCGGCGATGCGCGCCTTCTCCCAATAGCCGCGGATCGTGCCTGAGCCATAGGTGGTCAGGGTGTTGTTCCAGACCGGGTTGCCGAAGACCTTGGCGTCCGTCGGCGACTGGATGATTTTCACCTTGCGCCAGTCGGCATCGAGTTCCTCGGCGACCAGCATTGGCACCGACGTCATCACCCCCTGCCCCATTTCGGAGGCGGGCGACATGATGGTGACGATGCCGTTGCTGCCGACATGGACCCAGGGCGTCGCCTCGAACGCCTTGGGCGCGGCGGCGAATGCGGAATTCGCCATCGGGCCGAACGCGACCACCATGCCGGTGACGCCGGTGCCGACCAGGAAGCTGCGGCGCGAGAGAGCGCGCGTCTCGGTTTCGGCGCGGGTCATCGCACGGACTCCTTCCGCATCTCGTTGCTGGCCCGTTCGGCCGACGAGGCCTGGTGGCCCGTCGTGCCGCGCGCGGCGCGATGGACGGCGCGGATGATGCGGCTATAGGTGCCGCAGCGGCAGATGTGGCCGTCCATCGCCTCGACGATCTGCTTGCGCGACGGCTTGGGGTTCTTCTTGAGGAACGCGGCCGCCTCCATCAACTGGCCCGACTGGCAATAGCCGCACTGGGGCACCTGCTCGGCGATCCAGGCCGCCTGCAGGGCCTTGCCGCCGGACGAGGACAATCCCTCGATGGTGGTGATGGACTTGCCGGCCGCCGCCCCGAGCGGGAGCTGGCACGAGCGCACGGGCTCGCCGTCGAGATGGACGGTGCAGGCACCGCATTGCGCGATGCCGCAGCCGAACTTGGTGCCGGTCATCTTGAGATGCTCTCGGATGATCCAGAGCATCGGCGTGTCGGGCTCCGCCGTCACATCGACGGGGCGCCCATTGACGGTGAATGCTGTCATTTCTCCCTCCGCTTTGTGGCCGCCCTCGAGAACCGGGGCCGCGACCGATGGCTTCGCGCCTAGAGCACAGGACGTGTGAAGCACTCAGTTTTTTTCGAAGCCTAGACCCGGGCCTTAACACGGTCAATCGGCCACCCCGCCGGACCGGCGGCAACAAAAAGGGCCGGGCGCCTCGACGAGGCACCCGGCCCGTTGTACTATGGCGGAGGTCGGCTACTGCGTGCCGCCGCCCGTGCCGCCACCGGCACCGCCCATGCCGGCACCGCCGCCGGTCGCGCCGGTCGACGATTTCGGCTCCTTGTATTCGGGCATCTGCTTGAGCTCGTCCTTGCTCAGCGAAAGCTCGAGCTTCGCGTCGTCGCCGGTGCCCACCATGGTAACCTGTGACCACGGGATCGCGACGTCGTGCGAGCCGATGCCGAGGAAGCCGCCGCTCGAGACGACGACCTGATCGCCCGAAATCTTCTCGACCTCGCCGATCTTCTCGCCCTTGGTATTGACGACATCCTTTCCGACGATGGTCTTCGGCGGAATCTCGGGCTTGGCGCTCAGCGATGCCCCTGCCTTGCCGCCGACATTGGCATCGGGGCCGCCTTTGAGGTCGGCGCCACCCTTCACATCGGCACCGCCCTTCATGTCGGCGCCGCCTCCCGCGCCGGGCGCGGTCATTGCCGGCGGTTCAGCCGGGGTGGACGGGGTGGACTGGGCAGTGTCGGCCGCATAGGCCCCGCCGGACAGCGCGAGCATCGCCGCACCGACCGTAGCTCGCAACAGCGTGTCTTTGAGTGTCATTTCCGATCCTCCTCCTTGTGAGGTTCACATGCCGAGAGGCAGTGCGCAGAACCGCCGCGAGGCCCCCTCGGTCCGCCCCGACGACGCGGAGCGCCCCTCCTCCGTTCCCCGGCCGGCCGATCACGAGATGCCGGCCACGGAATGGCCCCAGCCAAGGCCCGGAAGCGAGTCGACGAGTGCGGCATATGAGAAGGCGGACCCTCCGCTGGGGGAGGGCCCGCCCTACGGTGCGGGAGGGGGCTGCCGCACCACGGCCGTGGGGACGGCGTGTAGCCTTCCACGGCACGCCGGCTTGGCGGGCGACCCCGCATGGCGGCCGGGACCGCGCGCCTTGTCTTGGAAGGACAGCGGCTGGCGCGTCGAATAGTTCCCGCTCGGCCCGAGGGTCGACCGGTGGCGGGCGTCCTAATCAAGCCACAGTCGAGTCACGGAGCTGACACAGCCGCCGCCCCACCTTCTAACGAGTTGAGGGTTATCGAAATGGGTGGCGAAAGGAGGCAGTCATGCTGGCATGGGCTCCCGGACTCCTCGTCCTCATCATCATTGCGGCCGTATTCGGCCTCGGTGATCAGGCCCAAAGCGCTTCCGAACTGGGCCGCGATCTCTTCTTCGTCCTGATGGGCACATTCTTCGTCGGGCTGGTCGCGTACCTCTACGACGCGTGGCGGCGCCACCGGCAACGCCGGCACTTGCCGATCGCCTGACACATAAAAGAGGGCGCCGTCGGGCGCCCTCTTCGCCTTTGGATGGCAGCGCTCAGTAGCGGTCGCGATCCCGATCGTAATTGCGGGAATAATCGTACCGGTCGTCGCCGCGCCAGCCATAGCGCGGTGCGGGGTGCGAAGAATACCGTTCCTGGCGTACCCCGGCGCGATAGCCGTCATCGTAGCCGTGGTGGAAGTCGCAGGCTCCGAGCCCCATGGCGGCAACTCCGAGCCCCGCGAAAATCGTGACGATCGGTCGTTTCATCTGGTCCTCCGGACGAAATTGTCGCTTGCCTTGACAACACGCGCGAGCGGGGCAAATCCGGCCGGCGCACGGCATTGTCACGTCGTCAGACGCACAAAAAGATGGCCGGGCGCGAGGCCCGGCCAAGTCAAGAGAGGCTGCGTGCTAGGAACGGGGCCGAAGCCCCAATCCGGGCCTTGCACCCGGATCATCCGATCCCGGGGGTGGGCGGGATCGGAACTCGGTCGGCGCCATATGGCGGCGCCGGGAAACTCGTTCGCGGCAACAGCCGCGTGGTCTTAAAGTCGGCGCATTGTCGCGGGAATCAACGGCGGCGGGTGTGACGATTCTGTTGCCCGGCCCGGATCAGATTCGCCCGTTTTCGCCCATCACCGCCTCGGCGCCGGTGATGACGTCGAGGAGCTCGGCGGTGATCGCATCCTGGCGGACGGTGCGCTCGCGCCGCGTCAGCGTGTCCAGCTTGTCGGCGATGTTGCGGTCCGCTGCCTCCATTACCTGCAGCCGGGCGCCATTTTCGCTGGCGAGAGATTCCATCACCGATCGCGTGATCTCGGCGAACAGGTACTCCCCCGCCAGCTCACCCAACAGCCGCTCGGCGCCGAGCTGGTGCAGCGGCTTGCCGTGCGCGGCACCGGCCAGGAGCTTGGGATCGAGCGGCAGGATGCGGCGCACCTCCACCTCGTAGCGCCCGCCGCGCCGGTAGGCGCCATAGACGATGCTGGCGGTGGCGGCATTTGCAAGCCGGTCGGCGACGCGCCGCGTCACGCCGAGCACGCCGCCGACATGGGTCGCCATCGGCTCGGACCAAGCGACGGCCAAGCCACGCTCGGCAGCGAGCGCCGCGCCGCGCCGCCCGATGATCCCGAGATGCTGGCCGGGCGCGAGCACGGCTTCCGCCCGGTCGATCAGCTGCTCGTCGAACCCGCCAACGAAGCCGTGCTCGGAGGCGACCGCGATCAGCACGCCATCGTGCGACCGACCGCGTCCGGCGCGGCCGTCGCCGCGCGGCAGCAGCGATGCCCCCTCGGCAATCGCATCCTCGACCACCTCGACATAGCGGCGGATGCCGGGCAGCGCTGCTTGCGCCTCCTGCACGTGCGCGGCGGCGAGCGCGCGGATCGCCCGCATCAGGTCGCGCAGCTCGCCCAGGCTGGCGACACGCGCCTTGAGCCGCGCGATCTGCTCCATCAGCCGTCCCCGACCGGCCCCGACCCAACACGCGCGATCAGGCCATCGATGGCGGCGAGCAGGGAATCGCGGTCCTCGTCGGTGAGCTCGCCGGTCACGGCGACGCGACCCATCGCACGTGAGCACTGCGCCGCGAAATGCTCGTAGGCCTCGGACTTGAACCGCGCGACCGCATCCAGCGGTACGCCGTCGAGCTTTCCCGAATCGACCGCGAGCAGCAGCGCCACCTCGACGGCGGGCGTGAGCGGCGCGAACTGGCGCTGGGCAAGGATCGCGCGGATGCGCCGCCCATGCTCGATGGTGCGGCGCGTTCGCTCGTCGACCATCGCGCCGAACCTTGTGAACACCTCGAGCTCCAGAAACTGTGCGTATTCCAGCCTGAGCTTGCCAGCAAGGCGGCGCATTGCCGGCGCCTGAGTGTGGCCGCCAACGCGGGACACGCTCATGCCGACGTTCACCGCGGGCTTCTGGCCCTCATAGAACAGCTTGGGCTCGAGATAGATTTGCCCGTCGGTGATCGAGATCAGGTTGGTCGGAATGTAGGCGGTGAGGTCGCCGGCCTGCGTCTCCGCGATGGGAAGCGCGGTGAGCGAGCCGCCGCCCTTGTCGGCGTTCAGCTTAGCCGCGCGCTCCAGAAGACGTGCGTGGATGTGGAAAATGTCGCCAGGATAGGCTTCGCGGCCTGGCGGCTTGCGCAGCAAGAGCGAGAGCTGGCGGTAGACGATGGCGTGCTTTGTGAGATCATCGACCACCAACAGCGCGTCGCGCCCACGGTCACGGAAATACTCGGCCATGGTGCAGGCGGCGTAAGGCGCGATCCATTGCGCGCCGGGCGGCGCCTCGGCCGCGCTGACCACGAAGATGCAGCGCTCGATCGCGCCGTGCGCGCGGACTGCCTCGATCACCTGGGCGACGGTCGAGCCCTTCTGCCCGACCGCAGCATAGACGCAGATCACGTCCGTCGATTTCTGGTTGATGATCGTGTCGACCGCCAGCGCGGTCTTGCCCACCTTGCGGTCACCGATCACGAGCTGGCGCTGGCCACGGCCGAGCGGAATCATCGCGTCGATTACGGTCAGCCCGGTGGCGAGCGGCTGGGTCACCAGATCGCGGTCGACGATGGCCGGGGCCGGCTGCTCGATGGGGTCGTTTCGGTCCGATGCGATCGCGGTGCCGCCGTCGAGCGGCGCACCGAGCGGGTCGACCACGCGGCCGAGCAGCGCCTCGCCCACCGGCACGCGGATGATCTCGCCCGTGCCGCGTACGCGGCTGCCCGCCGAGACTTCGTTGCCGCCGCCCCCGACGATGACGCACCCGACCAGATCCTCCTCGACGCGCAGCGCCAGCCCGAGCGTGCCGTCCTCGAAGCGCAGCAGCTCGTCGAGTCTCGTCCAGGGCAGGCCTGTCACCTCCGCCACCCCGTCGCCGACGCGCGCGACCGTGCCGACATGCTCCAGCGACGGGCCGGGCGCGATCTCGCCGGTGCGCTTGCGCGCCTCCGCGAGCCAGGCATCCATCTCGGCGCGCAGATCGGTCATTGGGCGGCCAGCGCCGCGCGCGCTTTTGCAAGCCAGTCCTGCCAGGAGAGCCGCATCACGGCATGGGGAAAGCGCAGCTCGGCGCCACCGATCAGCTCCGCATCGGTCTCAAACGCGATCTCACCCACCTCGCCCAGCGCCTCGGCAAGCCTGGCACGCCAGCGCCCGGCGACGTCATCGGCGAGCGGCGCGGCCGTAACGATGGTGAGCCGCGCACCCTCGGCGGTCAGCTCGCGAACGAGGCTCGCACGCTCGTCGGCCGGAAGGGACGCGATCCGGCCAGCGACCGCCGCAAGCAGCGCATCGCCGTCGGCCGCGACGCCGGTCTCGGCGAGAAGCCGTCCCGCCAAATCCGAGGCGAGTGACGCGACCTCTTTCCGCAGGCCGTTGAGCGCCGCCTCGCGCTCCGCGACGATAGCCGCGCGGCCTTCCCCCACGACCCGCTCGGCGTTGCGCTTTGCGTCCTCGATCAGCTTCTCGCGCTCGGCCGCCATCGCCTTGTGAGCCTCGTTGAGGACCGACTCGCGCTCGGTGGCAAGCTTCGCCCGGTCGGCCTCGAGCGCCGAACGCGTGGCGTCGGCTTCCTTCTTGGCGGTCTCGGCCTCGACGAACGCCGCCTGCGCCAGCTCCTTCCGCTTGGCGATCACCGCGCGCACCGGCTTGTAGAGAAAGCGCTGCAGCAACCAGACGAGGACCAGGAAGTTGATCCCCTGCAGCACCAGCGTCCACAGATCGATACGCATCGCGGCGGGCTCAGCGCACGAACGGGTTGGCGTAGAGCAGCAGCAGCGCGATCACCAGGCAGTAGATCGCCATGGTCTCGATCATGGCGAGCCCGACGAACAAAGTGCGCGACAGCGGCCCGGTGGATTCCGGCTGTCGCGCGATTGCGTCCATCGCCGCAGCGATGGCGCGCCCCTCGCCCAGCGCCGGGCCGATCGCACCGAACGACACCGCGAGCGCCGCGCTCAATATGCTGATCATTTCGATGCTCATGCGATTTCCCTCATTCTCCCTCTCCCTCCACCGCCGCGCCGATGAACACCGCGGCCAGGATCGCAAATATGTACGCCTGGATGATGCCGATCAGCACGCCGAGCAGCATGAACGGCACCGGCAGCAGCAGCCCGGCCAGCAGCACGACGATGGCGATGACGACCTCGTGACTCATCATGTTGCCGAACAGCCGGATCATCAGCGAAAAGGTTCGCGTGATCTCGCTGAGCACGTTGAGCGGCAGGAGCAGCAAGCTGGGGCGGGTGTAGCGCTTGAGATAGCCGACCGGCCCGCGCGCGCGAATCCCGAAATAGTGCGCCGACAGGAACACGATGACGGCGAGCGCCGCCGGCGTCTCGATATGGCCGGTCGGCGGCTTCACGCCCGGCACGACGGCGGCGAGATTCGCCACGACCAGATAGATGAACAGCGTGCCGATCAGTGGCAGATAGGGCGAGGGATCGCGGCGGATGATCCCGTGCAGCTGCGTGTCGATCGTCTCCACCACGATCTCGAGCGCCGACTGCAGCCCGCCGGCGTCGATCGCGGGCCGGCGCAGTGCCACGAAGCAGCAGCCGACGATCAGCGCCATGATCACCCAGGTGGTGACGACCGGCACGCTGACCGGTACCGGGCCCAGCCGAAACGCAACCTCGACAGCGAGCGGACTTGTTTCCATCATTCGAACTTCGCGCGGCGATGGACCACGAAGCGCGCGACGACGAACCCGGCGAGCCCTGTGAGCAGCGCCGCGCCGCCCGCGTGCGCCAGCGCGACGAACGCCACCATGACCAGCGCCACGCGCAGAGCGAGCAGGGCGACGTGCGGCACGGTGCTCTTGTTGGCAGCGAACGACCGCACGCTCCACGCGAGCAGCGCGAAATAGGCAAGGCCGCAGGCGAAGCCGCCCACGAAGGCGCCGGCGGCGAGGATGATCTCCATCGTGCTCATTCCTTGCCGATCCTTTGCCAGGCGAGCCAGCCGCCGAGGGCGACGCCCACCACGATCAGTGCGCCGGTGAACTGGATGCCGGTGCCGAACCGATAGTCGAGCCAGCGCCCCAGCGCGACTCCCGCGAGCGTCGGCACGACGATCAGCCAGCCGAGCGAACCGACCATGGCGAGGTTCTGGCCCAGCGAGCGTTCGCCCTCGCGCTTCCATCGCTCGGCCCGCGCCTGGGTCGCCTTGACGGCGCGGCGCATCGCCTCGTGCCCGCGGTCATGATTGTCCTGCGACTGGTTGCGCGCGTTCATGGCGCCTCGCCTTCCCCCGGCGGTTCGGACGGGCCGCGCGCGAAGGGCGGCACTTGCGACGGGGCCCGACCCGAATCGAGATAGCGGCTGATCTGGCGGATCGCGGCGAGATGAAGCCGCGTGGCCGAGACGCGCGATTCCTGCTCGGCCGCAGCCTCCTCGCGAAATCGCGCAAGCACCGCATCGCCGAGCCGGGCAAGCGTGTCCTCGCCCACCGCCTCGCGCGTCGCCACCTCGACCCGGGCGCCATCCCTCACGGTCAGAACGCCGCCGCGCACCGCGATGTGGTGGTCGTGACCTGCCGCGTCGCGCCAGTCGAGCACCGAGATCGTAAGCACGGTGATGAAATCGGCGTGGCCCGGCAGGATGCCGAACGAATCCGGTCTCGTCCTCGGCGCGCACGTGGGCCACGTTTTCGGCCTCGACGATCACCGCCATCGGCGTGGTGACGAGGAGCTTCATTTCGTGGCCGCCTGTTCCTTGGCGCGTGCGTCGGCGAGCGTGCCGACCATGTAGAGCGAGCTTTCCGCCCAGTCGTCGGCCTCCCCGTCGAGGATCGCGCGGCAGCCGGCCAGCGTGTCCTCGAGCGCGACCGCCGCGCCGGTCTCGCCGGTGAACTGCGCGGTGACGGCAAAGGGCTGGGTGAGGAAGCGGACGAGACGACGTGCCCGGCCGACGGCCAGCCGGTCGGCGGCCGAGAGCTCCTCCATGCCCAGCAGCGAGATGATCTCCTGCAGCTCGCGATACTGCTCGATCAGCCGACGCACCGCCTCGGCGGTTTCGTAGTGGCGCTCGCCGACGACGCGCGGATCGAGCATGACGGAGTTCGAGGCGAGAGGGTCGATCGCCGGGTAGAGCCCCTGGCTCGCCATGTCGCGGCTCAGCACGATCGAGGAATCGAGGTGCGTGAAGGTCTCGGCCACCGCGGGATCGGTGAAATCGTCGGCGGGCACGTAGACCGCCTGGATCGAGGTGACCGCCGCATCGCGCACCGAGGCGATGCGTTCTTCCAGCTCGGCGATCTCGGTGGCCAGCGTCGACTGGTAGCCGACGCGCGACGGCAGGCGGCCCAGCAGGCCCGAGACCTCGCCACCGGCCTGCACGAAGCGGAACACGTTGTCGATCAGCAGCAGCACGTTGGTGTGCATCGCGTCGCGGAAATGCTCGGCGACAGTCAGCGCGGTCATGCCGACGCGCCAGCGCGCGCCCGGCGGCTCGTTCATCTGGCCGAACACCAGCGCGGTGCGGTCGAGCACGCCCGAGCGCTGCAGCTCGAGCCACAGCTCGTGCCCCTCGCGCGAGCGCTCGCCGATGCCGGCGAAGACCGAGATGCCGGAATGCCCCTCTACCGTGGTGCGGATCAGCTCCATGATCAGCACCGTCTTGCCGACACCCGCCCCGCCGAACATTGCCGCCTTTCCGCCGCGAGCCAGCGGCGCCAGCAGGTCGATCGCCTTGATACCGGTGAGGAACGGCGTTCGGTCGCGCCCCTGATCGGCGAGCGGCGGCGGCGCGCGATGGATGACGGCGCGCGGCACGTCGGCCGGGAAGGGCGGGCCGTGGTCGATCGGATCGCCGGATACGTTCATCAGCCGGCCGAGCACCGATTCGCCGGTCGGCACGCAAATCTGCGCACCGGTGTCGCGGGCCTCGGTCCCGCAGCGCAGCCCCGCGGTCTCGTGCATAGCGACGGCGCGCACGGTCGCTGGATCGAGATGCTGGTGCACTTCGAGAACCAGTCGGTGCGGCCCGTCCCATGCCACCTCGAGAGCGGCGTTGATTTTCGGCAGCGCGCCGGCGCCGAACGCGACGTCGACCACCGAGCCCGAAATGCGGATCACCCGGCCGGTGCGCGGTTCGGCCTTTGTCGCAGCGGAATCGTTCATGCGATATCCAGTATCGCGTTCACCCTGACGCCATGCTTGATTCAGGTCAACGAACGGCCATGTTTGCGGACGCATCTTCCGACCGTCCCCGAACCGGCCGAAAGGACGGAGCCGCGCCATGCCCACCGGGCCCGACGACGCCCTGCACGCCCTTCCCGCCGATGACGTTCTGTTGCGGTTCAACTCGTCGCGAGCAGGCCTCACGGACGACGAAGCCGCCGAGCGGCTCGCCCGCTACGGCCCGAACCGCCTGCCCGCCCCCGCGGGCATGACCATCCTCGGCGTGTTCCTCGCCCAATTCCAGAGCCCGTTCATCTATCTGCTGCTGGCCGCCAGCGCGGTGTCGCTCGGGCTCGGGCACTTCACCGATGCCGGCTTCATCCTGTCGGTTCTAGTCCTGAACGCGGCGATCGGTACCTACCAGGAATGGCGCGCCGAGACGCGCGCCCGGGCGCTGCGCGCCCTGATCCGCGGCCGCGCCGCCGTCGTCCGCGCCGGCCGGCTAATCCGCATCCCGAGCGAGGACCTCGTTCCCGGCGACCTGGTGCGGACGGAAAGTGGCGACAAGATCGCCGCCGATATGCGGCTGGTCGAGGCTCGCAACCTGACTGTCGACGAAAGCCTGCTGACCGGCGAGTCGTTCGCCGTGCGCAAGCGCGCCGACGACCGGCTGGCGCCCGAGACGCGCCTCGCCGAGCGCACGACCATGCAGCATGCCGGGACCACGGTGCGCACCGGGCGCGGGCTCGGCGTGGTGATTGCAACCGGACGCGCGACCTCGGTCGGCCAGCTCGCCGCAGCGCTGGAGGCGCCCGAACCCCCGCCGCCGCTGGTGCGCCGCATGGCGCGCTTCACCCGTCAGGTGGCCATCGCGATGGTGGCCGTCGTCGTGCTGATCGCGGCGCTCGAGCTCGCGCGCGGCGCCGCACCCACTGAGATATTCCTGCTCGCCGTCGCCCTGGCCGTGTCGGCAATCCCGGAGGGTCTGCCGGTCGCCATGACCGTCGCGTTGTCCATCGCGATGCACCGCATGGGGCTGCGCAACGTGGTCGTGCGCCATATGGCCGCCGTCGAGGGCCTCGGTGCCTGCACACTGATCGCCACCGACAAGACGGGCACGCTGACCCAGAATCGCCTGACCATCGAGCGCGTCTGGCTTCCCGGCGGGGGTGAATTGGCACCGACCGACCCGGCCGCGGCGTCGCTGCTGGAGACGGCCGCACGCGCCAGCGAGCGGCCGGCCGAGAGCGAGGACGGGGCAGCCGGCGACGCCGTCGACCTCGCCTTCTTCGCGGCGGCGATGCATCACGGCGTGGGCGGCGACGCCACCGGTTTTCTCGACCGCGTACCCTACGAGCCGGAGAACCGGCTTGCCGCCGCATTCTTCGAAGGCAGCGACGGGCGCACTACGGCCTGCGTCAAGGGCGCGCCTGAGACGCTCGCGGTGCTGTGCACCGACCAGCCCGGCGAAATCCTGGCGGCGGCCGAGCGGCTGTCGGAGCAGGGCTACCGCGTGCTGGCCGTCGCGGCGGGTCCGGTCGCGTCACCCCGGCTCGAGGCGCTGACCGGTTTGCGGCTCGTCGGGCTTGCCGGGCTGATCGACCCGCTACGCCCGGAGGCGGCCGGGTCGGTCGCCGCCGCCCAGAGCGCCGGCATCGAGGTGGTGATGGTCACCGGCGACCACCCGTCGACGGCGCTGGCGATCGCCCGGCGGCTCGGCCTCGCCAGGCGGTCGGAAGAGGTGGTGACGGGCGGGACGCTCGCGGCACTTGAAGGTCCGGCGGTCGACGCCGCCATCGCGCGGGCGCGGGTGTTCGCCCGCACCGAGCCGCTGCAGAAGCTTGCCATTGTCGAAAGCCTGCGGCGCCAGGGCCATGTGGTCGCGGTCACCGGCGATGGCATCAACGACGCGCCCGCCCTGCACGCCGCAGACATCGGGATCGCGATGGGCGCGGCCGGCACCGACGTGGCGCGCGACGCCGCCGACCTGATCCTCGCCGACGACAATTTCTCGTCCATCGTGGCCGGCATCGAGGAAGGGCGCGTCGCCTACGACAACCTGCGCAAGGTGATCGCACTCGCCCTGTCGACCGGCGCCGCCGAGATCCTGCTCGTCCTGTTGGCGACCTTCACGGGCCTTCCCCTACCCCTGACGGCTGTCCAACTCCTGTGGCTCAACCTGGTGACCAACGGGATTCAGCACGTCGCCCTCGCCTTCGAGCGCGGCGAGCCCGGGGTGCTGGAACGCAGGCCACGCAAGGCCGCGGCGCCCGTCTTCGACCGACGCATGATCGAGCAGGTCGGGCTGGGCGGCGCAGCGATCGGAGCCCTGGCCTTCGGCTATTACTGGGTCTCTCTCGCCGCCGATGTCCCACATGGCGTGGCCTGTGGCGCGGTCCTGTGGCTTATGGTCTGGTTCGAGAACGCGCATTGCTTCAACAGCCGGTCGGAGACCCGCTCGGTGTTCCGCATCCCGCTGGCGCACAACAAGCTGCTGATCGGCGGCGTCGTCGCGACGCAGCTTTTGCAAGGCGGCGCACTCGGGATACCGGTCCTGCGCGACCTGCTGTCGCTCGACGGGCTGACGGTCGTGGACGGGCTGAAGCTCGCGATCGGCGGCATCGCCGTCATCGCGGTGATGGAACTCTACAAGCTCGTCATCCGAAGGCGCTGAATGGCGGACGTCAGAACGGCGGCTTGGTGAGGTCGCGGCGCATGGTCAGCGCCGCCGCATAAGTGCCGTCGCGCAGCTTGTAGTAGTCGGGTCGCCGTCCGACCGGGGTGAAGCCGTGCGATTCGTAAAGCGCGCGGGCCGGCGCGTTGTCCTCGGCGACCTCGAGGAACAGGGCGCGCGATTCGGCCGCGATGGCTGTCGCGATCGAGGCGACCAGTAGCCGGCGCCCGAGCCCGTGACGGCGGTAGCGCGGATCGACCGCGAGCGACAGGAGTTCGCACTCGTCGGCGGCGAGACGCGACAGCGCGAAGCCCACGACCGGATCGTCGAACCCGTTGCGTGCGACCAGCCCGCCGGCGCCGGGCATGGACAGGATGCGCTTCAGCATGGTGACGCTCCACGCGTCGTCGAAGCTTGCCGTGTGGATGCGCGTCACGTCGTTGAGGTCGGCGACGCGGACGGGATCGATGCGCGGCTCGGTCATGGCCGCATCCGTTCGCCCACCGGGGCTGGCGTCGCCTGTGGCGGGTGAATATAGAGCGGCCGCAGCGCGAGGTGCGCCCCGTCGGGCCCGACCGCCAGATGCGCAATCGCGGTGGCATCGCCGATCGCGAGGCCCTCGACGAAGACCGGCGCCGGGTCGCGTCCGGCGAGCGCGTCGCGCATCCGCGCGGCTGCATCCCCCACCACGGCAAGCGGCCCCGGGGGCAGGCGCCGCGCCGCGTCGTGCGGCGCGAGCGCTGCGGGCTCGAACAAGGGCTTGAGCGTCTCGTCGAAGGCCTGGACATAGAGGTCGGCCCGCTTGGTCTCGAGCGCGACCAACAGCGTGCGGCCCGGCGCCGGCCCAAGGGCCGCGCGCGCCGCGGATGCCGCGGCCGTCAGGCTGGAAATGCCGATGCCGGACACGCCCAGCGCCAGCGCCAGGCCGCGTGCCGCCGCAAGCCCCGTGCGGATCCCAGTGAACGAGCCCGGCCCGACCGCGCAGGCAACGGCGTCCAGCGCGTCATAGCCGGTGCCCCCCTCTGCCAGCACGGCCGCGACCATCGGCATCAGCGCTTCGGCGTGGCCGCGCCCGATGATCGCGTGGCGGCGGGCGGCAAGGCCGCCGTCCCACAGCGCCACAGAACAGGCCGCCGAGGCCGTGTCGATCGCGAGCAGGGTCATCGCCGCTCTCCCGAGTCGTGAACCGGCGAGCGGGAAGTGCTAAAACGGCGGCGGGTGAGTTCGGGGAGGCCGGGGTGGCGCTGGTCGAAATCACGGCGGAATCGTTCGACGTCCAGATCGCTCTCGCCTACGCGACGGCGGAGAACTTCACCGGCAAGCCGGTCTATCGCCGCGCCGAATGCTGGCTGCACACCGATGCCGCCGATGCCCTCGCCCAGGCGGTACGGTTGGCCGCCGCGATCGGTCTGCGCTTTCGCATCTATGACGCGCTGCGGCCGAGCGAGGCGCAGTGGGCGCTGTGGGAGCACACGCCCGACCCCGACTTCCTGGCCGATCCCCGCCGCGGCTCGCCCCATTCGCGCGGCGTGGCGGTCGACCTGACGCTTCTTGGCGACGACGGGGAACCGCTTCAGATGGGCACCGAATTCGACGCCTTCACCCCCCGCTCGCACCACGGCAGCCTCGAGGTCGTGCCCGAAGCGCAGCGCAACCGGGCGTTGCTGCTCGGGCTGATGACCGCGGCCGGATGGGATTTCTACCGCAACGAGTGGTGGCATTATCAACTCTTCAAGGCACGCGAGTATGCGCTGCTCGGAGACCGGGACCTGCCCCGGCCGATGATGTGATCCGGTACCGGCACCGCGCCCCCGCCCATTCTAGGCAAATGCGGCGTTGCCGTCAGCCCGGCCGCGCCATCGCCCTGCTCGCCCTCGCCTTGACGCTGGGGTTTGCGGCCGGGCCGGCCCATGCCGCCGAGTCCGCCGTGGTGTTCATGTATCATCGCTTCGGCGATCACACCTATCCGTCGACCAACCTCACCCTGGAACAGCTCGACGCGCAGATCGCCGAGCTGAAATCCGGCCTCTACACGGTCCTCCCGGTGCCCGAGATCGTACGACGTCTTAAAACCCGGGCGTCGCTGCCCGAGCGCGCGATCGGGCTGACCGTCGACGACGCATACGAATCGTTCTACCGGAACGGATGGCCGCGCCTCAAGGCGGCCGGCCTGCCGGTCACACTGTTCGTTGCAACCGACGCGATCGGCCATCCCGGCATGATGACGTGGGACCAGATCCGCGAGGTCGCCGGCGCGGGCGTCACCATCGCGGCCCATTCGGCGGCCCATGGGCACATGGTGGCGATGGGCGTCGAGAAGGCCCGCGCCGATATCGCACGCTCCAATTCCGCATTCAAGGCGGAGCTGGGCGGCGTGCCCTCGCTGTTCGCCTGGCCCTATGGCGAGTACGGTCTGGCGCTGCAGAAGCTGCTCACCGAGGCGGGCTATGCCGCCGCGTTCGGCCAGCAGTCGGGCGCGATCGGGCCCGGCGCCGATTTCAGCTACCTGCCGCGCTTCGCGATGAACGAGCATTACGGCGAGGCCGGCCGGTTCCGCCTGGCCGCGAATACCCTGCCGCTGCCGGTACGCGGGATAACCCCGACCGACCCGACACTGAGCCGCAGCGACAATCCGCCGGCCTTCGGATTTACCGTGGCCGACGAGGTCAGCCGCCTCGACCGGCTGCGCTGCTACTTCGACGGGGAGACCGCGCGGCTCCAGCGCCTCGGCGAGCGGCGGATCGAGGTGCGGTTCGAGGCGCCCCTCCCGCCCGGCCGGTCGCGCATCAACTGCACCGTGCCCGCGGACGGCGGCCGCTGGCGCTGGTTCGGCATGCAGTTTTACGTGGGTCGTCAGTAGCGCGCGGCGGCCGGGTCAGATCGCCGAATCGGCGTCGGCCACGCGGACCTCGAGGCTGCGCGACAGTCGCGCCTCGTCGAGCGGGCGCAGCTCGTTCGCCCGAATCGTGATCTGCAGCTCCTTCACGTAGGCCTCGCGCCGCTCCGAATAGCGCAGCAGCGTCTGGGCCAGCGCATAGCCATCGGGCGCGTGGTTCGCGGCCCGCATCCTGGCGCGCAGTTCGCGGAACTCCTTGTAGGCCTGATTCGAGTTGAGGTTGATCGCATAGGCCTTCACCGCGTCGACCAGATATTCGAACGCCCGGACCTTGTGGCTCTTGCCGGGATCGCGGTCGAGCGGCACCACGCCGTCGTCGCTCCAGGTGTACTGGCCGAACAGGGCATTCGCCTTCTGCGCGAAACGCGAGGTGCCCCAGCCACTTTCGATCGCCGCCTGGGCGAGCGCGAGCGAGGGCGGAATCACGTCGACATGGGCGAGGACCGCGTCGAACCCGGCATGGGAATCGAGCCCGTAATCGCTGGCGACGCGCGCGAGCCACCTGGCATCCGCCTCGCTCAGTGTGTCGCCGGCGGCCACCTGCTGCTGCAGTTCGACCACGCGATTGCGATCGCCGCGAATGACCTCGTTGACGTGCAGAACCAGCGGCAGCACGGCCTTGAGGAACACGCGCTTGCGGGTCTGGATCACCATCGTGTCGGCGAGGTCGGGCGGCAGGCTGCCGAGGAAGACCCGCGGCACCTTGAGATCCGACCGCACGGTGGCGAGGTCGTAACCCAGCCGGTGGAACATCTCGGTCAGGTGCGCAACCGACGCGGCCGCGAACGAGGCATTCAGGACCTGGGGTTGTTCGACCGAGGCGAGCCGCTCGGTGGCCGAGGGCACGTCCTCGCTATGCGGCAGGGACGCCCAGAGATGGCCGGTTCCCAGGGCCAGGGTCGCCGCCGCAACCGCGGCGGTGGTGAAGAGCACGGCCCCACGGGCCACCTTACGGCGCGAGCGCCGGATGCGGACGTATCCCTGCATGCGCTTTTCCTCGTGAGCACCGCCGCGCACGCGCTAGCGCGAGGTGACCTGCACAATGCCGGCTTGCTTGACGCGCCGGCGCAACCTCTCCTTCGGACCGTCCCTACGGTGACGGCTACTGCACCGCTTCCACCCCGACGACCTCGGGGATGTAGTGGCGCAGCAAATTCTCGATCCCCATCTTCAGCGTCGCCGTCGAAGAAGGGCAGCCCGAGCACGCCCCCTGCATGTGCAGGTAGACCACCCCGTCCTCGAAGCCGCGATAGACGATGTCGCCGCCGTCCTGCGCGACCGACGGGCGGACCCGCGTGTCGAGCAGCTCCTTGATCTGGGCGACGATCTCATCGTCGTCCGCTGCCGTCTCGGCGGTCACCGCACCCTCGGCGAGCGCCGGCTGGCCGGACGCGAAATGCGACATCAGCGCGCCCAGCACGGCGGGCTTCAGCACGTGCCACTCGGCCATGTCCGCCTTGGTCACCGAGACGAAGTCGCTGGCCAGGAACACGCCCGTCACGCCGTCGACCTCGAACAGCCGCGCGGCGAGCGGCGACCGGTCCGCCAACTCGCGCGTCGCAAAGTCGGCTGTGCCCTGCTCCAGCACCGCCTGTCCGGGCAGGAATTTCAGGGTCGCCGGGTTCGGTGTCGCTTCGGTCTGGATGAACATGCCAACCACATTCCAGTTGATCCGCGGGTTCGAAGATGGATTAAGGATTCCCTAAGATCAAGCGCTGCGCGCGTCACCTGGGGGTAACGCGGCGCAAGCCATTGAGTTTCCGAGAAAAGAAAATTTGTGGCGGATTCGAAAAGATCGGACGCCATGGTTAACGCGGCTACGGAAACGGGACAGTTGACGGACAAGTCACCGCGCGCGGACTCGACAGTGGATCAGGTCAGCAGGTCGATCTGTTCTTCGGTCAGATTTCCCGGGACAACCGTAATGGGGATCGGGAACTTGCCCGACATCTTGCCCGCGAGCGACGTGACGAGAGGCCCTGGGCCCTTCTTGCCGGTGCCCGCGCCCAGCACCAGCACCGCGATGCGCGGCTCCTCCTGGATCACCTCGAAGATCACGTCGCGGGCACTGC
Source organism: uncultured Alphaproteobacteria bacterium (assembly GCA_963817535.1). Classification (GTDB taxonomy): domain Bacteria; phylum Pseudomonadota; class Alphaproteobacteria; order MPNO01; family DASWLB01; genus CAWGHZ01. The sequence goes on from CAWFOW010000006.1 coordinate 163,805, forward strand.
CTTCGCGCACGTAGAGGATCGGCAGCTTGCCCGCGAGGGCCAGCACTTCGGAGGCGAGGTGCTGCAGTACTTCCTCCGCCTCGGCGCGGCGCTCGCTGCGCATCTTCTCCTCGACCGCCATCCAGTGCTGGAAGTCCGCCCGTTCCATCACGTAGAGCAACGCGACGCGTCCGCCGGTCGACTGCGCCCGGCGGCAAGCGAAGTGCAACGCGTTGTGCATCTCCTTCGATGCGTCGACGACCACGAGAAAGATGCGCTCGTGATCATGGTGCGGCGGACCTGCGGCCGCCATCCCTTCGCTGGATGCACTCTCGTCTGGGCTCATCATGCTCCCCTGAGCACCGTCCCTAATGGCTGCGGAACGCGACTCCCGCCAGCCATCCTGACATTAACGCGACGCCAATGGCAATCAGCCCATAATAGACAGCTTGATCATGTGCAAATCCAAAGATCTCGGCCTCCAGCCCGACCTTGCGCACGACCAGCGGGGTGGTGCGCCGACTGATCAGCCGTCCGTCACGGAACAGGTACATCTCTACCTGGTAAAGGCCGGTGGGCACGCTCGACGGGAATGAGACGGTCGTGCGGAACAGCCGCCCGCCAATGACGTAGACCGTGCCCGTGTCGCCGCCGAACAGCGTCTCGGCCGCCTTCTCGCGCAGCAGGGCAGCGCGGAAACGCTCGGCTTCCGCCGCAGGCTCGCCCGGCGCCAGCGTGAAGTCGAGGTTCTGCTCGCCGATCTCATAGCGCTGCAGCACGGCGTGGGGCGCGACCTGGTCGAGCGGACGGGTCGCCGCCACGCGGTAATATTGCGGAAGCCCGACGAAGGTGCGCGATTCGGCGTTCACCCAGATGCCCGCCACGCGCTGCTTGTGGCGCACCATCACCGGCTGGCGCGGACCGCGCACCACCACAACCACATCGCCGCGCCCCTCGATCGCCCCGAACAGCAGCACGTCGGCCCCGGCGAATCCCGTTGTGATGGCGATCTCGCGGCTCGATATATCGGCGATAAGCGGCGCCTGGGCGGTGGCAGGGAGGGGCGAAAGGAGGACGACCGCGCACTGTGCCGCGATCGCTGCCCATCGTGCGCTCACGGCCTGCCCCCCGGCAGGGTCACGATGGAATAAGGATCGGTCGGCGTCACGACTAGGTCGTAGGCGACGCCAGCGCCGACCGCCAGCACGACGACGCCCAGCAGTGCGCGAAGCTGCTCGCCGCGCATATGCCCGCCGACCATTGTGCCGATCTGCGCCCCGATCACCGCGCCGGCGAGCAGGAGCAACGCCAGCACCACGTCGACCGTCTGGTTGGTGACCGCCTGCAGGAACGTGATGTTCGCCATGACGAAGATGATCTGGAACAGCGACGTACCGATCACGATCGCGGTCGGCATGCCCAGCAGGTAGATCATTGCCGGGACCATGATGAACCCGCCGCCGAGACCCATCAGGCCCGACAGGAACGCGATGCAGGCACCGATCAGGAAGGGCGCGACCGCGCTGATATAGAGCTTCGAACGGCGAAACCGCATCTTGAGGGGCAGGCGGTGGATCCACAGATGCACGTGAAGCCGCCGGCGCGGCGCGGAAGGGTTGCGGCTGCGCCACCAGGCAAGCGCACTTTCGACGATCATCAGGAGCCCGATCGTGCCGAGGAACAGCACGTAGGACACCGAGATCATCAGGTCGATCTGGCCGATGCCGCGCAGCACGGTGAACACGGCGACGCCCGCGGCCGAGCCGACAAGGCCACCGACCAGCAGGATCAGGCCCATCTTGACGTCGACATTGCCGCGCCGCCAATGGGCGAGCGCCCCGGTGACCGACGACGCGACCACCTGGTTCGCTCCGGTCGCGACCGCGACGGCTGGCGGGACGCCCGCAAAGATCAGCAGCGGCGTCATCAGGAACCCGCCGCCCACCCCGAAGACGCCCGACAGGAAGCCCACGACGCCCCCAAGCGCCAGGAGCGCGAGCACGTTGGCCGACATCTCCGCGATGGGGAGGTAGATCTGCATCAGACGTCGGGCGGTATCGACACGATGGGGTCACAATCCGCCGCAGGGCTCCGCGCCGCCGCGCGGCCCCTATTTGCGGGCCTCGTTGAATCGGCGCAAGGCCTTTTGCCACTTTTGTGGTGAAAATCCGTCGTTTGGCTTCGTTCTGCCGCGGCCGGCTAGGGCCTGAGCAGCCCCACGACGTCCTGGACCTCCCGTATCACCGGCTCGGACAGTGCCCGGGCGCGCACCGCCCCGTCGCGCAGCACGGCGTCGACATGGCCGGGATCGGCACGCAGCCGGCGCATCTCGTCGCCGACCGGACCAAGTTTCGCGACCGCCAGTTCGGTCAGCGCCTCTTTGAAGGCGGAGAACGGCTTGCCGCCATGCTCGCGCATTACCTCGGCGATCGGGCGCTCGGCCAACGCGGCGTAGATCTCGATCAGGTTGAACGCCTCCGGCCGCTCGGTGCGCGTGCCGCCGGCCTCGGTGCCGTCCGGTACCGGGTTGGGGTCGGTGCGCGCGCGGCGGATCTTGTGGGCGATGGCGTCGGCATCGTCGGTCAGGTTGATTCGCGTGGCATCGGACGGGTCGGACTTCGACATCTTCTTGGTGCCGTCGCGCAGGCTCATCACCCGGGCGGCCTCGCCCAGGATGATCGGCTCGACCAGGGGGAAGACCTCGGCGCCGAAATCGTTGTTGAACTTCTGGGCGATGTCGCGCGTCAGCTCCAGATGCTGCTTCTGGTCCTCGCCCACCGGAACGTGCGTCGCCTTGTAGGCGAGGATGTCCGCCGCCATCAGGCTGGGATAGGCGTAGAGCCCGACCGAGGCGTTCTCGCGGTCCTTCCCGGCCTTCTCCTTGAACTGGGTCATGCGGTTGAGCCAGCCGAGCCGCGCCACGCAATTGAACACCCAGGCAAGCTCGGCATGGGCCGGCACCTGACTCTGGTTGAACACGATCGAGCGCTTCGGATCGATGCCGCAGGCCAGGAACGCGGCGGTGACCTCGCGCGTCGCGGCAACGAGCTCGCGCGGCTCCTGCCAGACCGTGATCGCGTGCAGATCCACCACGCAGTACAGGCATTCGTTGCCGTCCTGCAGCGGCACGAAATTGCGGATCGCGCCCAGGTAGTTGCCGAGATGCAGATTGCCGGTGGGCTGGACGCCCGAGAAGACGCGGCTCATGCGTGGTGCTCCGGGCCCGGTCCCCGCCGGGCGGGGCGGGTTATCGCCCCTCGACCGGAGTGGGTCAAGGCCCGCCGCGCGCGGCGCGACGGGCGAAGCCGCGGCCGAGCGCCTGGCGGAGCTCGGCGAGGTCGGCCGCGCCCGTCGCGAATGCGAAGATCGCGAACAGCGCAATCCCGCCGGCGACGATGGCCGCCAGCGCGCTCGCCCGCACCGCCTCGCCTGCGGCCAGCGGCACCGCCGCCCAGCGCGCGGCGAGTGCGGCCAGCACCGCCATCGCGACCGCCGCGGCAAGGATGCGGGGCAGCTTGGATTTGAGTTTCGCGTCCGGCATGAAGAAGCCGCGCCGATGGAGCGTCGTCGCAAGCAACGTCGTATTGAGCCAGGCGGCCACCGTGGTCGCGGCCGCGATGCCGACATGGGCGAGCGGGCTGAACAGGCCGAGGGTCACGTTCAGCGCGAAATTGACGCCGACGCAGACAATCGCGATCCGCACGGGGGTTCGCGTGTCCTCGCGCGCGAAAAAGCCCGGCGCCAGCACCTTGATCAGCACATAGGCGGGCAGGCCCGCGGCGAAGGCGACCAGCGCCGCCGCCGTCGCCTGGGCCTCGCCGGGGTCGAACGCGCCGCGCTCGAACAGGACCGTGACGATCGGCGTGGCAAGCGCGATCAGCGCCGCCGCCGCCGGCAAGGTCATCAGGAGGGCCAGCTCGAGCGCGCGGTTGAGCTGGTGGGCCGCCTCGCGCGTCTCGCCGAGCCGGATGTGGCGCGACAGGATGGGCAGCAGCGCGGTGCCCACCGCCACGCCGATCACGCCAAGGGGAAGCTGGTTCACACGGTCGGCGTAGTAGAGGAACGAAATCGACCCAGTCGGCAGCAGCGAGGCGATCACCACGTCCATCATCAGGTTGATCTGCACCACCCCGGCCCCAAGCGCGCCGGGCAGTATCAGGGCGAACAGGCGCTTCACGCCGGGCGTCAGGCGCGGCAGCCGCAGCCGCAGCCGGAAGCCTGCGCGCCCGAGCGCGGCAGCGAGCCAGACGAACTGGACCGCGCCCGCCGCCGCCACGCCCCAGGCCAGCGCGTGTCCCGGCGTCGGCAAATAGGGAGCGAGCCCGATCAACGCGCCGATCAGCACGATATTCAAAAGGATGGGCGTCGCCGCCGCGGCGGCGAACTTGCCGAGCGAGTTCAGCATGCCGCCGAAGAACGACACAAGCGAGATGAACAGCAGATACGGGAAGGCGAGGCGCGTCAGCGTGACGGCAAGATCGAACTTCGCCGGGTCGGCCGAGAAGCCGGGCGCGAATGCGAACATCAGCCACGGCATGGCGAGCTGCAGGGCGATCACGAATGCCAGCAGCGTCACCACCATGACCGCCAGCACGTCCTCGGCGAAGTCGCGCGCGCCGGCCTCGCCCTCGGCCGCCAGCCTGCCCGCGAACAGAGGCACAAAGGCGGCGTTGAACGCGCCCTCGGCGAACAGGCGGCGGAAGAAGTTGGGCAGCTTGAACGCGACGAAGAACGCGTCGGCCACCGGCCCCGCGCCCACCAGGGCCGCGATCAGCATGTCACGGGCAAAACCGGTCACGCGGCTCAGCATGGTGTAGCCGCCGACCGTCGCCACCGAACGCAGCAAGGCCATGGCGGAGGTTTAGGGGAAAATCGGGGCGCCGGGAAGGCAGCGTGGCGCGGCCCGAGTCGGCTCCGCTACTTCCGCGCCCTGGGCCGGGCGGCAGGGGCCTTCGGCTTGGCCCGCGGGCGGACGGGCTTCGGCGCCTCGACCTCCTCCGGCGCGGGGACGCCGGCGGCTGGCCGCGGCGGCTCGATCCCTTCCAGGGCCTGGGTCAGGGCAGCGCGCACCCGGTCGAGCTTGCCCTCGTGGGTCACCTGGAAGCCGAACACGTCCTTCACATAGAACACGTCGACCGCGCGCTCGCCATAGGTGAACACCATCGCCGACGAGATCTGCAGGCCCAGGTCGAACAGGGCGCGGGTGATGTCATAGAGCAGGCCGGGCCGGTCGCGCCCGTTGACCTCGACCACTGTATGGGTGCGGCTCGCCTTGTTGGAAATCAGCACGCGCGGCGCGACGGCGAACACGCGCGTGCGCGTCGGCAGTGACGAGCGCGCCTTGGCAAGCTCCGGCCCGATCCGCATGTGGTGGGTGAGCGCCCGCTCGATGCGCAAGATCAGCCGATCGATCTGGTCCTTCCGCCCGATCGCCCCGCCCGACGCGTCCTGCACCAGGAAGGTGTCGAGCGCCATCCCGTCGGTGAGCGTGAAGATCTTGCCTTCGACGATGTTGGCACGCGCCACCGCGATGCCACCGGCGATGCGCGAGAACAGGCCGGGATGATCGGCGGTGTAGACCGTCACCTCGGTCACACCGCGATAGGAATCGAGCCGCGTCGCGATGGCGAGCTTCTCGCCGCCGCGATCGGCCTTCGCCATAAGCTCGGCCTGATAGAGATGCGTACCGGCGTCGTAGGCCAGCCAGTAGGATGGCGGGCAGCGCGCGATCTGGTTGGCGATGCGCGCCTCGTCCCAACCGGCTGGGCGCAGCCGTTCGATGAGCGCCGCCCGGGCCGCGCCGACGCGACGCTCGCGCCCCTCCGCGGCAAGACCGCCGGACAGCACCTCCTCCGTCGCGTCGTGCAGCTCGCGCAGCAGCGCCGCCTTCCAGGCGTTCCAAACGGTCGGCCCAACGGCGCGAATGTCGGCGACGGTCAGCACCAGCAGCAGGCGCAGCCGCTCGACCGACTGCACAAGCTCGACGAAGTCGTGGATCGTCTTGGGGTCGTTGATGTCGCGATGGAACGCCGTGCGGCTCATCGCCAGGTGGTAGCGGACGAGCCACGAGACGGTCTCGGTCTCCTCCGGCGTCAGCCCGAACCGCGGCCCCAGGCGCAGCGCCACCTCGGCGCCCAAAACCGAATGGTCCCCGCCCCTGCCCTTCGCGATGTCGTGCAGCAAGAGCGCGACGTAGAGCACGCGGCGCGACGAGATCTTGTGCACCACCTCGGACGCGATCGGCATCGAGTCCTTGAACTTGCCGGCCTCGATGCCGCTCAGGATGCCGATGGCGAAGATGGTGTGCTCGTCGACCGTGAACACGTGATACATGTCGTGCTGCATCTGTGCGACGACGCGGCCGAAATCGGTGACGAACCGCCCGAACACGCCGGCCTCGTTCAGCCGGCGCAGGGTCGTCTCCGGATCCTTGCGCGAGGTCAGCATCTCGAGGAACAGCCGGTTCGCCTCGGGATCGTCGCGGATGCCGTCGATCAGCTTGATCTCGCGGGTGATCCAGCGCAGCGCGTTGGGATGGATGTCGAGGTCGTTGGCCTGCGCGGCGTGGAACAGCCGCAGCATGTTCACAGGGTCCTGGGTGAAGGCCTTGCGACTCTCGACAGTGAGCCGCCCGCCCTCCACCGGGAAGCCGGCGACCTCGCGCTTGAACAGCCCGAAGGTCGGCAGCGCGATGCGCGGCCTGCGCCGGTGCTCGGCCTCCAGCGCCGCGCAAAAGATGCGGGTCAGGTTCCCGACATCCTTGGCGACCAGGTAGTAGTGCTTCATGAAGCGCTCGACGCCGAGCAAGCCCGCCCGGTCGCGATAGGCGAGCCGGCGTGCGATCTCGGGCTGCATCTCGAAGGTCAGCCGCTCCTCCGCCCGGCCGGCGAGGTAGTGCATATGGCAGCGCACCGTCCACAGGAAGTTCTGCGCCCGGGCGAAGCGGTCGACCTCGGCTTCGGTCAGGACGCCAGCCTTGACGAGGTCGGACACGGCATCGACGCCGTACAGATACTTGCCGAGCCAGAACAGCGTCTGCAGGTCGCGCAGACCGCCCTTGCCGTCCTTGATGTTGGGCTCGAGCACGTAGCGCGAGTCGCCCATCTTCTTGTGGCGCTCGTCGCGCTCGACGAGCTTGGCTTCGACGAACTCGGGCCCGGAGCCGGCCGCGACCTGGCGGGAGAAGCGCCGGCGCAGCTCGGAATAAAGCGGCTTCTCGCCGTCGACGTAGCGAGCCTCGAGCATGGCGGTGCGGATGGTGAAGTCCGATTTGGCGAGGCGGATGCAGTCGTCGATCGAGCGCGTGGCGTGGCCGACCTTGAGGCCCAGATCCCACAGCATGTAGAGCACGTACTCGATGACCTGCTCGGCGCGCGCGCTGACCTTGTAGGGCAGCAGAAACAGCAGATCGAGGTCGGAATGCGGCGCCAGCTCGCCGCGCCCGTACCCGCCGACCGCGCAGAGCGTCATCTTCTCGCCGGCCGTCGGGTTGGCCGCCGGATAGACCCTGCCGCCGGCGAACCGATAGATCGTGCGCACCAGCCCGTCCATCAGGGCGGCGTTGGCCGCCACCACGTCGGAGCCGTTGGCGCCGCCTTCTTCCAGCGCGGCACGGATCGCCGCCCGCCCGCGCGCGAGCGAATCCTTGAGCGCGGCGAGGAGCTCGGGCCGCAGGTCGGCCGGCTTCCGGCTGGCGCCCGCGAGCAGGGCGTCGACGGCGCCCGACACGGGCTCGACGGCGATCGCCACCCTTTGCTTGGTAAGGACGTTCATGGCGGGATTGATAGCAGTCCCGGCCTTAACGAAACAGGGGCATTCGGGTCATTTCCCGAGCATCGCCTTCAGCCGGTAGAGGAGTTCGAGCGCTTCCTTGGGGCTCAGCGCGTCGGGCTCGGCGGCCCTGAGGGCGTCCTCGACTGGGGAAGTCCGGGGCGGGCCGACCCGCCCGCCCGAGGCCGGCCGCGCGGCCGAGAACAGTGGCAGGTCGTCGGCGAGCCGGGTGACCGCGCCCGAGGATTCCGACCGCTCCAGCGCTTCCAGCACCTCCTCGGCGCGGGTGATGACGGCATCGGGCAGGCCGGCGAGCCGCGCCACATGGATGCCGTAGGACCGGTCGGCGGCGCCCGCGACCACCTCGTGCAGGAACACCACCTCGTTCCGCCATTCCTTGACGCGCATGGTGCGCGGTACCAGCGCGTCGAGGTTCGCGGCGAGCGCGGTCAGCTCGTGATAGTGCGTCGCGAACAGAGCGCGGCAGCGATTGACCTCGTGCAGATGCTCCAAGGTCGCCCAGGCGATCGAGAGCCCGTCGAACGTCGCCGTCCCGCGCCCGATCTCGTCGAGGATGACCAGCGCGCGCGGCCCGGCGAGGTTGAGGATCGCCGCGGTCTCCAGCATCTCGACCATGAAAGTCGAGCGCCCGCGCGCAAGGTCGTCGGCCGCGCCCACCCGGCTGAACAGCCGGTCGATCACGCCGATATGGGCAGACTCGGCCGGCACGAACGCGCCCGCCTGGGAAAGGATCGCGATCAGCGCGTTCTGGCGCAGGAAGGTGGACTTGCCGGCCATGTTGGGGCCGGTGACCAGCCACAGGCGCTGTTCCGGCGCGAGGTCGCAGTCATTGGCGACGAACGCACCCGACTGCCCCGCTTCCAGCGCCGCCTCGACCACGGGGTGGCGGCCGCCGGTCACCTCGAAGGCGAGCGAGTTGTCCACTACCGGACGCACATGGCGCCGCAGGGCGGCGAGCTCGGCCAGCGCCGCAGCCACGTCGATACGGGCGAGCGCGTCGGCGCAGAGCGCGACCGGCTCGGCCCGCGCCGCGACCTCGCCCACCAGGTCGTCGAAGAGCTGCAGTTCGAGCGCCAGGGTCTGGTCGCCCGCGCGGTCGATGCGCCCCTGCAGGTCGGAGAGCTCGGCCGTCGAGTAGCGCACCGCGCCGGCCATGGTCTGGCGGTGGATGAACGTCGCGTCGCCGGTCGTCGGGATCTTGTCGGCGTTGGCGGCGCTCACCTCGACATAGTAGCCGAGCATGTTGTTGTGGCGGATCTTGAGCGAGGCGACGCCGGTCTCCTTGGCGTAGCGCGCCTGGAGCCCCGCGATCAGCCGCCGGCTTTCGTCGCGCAGCGTGCGAAGCTCGTCGAGCTGCGGCGCGTAGCCTTCCGCGATGAAGCCGCCGTCGCGCGTCAGCACCGGTGGGTCGGGGCGTAGGGCGCGGGCGATCCGGTCGACCAGGGTGGCATGCTCGCCGAGGTCGCGCGCGGCGCCGGTGACCGGCAGGGGCGGCGACTCCGCTTCCGCCAGCGCGGCGCACAGCTCGGCCGAAGCGGTGAGCCCATCTCGGATCGCCGCAAGGTCGCGCGGCCCGCCGCGACCGACGGACAGGCGCGAGAGCGCCCGCTCGATATCGGGCGCGCGGGCGAGCGTCTTGCGGATCGCGAAGCGCAGCCCCTCCTCCGCGACGAAGAACCCGACCTCGTCGAGGCGGTGCGCGATCTGCGCCGGATCGGTGAGCGGCGCGGCCAGCCGGCGCGCGAGCAGCCGCCCGCCCGCCCCCGTGACGGTGCGGTCGATGACGGCGAGCAGCGAGCCCTCGCGCCTGCCGGCCAGCGTCTCGGAAAGCTCCAGGTTGCGGCGCGTCGCCGGGTCGATCTCCATCGCCGCGCCGTCCTCTTCGCGCCGCGGGGCGGCAAGACGGGGCATGTGGCCCTTCTGGGTCAGCGCGATGTAATCGACCAGCGCGCCGCACGCGGCCATCTCGGCACGGCCGAACGCGCCGAACCCGTCGAGCGCGGCGACGCCGTAATGATCCTCGAGCCGCCTGCGCGCGTTGTCGGAATCGAACCGGACTGCGGGCAGCGGCGTGAGGCGCGACTTCCACGCGCCGAACATTTCGTAGAGCGCGGGATTTTCGATCAGCCGGTCGGCGACCAGGATCTCACCGGGGTCGAGCCGGGCGAGCGCCGCCGGCAAGGCAGCGCGGTCGGGCGCCGCGACGCCGAACGCGCCGGTCGAAACGTCGACCCAGGCAAGGGCGTACGCGCCGCGTACCTCCGCCAGCGCAGCGAGGTAATTGTGCCGGCGCGCATCGAGCAGCGTGTCCTCGGTCAGCGTGCCGGGCGTCACCAGCCGGATCACGTCGCGGCGCACGACGGATTTGGCGCCGCGCTTCTTCGCCTCGGCCGGGTCCTCGACCTGCTCGCACACCGCGACGCGGAAGCCCTTGCGGATCAGCCGTTCGAGATAGGCATCGGCCGCATGCACGGGCACGCCGCACATCGGGATGTCCTCGCCGTCATGCTTGCCGCGCTTGGTCAGCGTGATGTCGAGCGCCGCGGCGGCCTTGGCGGCGTCGTCGAAGAACAGCTCGTAGAAATCGCCCATCCGGTAGAACAGCAGGCAGTCGGGATTCTCCGCCTTGATGGCGAGGTACTGCGCCATCAGCGGCGTCGTCGCCGACTGGGCCGCGTCGGCCCGCGTCTCGGGCGCGTGGGGCATGGTCTGTCCGGCCGGGGTTCGCGCCGATCATAACGGCCCGACCGCGCCCCGCAAGCGCGCGTCGATTCGGAGTATGGTAAACGGAGCGCGAGGCGATTCGAGGGTTCGATGGCCGGCATCGAGATACCGACGGGGCGATTCGCCGCCGCGCTGACGGTGGTGTTCGCCGCGCCGGCCGTCGTCCTCGCCGGGCTGGTGGCGGCGGGTGAGCTAGCCTTTGGCTCGGCGCTTCTCGCCGGGCTCGGCATGCTCGTGGGGATCGCCGTCGTGCTCCGCCTCTATCTCCGCGACGTGGCCGCGGCGAGCCGCTATGTCGACGCGCTGGCCCACGGCGAGGAAGCGGTGCTGCCGGCGCTCGACCATCCCGGGATCGTGCCCGAGCTGGCGGTCGCGCTCTCGCACCTCGCAACGTCGTGGGAAGAGCGGCGGCGCGAGCTGGAGGCGCTGGTCTCGGCCCATGAAGCCGTGCTCGACCGTCTGCCCGACCCGCTGATCCGGCTCGACGCCCAGCGCCAGGTGATCGGCACGAACGAGGCGGCGCGGGCCCTGTTCGGGCGTGACCTCGCGGGGCGCGACCTCGCCAACGCGCTGCGCAACCCGGCCTTCCTGGAGGCCGCCGACCGCGTGGTGTCGGGCGAAACGGACTCCGAGCTGGTCGAGTTCGCTGTCACGCCGCGCGTCGCCGCCCACTACAGCGCGCGCCTCGCCCGCCTGCCCCGGCGCGCCGCCGACGGGACCGTTGCCATCGCCGCGCTCTACGACCTGACCCAGATCAAGCGGTCCGAGCAGCTCCGCGTCGATTTCGTCGCCAACGCGAGCCACGAGCTGCGAACGCCGCTCGCCGTTTTGCTCGGCTGCCTCGACACGCTCGAAGGGCCGGCGCGCGACGATGCGCCCGCCCGCGAGCGCTTCATCATCGAGATGCGCCGCCAGGCGACCCGGATGAGCCGGCTGGTCTCGGACCTCTTGTCGCTGTCGCGCATCGAGCTGGAGGAGCATCGCCGCCCGGACAAGGTGATCGACCTGACCCGGCTGGTCAAAAGCGTGTCCCAGACCATGAAGGTGCGCGCCATGGCCGACCGGGTCGAGATCGAGGTCGAGGCCTCCAATGCGCCGCTCTCGGTGCGCGGCGACGAGGAACAGCTGACCCAGGTGTTCCAGAACCTGATCGATAACGCCATCAAGTACGGAGGGCAGAACGGCACCGTCCACATCGCGGTGCGCGTTTCGGCGGACGAGCTGCCGGCCGAGATGGAGGAGGTCGACGCGGCGATCGCCGTCGCCGTCACGGACCAGGGCGAGGGTATCCCCGAGGAGGATCTGCCCCGCCTGACCGAGCGGTTCTACCGGGTGAACAAGGCACGCTCGCGCGAGCTGGGCGGCACCGGGCTGGGCCTCGCCATCGTCAAGCACGTGGTCAACCGCCACCGCGGGGCGCTGAAGATCGAATCGACCCTGGGCGAGGGCTCGACCTTCACGGTCTACCTGCCGAGCGCGCCGCCGTCATGAGATCGCAACAAAACCGCAATCGATCCGTCACCGGCGCCCTGTAAACCTTGCGGCGTCGGGGGCGGAGGACAGGCGAATCCTTGGAAATCGGGGGCATCGAAGCCATATTGACCGTGCCGGGCCGGATCGGGGCCGCGCCCCGGCGGGGAGCGCTGTGATGACCGGCACGCATATCGTCAAGTCCTACGACGACGAGCTTCAGAGCCTCAACCGCGCGCTGGTCGAGATGGGCGGCGCGACCGAGGCGCAGATCGAGGCGGCGATCGATGCCATCGTCAAGCGCGACGCCGACAGCGCCCAGGCCATCATCCGCGAAGACGACAAGATCGACGCGCTGTACTACCAGATCGACGCCCAGGCGACGCGGCTGCTGGCGCTGCGCCAGCCGATGGCCGCCGATCTTCGCGCCATCGTCGCGGCGCTCAAGATCTCGGCGGACCTCGAGCGCATTGCCGACTACGCCGCCAACATCGCCAAGCGCGCCATCCCGCTCGCCCAGGTCTCGCCCATGCGCCCGGCGCACACCGTGCCGCGCATGAGCCGGCTGGACCAGCGCATGCTGAAGGATGTGCTCGACGCCTATATCGAGCGCGACGTCGATCAGGCCGTGCGCGTCTGGCATGCCGACGAGGAAGTCGACGAGATGTATGTCAGCCTGTTCCGCGAGCTGCTGACCTACATGATGGAGGACCCGCGCCGCATCACGCCGTGCACGCATCTGCTTTTCATCGCGAAGAACCTGGAGCGCATCGGCGACCACGTCACCAACATCGCCGAGACGATCTATTTCCTGGTCAAGGGTACGCGCATGCGCGCGGACCGGCCCAAGGGTGGACCGGGCTACGACGCCGACCTGTACGGCGGCGGCGCGCGCAAGCTGACGTGAGGTCGCCGGAAAAATCATGAAGCCCGTCATTCTGGTCGTCGAGGACGAAACCGCGCTTTGCGCGCTGCTGCGCTACAACCTCGAGAAGGAAGGGTTCGAGATTCTCGAGGCCCATGACGGCGAGGAAGCGCTGCTGATCGCCGAGGAGCGCGACCTCGACCTGGTGCTTCTCGACTGGATGCTGCCGCACGTCTCGGGCATCGAGGTCTGCCGCCAGCTGCGGCGCAAGCGCGGCACGCGCAACGTGCCGATCATCATGCTGACGGCGCGCGGCGAGGAAGCCGACCGGGTGCGCGGTCTGGAGACCGGCGCCGACGACTATGTGCCCAAGCCGTTTTCGATGGCGGAACTGATCGCGCGGGTCCATGCGGTGCTGCGCCGCGTCCGTCCGGCGCTGGCCGCCGAGCGCCTGTCCTACGCCGACATCGTCATGGACCTCGCCGCGCACCGGGTGAGCCGCGGCGGTCGCGAGGTGCGGCTCGGCCCCACCGAGTTCCGGCTGCTGCGCTTCCTGCTGGAGCATCCCGGCCGGGTGTTCTCGCGCGAGCAGCTTATCGGCGGGGTGTGGGGCCACGGCGTCTATGTCGAGCCGCGCACGGTCGACGTGCACATTCGCCGGCTGCGCCAGTCGCTCAACTCCTCCGAGGCGCTGAACCCGATTCGCACCGTCCGTGCCGCCGGCTACGCGCTCGACGCCACCGCGACTGTCGAATAAATCATCCAAGCGATCCGTTCGGCCCCACATCGACGCTTCGGATGCCTGAAAAGGTCAACCCCTCACCTTGTCCCTCTCTCAAGGGAAGAGTGGACCCTAAGGCCGAAACCTCGCGGGTTGATGGGAGCCTCGGAACCGGACAGGGTTACGGCAATATCGGGGTTGCGTTCCCTCTCCCCTTGGAAGAGGGACCGGCTGCAGGAGGCGCGGAGTGAGCGACGCGCGATCCATCTTCACCATCCGGCCCGGCCTCGCCTTCGCCGACGCGCTGGCGGCCGGGCTGATCGCCGAGGCCGCGGGCAACCCGCTCGCCCTCGCCGACGTGCAGTTGCTGCTGCCGACGCGGCGCGCCTGCCGCGCGATGGCGGACGCGTTCCTGCGCGTCGCCGGGCAGGATGCCGTGATCCTGCCGCGCCTCGCGCCGATCGGCGACATCGACGATGACGAGATCGACGAGGTGGGTCCGCTGGAGCTTCCCCCGGCGATCGCGCCGATGCGCCGCGCCCTGCTGCTCGCGCGGCTGATCCGCGCGCAGCACCCGGCGCGCAGCCCGGCCCAGGCGGCCCGTCTCGCGGCCGAGCTCGCGCGGCTGCTCGACCAGGTCGAGACCGAGCGGCGCGACTTCGCCGACCTCGCGATTTTGGTGCCCGACCGCTACGCCGCGCACTGGCAGATCACGCTCGAATTCCTGCGCATCCTCACCGAGCATTGGCCCGGCGTGCTGGCGGACGAGGGCTGCCTCGATCCCGCCGACCGGCGCAACCGCGCGGCCGCGGCGCAGATCGCGCGCTGGCGCGAGCGGCCGCCGGCGGGGCGGGTGATCGTGGCGGGCTCGACCGGCTCGATCCCGGCGACGGCCGATCTGATCGCGGCCGTCGCGGCGCTGCCGAACGGCGCGGTCGTCCTGCCCGGGCTCGACCGTGACATGGACGAGGCGGCGCGCGCCGCGCTGACGGCGACCCATCCGCAGTACGGCATGATGAAGCTGCTGGAGCGGCTGGCGGTCGAGCCTGGCCACGTCACCGACTGGCCAGCGCCTGCGCCCGTGCATGAGTTGGCTGACGTGCCGGCGGGCCGCGCTTCCATCGTCGCCGCCGCGATGCGCCCGGCGGAGGCCGCGCCGGTGGACCCGGCAACGCTCGATCCGGGCACGCTCGACGGCGTGATGCGGCTCGACTGCGCCGGCCCGCAGGAGGAGGCGACAACCATCGCGCTGGTGTTGCGCTGGGCCTTGGAGGCGTCGGATCGCACCGCCGCTTTGGTGACGCCGGACCGCGCGCTGGCGCGGCGCGTGGCGGCGGAGATGGGGCGCTGGGGCATCGCGGTCGACAACTCGGCGGGCACGCCGCTCGATGCGACCGCGCCCGGCGTGTTCCTGCGGCTGGTCGCCGAGATGGCGGCGGAACGCTGCGCGCCGGTGGCCCTGCTCGCCGCGCTCAAGCATCCGCTGGCGGCGGGCGGGCAGTCGCCCGGCGCGTTTCGTGCCCGCGTCCGCGCACTGGAGCGCGCCGTGCTGCGCGGCCCGCGCCCGTCGCCGGGCTTCGCCGGGCTGGATGCGGCGCTCGCGGCGCAAGGCGGCGCGGACGCTCCGATGCTGCGGCGCTGGCTCGAAGCGCTTGCCGGCGCGGCGGAGGAATTCCTGGCCCTCGTGGAGTCGCGTCGCGCCGAGGTGGGTGCGCTCCTCGCGGCGCACGCCGCCTTCGCCCAGCGCCTCGCCGCAACGCAGGACGATCCCGAGGGGCGCAGCCTCTGGTCGGGCGAGGCGGGCGAGGCGCTGGCCGGGTTCGTCGCCGAACTGGCCGAGGCAGCGCGCGGCTTCGGACCAGTCGCGGGCGCCGAGTGGCCGGCCTTGTTCGCCACGCTGATGCAGGGCCGCGTGGTGCGGCCGCGCTGGGGCCGCCATCCGCGCCTCGCCATCTGGGGACCGCTCGAAGCGCGGCTGCAGCGCGCCGACGTGCTGGTGCTGGGCGGGCTGAACGAGGGAAGCTGGCCGCCCGATCCCGGCGCCGACCCGTGGATGAGCCGGCCGATGCGCGCGGAGTTCGGGCTGCCGCCGCCGGAATGGCGCATCGGGCTTTCGGCGCACGACTTCGCGCAGGCCTTCTCGGCGCCGACCGTTGTGCTGACGCGCGCGACGCGGGTGGAGGGCACGCCGACTGTGCCGTCGCGCTGGCTGCTGCGGTTGCAGGCGATCGCGCCGCGCCTCGCGGCCGACGCGATCGAGAACCGGAAATTCGATGCCGACTATCTCGACCTCGTCGCGCTGCAGGCTGGGCTCGACGAGCCGGCCACGGAGCCACAGCCGGTTTCGCGTCCGGCACCGCGCCCGCCGGTGGATGCACGACCGCGCGAGCTTTCGGTCACGCGAATCGAGACCTGGATGCGCGATCCCTATGCGATCTATGCGGAACGGGTGCTGAAGCTGCGGGCGCTCGACCCGATCGATGCCGATCCGGGTGCCGCCGAGCGCGGCATGTTCATCCACGAGGCGCTGCACGCCTTCCTGCACGAGTTCCCCGACACGCTGCCCGACGCTGCGCTCGAACGGTTGCTCGCGCTGGGGCGCGAGGCGTTCGGCGCGGCGCTCGACGCGCCGGGCATGTGGGCGTTCTGGTGGCCGCGCTTCGTGCGCATCGCCGAGTGGGTGGTGGCGACCGAACGCGACCGCCGTGCCCGATGGCGCACGGTGGCGACCGAGGCGTCCGGCAAGACCGCCATCGCCGGGGCGCAACCGTTCCTGCTGACCGCACGCGCCGACCGGCTGGATGCGGGCCCGGGCGGGCTCACCATCATCGACTACAAGACCGGCACCGTGCCGCTGACGAAAGACATCGAGCTTGGGCTCGCCCCGCAGCTCGCGCTGGAAGCGGTGATCGCCGAGCGCGGCGGCTTCGAGAATGTCTCACGCGAAACAGTCGCCGCACTCGCCTTCTGGCGGCTCACCGGCGGCGACCCGGCGGGCGAGGAAAAGACGGCGGGCAAGGATCTGCGCGCGCTGATCGACGCGGCGGCGGACGGCATCGAGGCGCTGGTGCGCGCGTTCGACGATCCAGCGACGCCGTATCTGTCGCAGCCCTGGCCGGCCAAGGCGCCGCGCTATACCGATTACGGCCACCTTGCCCGCGTCAAGGAATGGTCGGCCGGCGGGGGCGAGGAATGAACGCGCCGTCCGCCATCCTCGCCGACGCGACGCGGCGCCAGCGCCAGGCCGCGCATCCGGAAAGCTCGGTCTGGGTCGACGCGTCGGCGGGCACGGGCAAGACCAAGGTGCTGGTCGATCGCGTGCTGTCGCTGCTGCTCTACGGCGCGCGGCCCGAGAAGCTGCTCTGCCTCACCTACACGCGGGCGGCGGCGGCGGAGATGGCGAACCGGATCAACGCGCAGCTCGGTCGCTGGGCGGCAACGACCGCTGAAGGTGACGCTCAATTGCGGCACGATCTCGCTGAACTTCTTGGCACTGAACCGAAATCCGAAAAAGTTGATCTTGCGCGAAAACTGTTCGCGCGCGCGCTCGACGCGCCGGGCGGTCTCAAGATCATGACCATCCACGCCTTCTGCCAGTCGCTGATCGCGCGCTTCCCGCTCGAGGCCGGCATCGCGCCGCATTTCGACCTGATGGACGACCGCACCGCGACCGAGGCGCTGCGGGCGGCGCGCGAGACCGTGCTGGCGCGCGTGCGCACAATGCCGGAAGGCGAGCTCGCCGCCGCGGTCAGCGTCGTCGCGTCGTGGGCGCACGAGGACCGCGCGCATGACGCGCTGACCCAGCTCGCCCGCGCACGCGGAAGGCTGAAGCGGCTGCTCGACGAGATCGGGCTCGACGGGCTGGTCGCGCGCCAGCGCGCGGCTCTCGGCATCGGCGCGGACGAGACGGCGGCGCAGGTTGTCGAGGCCGCGTGCGCCGATACCGCGTTCGACCGGGCGGGGATGCGAAGCTGCGTCGAGGCGCTGCTGGCGGGCAGCAAGACCGATGTCGGGCGCGGCGAGATCGTCGCCGCCTGGCTCGCTGCGCCCGACGCGCGCGCTGCCGGCTTCGACGCCTATGCCAAAGCGTATTTGACCAACGAGGGCGCGATCCGCGCGCGGCTTGCGACCAAGGGAATTGACCCGACATTCGGCGACATATTGCGCATCGAGGCGGAGCGTGTGCTGGACGTCATCGAGCGGTGCCGGAAGATCGCGGTCGCCGAGGCGAGCGCGGCTTTGGTCCGGTTCGGCGCGGCGCTGATCGACGCCTACGAGGAACACAAATCCGACGCGGCGGTGCTCGACTATGACGATCTGGTGCTGGCCGCGCGAGCGCTGCTGGCGGCGGACGGCGGCGCGTCCTGGGTGCTGTACAAGCTCGATGGCGGCATCGACCACATACTGATCGACGAAGCGCAGGACACTTCGCCCGCCCAGTGGGCGGTGGTGGCGGCGCTCGCGGAGGAGTTCTTCGCGGGCGAGGGCGCGCACGAGGCGACGCGCACTTTGTTCGCCGTCGGCGACGCCAAGCAGTCGATCTTCAGCTTCCAGGGCGCCGACGTCGCGGCGTTCGCCGACATGCGCGCCCATTTCCGCGCGCGCGCCGAGAGCGCCGCGCGGCGCTTCCAGCCGGTCGAGCTCGACATCTCGTTCCGCTCGACCGACGCGGTGCTCACCGCCGTCGACGCCGTGTTCGCGCAGGAGGCGGCGCGCGATGGGCTGGCACTCGACGGCGCCGCGATCCGCCATCGGCCCTCACGCGAGGGCCATGCCGGGCTGGTCGAGGTGTGGCCGGCGATCGCGCGCGACAAGGAGGACGATCCGCCACCCTGGACCCCGCCCGTCGAGGTGCGCGGCGAGGACGCGCCGGACATCCAACTCGCCCGCGTGATCGCCGCGCGGATCCGGAAATGGATCGAGGATCGCGAAATCCTCGAAAGCCAGGCGCGTCCGATCCGCGCCGGCGACGTAATGGTGCTGGTGCAGCGGCGCACCGGCTTCGTCGACGCGCTGGTGCGCGAGCTGAAGCGGCTCGCCGTGCCGGTCGCCGGCATCGACCGGATGGTGCTCACCGACCAGGCGGCGGTCGAGGACATGGTCTCTCTCGGCCGGTTCCTGCTGCTGCCCGAGGACGATCTGACCCTGGCCGAGGTGCTGAAGGGGCCGCTTTACGGCATCGACGACGACGAACTGTTCCAACTCGCGTACGAGCGCGACGGCACGCTATGGGCTGCGCTGCAGCGCCGCGCGACGGATGATCCGAAATTCGCCTTCGCCCATGACGAGCTGGCCGCGCTGCTGGCGCGCGCCGACTTCACGCCGCCCTTCGAGCTGTTCGCAAGCGTGCTCGGGCCGGGCGGCGGACGGGCGCGGCTGCTCGCCCGGCTCGGGCGCGACGCGCGCGATCCGCTCGACGAGTTCCTCGCCCTCGCGCTGCATTACGAACGCGCGCACCCGCCGTCGCTGCAAGGCTTTCTGCACTGGCTCACCGCCGGCGAGAGCGAGATCAAGCGCGACCTGGAGCACGGGCTGCGCGACGAGGTGCGAATACTCACCGTGCACGGGGCGAAGGGGCTGCAGGCGCCGATCGTGTTCCTGCCCGACACGATGGGGGGACGGCGCGGCTCGAACGATGTGCTGTGGCTCGGCAGCGAGGGCGGGGCCGACGAGGCGCCGGTCTGGGCGCCGCGGCGCGACACCGAGGATTCGGTGTGCCGTGCGGCGCGCGACGCAGTTGGGCTTTCCGGCGACCGCGAGCGGCGGCGGCTTCTCTATGTCGCGATGACCCGAGCCGAGGACCGGCTCTATGTCTGCGGCCATCACGGCGTCAAGAGCCCGCCCAAGGGCAACTGGTATGAGCTGATCACGGGCGCCATGCCGGGCATCGCCGCGCGGGTCGAGATCGACCTGACGGCGCTTTCGCCGGCGGGGTGGGCGGGGGAGGGGTTCCGTCTCGCCACCGCCCAACGTGCGAAGGCCGAACCGATGGGCGCGGCGCGCACCGCCGCCACCGCGCCGGTCCGCACGCGCCCGCCGTGGGCCGAGGGCGCGCCGCCCGCCGAGATCATCCCGCGTCCGCTCCAGCCCTCGCGCCCGGACGGGGAGGAGCCGCCGGTCCAGCCGCCGCTTGCCGGCGACAATGGCGGGGCATTCCGGCGCGGCATCCTGATCCACCGCCTGCTCCAGGCTTTGCCCGACATCGCGCCAGAGGCGCGCCGCGCGGCGGCCGAAGCGTTCCTTGCCCGTCCCGCCCACCAGCTCGACGCGAAGGCGCAGGCCGAGATCGTGGACGAGGTGCTGGCCGTTCTCGCCGATCCACGCTTCGCCGAGGTCTTTGCTCCCGATGCGCGGGCCGAGGTTGCGGTCTCAGGCCAGGTGGCGGGACGGCTGATCTCGGGTCAGGTGGACCGGCTGGCCATTACGCCCGACGCGGTGCTGGTGGTCGACTACAAGTCGAACCGGCCGCCGCCGCGCGGCGCGGCCGACACGCCGTCGCTCTATCTCCACCAGATGGCGGCCTACCGGTCCGTCCTTGAGAAGATATTCCCCGACCGTCCTGTTCGCTGCGCCATTTTGTGGACCGCAGGCCCCGCCCTGGTGGCGCTGCCCGACGAGATGCTGGATCCCCACGACCCCGGCTGAGATTGACCCGGCGCGGTACGGGGCATAGTATTTTAAGGATCGGTCGCCAGTCTCGGGACCGAAGGATGGCGTTTCGCCGGTTGTTCCGGCCGGCGCGCCGAATTGGCGGGAGAACCGTCTTGCATATCATCGATTCGCATTTCCACCATTGGCCGCGCTCGGTCTGGAACGAGCTCTGCAAGCGCTCGGGCTATCCGCGCGCCGAGCCGAACGCCGATGGCGGCTACGAATACTGGCGCCGCGAAGGCGACGATCGTGCGTTCCTGGGCGGCTGGCCCACCTGGTACGACCTCGAAGGCCAGCTCCAGTACATGGATTCGCTCGGCCACCAGATCGACGTGGTGTGTTCGATCGGCCCGTTCTCGGTGGTGTTCTCCGAGCTGCCGAAGGACGAGGGCAAGGACCTCGCCACGTTGTGGAACGAGGAGATGGCCGCCTGCCAGGCGAAGCATCCCGGCCGGGTGTGGGCATCGGCGGCGGTGCCGCTGGTCGATACCCAGACCGCGATCGACGTGGTCGAGCATGCGGTCAACAAGCTGGGGCTGATGGGCGTCAACCTTCCCGGCAGCGTCGGCTCCGACCCGCGCATCGACCATGAGCGGCTGGAGCCGTTCTACGACCGGGTCGAGCAGCTCGGCGTGCCGCTGTTCCTGCACCCGACCGACGCGGTGTTCCAGGACATGCTGATCGAGGGCTATGGCGGCGCGCTGCATTTGTCGCTCGGCCGTGTGGTCGAGGTCTCGGTCGCCGCGATGCGGCTGGTCTTCTCCGGAATCATGGAGCGCCATCCGAACCTCAAGATCGTGATGTCGCACACGGGCGGTGCGCTGCCCTACCAGTCGGGCCGGATGGACAAGAACGGCAAGGCGGCCAAGCTGCCGCACCCGCCATCGACCTACATCAAGCGCATGTACACCGACACCGTCTCCCCGCACACCGCGGGCATGAAGTTCGCGGTCGAGTATTACGGCGTCGACCACGTCATGTACGGCACCGACTATCCGTGCTGGGAGCCGAAGGACGCGCTGAAGTTCTTCGCCGAGATCGGGCTCAGCGAGGCCGACACGCGGAAGATCATGTACGACAACGCGCGCCGCATCCTGAACCTGAAGGATCCGGTGAAGATCGCCGCCGCCGCCGAATAGCGACGGACGCCGCGCAACGACCAAGGCCGGGGCATCGCCCCGGCCTTTTCGTCTGGCCTGTCGCTGCGCCGCTTTGCCCCCTTGAGATGGCGCAGCAAGCGGCCATATCGTCGGGCATGCTCGCCAAGGAGTTGATGACCACTCAGATCGTGTCGGTCGGGCCGGACACGCCCGCCGCCGAGATCGCGCGCACGCTGATGGCGCACGGCATCAGCGCCGTCCCCGTGGTCGACGATGCAGGCGTGCCGGTCGGCATGGTGAGCGAGGGCGACCTGATCGGGCGCAGCGACGCCGAGCGCGACGCGCGGCGCGACTGGTGGCTCGGCCTTCTGGCGGAAGGCGAGGAGCCGTCGGTCGAATCGCTGGGCGCGATGCGCGCCACCGCCCACACCGCGCGCGAACTGATGGCGGCGCCGGTAATCACCGTCACCGAGACCACGGATTCGACCGACATCGCGCGCGTGCTGCGGACCTACCGCATCAAACGGGTGCCGGTCGTGCGCGACGGCCGGATCGTCGGCATTGTCAGCCGGGCCGACCTGCTGCGTGCCTTCGACGGCCAGCCCGCCACCGCGCCAGCCGCGCCGAAGCGCGAGGGGTTCCTCACGGAGGTGGTGGACGCGATCCACGACCATTTCGTCCAGGGCGAGCGCCCCGAGACCGGCCGCGCCCATCCCGCGACCGAGCCCGCGCACGACGCGGAAAAGGTGAGCGCCTCCGATTTCCGTTCGATCGCGGCCGCGCACTGGAACGCGCGCGCCCGCCATGCGGAGGCGGAACACGAGGCCGAGCGTGCAAAGCGCCGCGCACGGGTGAAGGACCTGGTGGAGCACCATGTCGCCGACGCCTCGTGGCGCGAGCTTCTGCACCGCGCACGCGAGGCGGCCGAGGCCGGCGAGAAGGAGTTCCTGCTATTCCGTTTTCCGGCGCCCCTGTGCAGCGACGCGGGGCGCGCAGTCAACGTGCCCGATCCCACCTGGCCCGCCACGCTGCGCGGCGAGGCCGCGGAGATCTATCTCCGCTGGGAGCACGACCTGAAACCGCAGGGATTCCACCTGACCGCGCGGGTGCTCGATTTTCCCGGCGGCGTGCCGGGCGATATCGGCCTGTTCCTGGTGTGGGGGCAGTAAGGCCCGATTTCCCAGCCCCTCACCCTGCCCCTCTCCCAAGGGAGAGGGGACCCTGAAGGTCGATCAAATCCATGATCGCGGTCTCGGACCGGGACCGGCTGACGGAATGGCCGAAGCAAGTTTCCCTCTCCTCTTGGGAGAGAGACGGGGTGAGGGGTGGAGACGTATGCGGTTCGGCACGCCGCGCCCGCGTCAGATGCGTGTCGACAGCCAGATGGCGAGGCGCGAGCCGGCCTTGATCGCCGCCGTCAGGATCTCGTGGCCAGGCGCCTCGGCCGCGCCCGCCGCCCGCGCCGCGTCGCGGTGCTCGATCTCGTCGGCGCGGAACCGCTCGATGGTGGCGCGCAGCTCCGCCTCGTCCTCGCCCAGCGCCGCGGCCTGGTGAGCGTAGTGCGCGTCGATCACCTCCTCCACCGCCTCGGTGCAGGCCATTGCCGCGCGCTCGCCCATCAGCGCTGTCGCCGCACCCAGCGCGAAGCCGGCGGCGTGCCACAGCGGCGACAGCACGGTCGGGCGCACCGCGCGATCGGCGACCAGCCGGTCGAACGCCGCCAGGTGCTCGGCCTCCTTCTCCGCCATCTCGCGCAAAGCGGGGGCGGCGCGCGAGCGGCCGAGCACGGCGAGCTGGCCGGCATAGATGCGCACGGCGCCGTACTCGCCGGCATGGTCGACGCGGATGATGCGCTCGATCAGCTCCTCGCGGGTGGGATCGCCCGGCAGCCGGTCCTGGGCGGTCTCGCGCGGTGGCGTCATCACGCCTCCTTTCGCCGCGCCCCAAGCGCCGCGAAGACGGCGAGCGCGGCCGAGATCAGGACGTTGTAGCCCGCCAGCGACACGCCGAACAGGGTCCACTGCACCTCGTCGCAGCGGACGAGCTGGGTCGCCTCGAGCTGCTTCCTCAGCCCCTCCAGGGTGGTGGCGCCGGTCGCCCCGCCGGTGCAGGCGGTCGGGCCGGCGAACCAGCCCTGCTCGACGCCCACATGGTAGAAGGCGAGCGCCGCGCCGCCGGCCAGCACCACGGCGCACGCCCAGAGCAGCCAGCGCCGCGCGCCGCCCAGCAGGATATGGGCGAGCCCGGCGAGCATGACCGCGACCCCCCACGGCGCGCGCTCGGCAAGGCAGAGTTCGCACGGCACCAGACCGCCGAGATACTCGAACGCGTAGGCGCCGCCGAGCACCACCAGCGCCACCGCGAGGATCGTGGCCGGCGCGCGGGCGAGCAGCGCGTGGACGAGGCCCATCAGATGTAGCGCACCGCAACGAAGCCGCCGACCAGGATCACCAGGAAGCCGGTGGTCACCCAGGTCAAATGCTTCTCGATGAAATGGCGGATCGGCTCGCCATAGATGCGCAGCAGCGCCGCCACCAGGAAGAACCGTGCGCCGCGCGTGACGATCGAGGCGGCGACGAAGGTCCAGAAATCGTAGCCGGCGAGCCCGCTCGCGATCGTCACCAGCTTGTAGGGGATCGGCGTCATGCCCTTGATCAGGATGATCCACAGCCCCCAGTGCTGGTAGGCATCGCGGAACGCGTCGAAATCGTGGCCGAGCCCGTAGAACTGGATCACCGCCTTGCCGAACGTCTCGAAGGCATAGAACCCGATGGCGTAGCCCAGTATTCCGCCGAGCACCGATGCAATGGTGCAGAACGCCGCGATGTGCCAGGCGCGCTCGGGCCGCGCGAGGATCATCGGGATCAGCATCGCATCGGGCGGAATGGGGAAGAACGAGCTTTCGACGAAGGCGACGCCGGCAAGGATCGGCTCCGCCTGGCGATGGGCGCTCAACGCGATGATCTTGTCGTAGGTGGAGCGGATCAACGCAACCTGCCGGCGAACCCTCCGCGGCCGCGCCGCGCTCCCTCGCCATGTACCAGACGCGCCGGAACCGCACAATCGGCGGCGAGTCGCCGGGCACACCCGCGCGAGTTGACCCGGCCGGGCCGCCTGCTATCTTTCGCCCTCTCGCCCTGGGGCCCCTGTGGCGGAATCGGCAGACGCGGCAAACTCAAAATCTGTTGTCCTTACGGACGTGGGAGTTCGAGTCTCCCCGGGGGCACCAACGAAAACAACGGGTTATGGGGGGTGCACCGGCGAGCGGCGTCCGGACGTGCCCCTACAGCACCAGGGCGGCAGCACTTCGCGAATAGCGGACCAGGTCGTCGATACCCCGCACCAATCGCAAATGGCGGCGCACCATCTCCCAGCGCAGATAGACCCGCTTGTGGGCTTCCTTCTGCTTGGCCTGCAGGAACTCGGCCGTCAGCCCCTTGGGGATGAAGGACGGCGTCGACATCGAGAACTTGTCATAGGCGGTGTGGTCGAACTGGCCGTACCCGTCGGCGGTATTCCAGAAGAACGTGCCCGGCAGCGGCGCCATCATCCCGAACGTCACGTAATGCACCGGCAGCGACTGGGCGAACCGGATCGTCTCCTCGACCGTCTCAGGCGTCTCGGTCGGATTGCCGAGGATGAAGCTCACCTTCACCGCGATGCCGAGACTTCGCGGCGAGAGCGGTCGTCTCGCGCACCTGCTCCAGCGTGATCCCCTTGTCGATGACCTTCATCACCTCAGCGTTGCCGGTCTCCACCCCCATCTGGATCAGCCAGCACCCGGCCCTGCGCATGTGCTTCAGCAACTCGGGATCGCAGATGTTCGCTTCGAAATTGCACGACCAAAGGAGGCCGGGGAACTCGCGTTCGAACATGTCGCAGAGCTCGTGCACCCGCTTCTTGCGCAGGTTGAACGTGTCGTCGGCGAAATAGACCTCGCGAATGCCCCAATTCGTCTGCAGGTGGCGAATCTCGTCGCGGATGTAATCGACGCTGTGGGCGCGCACCTTCTTGTCGAACACCTCGCGGAACTGCTTGGACGACGAGCAGAAGATGCAGCGGTACGGGCAACCGCGCTGGGTGAACATCGTCGTGTGCGGCTTGACCCGATAGCCGAACGTCTTCTGGTGGTAGATCGACATGTCGTGCAGCAGGTGCCGCGCCGGAAAGGGCAGCGTGTCGAGATCCTCGACCAGGCGGCCGCGCCCGGAATTCTTCACCTCGCCGGCGTCGGAATAGAACAGCCCCTTCACGCCGGTCGCCTCGTTGCCGCCTTCCAGCGTGTTCACGAGATCGAGCAGCGTGTGCTCGCCCTCGTCGGGGATGATGAAGTTGAAGCAAGCCTCGGCAGCACAGGTCTCGGGGCTTCCCTGCGCATGCACGCCGCCGAGCACGATGGGAAGGTCGGGACGAGCCGCCTTGATGCCCTGCGCGATCTTGATGTTCTCGCCGTAGCACAGGGTCGTCCCGGTCATGCCGACAAGGTCGGGCTCGGACCGGCGCACCTCGCCCAGCACGGCGTCGACGCCCATTTCGCGGGCATTGGCATCCAGGATCTCGACCTTGTGACCTGCCCGTTCCAGCACGCCCGCGATGAACAGGATGCCGAGCGGCGGCAGGACGGCGCCGGCCGCGCGGTAGCGCGTCCCATACTGGAACTCCATCGGAATGTACGGATGGATGAGCTGAATCTTCATCAATTCCCCGATGCGACGCGGTCGCGCCCCAATGCTGGGAACGCCAGCGAAGGCCATCCCCCTCTCGGCGCGGAATATATCAGCGACACGCTATCGTTGAAAACGGCTATCGCCGAAGCCGGCGCCGCCAGAACCGCGAAAACGCCGAAAACTCAACGCCAACTCGCCTCCGGGCAGAATCGGTCGAACCACAGCTCCAGCATCACGATCGCGAACATCTGCCGAACCGGCAGGAACCCCGAACCGGCCGGCGCGGCGCGCAGCCGGGCGAGCCAGTCGGGATGGAACAGACCGCGCTTGCGCTGGCGCTCCGGGTCGAGCGTCCGGCTGACCAGGTCGGACACGGCCGGAGCGGTCATATACGATTCGAGCGGGATGTAGAAGGCTCGCTTGGGACTCTCGACCACCTCGCGGGGCAACAGCCCCGCCGCGAAATCGCGCAGCGCCCGCTTGTTCGTGCCGCTTGCGATCTTGTGTCGGTCGGGCAGGCGCGCGGCCGCCTCGATCACCGCCGCATCCATGAACGGCACGCGCCCCTCCAGCGAGTGCGCCATGGTCATCTTGTCGAGCTTGTTCAGGATGTCGTCGGGCAGCCAGTCGCGATACTGCATCGCGACGAGGCGCTGGAGCGCGCTGGCGCGGGGCGGGGCCGGATCGTCGTCTTCGGGCAGCCGTGCCTCGGCTAGCAGCGTCTGGCGCGCGCCGGCGGCGAGCTCGGCCGTGTCGAACAGCGAGATGGACCGGCGATAGAGCGCCGCAAGATCCTCGGTCCCGATGGCGCGGACCAGCGCAGCGATCTTCTGCCGCCCGGCCTGGCCCAGTGTGCCCGGATAGTCGAACAGCCGATCGAGAAGCCCCGCCGGCAGCCGGGCGACCAGCAAGGCGGCGGCGCCCCACGCCAGGCCCGGCACGCAGCGGCGCAGCGCCGCGATCTGGCGGAGCTTGCGGTGGAACAAATAGCCGCCGAGGATCTCGTCCGCCCCCTCGCCCGACAGCACGACCTTGACCGAGCGCGCCGCTTCGCGCGCCAGCACGTACATCGGCACGACGATGGCGTCGCCGATCGGCTCGTCGAGCTGCCAGGCGATATCGGGCAGCCGCGTCATGTCGTCGGCGCGGCAATCGAGCGCGTGGTGGTTGGTGCCGAGCGCGCGCGCGGTCACCGCGGCGAGTTCGCGATCGTGGTCCGGGAAGTCGGGAAAGCCGATCGAGTAGGTGTTGACCGGCAGCGAGGACGCCTCCGCCATCAGCGCGACGATCACGTTGGAATCGACCCCGCCCGACAGGAACGCGCCGACCGGCACGTCGGCGATCATGTGCCGCTTCACGGCAAGGCGCAGCGCATCGCCCACCACCTTGGCCGCATCCGCCCGGCCCATCCCCGGCTCGGCCAGCGCCGCGCCGGGCGGCGTCCACCAGCGCGAGACGCTCGCCTCCCCGTTCGCGAAGACGAGCTGGTGGCCGGCCGCGAGCTTCCGCACCCCGCGCAGCATCGCGCCCGGCCCCGGCACGTAGCGCAGCCGCAGATACTGCGATACCGCGGCGAGATCCACCTCGGCCGAGAGGCCCGACCAGCAGGTGAGCGCCTTGATCTCGGACGCGAAGACGAGGCTCCGCCTCTGCGCGACGTAGTAGAGCGGCTTCATCCCGACCCGGTCGCGCACCAGCACGAGGCGCGGCGACGGCCCGCGCCGGTCGCAGATGGCGACGGCGAACATGCCGTGCAGGCGCGGCCACGCCGCCTCGCCCCATTCGAGGAACGCCTCGAGCACCACCTCGGTGTCGCAGCGCGAATGGAAGCGGTGGCCGAGCAATTCCAGCTCGGCGCGCACGGCCGGGAAGTTGTAGATCTCGCCGTTATAGACGAGGTGCACGCGCCCGTCGGCCGACACGAAGGGCTGGTCGCCGCCTGCGACGTCGATGATCGCGAGCCGGCGCATGCCGAGCGCTATCCCCGCCTCGGGAAACTCGACCTGGCCTTCGCCATCGGGGCCGCGATGGACGATCGCATCACACATGCGCGCGACAAGTCCCGGCATGTTCAGCCCGGCATAGCCGGCGATTCCGCACATGAACGCGCGCCCGCCCGCTCAGGCGCCGCCGCGCGGGGCGCGGATCACGCCGTCACTCGACGCGCACGGGGCGCGGCACGGTCGGCGGGTGCGGCAGCGGATAGGCGCGCAGCCAGTTGTCCCGCGACTGCTCGCGCAGCTGGTAGAAGATCACCGAATAGCCGCCGAACACCAGCGCGATCAGGAACAGCACCAGCCCGATGATGGCGTAGAAGACCGCGGGGCCGCCGAACAGCAGGTTCCACGTTCCGGTTGCCAGAAACCCCGCGCCGGTCAGCGCCACCCAGAAGGCAAGCCAGGCGAAATACTGCACCGGCCGCGCGATGGCGGTGAAGCGAAGGTGACTGACGATCGTCCGCGCGAGATTGGTCGAGGATCGGCGGGTGCGCGCCTCGTCCGCGGCCAGGCGATGATCGAGCCAGGTCAGCGTCGCCGGGATCTCGCGGAAGCGGAACCCGATGGTGACGAGCTTCAGCAGCACCTCGAGATGGAACTCCTTGCCGTCCTCGAGCGCGACCAGCGGCTGGATCACCGCCCGGCGATAGGCGCGCGTCATGCCGGTGTTCATGGTGATGCGCGGGTCGAAGAAAAAGCGGATAAGAATGTTGCCAACACGGGTCAGGAACACGCGCCGCCGCGGCACGTTGACCAGCCCGCCGCCCGCCAGGTGCGGAGAGGCGATCACGAAATCCGTCTCGGGATGCGCATTCAGGCATTCGACCAGGCGCGCCACGATATCGTCGCCCCATGAGCCGTCGACCTCGGTGGTGACGATGATCTCGCCACGGGCCGCGTCGATGCCGGTCTTGAGCGCGCGACCCCGACCGGCATTGTGCGGGTAGGACAGCACGACGACCCGTCCGCCCGACATGCCGGCCAGGCTTTCTCGCAGCAGCATCAGCGAGCGGTCGGTCGAGCCGTCATTGACCAGGATCAGCTCCCAGTCCGCGCCGAACAAGCGCGCAAGATTGCCGATCATGCGCTCGGCGGCGGCAACGACGATCAGCTCCTCGTTGTAGAACGGACAGACGACGGAAAGGCTGGGCGGGGCGGTCAATCCTGCTTTCCATTCTGTCGCGCGCGAGGGCCCGGCGCGGCGAAGCGGGGCCACTCTAGCCGAATCGGTCGGGCTTTCAATGGCGCCGCGGGCCTAAAGCCCCTATGGGGAGAGCAAGATTCACGGGTCAGCTTGATTCAAGCTGACCCGTGAATCTTGCCCTAGCGGACAGAGGCGCGCTTGTCCGGCGCGTCCGACACCGTCACCGGTGCGGCCCTCGGCTCCAGGAACGGGTTGACCAGCATCTCGACCGCGAGGTCCACCCGTCCCCCATACAGCTCGGACAGGGGCTTGGCGGTTGTGACGTGAAGCGCCATCGCGGGATTGGCCGGCGAGAGAACGTCCGCGATCTCGGGGGCAGCGTCGGCGGGCGCGAACTGCAGCACCTTCCCGGCAAACACGTAGAGATCGACGGTCAGCGCGCGACCGGGCGCCACGGGAAAGATGAGGTCGGCATAGCGTGTATCACGCCGGCGCGGGTAGAGATTGATCCGGGTGCCACCGGCGTGATCGATCAGGGAGGCGACCGGATGGCCGTCGCCCAGGCTGCTGGGTGTCGAGGTGCGGTAGAGAAGCGGCAGCCACACGTACTTCACCCCGTCGCCGCTGTTGCGGACGCCCGTCGCGAGGCGCAGGTGGATCGTCTGGGCGGGTCCGGCCTGCGCCAGCCATTCGGCGCCGGCACGTTGCACGGCCCCGTCCACGACCTTCCAGTTCGGCGCGTTCGCAAGCCCGTCGACCATTCCGCGCGGCGCCGAGGGATGCACGCTCAATCCGGCGGCCAACGTGAAGATGCCGGAGGGAGCGCGATCCACGGGCCGCAACGAAATCGCGCTGATAAGGAACGGCGGGTCGAACCGACTGTCGACGCGCTGCGGCCCCAGCCGGCGAACCAGTCGTGCAACACGCAGCGTCGTATTGCCGATATTGTCGTACACGGCCGCCTCGTTACCGGGCGGCGGCAGCCCGCGGGTATCCAGCCAGGGCGTCTCGACAAGGTCGACGGAATCGAGAGACGAAGTCGCGACCGACAGGCGGTCCCCTTCGGCCGCGGTCAATGCCGGCGCGTCCCAATGGGCGACGCGGACCAGCGGCGCATCTTGTGGGATGGGCGCGACCTTCGTGAAGAGTAGCCGGACGCCGGGACGGACGACCGCGCCACACGCCGGCGTCGGTTTCGAGTTCGGAGATGCCGTAGAGCCCCGTTCCGTCCGCACGGATCAGCGTCGTGCCCGTATAGGAGTCGAGAACGTAGAAGCGGCCGCCCAGCCGCACCTCGGTCGCCACGTGGGTCGCGGTACTGCGATAGCGGAACGGCGCACCGGTCAGAGAGGAATACAGCGCGGCGCCAATGGTGTTAAGCATGCCGCAATTGCCGAAGGGCAGGCTGTTGTACATGCGATTGGCGTAGGGCGGGCTGAGCTGCTCGGCGGCGCCCGGGATCGGCGTCTCCTGCACCGAGATCGTGCGCTCGATCTGCTTCAGGAATTCGCGCGGATCGGTGCTGTCGGGCGTGCCCGCAAAGGTCACCTGCACCGGCCCGACGAAGCTGGCGATGGGCTCGTCCGCACGCGATGGAACGGCCTGGAATAGCGCCGCCGCGGTGAGAAGGGCCACCGCCGCTCGCCGCGCCGCGCTCGATGCGCCCGTCAACCCAGGCCCCGCATGGCAGCCGTCACCCCTTTTGCCGGAACCTAGTTCAGGGCACCGGGGCGACACAAGCGCCGCGAATTCCGTCGGTGGGCCGGCTGGACGCATTGCGCGGCGCCGACTACGGTTCGCCCGCCGCAGATGGGACCTTCGCGTGCGGGCTAGCCGCTTTTCCGCCACCGCCGTCGCCGTCGCCGCGCTTGGTTCGTTGTGTGGCGCCTGCGCGCCGGCCCCGCCCGCCTGGCATGCGAGCCCGCTGGCGGTGCAGCGCGTCTATCAGGAAGGCGTGCCCCACACCGACCGGCACGGGCGGGTGCGCCTCGCATACGATCCGGCCGCGTCGTTCCTGCCGGTCGGGCTCTACCACGCGCTGACCGGCCGGGAGTTCGGGCGGGATTACGACTTCGCGGCCGTGCGCGCGGCCGGCTTCAACGCGATCTACCCATGGGACGGGCTCGACCCGGCGCGCGTCCTCGCAGCCGCGAAGGCGGCCGGGCTCGTCGTGGTCATGGGCGATCCGACCGACGCGACGGTGGCGCGCGCAGCGCACGATCCGGCGGCGCCGGTCCTCGCCTGGGCGGTCGACCACGAGCCGTCCACCGCGGAACTGACCCCAGTATGGCCCGCCCGGCTCGACCGATTCCGTGCGCGACGCGACGCGATCCACCGAAGCGATCCCGGCCGGCCGGTCCTGGCGATCGATTCGCCCGACTTCACCGGGCCGGAGGCGGAGCGCTGGGCGGCATGGGCCGCCGCCGGCGACATATCCAGCCATTTCAACTACCCGGTCGGGCGGACGCCGCCCGTCTCGCTGTCCACCACACGCGGGATTCCGCGATCGGTCGCGCGCGCCGTGGCGCTGAACGGCGAGCGAAAGCCCGTCTGGCTGGTGGTCCAGGCCTTCGCCGGCCCACGCCACGGCTGGGCCTTTCCGACCCCCGCCCTGCTGCGCGCCATGACCTATGCCGGCCTTGTCCATGGCGCGACCGGCATCCTGTTCTTCGCCTATGACAGCTTCGTCACCCGCGACGACGGCGTCGTCGGCATCGCGCCCGAGCCGCGGGCGGACTATGGCCCAGCGCCGGACTTCAATCGCGACGGCCAGCCGCGCCTCGTCGCCGAGCCCGACCAGCTCGCCGGAAGCCGTGCGTTGTGGGACACGGCACGGCGGATCGCCGCCGAGCTCGAGACGCTGCGCCCGGTGCTGCTCGGCCCGACCTCGCGCCGCCCCTACCGCGTCGAGATCTTCGGCGAAGGCAAGTCGCGCGCACCCATTCGCACGATGCTGAAGGAGCGCAATGGCGAGGCCACGCTGCTCGTCGTCAATCTCGACGACGTCGCGATGCGCTACCGCGTTTCGTTCGCGACGCCCGTCGGCGCACCGCGCGCGCCGTTCGATCCGCACGCCGCGCCCGTGCCCGCGCCTGAGGGCTGGCAGGACACGCTGCCGCCCTTCGGCGTGCGTGTGTACCGCTTCGCTGCGCGGTAGCCGGCGTCAGGCCTTCGCGGTCTCGGCGTACTTGGCGAGCGACTTGCGGAGCGCCGAGGTGGGCTTCTGGAAGAACACCAGCATGGTGCACCCGTTGGGTGCCACCGGCGAGTGCTTCGAGCCCTTGGGCCGGATCACGAAATTGCCCGCGGTCGCCTCGCCCTCGTCGTCCTTCAGCGAGCCCTCGATGATGTAGGTCTGTTCCAGATCCTCGTGCATGTGGAACGGGATCGAGGCGCCGGGTGCGAGCCTGGTGAGCACGGTCAGCATGCCCGTCTTCTCGTCCTGCATGAGGATCTTCATCTGGTTGCCGGGTCCCGTGTCGATCCACGGCATGTCGTTGACCGCGACATAGCGCGAGGCGAGATCGGCGGGAATGGTCTGGGTCGTTGCCATGGCGGTTCCTCCCAATGGCGAAGGGGGAATGCTACACCCGGCGGCGCCCTCAGGCGAGCGGCAGCGAGATCAGCCCGTCGACCAGCTTGGGCTCGAACCAGGTGGATTTGGGCGGCATGATTTCGCCCGCGTCGGCCACGGCGAACAGCTCGGAAAGCTGGGTCGGATAGAGGGCGAAGGCGACCGCCATCTCGCCCGAATCCACGCGCCTGGCAAGCTCGGCGAGGCCGCGCGCCCCGCCGACGAAATCGATGCGCGGGTCGGTGCGCGGATCGCCTATGCCCAGCACAGGCCCCAGCAGCCGCTCGGCCAGCAGGCTGACGTCGAGCCGGCGCGCGGGCGGCGTGCCCTCCGCCACGGGCTCGCGCGCCGCCAGCGCATACCACTTGCCGGCCACGTACATGGCGAAATGGCGCGGCGCCCCGGGCTTGGCGGGGGTGGCGAGCGGTGTCACCTCGAACCGTTCGGCCACCTTGGCGAGGAACGCGTCCGGCGAAAGCCCGTTCAGGTCGCGTACCACGCGGTTATAGTCGAGGATGCGCACCTCGTCGTCCGGGAAGCTCACCACCAGGAACCGGTTGGCGATCGCGTCGGCGCCGCCGGCCCGGCCGCGGCGTTTCTCGACGGCGCGTGCGCCGGCGGCCGCGCGGTGATGGCCATCGGCGATGTAGAGCGTGTCGGCCGCCTCGAACGCGGCGCTGAGTGCCGCTACCGCGTCCGGTGCGTCGATCACCCACAGCGCATGGCGCGACCCGTCGGGCGCGTCGGCCTCGAGCGTCGGCGACGCGGCGGTTGCGCGCGCGATCGCGGCGGCGATGGCGTCCGAGTGCCGGTGCACCACGAAGACCGGGCCGGTATGGGCGTCGACCGCCAGGATCTGGCGCACCCGGTCGTCCTCCTTGTCGGGACGGGTCAGCTCGTGCCGGCGAATGCGGTTCTCCTGGTAGGCGGCGACCGAGCCCGCCGCGGCGATGCCGGTCTGGACACGGCCGTTCGCGCTCACCCGGTAGGCGTAGTAGGCGGGCTTCGCGTCGCGGCGCACGACGCCCGCCTCGACCATCCTGCGCAAATTCTTGCCCGCCTGATCGTATACCTTGGGCGCGTGCGCATCGGTACCGGCCGGGAAGTCGATCTCGGGCTTCGAGACGTGGAAAAAGCTCCAGTTCCGCCCTTCGGCCAGTGCCCGTGCCTCCTCGGTCGAGACCACGTCATAGGGCGGTGCGATCACCTCCGCCACGTGCGCGGCATCCGGCCGCAGCCCGCGGAACGGCGCCACCAGCGCGTCCGCGCCCGCCGCCGTCTTCGTCGCCTGGGATTTCGTCGTCGCCATGGGGCACCTCGCGCGGCGGAAGGAAACAGAAAACCGGCTCGCGATCAACCACGCGAGGCGCGGCAAGGGCGCGCGGCGGGACGATTGATCGAGATCAACAAGCCTCGGCTGCCGCGGGGCTAGACAGCCACGTACGCCACGAAAGGGGGTTCAACATGACTGCGGCGCCGGAGCCGATCCGCGATGTCGCGCATATCGGGCATGTCGAGCTGCTGACGCCGAGGCCCGAGGCGAGCCTGCACTATTTCACCGCCCTTCTGGGCATGGAGGCGGTGCACCGCGAGGGGCAGTCGGTCTGGCTGCGCGCCTATGGCGACTACGCCGTCTGGACGCTGAAGCTGACCGAGGCCGCCCAGCCCGGCATCGGCCTGCTTGGCTGGCGCGCCGTAAGCCCGCAGGCGCTCGCACGCCGCGTGGCGGCGGTCGAGGCGGCGGGGCTCGGCGTCGACTGGACCAATGGCGATTTCGGCCACGGCGCGACCTACCGCTTCCGCGATCCGGACGGGCACGCGATGGAGATCTATTACGACGAGGAGCGCTACGTGCCGCCGCCGGAACTGCGCTCCACCTTGAACAACCTGCCGATGAAATATCCCGCTCACGGCATCGGCGTGCGCCGGACCGACCATGTCGCGCTTCTGTGCCAGGACGTCGCTTCCAACCGCGAATTCATGGAAACCGCGCTGGGCCTCAGCCTGCGCGAGCAGGTGCTGTACGAAAACGGGACCAAGGAGATCGGCTCGTGGATGAGCCCCTCGCCGGTCCATCACGAAGTCGCCTACGTTCTCGACACGGCCGGCGCGCACGGGCGCTTGCACCACTTTTCGCTGTGGACCGACAACCGCGACGACGTGCTGCGCGCCGCAGACATCTTCCGCGAGAATAACATCTTCATCGAGTCTGGCCCGTCGAAGCACAACAACAGCCAAGCTTTCTACATCTACTCCTACGAGCCGGGCGGCAACCGGGTGGAGATCTATACCGGCAGCTTCCTCGTCTTCGCGCCCGACTTCGAGCCCGTGGTGTGGGACGAGACGGCGCGCGGCACCGGGGTATACTGGGGTGCGCCGCTGCCGGACAGCTTCATGCACTACGCGACACCCGATGTCGCGCATACCGGTGCAACCGGCGTGCCGGTGATCGACCCGCGCTGAGGCCGGTTTCACGAACGTTAAACGAATCAATCCTAGATAGTAAATCAATCGGAATTTCTATCATGGCGAGTGGGTGCGACCGTGTCTGACGCGGGCAAGTGGGGCTGGGGTGCGGCCCTGGTGATCGTGGCGATTGTCGGGCTGTTTCTTGCCGCGCGCGCTGAAGACACACCCATGTATTTGCACGGGCTGCTGATCTTCGCCTTCGGGGCGGCGGCAGCGTTCTGGCTGATTGCGCGCGAGGGCGACGGGAGAGGCCGGCCGGCTGCCGACGCGCCCGGCTATGACGACGCGGTGGTGCGCGCGGGCGTGATCGCGTCCACCTTCTGGGGCGTCGTGGGCTTCCTGGTGGGCGTGTACATCGCGCTCGAGCTCGCCTGGCCCGCCTTCAACCTCGACCTGCCCTGGACCAATTTCGGCCGGCTGCGCCCGGTGCACACCTCGGCGGTGATCTTCGCCTTCGGTGGCAACGTGCTGATCGCGACCTCGTTCTTCGTGGTCCAGCGCACCTGCCGCGCGCGGCTGTTCGGCGGCTGGACGTCGTGGTTCGTATTCTGGGGCTACCAGCTCTTCATCGTGATCGCGGCGACCGGCTACGTGATGGGCGTGACCGAATCGCGCGAATATGCCGAGCCGGAATGGTACGCCGACATCTGGCTGACCATCGTCTGGGTCGCGTACCTCATTGTGTTCCTGGGCACGATCATGCGGCGAAAGGAGCCGCACATCTACGTCGCCAACTGGTTCTACCTCGCGTTCATCGTGACCATCGCGGTGCTGCACCTCGTCAACAACATGGCGGTGCCGATCTCGTGGTCGTCGTCCAAGAGCTATTCGGCCTTTTCCGGCGTGCAGGACGCGATGACCCAGTGGTGGTACGGCCACAATGCCGTCGGGTTCTTCCTGACCGCGGGCTTTTTGGGCTTGATGTACTACTTCATCCCCAAGCGGGCCGACCGGCCGATCTATTCCTACCGGCTGTCGATCGTGCATTTCTGGTCGCTGATCTTCCTCTACATCTGGGCGGGCCCGCACCATTTGCACTACACCGCCCTGCCCGACTGGGCGCAGACGCTGGGCATGACCTTCTCGATCATGCTGTGGATGCCGTCCTGGGGCGGGATGATCAACGGGCTGATGACTCTGTCGGGCGCGTGGGACAAGCTGCGCACGGATCCGGTCCTCCGCATGCTGGTCACCGCCGTCGCGTTCTACGGCATGTCGACCTTCGAAGGACCGCTGATGTCGATCAAGTCGGTCAACGGGCTCAGCCACTACACCGACTGGACCATCGGCCACGTCCATTCCGGAGCGCTCGGCTGGGTCGCGTTCATCTCGTTCGGCGCGCTCTACCACCTGACGCCGGTGCTGTGGGGCCGCGTCCGCCTCTACTCGCTGCAACTCGTCGCCGTCCATTTCTGGGTCGCGACGCTCGGGATCGTCCTCTACATCACCTCGATGTGGGTGTCGGGCATCCTGCAGGGGCTGATGTGGCGCGCCTATGACAAGCTCGGCTTCCTGTCCTACGCGTTCATCGAGACCGTCGAGGCGATGCACCCGTTCTACGTGATCCGCATGCTGGGCGGGGTGCTGTTCCTCGCCGGTGCTCTGGTCATGGTCTACAACCTCTGGCGCACCGCGCGCGGCGACCTCCGCGTCGAGGAGACGGTGCGGGCCGCCGCGGCCACGGCGGTGGCGTGATGCGCGCGATGTTCAGCCACGACCAGATCGAGCGGCACTCGACCCTGCTGCTGGTGCTGATCCTGATCGTCGTCTCGATCGGAGGCATCATCGAGATCGCGCCGCTGTTCTGGCTCGAGAGCACCATCGAGAAGGTCCAGGGCATGCGGCCCTATACGCCGCTCGAGCTCAAGGGCCGCGACATCTTTGTCCGCGAGGGGTGCTATCTCTGCCACAGCCAGATGATCCGCGACCTGCGCGACGAGCAGGCGCGCTACGGCCACTACTCGCTCGCCGCGGAATCGATGTACGACCATCCATTCCAGTGGGGCTCGAAGCGCACCGGGCCCGACCTGGCACGCGTCGGCAACCGCTACTCGGACGAATGGCACGTCGCCCATCTCAACAACCCGCGCAGCGTCGTGCCGGGCTCGGTGATGCCGGGCTACCCGTTCCTCGCCAAAACGCCGTTGCGCACCGACGACATCGTCGAGCATCTGCGCGCCAACCGCGCGGTCGGCGTGCCCTACACCGATGAGGAGATCGCCGGCGCGCCAACCGACATCGTGCTGCAGGCGACGCCCGACGCGGACGGCGCCGACGCCTTCCTCAAGCGCTATCCGAAGGCGCAGATTCGCGACTTCGACGGCAACCCCGCGGTGCTCAGCGAGCTCGATGCGCTGATCGCCTATCTGCAGATGCTCGGCACGCTGGTCGATTTCAAAACATACGACCCGAACGCCGCCGGAAACAGCCGCTAGACCATGATGGATATTCAGTACCACCATGTTTCGCACTTCGCCCAGACCTGGGGGATGGTGCTGTTCGTCGTCATCTTCGTCGGCGTGCTCGTCTATGCGCTGTGGCCGAAGAACCGCGCCAAGTTCGAGCGCGCGGCGCGCGCGCCACTCGAGGAGGACTGAGCGTGGCCCGCATGGACGACACGACTCAGGGCCGCACCACGGGTCACGAATGGGACGGCATCCGCGAATACGACCGGCCGTTGCCGCGGTGGTGGCTGTGGGTGTTCTACGCGACCATCGTATGGGCCTTCGCCTACTGGGTGGCGATGCCCGCCTGGCCGCTGATCGCGGGCTACACCAGGGGCGCGCTCGGTTATTCGCAGCGCCAGCACCTGGCGGAACAGATGGCGGCGGCCAGGGCGGCACAGAAGGGCTTCGAGACCCAGATCCTGGTCCAGTCGCTGGACGACATCCAGAACACGCCGCAGCTCCTCGAGTTCGCGCTGGCGGGCGGGCGCTCGGCCTTTGCCGTCAACTGCTCGCAATGCCACGGCCAGGGCGCGGCGGGCGCGAAGGGCTATCCCAACCTCAACGACGACGAGTGGTTGTGGGGCGGCACTCTGGACCAGATCGAACAGACGATCCGCCACGGCGTGCGGTCGGGCGACGAGAAAGCGCACGACAGCCAGATGCCGGCCTTCCTCAAGGACGGGCTGCTGAAGCCCCCCCAGGTGAACGACGTCGCCGAGTACGTGCTGTCGCTTACCGGCAAGTCGACCGATGCCGCCGCGGCCGCGCGTGGCAAGCCGATCTTCGCCACCAACTGCGCCGCGTGCCACGGCGCGAACGGCCAGGGCAGCCTCGAGTTCGGTGCGCCGAACCTGCGTGACGCCATCTGGCTCTACGGCTCCGACAAGGCGACGGTCGTCGAAACCATCTCATATGCGCGGCGCGGCGTGATGCCCGCCTGGCAGGGACGGCTCGATCCCGTGACGATCAAGGAGCTCGCCATCTTCGTCCATTCGCTCGGCGGCGGGAAATGAGCACGCCTCGGTCTCCTGCATCCGCGCACCTTGGCGATCGCCTGCGCTGCGGATGCAACCCCCCTCCCTGTCCCTCCCCCTCAAGGGGGGAGGGGACGCTGGTCCAACCGGCCATCGTCAGGAGCGACACGATGCGTGACATCGACGCACGAGCCCTGGTGTTCGCCCTCTCCCCCCTTGAGGGGGAGGGCTGGGGAGAGGGGTCAATGGCGGGCGGGGCTCCGCTACGGCGCCACCTTGGCAAGGACTGCTAAGCCATGGACGCGCGTACCGCACGGAACGCCCCGGTCGAGACGGTCGACGTCAAGGCCCAGGCGTGGCACGAGCGCTCGCCGCTCTTTGCGTCGCGCCCGCGCATCCATCCGAAACGCGCGCGCGGCACGTTCCGCCGCCTGAAATGGGCGGTAATGGCGGTGACGCTGTCGATTTACTACCTGACGCCGTGGATCCGCTGGGATCGCGGCACGGGCGCGCCCGGCCAGGCGGTGCTGATCGATTTCCCGGAGCGCAAGTTCTACTTCTTCTTCATCGAGATCTGGCCGCAGGAGGTCTACTACGTCACCGGCCTGCTGATCCTCGCCGCGCTCGCGCTGTTCCTGACGACCAGTCTCGCCGGACGCGTCTGGTGCGGCTACACCTGCCCGCAGACCGTGTGGACCGACCTGTTCCTGGTCGTCGAGCGCTGGATCGAGGGCGACCGCAACGCCCGCATCCGCCTCGACCGGCTGCCCTGGGGCACGAACAAGATCGCGAAGAAGATCGTGAAGCACGCGATCTGGCTGGTGATCGCGCTTCTCACCGGCGGCGCCTGGGTGTTCTACTTCGCCGACGCACCCACCCTTGCCAGCCAGCTTCTCGCGTTCGATGCGCCGATGGCGGCCTACATCGCGATCGCCATCCTGACCTTCACCACCTACACGCTGGGCGGGCTCGCCCGCGAGCAGGTGTGCATCTACATGTGCCCGTGGCCGCGCATCCAGGGCGCGATGCTGGACGAGGATTCGCTCGTCGTCTCCTACCACCCCGACCGGGGCGAGCCGCGCGGCGCGCACAAGCAAGGCGACGTCTGGGGCGGCCGCGGCGATTGCATCGACTGCAACCAGTGCGTCGCGGTCTGCCCGATGGGCATCGACATCCGCAACGGCCAGCAGATGGAATGCATCACCTGCGCGCTCTGCATCGATGCGTGCGACGACGTGATGGCGAAGATCGACCGCCCCAAAGGACTGATCTCCTACGACACGCTGGCCAACATGGACCGGCGGGCCCAGGGCAAGCCGGCGCGCCTGCGCCTCGTACGTCCGCGCACGATCATGTATGCCGCGTTTATCTGCATCGTCGGCGCAGTGATGCTCTACGCGCTCGCCACCCGGTCGGTCCTCGCGCTCGACGTGCTGCGCGACCGCAACCCGCTCTACGTGACGCTCTCGAATGGCGACATCCGCAACGGCTACAGCATCAAGATCATCAACAAGCGGCGCGAGCCGCGCCGCATCGCCCTCGCGGTCGAGGGACTTGCCGGCACCAGTGTCGAGGTGATCGGCGGCGACGACGCGTCCGACATCGCTCTGCCGCCCGACGCGCTGCGCAGCGTGCGCGTGTTCGTCACCGCGCCGCGCGGCACACTGCGCGGCGAGTCGCAGGACCTGACCTTCGTCGCCACCGACACGGCGGACGGCACGCACACGAGCACCGAAACCTCGTTCCGGGGGCCCGAGCGATGAGCGTGGCGACGCCCCGCCGACTGACCGGCCGCCAGGTGCTGTGGATCCTGGTCGCGGCGTTCGGCGTCGTGTTCGCCGTGAACGGCACGATGGCGTGGCTCGCGGAGAAGAGCTTTCCCGGCCTCGTCTCGAACGACGCCTATCGGGAGGGGCTCGAATACAACCGCACCATCGCCGCGCGGCAGGCGCAGGCCGCCCTTGGATGGCAGGCCGGCGTGGAAGTGACCGGCAGTGGTACCAGGAAACTCGTCACCGCCACCTTCCGCGACCGCGACGGCTTGCCCCTCTCCGGCATGACGGTCACCGCGCGGCTGGTGCGGCCCGTCGTGCAGGGCTTTGACCGCACCGGTATGCTCGCCGAAGCCGTGCCCGGCACCTACCGCGCCGAGTTCGACCTGGCGGCGCTCGGCAACTGGCGGCTGGAGGTTGGCGCAACTCGGCCGGCCCTGCGCGCGCGCCCTGCCGAACATTGGCGCATGGAACGCGAGCTTTGGATCAAGTAGTCGCAACGCCGGAATTCACGCCCCCGCCAGCGTCGGCTGCGCCGGCCGACGACACCCTCGCCGCCTACGTCGCGCGCGCCGCCGACGGCACGGCAACGCTGCATCTGATGATCGAGAACCTGCACTGCGCCGGTTGCGTTCATCGGGTCGAGACGGCGCTGGCCGCGCTTCCGGGCGTCGTCGAGGCACGGGTGAACCTGACCGCGAAGCGGCTCCGCCTGCGCTGGACGGGTGGCCAGTCCGCAGCGGACTTCGTCGCGCGGCTCGCGGCGCTCGGCCATCGCGCCGTGCCGTTCGATCCGGACGAGATCGCCAACGCACGCACGGCGGAGGAAAAGCGCCTGCTGCGCTGCCTCGCCGTCGCGGGTTTCGCCGTCGCCAACGTGATGCTGCTGTCGGTCGCCGTCTGGGCCGGCTCAGCCGACGACATGACGCCCGCGACGCGCGACCTGATGCATTGGCTCTCGGCGCTGATCGCGCTCCCTGCCATTGCCTGGGCGGGCCGGCCCTTCTTCGCTTCGGCGGCGGCGTCGCTGCGCGCGCGCGCGCTCAACATGGACGTGCCCATCGCGCTCGCCCTCGCGCTGACCGCGGCGATGAGCCTGTGGGAGACCGCGCGCGGCGGCCCGCACACCTATTTCGACGCCGCCGTCGCGCTGCTGTTCTTCCTGCTGGTCGGGCGCTACCTCGACACGCGCGCGCGCGGTCAGGCCCGCTCCGCCGCCGAGCGCCTCGCCGTCCTCGGCGCCGTGGCCGCGCGGGTGATCGACGATGACGGTCGCGAGCGGCTGGTGCCGGCGCGGGCGCTGGCGCCCGGCATGACGCTCGCCCTCGCGGCCGGCGACAGGCTGCCGGCCGATGGCCAGGTCGTGACGGGCGAGACCGAGCTCGACGACAGCCTGCTCACCGGCGAGACCCTGCCCAAGCCGGCGGGGCCGGGCGACCGCGTCTTCGCCGGCACGATGAACCTGACCGGAGCGCTGACCGTCACCGTCACCGCCTCGGGCGAGGACACGGTGCTGGCCGAGATCGTGCGGCTGATGACGGCGGCGGAGGGCCGCAAGGGCCGCTATGTCCGCCTCGCCGACCGCGCCGCACGGCTCTACGCACCGCTGGTGCATCTCGCCGCTGTGTCAGCTTTCGCGTTCTGGGTCACGCTCGGCGGGCTCGCCTGGCAGCCGGCGCTGCTGATCGCGGTCTCGGTTCTGATCGTCACCTGCCCCTGCGCGCTCGGGCTTGCCGTGCCGGCGGCGCAGGCGGTGGCGAGCGGACGGCTGCTGCGCGCCGGCATCCTGCTCAAGCAGCCCGACGCGCTAGAGCGGCTGGCCGCGATCGACACCGTCGTGTTCGACAAGAC
This sequence comes from uncultured Alphaproteobacteria bacterium, assembly GCA_963817535.1. Taxonomy (GTDB): domain Bacteria; phylum Pseudomonadota; class Alphaproteobacteria; order MPNO01; family DASWLB01; genus CAWGHZ01. Next base: position 206,001 of record CAWFOW010000006.1, read on the forward strand.
CGGCACGCTGACGCTCGGCACGCCGCGCCTGATCTGGCCCGCGGCAATGGACGTATGCGCACTGCACGACGCGGTGCGCCTCGCCGCCGCGAGCCGCCACCCGCTCTGCCGCGCACTGGTCGCCGCGTCGGGTGTGGAGATCGCGCCCGCGGCCGGCGTACGCGAGACGCCGGGCCGTGGCCTCGCGCTCGAGACCGAGGCGGGCGTCACGCGGCTCGGCAGCCGCGCCTGGTGCGGTCTCGCGGAGGATTCGTGGGAGGGGCCGGAGCCCGAGCTGTGGCTCGCGCGGCCGGGCAAGCTCTCTATCCGCTTCGCCTTCCAGGACACGCTGCGCCCCGGCGCCGCCGAAGCCGTTCGCGCCCTGCGCGCGAAGGGGCTGCGCGTCATGCTGCTGTCGGGGGATCGGCCGGGCGCGGTGCGCGCCGCCGCACAAGCCGCCGGCATCGAAAACTCGCGCGCGCGCTGCACCCCGCAGGACAAGGTCGCCGCCCTTGAGGCCCTCGCCGCGGAGGGGCGCAAGGTGCTGATGGCGGGCGACGGGCTGAACGATGCGCCGGCGCTCGCCGCTGCCTTCGTCTCGATGTCGCCTGCGCACGCGGCGGATGTGAGCCGTGCCGCAGCCGATCTCGTGTTCCAGGGCGAAGATCTGGGCGCGGTCGTCGAGGCGGTCACGACCGCGCACACCGCGCGCCGCGTGATGCTGCAGTCCTTCGCCTTCGCCGCCGCCTACAATGCCGTCGCCGTGCCGGTCGCGATCTGCGGGCTGGTGACGCCGCTGATCGCCGCCATCGCCATGTCGGCCTCGTCCATCGTGGTGACGCTCAACGCGCTGCGCATCCGCCTGGCGCGCGCGAGGCCCGCATGACGATCCTCGCCTACCTGATCCCGATCGCGCTCCTGCTGGGGCTGGTGGGGCTCGCCGCCTTCCTGTGGGCCCTGAAATCGGGCCAGTTCGAGGACCTCGACGGCGCGGCGGGCCGGATCCTTTTCGACGATGGACCGGACGACGCGCCGCGACAGCGGGGACGCAGGTAATCCTTTATTAGGCAACACAAACCATAGATTGCGGATCAGCCGAGATCGCTCCGGTGGGGGAGGCTTTTCCGTGCTTGTCCGACATCGATCGAAGCTGCGCGCCGGCGCAGCCGCCTGCCTGGGGCTCGCCGCCTTGACTGCCGCTTTCACGGCGCAGGCGGCAGACGCCGCTGCGCCCGACTTCACCAACCTGTCATTGCAGGACCTGATGACCGTCGAGGTGACGTCGGTCTCGAAGCGGCCGCAGGAGCTTGCGAGCGCCGCGGCGGCGATCTTCGTCATCACTCACGAGGACATCGAACGCTCTGGCGCGACCGCCATACCCGAGCTTCTGCGCATGGTGCCCGGCATCGAGGTCGCACAGATCGACGCCAATACCTGGGCGGTCACCTCGCGCGGGTTCAACAGCCGCTTCGCGAACAAGCTGCTGGTCCTGGTCGATGGCCGATCCGTCTATACGCCGCTCTTCTCGGGCGTGTTCTGGGACCGCCAGGCGCCGCTGCTCGAGGATATCGACCGCATCGAGGTGATCCGCGGGCCCGGCGCGTCCCTGTGGGGCGCCAACGCCGTGAACGGCGTGATCAACATCATCACCAAGCCTGCCGGCGAGACGCAGGGCAATTATTTCGAGGCGCGTACCGGCAACGAGGAGCGCGGGTTCGTCGCCGCGCGCCACGGGGGCGAGCTGGGCGACAGGGCGCATTATCGCGCCTACGTGAAAGCGTTCCACCGCGATGGCGGCACCTTCCGCAATGGCAGCGACGGTCAGGACGAGTGGTCAGCCGCGCAGGGCGGGTTCCGTCTCGACGGAACGACGGCCTCGGGCGATTCCTGGCGCGCCATCGGCGACTTCCGCGCGGGCGTCAACGGCGAGACCTACCCCTACCCAACTCTTACCGCCCCGTTCTCGGCCACGCTCAACGAAAAGACCATCGTGCACGACGGCAGCCTGCTCGCCGGATGGCAGCGACCGCTGGGGCCGGCGGCCGGAATCGACCTGCAGTTCTATTACGACCACGCCGAGCTCAACGATCTGCGGGTGAACAACCGGCGCGACACGTTCGATTTCGAGCTCGAGCACCATTTCGTGCCGGAGGATCGGCATACGATCGTGTGGGGGCTCGGCTACCGCGTGAGCCGCAGCGACACGGACAACAGCTTCTACATATCGTTGTCGCCAAGCAGCAAGACCGACCAGCTTGCCAGCGCGTTCGTTCAGGACACGATCGCGCTTGTGCCGAACGCGCTGGCGCTGACCGTCGGCTCGAAGTTCGAATACAACAGCTACACCAATTTCGAGGTTCAGCCGTCGGGCCGCATTGCGTGGCAGCCCGGCCCCTCGACCACCGTCTGGGGCGCCATCTCCCACGCGGTGCGCACGCCGTCCGAGGCGGAGAACGACCTTCGCCTCAATCAGCAGGTGATCGCCCCGTTCGGCCCGGGCAACCCAACCCCCTTCCCAGCCATCGTCGCGATTTTCGGGCAGACCGACCCTACCGCCGAAAGGCTGAATGCGTTCGAGCTGGGGACGCGCTTTTCCGCGTCGGAACGGCTGTCCTTCGACATCGCCGCCTATTACAACCAGTATGACGATCTGGTCTCGGTGTCGCAGGGCGCCGGTTTCCTCGAGACGACGCCGGGCCCGGCACACTTGGTCGTGCCCTTGTTCATCCGAAACCAGATCGACGGGCACACCTACGGGATCGAAGCGGTCGCCAACTGGAAGCCGCACCCGAACTGGCGCCTGCAATTCAGCTACTCCTACATCAACTTCGACCTCAACCTGGCGCCCGGCGTGACGCCGACGAACAGCCTGAGCACGGCCACCGGCCAGAGCCCGCAGCACCAGTTCAAGATCCGCTCGCTGTCCAACCTGACCGACCGCCTGACGCTGGACACGATGCTGCGCTACGTCGCGCGGCTGCCGGCGGTCGACGTCAGCGGCTATTTCGGGCTCGATGCGCGGCTCGGCTACCGCATTGCACCCGGTGCCGAGGTCGCGCTTGTCGGCCGAAATCTGCTTTACGCCCACCGGTTCGAGTTTGGCCCCGAAACCACGCTGGTGACCGTGCCAACCCAGGTGGACCGCAGCGTGTTCGTGACACTGAAGTTGAAGTTCTGAACGGATGGGCGAGTTCACACCAACGTGCGGCGGCGGTCCGACACGTCGGTGGCGACGCCGGTTCGGACGGGCCGCCGCGTTCGCCGCCTGTCTTGTCGCGGGCGTGGGCGCGCCCCGCGTACCAGCCGCGCACGCCCAGAGCGACCTGCGGGCCGCGGCCGTCAAGGCCGCCTTCGTATACAATTTCGCCAAGTTCACCGAATGGCCGCCGGGCACCTTCGGGTCGCAAACGACCCCGATCGAGCTGTGCTTCTACGACAACAGCCTGGCGCCGGCCGCGCTCGCCCAGCTGCGCGAGAAACGGATCGGCGCGCGCATCGTCGTCATTCGGCAATTCGAGGACATCCCACCCAGCGGGGTCTGCCACGTCGTTTATATCGGCGGTCAGGTCGATGGAACCAAGCTGCGCGACATCATCCAGTACGGCGAGAAGAGCCACGTGCTGACCGTTTCGGACGCGCCGCGCTTCGCCGAGGAAGGCGGGCACATCGGCCTGTACTCGGCCGACAACCGGCTGCGCTTCCGGATCAACCTCGAGGCTGCCCGCTCGAGCCATATCAGCCTGAGCGCACGCCTGTTGCAGCTTGCCGTCATCGTCGAAAAGCAGGGCCGGGAATGAGAGGCCGCGTGGGCTTCTCGCAGCTCTCGATCCGGGCGAAGTTCACGCTCGCCTCGGCCGCGATCGGCATGCTGGCCATTCTTTGCGCCACGGCCGGCTATCTCTACTACCAGTCGGCCGCGAGCCGCGAGGCGATGGTGCGCGAGCTCGAGACGATCGGACGCATGGTCGGCTCCAATGCCGGCGCGGCGATCCTGTTCAACGATCCGGAGTCCGCGACCGACATACTCTCCGCGCTGCGCAATAAGCCCGACATCGCCGCCGCCGAGATCCTGATGCCGGACGGCATGGGGTTCGCCTTCTACCGGCGCGCGCCCGGAAGAGACCGGGTCCCGGCCTTGCCGCTGCACAGCTCCGTCACGTTCGCGGACGATGGCGTGGACCTGGTCGCGCCGATCGTCACCTCGTCCGAGCAGGTCGGCTGGATACATATCCGCGCATCGCTCAACTCGCTCAGGGCGCAGCGGTCGGCCTTTCTGCGAATCGCAATCCTGATCGCGCTCGGCGCCGGCATCGTCGCGCTCGGCTTTTCGAGCATCCTCCAGAAGGCGATCCTGCGGCCGATCATGCACCTTGCCGAGACGATGGCCGACGTGTCGCACCGCAAAGACTTCTCGACCCGCGCGGTGCGCACAACGGAGGACGAGCTCGGCACCCTGATCGACGGGTTCAACGAGATGCTGAGCCAGATCGATTCACAGCACTCCGAGCTCGCGACCTACCGTCGCAACCTGGAACAGCTGGTCGAGCGGCGGACCGAAGAGCTGTCGGCAACCAACCGCCGGCTTGCCCAGACAGTCGACGAGTTGCGCGAGGCGAACGCCCGCAGCGAGGCGGCCAACCGCGCGAAGTCCGAGTTTCTCGCCAACATGAGCCACGAGCTGCGCACGCCGCTGAACGCCATCATCGGCTTCTCGGAGATCATCAAGAACAAGATGTTCGGCCCGATCGGCACCGAGACGTATGCCGAATATGCGGGCGACATCTGGACCAGCGGATCGCACCTCCTCGAGATCATCAACGACATCCTCGACATGACGAAGGTCGAGGTCGGGACATTCCGGCTGAACGAGTCGGTTTCCGAGGTGGGCCAGATCCTAGCCACGGTGCATACGCTTATCCGCCCCGAGGCGGAGCGCCACCGAATCGACTTTCCGCCGCCCGTGATCGACCCGCCCGGGATCTGCATCCGCTGCGACACGACTCGGATCCGCCAGATACTGCTCAACCTGCTCTCGAACGCCGTGAAGTTCACCAACGAGGGCGGCACCATCTCGCTGGAGGCGAAGCGCCGCGTCGAAGGCATCGCCTTCCGGGTGCGAGACAATGGCATCGGCATCGATCCGGCCAACTTCGAACGCATCCTGTCGCCGTTCGGCCAGATCGAGAGCGCTTATGCACGCAATCATCAGGGAGTGGGACTCGGGCTCTCACTCACCAAGGTGCTGGTCGAGCAGCACGACGGGACGCTCGAATTCAATTCCGCCCTCGGCCGCGGCACGACGGTCACCGTCTTGCTGCCCGAAATCCGAATTGTGGTGGGCAAGGCCGCGCTTGCCGAAATCGGCGGCAGAGTCGTAGCGCATCTTCCGCTCGCGCGGAATCGCGCCAGCCCTCTCCGCCGGCGGCCACCCAATGACATCATGCTGGTATGAGTGGCCGGGCGGGGGAGAGGGCCGGACCCGTTCGATCGGAAAGCGCTCTAGCGGGACGCGCCGCCTCAGCCTTCGAACGCGTGCTCGGCGACCACGTCACCGGAATCGTCGGCGATCTCGTGCAGCACCACAGGATAGCCCCATAGCGCATGGACGTGGCGCAGTACCCGCCGCCCTTCGAGCGCGTCGAGCACGCGCCCGTTGCGCACCGAGTGGTGGACCAACAGCTTGCGGCTGCCACGCAAATCCGCGTCCGCGATCTCGATGCGCGGCACGCCGAGCGACGGGTCATACATGGCGGCAAGCTGCTTGCGGATCTTCTTATAGCCGCGCTCGTCGTGGATCGCCTCCACCACCACGTCGGGCGCACCCGACGAATCGTGCAGGCGGAACATCCGCATCTCGCGCATCAGATGCGGCGAGAGATACTGCAGGATGAAGCTCTCGTCGCGGAACTCGGCCCAGGCATGGCGCAGCGTCTCGACCGGCTTGCCGTTACCGGCGATCTGGGGAAACCACTCGCGGTCCTCGTCGGTCGGCTCGGTGCAGATGCGCTCGATGTCGCGCATCATGGCGAATCCCAGCGCGTAGGGATTGATGCCCGAGAAGCGGCGGTCGTCGAAACCAGGCTGCGCGACCACCTGGGCGTGCATATGCAGGAACTCGAGCATCGACCCGTCGGTGATCCGGCCCCGGTCGCGCAGCCGCGTCATGATGTGATGGTGCACCCAGCAGGCGCAGCCTTCGTTCATCACCTTGGTCTGGCGCTGCGGCTCGAAATAGCTCATCACGTTGCGCACGATGCGCAGCAGCTCGCGCTGCCAGTCCTTGAGCACAGGGGAGTGCTTCTCGAGGAAATAGAGGAGGTTCTCCTCCGGCAGACCGAGGGCGCGCCGCGCCGCCTGCTCGTCCAAATCCGCCGTCGCCTCGTCTGGATCGGCGGCGCGCTTCTGCGGCAGGGTCCGCCACAGATCGTTGTAGCTGCGCCGCTCGTCTTCGTGCCGGGCCAGCGCGCGCTCGCGCTCCTTGCGGATGTGCGGGCGGGCGCGCCGCCCATACCGGTCGACGCCCTGGTCGCCCAGCGCGTGCGCCGCGTCCAGCGTGCGTTCGACCGCGGCCAGTCCGTGGCGCTCCTCGCACTCGGCGACGTAGTTCCGGGCGAAGGACAAATAGTCGAGGATCGCGTCCGCGTCGGTCCAGTCACGGAACGCCTGATTGGCGCGGAAGAAGCTGTTGTGCCCGACCGCAGCGTGCGCCAGCACGGTCGTCTGCATCGTCATGGTGTTCTCTTCCATGATGTAGCAGATCGACGGGTTGGAATTGATGACGATCTCGAGGGCGAGGCCGCGCAGCCCCTTGCGGTACAGCATCTCCTGGCGGGCGAAGCTCTTGCCGAACGACCAATGGCGGTACATCAGCGGCATGCCGGACGCGGCGTAGGCGTCCAGCATCTGCTCGGCGGTGATCACCTCGATCTGGTTGCGGTAGAGCTCGAGCCCGAGCTCCTCGGTGCCGATGCGCGCGACCTCGTCATAGGCGCGCTTGAGGAGGTCGAAGTTCCAGTCCGGACCCTCGAACAGCAGCCCCTCGCTCATGCGTATTCCTTCTCGCGACCGAACAGCCCGCGAAACACCGGATAGATGTCGCGCGGCCCGCCGATCATCCGCATGGCGAAGCTGGGCCACCGGTCCGCCACCTCCTGGTAACCGGACCACAGCACGCTGCCCGACCGGCCATAGAGGCCCGGCTCGCGCCGCGCATCGGGCGATATCTCGACGTAGGCCATGTGCTGGCAGATCGGCAGCACCTGCTCGTTCAGCAGGCCGATGCAGTGCGCGACATCGGTCGGGATGTCGTCGCCGTCCGAGGCCTGCGCGACGTAGATGTTCCAGTCGGCGGTGGGATAGCGCAGCCCGACGATCTTCAGCATCTCCTCCAGCGCGGTGGAGACGACCGTGCCGCCGGTCTCGCGGCCATAGAAGAACGTCTCCTCGTCCACCTCCGCCGCCGTCGAGGTGTGGCGGACGAACACGACGTCGACATGCTCGTAGCGCCGCGTGAGGAACAGGTGCAGCAGCATGAAGAACCGCTTGGCGAGGTCCTTCATCGTCTCGTCCATCGAGGCCGACACGTCCATCAGGCAGAACATCACCGCTTGCGAAATCGGCTTCGGCACGTGCTCGAACCGGTTGTAGCGAAGATCGACCGGGTCGATATAGGGCACGCGCTTGCGCCGGCGCGTGGCGCGCGCGACCGCCTCCTCCAGCTCGGAGATGCGCGCCGCGCGAGTCGTGCCCACGACCTGCTCGCTTGTACCCGATTTCAGCGCCGCCAGCTCGTCCTCGAGCTCCTTCATCAGCGCGCCGGACGGCCGGCCCAGCGCGATGCGGCGCTGCAGCGAACGGCGCACCGTGCGCACCAAATTCAAGCGGTTCGGCGCACCGGTGGTCGAAAAGCCGGCGCGCTGCGGCTTGAACGCCATTTCCTGCTTCATCTTCTGCTTGACGAGATCGGGCAGGTCGAGGTCCTCGAAGAACAGGTCGAGGAACTCGTCACGGGTCAGCGCGAAGGTGAAATCGTCCTCGCCCTCGCCATCGGCGCTCGCCTTGCTGCCACGCCCGCCGCCGCCACCGGTCGGCTTGGCGATGCGGTCGCCCTGGCGATATTCCTTGTTCCCGGGCAGAACCCAGTTGCGCTCGCCGGTGTCGGAATCGAGCACGAAGTGCGGCTCGCGGATGCCGTCGGACGAGATCGAGACGTTCTCGCCCGACGTTGCGTCCGACACGCTGCGATGCTTCAGGTTCGACCGGATCGCCTCGCGGATCTCGCCGCGCGCCCGGCGGATGAAGCGCTGCCGGTTCCCGAGTGACTTGCCCTTGGGGTTCTCGCGCCGGTCGATGATGTCCATCCGCTCGCCCCTATGCTGCGACCACTCGGCTAGCCGGATTTCTGCACGCGCATGTACCAGTCGACCAGGCGCCGCACCTGCCGCTCGGTGTAGCCGTGCGCGACCATGCGCTCGAGGAACGCCTGGTGCTTCTTCTCGCTCTCGGAGTCCTTCTTGGTGCCGAACGAGATGACCGGCAGAAGCTCCTCGACCTGCGAGAACATGCGCTTCTCGATGACCTCGCGGATCTTCTCGTACGAGGTCCAGCGCGGGTTGTGGCCGCCCGCCGCCGCGCGTTGGCGCAGCGCATACTTGACCACCTCGTTGCGGAAGTCCTTGGGATTGGCGATCCCGGCCGGCTTTTCGGTCTTCGACAGCTCCTGGTCCAGCATCTCGCGGTTGAGCAGCTGGCCGGTGTCGGGGTCCTTGTAGTCCTGGTTCTCGACCCACGCGTCGGCATAGGCGATGTAGCGGTCGAACAGGTTCTGGCCGTAATCCTCGTAGGATTCCAGATAGGCCTTCTGGATCTCCTTGCCGATGTACTCCGCATAGCGCGGCGCCAACTCAGCCTTGATGAAGGTCAGGTACTTCTGCTCGGTGTCCGTCGAGAACTGCTCGCGCCGTATCGCGCTTTCGAGCACATACATCAGGTGCACCGGATCGGCGGCCACCTCCTGCGTGTCGAAATTGTAGGTCTCCGACAGCACCTTGTAGGCGAAGCGGGTGGAAAGCCCGTCCATCCCTTCGTCCACGCCGGCGGCGTCGCGATACTCGTGCACGGTCTTTGCCTGCGGATCGGTGTCCTTCAGGCTCTCGCCGTTATAGACGCGGAGCTTCGCGTACAGCGACGAGTTCTCGTGCTCCTTCAGGCGAGTCAACACCGAGAAGCGCGCCATCATCTCGAGCGTCCCCGGTGCGCGCACCGCACTGGCGAGCTCCGACTGGCCGACCAGCTTGTCGTAGATCTTGACCTCCTCCTCGACGCGCAGGCAGTACGGCACCTTTATGACCGAAATGCGGTCGAGGAAGGCCTCGTTGTTGCGATTCGCCTTGAAGCTCTTCCATTCGGACTCGTTCGAATGGGCGAGGATCAGGCCGTTATACGGCAGGGCGCCGATGCCTTCGGTGCCCATGTAGTTGTTTTCCTGTGTCGCCGTCAGCAGCGGGTGCAGCATCTTGAGCGGCGCCTTGAACATCTCGACGAACTCGAGGATGCCCTGGGTGGTGACGTTCAGCCCGCCGGAATAGGCGTAGGCGTCCGGGTCCTCCTGGCCGAAATATTCCAGCTTGCGGATATCGACCTTGCCCACCAGCGACGAAATGTCCTGGTTGTTCTCGTCGCCCGGCTCCGTCTTGGCGACGCAGATCTGGCGCACCTTCGAGGGGTGCATGCGCACCACCTTGAACTTGGAGATGTCGCCCTCGAACTCGTCGAGCCGCTTGATCGCCCAGCCCGAGCACAGCCCCGTCAGGCGGCGGCGCGGGATGCCGTACTTCTCCTCGATCGCCGGACCGTGCCGCGCCGGATCGAACAGGCCGAGCGGGCTCTCGAAGACCGGGCTGATCCGGTCGCCGGCCTTGAGCACGTAGACCGGCTCCTCCTCCATCAGCTGCTTCAGCCGCTCGGCGAGCGACGACTTGCCGCCGCCGACCGGGCCCAGCAGGTAGAGGATCTGCTTGCGCTCCTCCAGCCCCTGCGCGGCATGGCGGAGGAATCCCACGATCCGCTCGATCGTGTCCTCCATGCCGTAGAAGTCGGTGAAGTACGGATAGACGCGGATCGTCCGGTTCTGGAAGATCCGGCCCAGGCGGTCGTCGCGCGACGTGTCGAAGATCTTAGGCTCGCCGATCGCCGTGAGCATGCGCTCGGCGGCGGTGGCGTACATCATCGCGTTGTCGCGACAGCCCTCCAGATAGTCCCACAGGGTCATCTCGGACCAGGTGCGGGCCTGATATTCCCGCGAGAAGGATTCGAGGACGTTCGCTTCGGTCATGCCCAGCTCTCCACTTTACGAGAAGGCGACTCGGAACGCGCGGTGTAGCCCAACGAAATCTTTCACTCTTTTTGTCCGCGCCTAGCCTGCACAGCTTATGGTTAGCAAACCGTTACCGTCGAAACACAGATTCGGCCGATGTGTCGATTCATTCGTCGACCCCAAGGCAACTTCCATCATCATTCGAAAGTTCCCGCGCCCACGTCGCCGGTCCGGGCGCTCGAGTGCCGCATCCATAGGGAGTCACGAGCGAACGCCCTAAAAACCGTCCTTGCTTCGACGGTACGAAAGTTCCAGGAATGGGGTGGGCCCGCTTGGTGGAATCGGTAGACACAACGGACTTAAAATCCGTTCGTCGCGAGGCGGTCCGGGTTCGAGTCCCGGAGCGGGCACCAGGCGCTTCAACTTTGCGCCTGCATGACAGGCAGTGAAATGCCATATTCAACGACAATAATCCTTACCTAAATAATAGCGCGCTTAAGGCCTTGAGAAAAGACGGTGACGGCCCGTTTTCGCGAATCGGGTCCGGAATCCGTGCGCAACTCACGCAGTCGTGTCCGCGCGCGATCGGTACGTCACGTTGCGCCGACGCGAGGTGCACAGGTGGCGCGTGCCGAAGCCGCGCCATATAGTGCCGCGCGCCTGCAGGAGACGTTCGATGGAATTCAGCTATTTCACGCTCAGCGACAACGCCTATCCCGGCAACACGCGCACCCCCAACCAGCTTGTGCGCGAGATCGCCGAACAGGCCATGCACGCGGACTCCCTGGGGATGCATTCCGCATGGATCGGCGAGCATCATTTCTCCACGCTAGGCGTCGTGTCCTCGCCCGAACTGCTGCTCGGCCACATCGCCGCGCGTACGACGCGCATCCGTCTCGCGCCGGCGGTGAACGTGCTGCCGCTTCATCATCCGATCCGCGTCGCCGAGCAATGGGCGATGCTTGACCTGTTGTCGGGCGGACGCGTCGATTTCGCCACCGGCCGCGGCTATGACCGGCGCGAATACGGCCCGTTCGGTGCCAATTTCGAGCGGAACGCAGAGATTTTCGCCGAAGGATGCGAGATCCTGCGCCAGTTGTGGGCGAGCGACGCGCCGTTGGCCCATCACGGTACGCATTACGATTTCGACGAGATCCAGATCACGCCACGTCCGGTGCAGACGCCGATTCCGTGCTACGTCGCCTCGTTCTCCAAGCCGTCGATGGAGTTGGCCGCGCGGCTCGGCTGGGGGCTTGTCGTCGCCGCCGGCCAGGCATGCGCGATGCACGGAAGCCTTGCGCGCGTGTCCGAGCTGTATCGCGAGTGCTGCGCCGCCCAGGGCGGCACGGCCGGGCGGCTGATCACCAGCTATTTCATCCACTTCGCCGATACGCCTGCCCAGGAACAGGCGGCGCGCGAGCGCCAGCTTCGCTATCACCGCGACTGTACCTCGCACGCCTTTCCGGGCGACCCGAAGACGGCACCGGCCAACTACGCCTATTTCAAGGATCTGGTGCAGCGCTACCGCACGATGAAGCCGGAGGATTTCACGGACAGCGCCGTACTGATCGGAAATTCCGCACGCATCGGCGAGATATTGCAGGAAAAGGTCGAGGCGGCGGGATTCGACGAGGTGATCCTGTATTTCAACCTGGGGCTGAAGCCGCACGCCCAGGTGAAGGACGAGATGGCGCGCTTCATGGAAGAGGTGGCGCCCGCGTTCGGCGGCGCCCCAACGGCAGCCCCGGCACACGTGGAACGGTAAGCGACGGGACCGAAAACCTCACCGCCTGAGGGCTCGCCGTGACCTCGCCCGCCGTCTCCTCATGCAACCCGTCATCGCGAGCGAAGCGAAGCGATCCAGCGTCCTGCCACGATGGATTGCTTCGGCGCTACGCACCTCGCAATGACGGAGAGGGGTTGGTCGAATCATGACTCTCTCGCTCGTCACCGGCGCGACCGGCTTCGTCGGCTCGGCGGTCGCGCTCCGCCTCGCCGCCGCGGGACACGCGCTGCGCGTGCTGGTGCGGCCCGGCAGCAACCGCGCCAATCTCGCCGGGCTCGACGCCGAGATCGTGACCGGCGACCTCGAGGATCCCGCCTCGCTCGCCGGCGCCGTCGCCGGCTGCGACGCGGTGTTCCACGTCGCAGCCGACTACCGGTTGTGGGTGCCACACCCGCAGGTGATCTACCGCACCAACGTCGACGGCTCGGCCGCGCTGGTGCGCGCGGCGGCCGAGGCGGGGGCGAAGCGCATCGTCTACTGCTCGTCGGTCGCGGCGATCGCCTGCCATACGGACGGTACCTCGTCCGACGAGGCCACGCCGACCACGCTCGGCGACATGATCAGCCACTACAAGCGCTCGAAGTTCCTGGCGGAGCAGGCGGTGATGGAAGTCGCGCGCGCGGGCGCGCCGGTGGTCGTCGTCAACCCGTCCTCGCCGATGGGGCCGCGCGACATCCGCCCGACGCCGACCGGGCGGATCGTCATCGAGGCGGGCACGGGCCGCATGCCGGCCTATGTCGATACCGGCCTCAACGTCGTGCATGTCGACGACGTCGCCGAAGGCCATTTATTGGCTTATGAGCGTGGGGTGCTCGGCGAGCGCTACATCCTCGGCGGCGAGAACATGTCGCTGCGCGATCTGATCGTCGCCATCGGCCGCGCGGCCGGGCGCGAGATCGACCCCAAACGCTTGCCGCGCCGCCCGCTCTACCCGCTCGCCTGGGGCATGGAGCTGTGGGGCCGGATCTCCCGCACCGAGCCGCTGATGACGTCCGAAAGCCTGAGCATGGCACGCAAGCGGATGTACTTCTCCTCCGACAAGGCGAAACGCCTGCTCGGCTACGCGCCGCGGCCGGCATCCGACGCGATCGCCGACGCCGTCGCCTGGTTCCGCGCCCACGACTACCTGAAATAGTCCCATTCCCGTCCCGTCGTTGCGAGGCGTGGCGCGGCGCGGCGAAGCCGTATCGGGCGGCACTAGGCATACCCTGCTCGATTCCATATGATCGGGCCAAAGGAATGCATGAACAACGCCTGAGGGAGGAAATGATGAAGCGAATCGCCACGCTGGCCGCGGCCGCGGCTCTTTTCGCCGCCCCGCACGCGCGGGCCGAGACGACCACCCTGAAGATCGCGTGCTACCTGCCGCCCTTCTCGGTGTCGGTCTCGAAGATCCTGAAGCCGTTCGCGAACGAGGTCGCTAAGGCAACCAAGGGCACCGTCAAGTTCCAGGAGTTCTGGGGCGGTTCGCTCGGACGCAGCCCGGAGCAGCAGTACAAGCTGGTCACCGGCGGCATCACCGATATCGTGTTCATCTCGACCTACAATACGGCCGGTCAGTTCCCCGACGCCGCGATCACCGAGCTGCCGGGGCTGGTACCGTCCGCCGCGGTCGGCGCGCCGGCCTTCTGGCGCTTCTACAAGACCGGCATGATGCGCGGCTTCGACGACATCAAGACCGTGTCGCTTTACATGCCGAGCGTGAACCAGCTGCACGCGCGCAAGCCGATCGACAAGATCGACGACGTCAAGGGCCTCAAGTTCCAGGCGGCCGGCCCGAACATGGCCGAGTTCATCAAGCAGGTCGGTGGCGTGCCGGTGTATATGCCGGCGACCGAGCTCGCCCAGGCTCTGACCAGCGGCGTGATCGACGGCTCGACGGTCGACTGGGTGGGGTACGTGACCTTCAAGCTGCAGAGCCTGGCCAAGTACCACTATGAGATCCCGCTGGGCGGCATCAGCTTCGTGATCGCGATGAACAAGGGAAAGTGGGAGTCCTTGAACGCCGAGCAGAAGGCGGCCATCGACAAGTTCGGCGGCGAGCGCATGGCAGCCATCGGCGGCAAGGCCTATGACGAGGCCAGCGAAACGCGCCGCGCCAAGGTGCTGGAGGACAAGAGCCACCACGACGTCGTGCCGTCGAAGGCGGAGATCACCCGGATCATCGACACGTACGGGAAGCCGGTCCACAAGATATGGATCGACAAGACCCCCGACGGCCAGAAGAAGTACGACACGTTCGTGAAGCTCCTGGAGGACGTCGAGGCCGGGAAGTGACACCAGCCGAGGCCGGGCCGGGCGCGGGGCCCGGCCCCGACGGCGCTTCGGGCAGAGGCGCGCTCGATCGCCTCGTCGCCCCAGGCGCCTGGCTCGACCGCGCGACACGCTGGATCGCGTTCATCGGCCTGATCGGGCTGATGATCGCAACCCTGTTCATCCTGGCCGACATCGTGCTGCGCGGCGTGTTCGACAGCCCGATCGAGGGGCTCGAGGACGTGACGCGCTTCTCGTTCGCCATCGTCGTCGCCGCCTGCTACCCGGCCGGGCTGATTCAGGGCCACAACATCGCCATCCGCTTCCTCGGAAAGGCGCTGGGCCCGCGCCCGTCGAGCTGGCTCGAGGCGTTCGGCGCCGCCTGCACCTTCGTTTTCTTTGGGCTGATCGGCTGGAGCGTCGTCCTGATCACCATCGACGACTGGGTGAACCACCACTACACCCAGACGCTGCACCTTCCCTCGGCGCCATTCTGGGTGGTGATCTCCGCGCTTGTCTGCCTGACCGTGCCGCTGCAGCTCGTCATCGTCGCGCTGTGGCTGAAGCGCGTGGCGAACGGCGAAGCAGCCCCCCCTCCCAGCATGGCGAAGGCATCTAGCGATGGACCCGCTGGTCCTCGGCTCGCTCGGCCTTGCGCTGATGTTCGGGCTGATCGCGCTGCACGTGCCGATCGGCGTCGCCATGGGGCTCGCCGGCTTCGTCTCGATCTGGTCGATGCTGGGGTTCCAGGCGGCGTTGACCCTGTTCGCGACCGAGCCGTCCAGCATCATGACCAGCGCCGAACTGGCGGTGATCCCGCTGTTCCTGCTGATGGGCAGCTTCGCGGGCGCGGCCGGGCTGTCGGCGGACATCTATCGCGTGGCCTATGCCTTCCTCGGCCACCGCAAGGGCGGGCTCGCCCTCGCCACCATCGGCGGCTGCGCGGGGTTCGGCGCGGTCTGCGGCTCGTCGATCGCAACCGCCGCCACGATGGCGCGCATCGCGCTTCCCGAGATGCTCGAGCGCAACTATCACCCGAGCCTTGCGACCGGTTCGATCGCGGCCGGCGGCACGCTCGGAATCCTCATTCCGCCTTCGGTGATCATGGTGCTCTACGCGATCCTGACCGAGCAGTTCGTGGTCGCGCTGTTCGTCGCCGCGATCCTGCCCGGGCTGCTGGCCGTGTGCCTGCATTTCGTCGCGATCATGATCTACACGCGCATCAACCCCGAGGCCGGACCGCCCGGACCGCGCCTCGGCTGGGCCGAGCGTGTGTCAGTGCTCGGCCAGTGCTGGGGCGCGGTGACCCTCGCCATCGTGGTGGGCGGCGGCATCTATGTCGGGGTGTTCACCGTATCAGAGGCCGCGGCCGTGGGCGCCGGGATGGCGTTCGCCTTCGCGCTGTTCCGCGGCCGGCTGACCCGGCAGGTGATATGGAACGTGCTGGGCGACACCGCTGCCAACACCGGCATGATCTACGTGATCATCATCGGCGCGTCGATCTTCGCCTACTTCATCTCGCTGTCGCAAATGCCGGGCGAGCTGATCGAGCTGATCAACGGGCTCGGCCTGCCGCCGCTCGCGGTCATGGTGCTGCTGACCGTGGTCTACCTGATCCTGGGCAGCGTGTTCGACACCATCGCCGCAATGGTGATCACCCTGCCCTTCGTGTTCCCGCTGGTCACGGGCCTCGGCTACAACCCGATCTGGTTCGGCGTGTACAACGTGATGGTGATCGAGATCGGTCTGATCACGCCGCCGATCGGCATCAACGTGTTCGTGCTGCACGGCATGACGCGCGACATCCCGCTGGGCACCATCTTCCGCGGCATCGTGCCGTTCCTGACCGCGGACCTGACCCGCCTCGCCATCCTGCTGCTGTTCCCGGGCATCGCTTTGTGGCTGCCGACCATGTTCGGCGTGCCGATGCAGTAGCGGCGCGCGGCCGCGCTAGCCGGATCAGGCGTGCGCCGCGGCCTGCTTCGCCTTCAGCGCCTTGCGCGCCTCGGGCGACATGAAGGGCAGATGGTGGTCGTCCTTGGAGACCGGCGTCACGTTTTCGGCGATGCAGTCCCAGCACGCCCCGCCATTCTCGGACGCGTAGACCTGCCCGGTCGCGGTTCCGATCACCAGCATCATGCCGCCATCCCACACGTGCTGCGACATCGCCTCGAACGCGCCGACCACCGGGGCCGGCAGGCCCTCGGCGATCTCGGCCCAGCTGTCCCCGCCATCGGTCGAGCGCATCACGGTCGAGGCCGCGAAGCCCTTGGCGAACCACGCGCCGGGGTTGAGGTTCGACCCGCCCATGAAGATCGTCTGGCGATCCTGCGGATCGAAGAACAGGAAGTCGGGATAGCCGATCCGGTCGCCCCGCTTCATCAGATGGTCCCAGCTCTCGCCGCCGTCGCGGGAGCGGTACAGCCCCTCGCCGGTCGCGAGGAAGAACCGGTCGGCGTCATCGGGATCGATCAGCAGCCGGTGCACGTCGCGGTACGCCACCTCGTCCGGATCGGAATAGGCCGCGAGCTCGCGCCACGTCCTGCCGTCGTCGGTCGATTTCAGGAACGCGCCCTGCTCGACCAGCACGTAGATCGTCTTCGGCTCATGCGGATGGAACACCGTCGCCTTGACGTGCGGGATGTGCGGCGGCGGCGGGAAGGTCCATTTCTCGGTGTCGGGCACGTCGTGGATCGAGGCGATCTCACGCCACGACTCGCCGAGATCGTCGGAGCGGTAGAGCCCCGCCGGCGAGGTGCCGAGGAACAGAGTCACCGTCTCGCCCACCGTGCGGATGTTGAGCGCGTAGATGTGCGGCCGGTCGAGCCCCCTGGTCAGCGGCCGCCACGACGCCCCGGCCCCGTCGTCCGAAACCCACAGTCCGCCGCCCCCGTGCGCACCCGCGAACAGCTTGCCCGAGCGCGGCTCATAGGCGAGCTGGCCGATATGCCGGTCGGCGAGCGAGCGCCCGTCGAGCCGCCAGGGCTTGCCCGGCCCGGCCCGGCGCAGCGTGGCGACGCCCTCGAGTGTCGCCACGCGCAGGCAGGTCGCGGGCCCCGCGCCCACCGTCCGGTTGTCGCCATTGGGGGACAGATAGGTGACGATCTCGCTCATGACGCACCCTCCCTCTGGTTCGGCGCCGATCCTACGCCCGCACCTCGTCGCGCAACAGGCCCAGCCGGGCCAGGATGTCGCGGTCGGTGATCTCGAAGATCACCGTGTCGTCCGTCGTCGCGGTGTGGCTGACCCAGTTGTTGTGCGGTACGCAGAAGATGTCGTTGCGCTTCCAGTCCAGCGTGTCGCCGCCCACCTTCGTCGTGCCCGCGCCCTCGGCCACGACGCATACGGCGTTCGCCGATGAGCGGTATTCCGTGGTCGCACGGCCCTTGGCGAGCGCGACGAGATAACAGTCGAGCGCGGTCATCGCCGGCCCGCCGGTCACCGGGTTAATGTAGCGCAGCCGGCGCGCGCCGTCGGCGCCCTCGGGCGTCGCGGCCAGCGCCGTGATTGCCGCGTCCCAGGCGTAGCGGAACAGCGGCGAGTAGGGCGTACCGCCCCCGCCCACCGGGGTCAGCCCGGCCGATGCATAGGCGCTGTCCGACGGCAAATGCGGCACGTCGTGCGCCGGACCGGGCTCGAACGCGCCGGATTCGAGGAAGCCGTGTATCGGCACGTCGAGCGCATCGACCCAGACCGCGCGCTTCTTGCCGTGATGGGCGTGCTCGTGCCAGGTCCAACCCGGCGTCAGGATCATGTCGCCCCGCGCCATCACGCATTCCTTGCCATCGACGATGGTCACGGCGCCGTCGCTTTCCAGCACGAACCGCAGCGCATTCATCGAATGGCGGTGCGGCCGCGCGGTCTCGCCGGGCAGGATGACCTGCAGATTGACCGACAGGTTGATCGCCGCCCCGTCGCGCGGGGTGCCCTGGAACGCGGGGTTGTCGAGGCACAGCACGCGCCGCTCGGCCTCCTCGGTCGTCGCCGCCTTGGCGGCCTGATCGAGCAGCGGATCGAGCGTGTCCCACCGCCACACATGCGCGGCCTGCGCCGGCTCGTTGCGCCGCGTCTCGCGTTCCCACAGCGCATAGACGCTCGCCTCGCTCATCGCGGCGTGAAAGGCATCGTTCTTGGCATGGGAAATGGCCATGGCGGCTTCCTTCTGGCTCCGGGGAATCTTGCGCATATCCGCCGGGACCGGTCAAGAAACCCGGGCGCTTGAGCGGTTCGGCCGCCGCCTGTACCTTCGCGTCAGGAGGTGCCCATGGCGGACGAACAGATACCGGTTCTCATCATCGGCGGCGGGCCGGTCGGGCTCGGGCTCGCCGCGGATCTCGGCTGGCGCGGGATCGACTGCCTGCTGGTCGAACAGGGTGACGGCACGATCTACCACCCGCGCGCCAACACCGTAAACTCGCGCACGATGGAATTCTGCCGCCGCTGGGGCATCGCCGAGGAGGTGCGGCTCTCGGGCGCCCCGCCCGACTTCCCGCCGACCATCCTGTACCTCACCAGCCTGCCGGGCTTCGAGATCTGCCGCATCGAGCGGCCGACCCATGGCGGGCGCCAGCCCCTGCCCACCACGCCCGAGCGGTCGCAGCGCTGCAACCAGATCTGGTTCGACCCGATCTTGCGCAAACTGGCCGGAAGCTTCCCCGGCGTCACGCTGCGCTATGGCTGCCGGTTCGAGTTGTTCGACCGCGACGCCGACGGCGTCACCGCGACGGTGCGCAACCGCGAGACGGGCGAGGCCGAGCGCATCCGCGCCCGCTTCCTGGTCGATTGCTCCGGCGGCAACTCGGGCATCGGCAAGACGCTGGGCGTCCGCCAGGAGGGGCGGCCGGTGCTGTCCTACCACCTCAACATTTTCCTCCGCATCGACGAGCTGTGGACGCGGCACGCGCACGGCAAGGCGGCGTTCTACTTCCTGATCGGCAAGAACGGCGAGTATGGCAGCGTCATCGAGATCGACGGGCGCGAGCTGTGGCGCCTCAACGTTCATGGCGAGGCCTATCGCGACGAGCCGTCGGCCGAGCTGATCGCGTCGTCGATCCGCCGTGCCCTGGGCGACAACATCCCCTACGATATCGTCTCGGCGCTGCGCTGGACCTGCCGCCAGCTCGTCGCGGACCGGTTCCAGGACGGCAACGTCTTCCTCGCCGGCGACTGCGTGCACCAGCACGCCCCGTCGGGCGGGTTCGGCATGAACACCGGCATGGGCGACGCGGTCGATCTCGGCTGGAAGCTCGCCGCCGCAATCGAGGGATGGGGCGGGCCGGCGCTTCTCGAGTCCTACGGCATCGAGCGTCGGCCGGTCGCCAAGCGCAACGTCGACGAGGCGACGGACAATGCGCGGCGCACCGTGCCCGCGCACGTCATGGGTCTGATCGAGGAGGATTCGCCGGCCGGCGTCGCGGCGCGTGCCGAAGTCGGCCGCCATATCATGTCGGAGCGCGCAAAGACCTTCATCTCGGACGGCGTCGCGCTCGGCTATCGCTACGATCCCTCGCCGGTGGTGATCCCCGACGGCACGCCCGCGCCGAAGGACGAGGTCATGACCTACACGCCCACCGCGCGCCCCGGCTCGCGCGCGCCGCACGCCTGGCTCGCCGAAGCCAAGTCGACGATCGATTTGTTCGGGCGGGGCTACGTACTGCTGCGGTTCGACGGCACCGATCCATCTGCCCTGGCAAGCGCGGCGAAGTCGCGCGGCGTGCCGCTCGAGGTCGTCGATATCGGCGATCCGGAGATCGCGCGGCTTTATGAGCGCAAGCTGGTGCTGGTCCGGCCCGACGGCCACGTCGCCTGGCGCGCCGACACGGCCCCCAACGACCCGATGGCGGTCATCGACACGGTGCGCGGCGTCGCGGTCGCCGGCGCGGCGCGGAGTGCAGCCTGATGGCGTTGGCGGTCGATCCCAAATCGCTCGACACGCTGGTGCTCAAGGCGCGCAGCCATAACGCTTGGCAGGACCGGCCAGTGCCGGATGCCCTTCTGCGCGAACTCTACGACATCGCCAAGCAGGGCCCGTCGAGCTCGAACTGCCAGCCGATGCGCGTTGTGTTCGTGCGCACGCCCGAGGGGAAGGAGAAGCTGGCCCCGGCCCTGTCCTCGACCAACCGGACCAAGACGCTGGCGGCGCCGGTCGTCGCGATCGTCGCCTATGCGCTGGATTTCGCGCCGGACCTCGACCGGTTCTATCACGTGCCCGGCGCGCGCAACTGGTACACGTCGTCCGACGCGCTGATCGAGGAGACGGGCCTCCGCAACTCCTCGATCCAGGGCGCGTTCTTCATCGTCGCGGCGCGCGCGGTCGGGCTCGATTGCGGGCCGATGTCGGGCTTTTCCAACCGCAAGGTCGACGAGGCGTTCTTCCCCGACGGCAAATGGAAGTCGAACTTCCTGTGCTCGCTGGGATATGGCGATCCGTCGGCGCTCTATCCCGACATGGGGCGGCGCACGTTCGACGAGACGTGCCGCTTCGCCTGAGCGGCCAGCGCCGACGAGGCGCTAAGACCCCAGCCCCTGCAGGATCGCCAGCACGTCGGTCATGTCCTCGGCAATGTAGGTCCGCGGCTCGCGCAGCAACTCGACCAGGCTGTTCCTCTCGGCCACGCTCAACTCGTCCAGAAAGCGCTTCAGCTTCGACGCGACGACGTCGTCGTTCATCACGCACCCCATGCCGACCCCGCCAGACAAGCGAAAACGGCGACCCGGAGACTTCCAGGCCGCCGTTCCCGTGGGCGAACCGCCAGGGGTTGGCGTCAGGCGGCTCGCTTGCGGCGCCTCGTGAACTCTTACCCGTCCAGCCACATTTCGAGGCGCCCACGACTGGTTCGACGGGCTCGCGAGACCCAACCACTTCAACCACGAACCACTACGCGGTCCCGCATCGTCGATGTCTCCGTCGATGCAAGATTCGTGCCATCGCAAGAATCGAAGGCAATCCAAGGCTTTGCGGTTGAACAGGCGCCGTTGCGACTTTGATTTGTAAAATTTCCCGACAGGTTTGTCGGCGGGAACCGGATTCGCTGTAAAGGAATCCGACAGTTCGGTATGCCGCCCGGCCTCTGCCCCTGGCCGATGCAATTCGGTTCTAATATTCTGAATTGATATATTGTGAATCGAATAGAAATCGCTATCCTGGTATGAAGGAACGCTGGCAAGGCGGACCGAAGGAGGCGATCGATGGACGTGAAGACGCTGTGTCTGGGGATCCTTGAACGAGGCGACGCCACCGGTTACGAGATCAAACGCCAGTGCGAGGAAGGGCCCTACGCCCACGTCTGCCCCGCCGGGTACGGATCGATCTATCCCGCCCTTACCGCGCTCGCGAATGACGGGCTGGTGACCTGCACGGCAGTGCCGCAGGACGGCCGTCCCGACAAGAAGGTCTATCATTTGACGTCGCGCGGCCGGCTCGAGCTGCTGCGCGCGGTCGGGCGACCGCCGGCACGCGACCGGCAGCGCTCGGACACGCTCTTCGCCTTCACCTTCGGGCACCTGATTCCGGCGCGCCGGCTCGACCGGCTGGTGGACGACCGCATCTCCGAACTGCGCGGGCGGATCGCCGAGCTGGAGCGCCAGGCCGATCCCGACGGCGCGGCCGGACAGGAATTCGTGCGCGGCTACGGAATCGCCGCGTGCCGCGCCCAGATCGAATATCTTGAGATCAACCGGCACCAGCTCCTGAGCGCTGCCCTGGACGCGCCCCGCCCGGCCTGACGCCGCCTCCATTTCTCGCGATCTCGAATCAGCGGACCGGCGGGCACAAGGCCCGCTCGGTCCCTGTTTGCCCCCGATTCTGCCGTTTTCCCGGTTTGCGGCATGGGACGGGTTGCCTCTTTAACGTGTATCATCTATATTAATTGCAACTAAAAGGCGAGGGAGGCTGGAAGTCCGACATTGCGGGAGAGCGCACGATGGACAACCAGAGCTTAGGGTTCGACGGCTTGCTGGGCGGCGAGTTCGAACCGGCAATCGGGAGGGACGATGTAAACGCAGACGATCTGATCGCGGAGCTCTACTACACCGCCGCCGACCTGCGTCGCCAATTTTCGACCGGCCCGGTGCTTCGCATCGCGGGGCTGCTCGAAAGCCTGGCCGGGGCGCTGGAGCGCCGGTCCCGGGCGAGCTAGCGAGGCGTCGCCGCCTCAGCGCGCGGGCGCGGGGCTCGTCTCCGCGTCGGACAGCTCGCCGAGCGCCTGGCGGGCGATCCGCGCGGCGCTCCACAGCGCGAGGCCGGCCATCACGGCGGCGACGGCGAGGTCCGGCCACTTCGTGCCGGTGCCAAACACGCCCGCGGCGGCGAGCAGGACGGCGGCGTTGCCGATCACGTCGTTGCGGCTGCACATCCAGGCCGAGCGCAGATTGGCGTCGGCGCGGCGGAACCCTGTGAGCAGCGCGAGGCAGGCGACGTTGAGCGCGAAGGCGAGGATCGCGATGCCGCCCATGACGCCCGCCTCGGGTGTCGTGCCGTGGACCGCATACCAGACCGTGCTGGCGATCACCCAGAGCCCGAACGCGCCCATGGCACCGGCCTTGGCGAGCGCCGCGCGGGCCCTGTGGCGCAGCGCCATCCCGAGCACGGCGAGCGACAGGACGTAGTTCGCCGCATCGCCCAGGAAATCCAGCGCGTCGGCCTGGAGCGAGGCCGAGTGCGCGGCGAGCCCGGCGCCCGCCTCGACCGCGAAGCCCGCCAGGTTGATGACGAGCACCGCCCACAATATGCGCCGCTGGCGCGCATCGCCCGCCGGGGCCGGTTCACATCCGCAGCAATCGGCGCTCATGGGTCCGAAATAGGCGTCAACAGCACGCAGACAACCGGCTGCCCCTACCGCCAGCTCGGCAGGTCGAGGACGCGGCGCGCGAGGATGTTGCGCTGGATTTCGTTCGAGCCGCCGTAGATCGAGGCGCGGCGCACCTGGCGGTAGAGCGTCGAGATCTGCATCCGCCCGCCTTCGGTCTCGATCCAGCCGTCCTCGGCGCCGTGCGCGCCGGCGGCTTCGAGCATCAGGTCGCAGGTGCGCTGCAGCGTCTCCGATCCGGTGATCTTGAGCAGCGACGCCTCCGGCCCCAGCTCGCGGCCGGAATTCACCAGCTCGACCGCGTGGCTGTAGAGCGCGGAATAGGCGAGCACGTCGAGCTCGGCCTGGGCCAGCCGGTCGCGGAAGGCGGGGTCGGAATCGGCACCCGTCGCACGCGCGACCTGGCGCACCCGCTCGAGCGCGTCGAACCCCATCTGCGGACTGCCCGAGCCGAGCCTTTCGTGCGCGAGCAGCGCATTGGCGACCCGCCAGCCGTCGTTGAGCTTGCCGACGAGGTTGGTCATCGGCACGCGCACATTGTCGAAGAACACCTCGGCAAGCTCGTCGTCGTCGGCGATGGTCTCGATGCCGCGCGGCGTGATGCCGGGCGTTCGCATGTCGGCCAGGATGAAGCTGATACCGGCCTGCGGCTTCGCCTCCGGATCGGTGCGCACCAGCATGAAGATCCAGTCGGCGTGGTGCGCCCAGGTGGTCCAGATCTTCTGGCCGTTGACGACGAAATGGTCGCCGTCGATCTCGGCGCGCGTGCGCAGGCTGGTCAGGTCCGAGCCGGCGTTGGGCTCGGAATAGCCCTGGCACCAGATGCGATCGCCCGGCGGGATGTGGGGCAAGTGCTCGCGCTTCTGCGCGTCGGTGCCGAACTGCATCAGCAGCGGGCCGATATGGTTGAGCGCCTGGCCCGATATTTCGGGCGCGCGGGCGAGCGCCAGCTCCTCCTTGGTGATGACCTGCTGGCTGAACGGCCGCTGCGTGCCGCCCCATTCCTTTGGCCAGTGCGGCGCGACGTAGCCGCCCTCCCACAGCTTGCGCTGCCACGCCATGACCGTGTCCTTCGGCGGGCGGGTGCCGTAGCCGCGCCAGTCCTCGGGCAGGTTCGCCGCGATCCAGGCGCGGAACGCGGCGCGGAACGCCGCGTCCTCCGGACTGTCCTCGCGGAAGCGGATCTGCATGAATACTCCTTCGCGTTTCGTCTCCCTCTCCGCCCCTGGGGGCGGAGAGGGCCGGGGTGAGGTGGGGGGGAAACCCGGTCTCTGATTTAGACCCACCTCACCCTTCCCGTCGCTTCGGACGGGCCCCTTCCCTCTCCCCCCTGAAGGGCGGAGAGGGACATTCTTGTCCTACTCCGCCGCGGCGCGGGCGGGGGTTGCAGCCCGGAAGTGCGGCATGACGTCGGTCGCGAACATCTCGATGTTCTTGCGGGTGAGCTCGCCGGGCAGCGTGCCGAACTGCGAGAAGATCAGCAGATTGTCGAACTTCGCCGTCGCGCGGTACTCCTCGAGGCGCCGGCGCACCGTAGCGGGCGAGCCGATGATCACCCAGCCGGCCTCGTTCAGCGACTCGGCGGTCTGCGCCGCGCGGTTGGTCATCACCTTGTTCATCGCGATGGCCTTGAGCGAGCCGATCGAGGTGTAGCCCGGCGGCAGCAGGAACTCGGCCGGCGTCTTCAGGAACTTGTGCAGGAAGTTCTCGATGTGCGGCTTGGCCTCGCGCATCGCGATCTCGTCGGTCTCGGCGACGTAGATCGGCGCGGCCCAGGCGAGCTGCGACGGCGTCGACTGGTAGCCGTTCTTGCTCGCCTCCTGGCGGTACATCTCGAAATACTTCGCCACCGAAGCGAACGCCGAGTAGGTCTGGCAGTAGGTGTATTTCATCTTCGCCGCCCAGACGATCGTCTCGGACGAGCCCTGCGACGGAATCCAGATCGGCGGGTGCGGGGTCTGGTAGCAGCGCGGCCACGGGTTGACGTAGCTGAAATCGTAGTGCTTGCCGTGATGGCGGAACGGGCCGGGCTCGGTCCAGGCGCGGATGATCAGGTCGTGCGCCTCGTGGAACCGCTCATGCGACTCGCCGGGGTTCGACCCGGTCGAGTGATACTCGGTGCCGACGCCGCGCACGAACCCGCCGATGAACTTGCCGCGCATCAGATTGTCGAGGATCGCGTACTCCTCGGCGACGACCAGCGGGTTGTTGAGCAGCGGCAGCGCGCGGCCGAGCACGGCGAGCTTGGCGTTCTTGAGCTTGCGCGCGAGCGCGCCGGCGAACACAGTCGGCGTCGGCATCAGCCCGTAGGCGGTCTGGTGATGCTCGTTGACGCAGACGCCGTCATAGCCGAGCGAGTCGGCGAACTCGAGCTCGTCGAGATAGCGGTGATAGAGCTCGGCGCCCTTCACCGGATCGTACAGGCTGTTGGGCAGCACCACCCAGCTCGACGGGTACTTGTCGGCCTCGGTGAAGTCGAGATGCGCGTAGGGCATCAGATGGAAGCAGAAGAACTGCATGGCGGTGGCCCTCCCTGGCTGGGCACGGTGGTGCCGGAAAAGGATAGACCGTGCGTCCCGGTGCGTCCACCCGACCCAAGCTCGACCGTCGCGCGCCGCGTCCCCGGGCGCGGCCTGTTGGAACTGCGATGAACTCCGGCGAACCTCAAGCGAACCTCAAGCGAACCTGAAGGAACGTGAAGGAACCTCAAGGCGCCTCACCCAAGGCGTGCCCCGCCCCGCAAACCCTTGACGCACAACGCTTTCGCCCGCCGCACCCGAAAAAAATCTTCGGGCGACGTCGTCCTGCCCGAGCGCTCAATCTCGGGCCAACCGTATACAGGAATTTATACACAAATACAATCGTTGGAAGTGAATGTTTGCGGCGGCCCACCGAAATCCTGCCCCG
Source organism: uncultured Alphaproteobacteria bacterium (assembly GCA_963817535.1). Lineage (GTDB taxonomy): Bacteria > Pseudomonadota > Alphaproteobacteria > MPNO01 > DASWLB01 > CAWGHZ01. The sequence goes on from CAWFOW010000006.1 coordinate 232,048, forward strand.
GGCACTCTCGGCACGCCCAATCCGTTCATCTAGCACGGTTGGTTTGCAAGAGGCGGCGCTTTCCGCACGAATTGTCGGAATTTTTTACAGTTTGGCGCGAGCGAGACGTGCCTTGTCCAGGCAATCTACTGATTTTCAACAAGATTCAAATCTTGGCACAAATCTTGCATAAAAACACAACGAAGAAGAATCATGGGGGTGTCATGCGTCGCAAAATCGCAAGTTCAGGCGTCATCGCCGCAATCGCATTCCTGGCGTTGACGGCGGATGCGTCCGCGGGAAACGTCAATTTTGTCCTCGGCGGCAGTAACACTGCGCTGAACCTCGATACCAATGCTACGGTATCAACGAACGGTTATCAGTCCGGCACCGGCATATTGCAGTTCAACGATGGTGCGCCCGATTTCGCTCCGGTAAATGCCCAGGCCTTCGAATACTCCGCAAGCACGTGGAGCGCGACACACCTCTATATTCGAAACAACCCGAGCGACGATGTCGGCTTGGGCGTGTGCAGCACGGGCGAGCCGAGTTCGCCCTGCAGCGGCAACGGCACGAACGGAGGTGGCGACTACAACGAACTGAGCAATGAGGGCCTTCAGGAACTGGTACAACTCAGTCTTCCGTTCACGAACGAACATTGGATCAGCATCACACTTTCATCGTTGGATTCCGGCGGTTCTCCGATCGAACGCGGTGTCCTGTTCGGAGCAGACGCATCAATCGCAGGTTCATCGGATTCTATTACTGCCTTGCTCAGCAGCAGTCTTGACCGCTACGCGTTCGAGTATGGCGACAATGGCACGTCGGTAAATGCGACGTTGAACTTGGCAAATTTGGGGGGCATCGACTTTACTGACTATCGATACCTGTATTTGATTGCTTATGACCACAGCGGTAACAGCGGAACAAACAACGACTATCTAATTGGGTCGGCGGTTGTCGACTATCCCGTCCCCGAGCCGGCGACCATGACGTTGCTTGCGATGGGTCTGGCCGGGTTTGGATGGGTACGCCGACGCCAGAAGGCGCGCGCCTAGGCACCGCTCACCGATTTTCACGTCACCGGCGGCGGCCTTCGGGCCGTCGCCGCCGTTTCTAGCTTCGGCCACCGTTGCACTAGTCCGTGGATTCCATATTCCTTGCCCCGCCTCGCCCACGCGATCCGAACTGACTACTCGTGCCTGCCGCAGCTAACGCCCTGCAGCCAGACGAGAACAGCCCGCTGGGCCGAGTTTTCTTCGTTTCCGAGCGATGTGCTAAGCGACACTCGGACCACGACGCCCTTGGGTAGCGAGCAGCCACGCGAAAAACAGAAACACGACGGCCCCTACGATCCCGACCCGATCTGGGTGTTGTGCGGGTATCCGGCACGCTATTCCAAAATTCCAATATGAAACTTCGTCCAGTCTTCGGAGTACTCGGTAGGTCTGCAGGCTTTTCAGGCTTCCTAATCTCGTAGCCGCTCCCAGAACGGCCCGCTTCTGACTTCCGGCTGGTCGTTCGCCTGCTAGCCGTTTAATCGGCAAGAACGCCCTTATTGCGTCCGTCGGGCGCGATCGCGTCAGCACTTCGCCTTCGCGTTGGCGGTGTTCAGGGCGACGGCGGCGCGGATGAGGGCCTTCAGCGCCGGGGCGTCGATGCGGTCGCCCTCGCGGAAATCGATGGCGCGGCGCGTGTTTCCCTCGAGGCTGGCGTTGAACAGGCCGGCGGGATCGTCGAGCGACGCGCCCTTGGCGAAGGTCATCTTCACGACGGACTTGTAGGTCTCGCCGGTGCAGACGATACCGGCATGCTCCCAGACCGGGACGCCGCGCCACTTCCACGCCTCCACCATTTCGGGATCGGCGTCGTGGATCAGCGCGCGGAGCCGGCCGAGCGTCTCGCCCCGCCAGTCGCCCAGCTCCGCGATGCGGGCGTCGATCCGTTCGGACGGAGACGTGCCATGCTGCGGTGCGGGTTTCGCCATGCCCGTTCCTCCCGCGTCGTTCCGGTCAGGCGGCGGCCTCGGCGAGGAGGATTTTCACCAATCCGGCGGGGTCGGTGACCATCGCGTCGTGGCCGGTCGGCAAGTCGTGGTAGCGCCAGGCCGGATCGGTCTGGAACCGCGCCTTGAACTGGTCGAACGAACCCATCGGCCGGCCCGAGCAGTAGATGAAGCTGCGCGGCAGCTTCTTCGCCGCCCCGAGCGGTGCCTTCACCGGATCGGTCATGGTGAGCAGGGGCTGGTCGACGACGCGCCTTGTCACCCACGCGACATCGCCCGGATCGTCGATGCCGAAGAATGCGGGGGTGCGCGACGGCACGCGGTTGCCCTCGGGCCGCGGCGGCGCCTCGCCGGACGGCGCCGGGCGGGCGAGCGCCATCAGGCTCTGGCCGTCCTCGGGCACGAAGGCGTCGAGATAGACGAGACGCCGGATGCGGGGCGCCAGCCGCTCGGCCGCGCCGGTGATCACCATACCGGCGTAGGAATGGCCGACCAGCACGGCGTCGGCGAGTTCCTCGTGGTCGAACAGGGCGCAGACGTCGGCGATGTGGTCGTCGAGCCCGATCTCCGGCCGGAACAGATGCGCCCGGTCGCCGAGCCCGGTCAGGGTCGGCGCATGCACGTCATGGCCGGCCGCGCGCAGCGGCCCCTCGACCCGGCGCCAGCACCAGCCGCCGTGCCACGCGCCATGGACCAGGACGATCGGCGGTTTGGTGGTCATCTACTCCCCCGCCCCCTTGCCGCCGGCGATGGTCTGGCCGACCGCGGGCACGCCACCGGTCTCGCCCCAGCGTGGCGCGGCGTCGACCTCGAGGTCGAACTGGTCGAGCATGCGCATGCAGCTCTGGTCGACGATGTCCTGCAGGGTGACCGGCCGGTTGTAGAACGCCGGCACCGGCGGAAAGATCACCGCCCCCATATGGGCGAGCTTGGCGAGGTTCTCGAGATGACCGGCATGGAGCGGCGTCTCGCGGACGGCCAGCACCAGCGTGCGGCGCTCCTTCAGCACCACGTCGGCGGCGCGGCTGATCAGGTCGCCGGTATTGCCGTTGGCGATGTTGGACATGGTCTTGATCGAGCACGGCGCGACGATCATGCCGCGCGAGCGGAACGAGCCCGACGAGATGGCGGCGCCCATGTTGCCCACGTCATGGACCACGTGGGCGAGGCTCATCAGCCGCTCGGGCGGGTCGTCGTGCTCCATCTTGAGGGTGAGCTTGGCCGATCGGCTCATCACCAGGTGGATCTCGATATCGGGCACGCAGCGCAGCAGCTCCATCAGCCGCCGGCCGTAGACGGTCCCGGTCGCCCCGGTGATGCCGACGATGATTCGCTCCATGGACCTCTTTTCCTGCCCGTGTCCGGTCCGGCCTCGATGGCGGGCGCAGGGTAAACCAGTTCAACGGCCCGCCGGAACGCATTTTTCGGCGAAACTGCTGTTTCTACCGGCGGAGCTTGGCGCGGGCATGGCTAACGCTTATTTAAGCGGGACCGCCCCTAATGCGGGGCCGATGTTCCTAGGGGGAGCAAATAAGCGCCATGGCGCACCATGAGATCAGCCGCCGCGCGATGCTGGCCGGGCTCGGCGGGGCCCTGGGCGCCGGACTGGCGCTCCGCGGCGCCTATGCCGCGCCGGTCAAGGCGAAGCGGACCTATCCCGACATCGTCGGGACGGTGAAGAGCTACACGACCAGGCAGTCGGACACGCTGCTCGACCTCGCCCGCGCCAACAACCTCGGCTACGTGGAGATCATCGCCGCCAACCCGGGGGTCGATCCCTGGATTCCGGGCGACGGCACCGAGATCACCCTGCCGACGGCGCACATCCTGCCCGACGCGCCGCGCGAGGGGCTGGTGCTCAACGTGGCCGAGCTGCGGCTCTACTACTTCCCGACGGACGGCGGGCCGGTGGAGACCTACCCGATCGGTGTCGGCGACGTGGGATGGAAGACGCCGATCGGCACCACCAAGGTCGTCCGCAAGCAGAAGAACCCCACCTGGTACGTGCCGAAATCGATCATGGCGGACGATCCGGGCCATGCGGCGATCGTGCCGCCCGGGCCGGACAACCCGCTGGGCAACTACGCCATGTATCTCGGCTGGCCGGCCTATCTGATCCACGGCACGAACAAGCCGGACGGGGTGGGACGGCGCGCGAGCCACGGCTGCGTGCGCATGTATCCCGAGGCGATCGAGTCCCTGTTCCCGCGCATCGCCGTCGGCACGCCGGTGACGGTGGTCGACCAGCAGGCCAAGTTCGGCTGGCGGAAGGGCGAGCTCTACGCCCAGATCCATCTCAGCCAGCCGCAGGCGGCCGAGATCGAGGAGACCGGGACATTCACGGCGGCGACGATACCCGACCTCGCCTATCGCGCGGTCGAGGCGGCGGGTCCCGGCAAGGGCGAGATCGATTGGGCGAAGATGGATGAAGCCGTCCAGAAGCGGAACGGCATCCCGTTCAAGGTCCTGCTTGCGCGCGCAGCGCAGACCTCGGCGCGCTGAGCTCGGGCCCGGCGCGCCGAGGCTCGCGACCTTAGCGCTTGCGGAGGCCCCGCGAATAGATGCGGTCGACCTTGTCGCCCGCCATCTTGGCCTCTTTCGCGGCATTCTCGGCAGCCATGGCGGCCTGCTTTGCGGCATCGGCGGCCTGCTGGGCGGAAGCGGCAGCCTGCTTCGCCGACTCGCTGGCCGACATCGCCTGCTGCTTGGCTTCCATGCTGGTCTTGTCCGACATCGACTGCTGGTCACCCTGCATGTTTTCGCAGCCGGCAGCCAACGCGACAGGTACCGCGATAATCATCAGGGTCTTCAGGAACTTCATTATTTATCTCCTTGCGTTCAAGAGACTCGCCCGCGCATGAGCGTGCGGACGGTCGGAATATGTTCCCGCGGGCCGACTTCTTACTGCAATTCCGGCGACCGCGCCAGTGGCCCCCCGTCGAACCGACCAACCCTCGGGAGCCCGCAAAGGCCATCGACACCGCGCGCACTGGCGGTACCACGAGTTCTCTTTGTACACTGCTACGAAGAATCAGCCAAGGATTTCAAAGCGTGGATGCGCCGCGCCTCGAATTTGCCGCAGCGTTTTCACGGGCAGGCGGGGCGAATGGCTGCGAGACTCATCCGGACAAACCATCGTGAACGCAGGGACATCGCATGGCGACGACCGATTCGAGCACTAGCAACCGCCGCGTCATTCACCCCGTCGTGCTGTCGGGCGGGTCAGGCACGCGGCTGTGGCCAATGTCGCGCGAGGCCTATCCGAAGCAGCTTCTGCCGCTCACCTCCGAACTGAGCCTGCTGCAGGACACGGCGCGGCGCGTGAACGACCCGGCGCAGTTCGCGCCGCCGCTGATCGTCTGCAACGAGGAGCATCGCTTCGCCGTCGCCGAGCAGCTCCGCCAGATTTCGATCGCGCCCGCCGCGATCCTGCTGGAACCGGTCGGGCGCAACACCGCACCGGCGGTCGCCGTCGCCGCCATGGCCCTGCTGCGCGAGGACGCCGACGCGCTGATGCTGATCCTGCCGTCCGACCACGTGATCGCCGACACCGCGGCGTTCCGCGCGGCGTGCGACATGGCGGCCCAGGCGGCGGCCGGTGGCGCGCTGGTCACGTTCGGCATCCGGCCCGACAGGCCCGAAACGGGGTACGGCTACATCCGGCGCGGCACCGCGCTGAAGGGGGCGAAGGGGGCGTTCCGGGTGGCGGAGTTCGTCGAGAAGCCCGACGCGAAGACCGCCGCGAAGTATGTCTCGGGCGGCACGCATGACTGGAACAGCGGCATGTTCCTGTTCCCCGCCCGCCTCGCGCTCGACGAGCTCCAGCGGCTTGAGCCCGAGATGGTCGCCGCCTGCCGGCGCGCGCTGGACGAGGCGCAGTCCGACCTCGACTTCCTGCGGCTCGCGCGCGAGCCGTTCGCGGCCGCGCCGGCGAAGTCGATCGACTATGCGCTGATGGAACACACTGCGACCGCCGCCGTGGTGCCCGCCGACATGGGCTGGAACGACGTCGGCGCCTGGTCGGCGCTGTGGGACATCGGCACCAAGGACGAGAACGGCAACGTGATCGGCGGCGACGTCGTGACGGTCGACGTCAGCAACTCGTATTTGCGCTCGGAGGGGCGGCTGATCGCGGCGGTCGGCGTGTCGGACCTGATCGTGGTTTCGACCGACGACGTGGTGCTGGTGGTGCCGCGCGACCGCGCCCAGGACGTGAAGACCATCGTCGACGGGCTGAAGAAGTCGAACCGGCCGGAACCCACCTTCCACCCGCGCATCTACCGGCCGTGGGGCTACTACCAGACCGTGCATGACGGCGAGCGCTTCCAGGTAAAGCGCATCACCGTGAAGCCGGGCGCGAAGCTGTCGCTGCAGATGCACCACCACCGCGCCGAGCACTGGATCATCGTCAACGGCTCGGCGCTGGTGACGCGCGACGACGAGACGGTGCTGCTGACCGAGAACCAATCGGCCTACATCCCGATGTTCACCCGCCACCGGCTGGAGAACCCGGGCAAGGTGCCGCTCAACCTGATCGAGGTGCAGTCGGGCAGCTATCTCGGCGAGGACGACATCGTCCGCTACGAAGACACTTACGGCAGGGCGTAGGCTTTCGCGCTTGTCATCCCGGCCGAGCCGCTTGCGGCGAGAGCCGGGGGCCATCTTTCGGCGCCACAGTCCGCGGACAAGTGGGCCCCGGATCAGCGCTTCGCGCTGTCCGGGGTGACAAGATTTCTTGTTACGACACCGTCCAGGTGTTGCCGCGGCGGAGAAGCTGGTTGAGCGACTGCGGCGGGTTGGCCTTGGTGACCTCGGCGATCTGGGCGTGGACGGCGGTCTCGTACGAGAGGCCCTCGTTCGAATAGAGCACGCCGAGCGCCTTCGGGAAGTCCGGCGGCTCCATCGCGGCGAGAAGCCCGGCCATCACCTTGTCGGTCTCGTCGTGGACCAGGATGTCGGCCTCGGTCACGCCGTTCTCGCCGATGGTGACGACCTCGAGCGCGATCTTGCCCTTCTTGAGGCGCAGCCCCTTGTTCTTCTCCTTGCCGAAGATCATCGGCTTGCCGTCCTCGAGCTCGATCTGCATGTCGGCCGCCACGTCCTTCTCGGTGAAGTTGGCGAAGACCGCGTCGTTATAGACGATGCAGTTCTGGTAGATCTCGACGAACGCCGCGCCCTTGAAGGCATGCGCGCGCTTGAGCATCACCGGCAGGTGCTTCTGGTTGGTGTCGATCGAACGCGCGATGAAGCGCGCCCCCGCGCCCAGCGCGAACAGCACCGGGTTCAAGGGCGAGTCGACCGAGCCCACCGGCGTCGACGGCGAGCGCGTGCCGAGCCGCGAGGTCGGCGAGTACTGGCCCTTGGTGAGCCCGTAGATCTCGTTGTTGAACAGCAGGATCTGCATGTTCACGTTGCGGCGCAGGACGTGCAGCAGGTGATTGCCGCCGATCGACAGACCGTCGCCGTCGCCGGTGATCAGCCACACGTCGAGCTCGGGGTTGGTCAGCTTCACGCCGGTCGCGATCGCCGGCGCGCGGCCGTGGATCGTGTGGAACCCGTAGGTCGACATGTAATAGGGAAAACGCGACGAGCAGCCGATGCCCGAGATGAACACCGTCTTTTCGCGCGGGAGCTGCAGGTCGGCGCAGACGCGCTGCACCGCCTTGACGATCGCGTAGTCGCCGCAGCCCGGGCACCAGCGGACCTCCTGGTCCGAGGCGTAGTCGGCCGGCTTGAGGGGGGCCTGGACGTTCACCGCGGTTCTCCCTTGTCGAGCATGGACCGGATCGCGGCCTCGAGGTCGACAACCTTGAAAGGCTGGCCGGAGATCTGGTTGAGCCCCTTGGCGTCGACCAGATACTCGGCGCGCAGCAGGTTGATGAGCTGGCCGGCATTCATCTCCGGCACCAGCACGCGGTCGAAGCCGGCGAGCAGCTTGCCCAGGTTCGTCGGCAGCGGCCAGATATGGCGGATATGGATGTGCGACACGTCGAGCCCGGCCTCGCGGCAACGGCCGACGGCCTGGTTGATCGCCCCGAAGGTCGAGCCCCAGCCGACGACGGCGAGCTTGCCGGTCTCCTTGCCGGTCGACACCTTTTGCGGCGGCAGATCCTCGGCGATGCGCTTGATGCGCCCGACGCGGACCATCGTCATCTTGTGGTGGTTCGCCGGATCGTAGGAGATGTCGCCGGTCTCGTAGTCCTTCTCGATGCCGCCGATGCGATGCTCGGTGCCCGGCGTGCCGGGGACGGCCCACACGCGCGTCATCGTCTTCTCGTCGCGCATATAGGGCTGGAAGCCCTCGGGGTCGGTCCGGAATTTCACCGGGAAGGGCGCGACGTCATCGACGTCGGGGATCTTCCACGGCTCGGCCGCATTGGCGAGATAGCCGTCGGTCAGCAAATAGACCGGGGTCATGTATTTCGTCGCGATGCGCACCGCCTCGATCGCCACCTCGAAGCAGTCGCCCGGCGTGCAGGACGCGATCACCGGCACCGGCGTGTCGGCGTTGCGGCCCCACACGGCCTGGTGCAGGTCGGACTGCTCGGTCTTGGTGGGCAGGCCGGTCGACGGCCCGCCGCGCTGCGAATTGACGATCACCATCGGCAACTCGGCGACGATGGCGAGGCCGATCGCCTCGCCCTTCAGCGCGATGCCAGGGCCCGACGACGAGGTGACGCCGATCGCGCCGGCGTAGGACGCGCCGATCGCCGAGCAGGCGGCGGCGATCTCGTCCTCGGCCTGGAAGGTGATCACGCCGTACTGGCGCAGCCCGGTCAGCGCATGGAGCAGCGGCGAGGCGGGGGTGATCGGGTACGACCCGAAGAACAGCTTGAGCCCGGCCTTATGCGCGCCGGTGACCAGCCCCCAGGCGATCGCCTCGGCTCCGGTGACGGCGCGGTACGTGCCGGCCGGCGCTTCCGCCTTGGGCACGATGTAGGTCGAGATGTCGGACGGCAGCTCCGCCGTCTCCCCGTAGGCGTGGCCGGCATTCAGCGCGGCGATGTTCGCCTCGGCGATCTTCGGCTGCTTGGCGAAGCGGCGGTTCAGGAAGTCGATCGTCGGCTGGCGGTCGCGGCCGTACATCCAGCACATCAGACCGAGGGTCCAGAAGTTCTTGCACTGGAGCGAATCGGACTTGTTGAGCCCGATGCCGTCGACCGCAGCCAAGGTCAGCTTCGAGATGTCGATCGCGACGACGCGGTAGCTCGACAGCGAGTTGTCCTCGAGCGGGTTCGACTTGTAGCCGGCCTTCGTCAGGTTGCGCTCGGTGAACGTGTCGGTGTTCAGCACGACCACGCCGCCGGGGCGCAGGTCGCGTAGATGCACCTTGAGCGCGGCGGGGTTCATCGCCACCAGCACGTCGGGCTGGTCGCCCGCCGTCTGGATGTCGTAGGAGGCGAAATTGATCTGGAAGGCCGAGACGCCGTAGGTGGTGCCGGTCGGCGCGCGGATCTCCGCCGGGAAGTCCGGGAAGGTCGCGAGGTCGTTGCCCATCAGCGCGGTCTGCTGGGTGAACTGGGCCCCGGTGATCTGCACTCCATCACCCGAATCCCCGGCAAACCGGATTACCACGGAGTTCGAGCTTCTTCCGCCCCGAAGGTTCGGGGTCCTTTGCGGCGATCTGTGTGGCCATGAACCTGTCCTAGGACGTTTACTGCGGTGTGCCTACCGCGCTCAACCGCGCGCTTCATATAGGGATTGCCTTAAAGGCCCGTCAAGAATGGACACTCGGACGCGCCGGGTCAAGGGCAGCGGGCCCCCGCCCATGGCAAAAATGGGCCCGCGAGGCCGGTTTTCCGGCGGCCCAATTCCGGTAATACTCCGGTTCTAAACCGCGCCCGCCGCGCGCGGAGAACGGGGAGGACGAAATGGCGCAGTTCGGGATCGGCCAGCCGGTGCCACGCACCGAGGATCCGAGGCTTCTGACCGGCCGCGGGCGGTATGTCGACGATTTCAGCCTGCCCGGCCAGCTCTACGGGGTGGTGGTGCGCTCGCCCCATGCCCATGCCCGGATTCGCAAGGCAGACGTGACGAACGCGAAGGAAGCGCCGGGCGTGGTCGCGGTGCTGACCGGGGCGGACGCGGCGGCGGACGGGCTGGGCGGGCTCGGCCCCGAGGCGATGCCCGAGGACATGGGCGGGCCCAAATCCTACCGCCCGGCCCAGCCGGTCCTGGTGGCGGACAAGGCGCGCCACGTGGGCGACCGGGTGGCCTTCGTCGTGGCCGAGACGCTGGCCCAGGCGAAGGACGCGGCCGAGCTGATTGAGATCGATTACGAAGTGCTGCCGGCGGTCGCCGCGCTCGGCGAAGCGCTGAACGACGGCGCGCCCAAGGTGTGGGACGACGCCCCCTCGAACCTCTGCTTCCCGCTGATGTTCGGCGACGAGTCGAAGGTCGCCGATGCGTTCGCCAAGGCGGCGAGCGTGCACAGGCTTTCGGTGCACAACAACCGCGTCTCGGCCAACGCGATGGAGCCGCGCGGCGCGCTGGCCGCCTATGACGAGGCGACACGGCGGGTGACCGTCCATTCCTCGACCCAGTTCCCGCACGTCCTCAAGCAGACGCTGGCGCACCACGTGCTGCACGTGCCCGAGACCGACGTGCACGTGATCGCGCGCGACGTGGGCGGCGGGTTCGGGATGAAGGTCACCGTCTATCCCGAGGAGGGGCTGGTCGCCTGGGCGGCGAAGCGGCTCGGCCGGCCGGTGAAGTGGACGGCCGACCGATCCGAGAGCCTGCTCAGCGACACGCACGGGCGCGACCAGCTCGACGCGGCGGAGCTCGCGCTCGACGCCGATGGGAAGATTCTCGGGCTTCGCGTGCGGATCACCTCGAACATGGGCGCCTATCTTTCCAATGCGGCGATGGTGCCGACCATGTTCTCCGCGAACATGCTGTCGAACACCTACGCCATCCCGGCGATCCACGTCGTCGCGCAGGCGGTGTTCACCCACACCGCGCCTTTGGGCGTCTATCGCGGCGCGGGACGGCCCGAGGCGATCTATCTGATCGAGCGGCTGCTCGACGTGGCGGCGCGCGAGCGCAGCATGTCGGCCTACGAGCTGCGCCGCAGGAACGTGATCGCGCAGGATGCGATGCCCTACCAGACGCCGCTGATGTTCGCCTACGACTTCGGCGATTTCGGCGGCGTGCTGGACAAGGCGGCCGAGATGGCGGACGTGAAAGGCTTCGCCGCCCGCCGCGCCGAGGCGGAAAAGCGCGGCAAACGTCGCGGGATGGGCTTCGGCATGTTCATCGAGATCGCCGGCGTGTTCAACGAGCGGATGGAGCTGCGGGTCGATGCGGGCGGGTCGGTCGCCGTCTATCCGGGCACGTTCAGCCACGGCCAGGGGCACGAGACGACCTACGCCCAGATGATCGCCGAATGGCTCGATGTGCCGTTCGAGAGCGTGCGCGTGATCCAGGGCGACACCGACACGATGGCGTTCGGGCGCGGCACGTTCGCCGCCCGCTCGATGGCGCTCGGCGGCTCGGCGCTGCGCCAGGCGACCGACCGGGTGATCGAACGCGGCAAGCAGTTCGCCGCGCTGATGCTGGAGGCGGCCGAGGCCGACATCGCCTACGAGGGCGGTATGTTCAAGGTGGCCGGCACCGACAAGGCCGTGCCGTTCGCCGCCGTCGCGCACGTCGCGCACGCCCCGATGGGCCCGGCCGACCAGCTCGGCGTCGGGCTGGAGGCGAACGGCTCGTTCGCGGGCGTGCCCAACTTCCCGAACGGCTGCCATGTCTGCGAGGTCGAGGTCGATCCGGCGACCGGCACGGTCGAGATCGTGAACTACGTCTCGGTGGACGACGTGGGCGTGCCCATCAACCCGCTGCTGCTCGACGGCCAGATCCATGGCGGCATCGCGCAGGGCGCGGGTCAGGCGCTCATGGAGGACATCGTCTATGACGCGTCCGGCCAGCTTCTGTCCGGCTCGTTCATGGACTACGCCATGCCGCGCGCCGACGATTTCTGCTCGATCGCGGTCGAGATGCACAACACCCCGACCCCATCGAACCCGCTCGGCGTCAAGGGCGCGGGCGAGGCGGGCTGCGTCGGCTCGCCGCCCGCGGTCATCAACGCCGTGCTCGACGCGCTGGCGCCGCTCGGCGTTACCGACATCGCCATGCCCGCGACGCCCGAGCGCATCTGGCGCGCGATAAGGGCGGCGGGGAAATGATGGAGCGGTCGCTGAACCCGTTCGTCCTGAGGAAGCCCGTCGCAAAGCGGCGGGCTGTCTCGAAGGGCGAACGGCGCTAGCGAACAACTTCCGCCCGCCCTTCGAGACGCGCCTTCGCTCTGCGAAGCCGCTCCTCAGGACGAACGGAAGCCGGTACAAGATTGCGGAACAAACTTAAGCAGCGAGGCAACCATGGCAGGCAAGTTCGGCATCGGCCAACCGGTCACGCGCGTCGAGGACCCGCGGTTCCTCACCGGCCGCGGCAGCTACGTCGACGACATAACCTTTCCGCATCAGGCCTATGGCTTCGTGCTGCGCTCGCCGCACGCCCATGCGCGGATCAAATCGGTCGACGCGGCAGCGGCGAAGGACGCGCCCGGCGTGGTGCTGGTGCTGACCGGACAGGATGCCGCCAACGAGAAGCTCGGCGGGCTCCAGACCATGGGGATGCCCGAGGACATGGGCGGGCCCAAGGCGCACCGCACGGTGCAACCCGTCCTTGCCCATGACGAGGTGCGCTATGTCGGCCAGCCGGTGGCGTTCGTCGTGGCCGAGACGCTTTCCCAGGCGAAGGACGCGGCCGAGCTGATCGGGGTGGATTACGAGCCCCTGCCCGCCGTCACCTCGATCGCGCAGGCGAAGGCGGACGGCGCGGCGGTGGTGTGGACCGAGGCGCCGGGCAACGTGATCTACACGCTGCAGATGGGCGACAAGGCCAAGACCGACGCCGCATTCGCGAACGCCGCGCATGTCGAGACGCTGTCGGTGATCAACAACCGCGTCTCCGCCAACGCGATGGAGCCGCGCGCCTCGATCGGTCTCTACGAGCGCGAGACCCGGCGCTACACGCTGTACATGTCGTCGCAGGGCCCGCACCGCACCAAGCAGGCGATCGCCAGCCAGATCCTGCACATTCCCGAAAGCGACCTGCGCGTCGTCAGCCGCGACGTCGGCGGCGGGTTCGGGATGAAGGGCCAGGGCTATCCGGAGGACCCGCTGGTGGTGTGGGCCGCCGGCAAGATCGAGCGGCCGGTGAAGTGGGTCGCCGACCGGTCGGAAAGCCTGATGTCGGACACGCACGGGCGCGACCAGGTCGACACGATCGAGCTCGCCATCGACAAGGACGGCAGGTTCCTCGCGCTGCGCGCCCAGATCGAGGTCAATCTCGGCTCGTACATCTCGGGCGCGGGCAACGTGCCGCCGCTGCAGACCCTCTGGATGCTGTCGGGCGTCTATGCCATCCCGGCGATTTTCGGCACCGCGCGCACCTATTTCAGCCACACCAACCCGGTCGGCACCTATCGCGGCGCCGGACGGCCCGAGGCGAGCTACATGATCGAGCGCGTCGTCGACCGGGCCGCGCGTGCGCTCAAGATGGACCCCGCCGATCTGCGCCGGAAGAACCTGATCCCCGCGCGGGCGATGCCCTACAAGACCGCGCACGGGCCGATCCAGTACGATTCGGGCGAGTTCGAGACGGTGCTCGACATGGCGCTCAAGAAGGCCGACCGGCCGGGCTTCGCCGCCCGGCGCGCCGCGAGCGAGAAGAAGGGTCTCAGGCGCGGCTTCGGCATCGCCTATTACATCGAGGTCTCGAACGTGTTCAACGAGCGCATGGGCATCCGCATGGAGTCCGACGGCTCGGCGGTGATCTTCGCCGGCACGTTCAACCACGGCCAGGGCCACGAGACGGCCTACGCCCAGCTCATCGGCGACTGGCTCGGCGTGCCGTTCGAGAAAATTCGGCTGATCCAGGGCGACACGGATGCCGTCGCCGCGGGGCGCGGCACGTTCGGCGCGCGCTCCGCCTCGGTCGGCGGGGCGGCGCTCAAGAAGGCCTCGGCCGAGATCGTCGAGAAGGGCAAGAAGTTCGCCGCCCACATGCTGGAGGCGGCCGAGAGCGACCTCGAATTCGCCGACGGCATGTTCCGCGTCGCCGGCACCGACAAGCGCATCCCGCTCGCCGCCGTCGCGCGCGCGGCGCATGCGCCGGCCGGGCCGCTCGCCAAGCTCGGCATGGTCGGGCTCGAGGCCGTCGGCGCGGAGGACGCGGTGTCGAACTTCCCGAACGGCTGCCACATCGCGGAGGTCGAAATCGACCCCGCGACCGGCCGGGTGGAGATCGTCCGCTACCTCGCGGTCGACGACGTGGGGACGGTCATCAACCCGCTGCTGGTCGACGGCCAGGTGCATGGCGGCGTGGCGCAGGGCATCGGCCAGGCGATGCTCGAACTCGTGCAGTACGACCCGGATTCGGGCCAGCTCCTCTCCGGCTCGTTCATGGACTACGCCATGCCGCACGCCGACGACATGCCCGACATCGAGGTGGATTTGCACGTCGTGCCGACACCGACCAACCCGCTGGGCGTCAAGGGCGCCGGCGAGGCCGGCTCGGTCGCCGCACCGCCGGCGCTGATCAACGCCATCCTCGACGCGCTCGCGCCGCTCGGCGTTTCGCACATCGAGATGCCGGCGACGCCCGAGCGCGTCTGGCGCGCGGTCCAGGCGGCGGGAGCTTAGGTACGTCATTGCGAGCGAAGCGAAGCAATCCAGAAAGCCTGGATTGCTTCGTCGCTGCGCTCCTCGCAATGACGGAGAGGGAGGTAACGTGAGCAACCAGTTCGGTATCGGCCAGTCGGTCTCGCGCGCGGAGGACCCGCGGCTCCTCAAGGGCCAGGGGCTGTTCGTCGACGACATCCGCCTGCCCGGCACGGCGTTCGCCCATGTCGTGCGCTCGCCGCACGCCCATGCGCGGATGACGTCGATCGACACGCGCGCGGCAGCGCAATCGCCCGGCGTGCTGATCGTGCTGACCGGCGCGGACGCCGAGGCGGATGGGCTCGGCGGGTTCGTCACGATGGGGCTGCATCCGAACATCGCCAAGGACGCACGCCTGCCCGCCCAGCCGATCCTGCAGAAGCAAACCGCGCGGCATGTCGGCGACCGCATCGCGCTGGTCGTCGCCGAGACGCTGGACCAGGCGAAGGACGCCGCGGAGAAGATCGAGATCGACTGGGAAACTCTGCCCGCCGTCACCTCGATCGTGATGGCGCAGGCCGACGACGCGCCCAAGGTGTGGGACGAGGCGCCGGACAATTTCTGCTTCCGCGCCGAGATGGGCGACAAGGCGGCGGTCGACGCGGCCTTCGCGGGCGCGGCGCACAAGGTCGCGGCGCGCATCGTGCACAACCGCATCTCGGCCAATTCGATGGAGCCGCGCACGACGCTCGCCACCTACGACCCGGTGCTGCGGCGGACCACCGTCTACGCCTCGCACCAGGCGCCGCACCGGCTGAAGCAGGCGCTGGCCGCCGACGTGCTGCACATCCCCGAGGCCGACCTCCGCGTCGTCGCGCCCGAGGTCGGCGGGGGGTTCGGGATGAAGAGCCAGCTCTATCCCGAGGACGCGCTGGTCGCCTGGGCGGCGGCGAAGCTCGCCCGGCCCGTGAAGTGGACCGGCGACCGCGCCGAGAGCCTGATGTCGGACACGCATGCGCGCGACCGCATCGACCGCGCCGAGATGGCGTTCGACGCGGACGGGCGCATCCTCGCCATCCGCTATCACATGGAGGCGAATGTCGGCGCCTACATCTCGGCGTCGGGATCGGTGCCGCCGCTGCAGACGATGCGGCTGCTCTCCAGCGTCTATCGCATTCCGGCGCTCTACGGCTCGGCGCGCGCGTGGTTCAGCCACACCAGCCCGATGGCGGTCTATCGCGGCGCGGGCCGGCCCGAGGCGATGATGATGGTCGAGCGGCTGATCGAGGCGGGCGCGGCCGCCACCGGCATCGACGCGGCCGAGCTGCGCCGGAAGAACTTCATCGGTCCGGAGGCGATGCCCTACCAGACGCATTCCGACCTCAACTACGACTTCGGGCGAGTTCACAGCGATCCTCGACACGGCGCTGCGCAACATCGACCGGCGCGGCTTCGAGGGCAGGCGCGCCGGGAGCGAACGGCAGGGGAAGCTGCGCGGCTTCGGCATCGGCCAGTACATCGAGCTTTCGGGCCAGATGAACGAGCGGATGGGGCTGCGCGTCGAGGCGGACGGGACGGTGCTCGTCTTCTCCGGCACGTTCAGCCACGGCCAGGGGCACGAGACGGTGTACGCGCAGATCGTGTCGGACTGGCTGGGCGTGCCGTTCGAGAAGGTGCGGCTCGTGCAGGGCGACACCGACCGAGTGGCCGGCGGGCGCGGCACGTTCGGCGCGCGCTCGATGGTGTGCGCGAGCGGCGCGCTGCGCAATGCCGCGGACGAGGTGATCGAGAAGGGCAAGCGCTTCGCCGCGCAGATGCTGGAAGCGTCGGTGGACGACATGGAGTTCGCCGACGGCGCGTTCCGCGTGGCCGGCACCGACCGGATGGTGCCGCTCGCCGCCGTCGCGCGGGCGAGCCACGCGCCAGCCGGACCCTTGGCCGCCATCGGGATGGGGCTCGAGGCGGTCGGCAATTACGACCCCGTCCCGTCCTGTCCCAACGGCTGCCACGCGGTCGAGGTGGAGATCGACCCCGAGACCGGCCGCATCGAGATCGTGCGCTACGTCGCGGTCGACGATGTGGGCATCGCGCTCAACCCGATGCTGGTCGACGGCCAGGTCCATGGCGGAATTGCGCAAGGCGTGGGCCAGGTGCTGATGGAGGAGATCGTCTACGACCCGGCGAGCGGGCAGCTTCTGTCGGGCTCGTTCATGGATTACGGCATGCCGCGCGCCGACGACCTGCCCATGATCGACGTGGCGCTGCACTGCGTGCCCGCCAAGACCAACCCGCTGGGGGTGAAGGGCGTCGGCGAGGCCGGCACGGTGGGCGCTCTTCCCGCGGTGATGAACGCGATCCGCGACGCGCTGGCGCCGGTGGGCGTCGACGACATCGCCATGCCCGCAACGCCGGAACGCGTCTGGCGTGCGATCCGCGACGCGCGGGCGCGCTGAACGGTCAGATCGGGATGACCAGCAGCGTCTCGATCGCCTTAGAGTCGAACACGACCAGCCGCTCGCAGAACAGCGCCGTGCCGTTCTCGACGACCATCCGGTCGCGATACTCGCCCGTCGAGAACAGCGTTGACGAGCCGTCCTCCAGCGTGCGCACGACCAGGTAGTTCGCGCGCACAATCACCTCGTTCCCGTCCGCGCCGACGATGGCGATGCCGCTGACAAGGTGGCGGTAGTGGTGGCGGTGATAGACGTTGGCGCGCCGAAGCGCGGCGATGCGGTCGACGAGCATCGCGCGACTCGTGCAGTTCACCGGCGCGAGCGGCAGGTTGCGGTCGAGATTGAAGCGGGACGCGATGCGATAGGTGCCGTCCTCGGTGAAGAAGGCGGGCATCTCCTCCAGCCGGTCCTCGTCGATCGTGCGCGCGAGCGCATGGATCGTGTCCTCGACCAGGCGGCGCGTCGCCGCGTCGGGCGTGGGCGCACGCGCCATCACAGCCCCATCAGCGTGCGGTAGTTGTACCAGAAGCTGCGTAACGGCCGCTCGGTGAGCTTGGTGTCGCCGCCGGAGACGAGGTCGCGCCCGCCCATCTCCATGCAGGAGGTGGCGTCGGGGCTGCCCATCGTGCCTTGGGAGACGAGCTCGGACACCGTCGAGTCCTCCATCGAGATCAGGCCGGACGAGCCGATCAGGTTCGCCTGCACGAGGCGGCGCTCGGCGAGCGCGGGCGGATCGTCCTCGAACCCGATGAAGGTGTAGACGAGCTCGCATTTCTCCGGCCCCTTGGGCAGGAGCTGGCGCACGGCGAGCGAATTGCTGACCTGCTGGACGATCAGCACGGGGAAGACCGAGATCATGAAGGTGGACGCGCCGTCGCCGAACTCGTCCGACCAGGCGATCAGCGACGGGTCCGCCAGCCGGAAATCGCCCTGCACCGAGCGCAGCGCGGCCGCCGTGTCGGAGTAGTCGGCGCTCTCGGTCTCGGTGCCCGCACGGGTGAAGGTGAAGTAGTGGAGCCCGCGCCGGTCCTGGATCATCCCCGCCTGCTGCGAATGGCGCGAGATGCCGAACGTCGCGAAGAAGCTGTGCAGGATGTTGGCGTGGTAGGAATCGCGGCTGTTCTCGCCGTAGGTCTTCCAGTTCGCGTTGATGATCTGGCTGTCGTAACCGAGCACGCGGACGCGCCCCCTCATCGTGCGCAGGATCGCGTCGCGGATCGGCGCGTCGAGAAAGTCGGCGAGCGGCTCGGTCGTGCCGTCGAACGTGGCGAAGACGAGCCCCGCGAAGCTGTCGACGCGGAGCGCCTCGAGCCCATGGGCCGACAAATCGAAATCGGCTGGCATGCCGCCCTCGCCCCGCACGCCGCGGCTGAACGCGACGCTCTTCAAGCGCCCGGCGAGGTCGTAGCTCCAGGCGTGGTAGACGCAGGTGAAGCCGCCCGGGCTGTTTCCGAACGCGTCGCGGCAGACGAGGCTGCCGCGATGGGCGCAGCGATTGACGACGCAATGGATCGCGCCGTCGGCGTCGCGCGTGACCACGACCGGCGTCGCGCCGACGAACGTCGACTTGAAATCACCCGGCGCCGGCAGCTCCGCCTCCAGCGCGACATAGTGCCAGACGGGCCCGCGGAAGATCCGCTCCTCTTCCCGCGCGGCGATGCGGGGATCGTGGAACACCGCGTAGGGCGTGCGCGTGTGGCCCTCGGGCCAGTCGATGATGCGTTCCGTCATCACCGCCCATTCTCGGCGACAAGACGAGCGCTTGGCAACCAGCCGGCCGGCGGTTCCTGTGACATCGTCACCGCCCGGCGCGGCGCGCCTGCTCGGGCTTGGGCACCCAGGGGCGTTCGCCCGCCACGCCGCGGACGGATTCGATGCGGATGCCGTCGCCGGAGAGCCACACGGCATGGGCGCCGTCCTTCCACACCGACCAGCGGTCGATCACCCTTTCGCGGTCGCGGCAGAGGCGCCATGGCGCGGGCTCACGGCTGATCACCAGGTTGGAACCGGCGCAATCCTCGGCGAGCGCCTCGGGCCGCCAGTCGAGCGCGACCGTGCGTCCGCGCGCATGCCAGATGCAGCCGAGCGGGTCGCAGCGGAGCCCCTGCCCGGTCGCCGCCGGCCCCGTCCCTGCCGGCCACGGCGCGGCTTGCCACTGGGCGTTGCGGCGCAGCCAGATGGACGCGTCGAACTTCGCGATGTTGCCATTATTCAGGGCCAGCGCGCCGTCGGGCTGGCGCAGCGCGACCAGCCGGCCCGAGCCATCGACCAGGAGGTCCGGCGGCCGCGCGGCAATGGCGAGGGCGAGCCCGAGCGCGATTCCGGCAAGCCCGCCCGCGCGCCAGCGCCCGCGCCAGAGGCAGAGCCACAGCCCGCCCGCGGCGATCAGCGCCAGCGCCGCGGTCGGCATCGCCTTGACCAGGACCACCGCGCCGGGCCAGGCGGCGACATGGCGCGCAACGGCGATCACCCCGTCGACGCCCCAGCCCATCGGCACCAGCGCGAGCCCCTCGAGCCCCAGCGGCATCAGCAGGAACGCGACCATCGCCCAGGGCATGATCCACAGCGCGGTCAGCGGCACGGCGGCGAGGTTCGCGGCGAGCCCATAAAGCGCGAGCCGGTTGAAATGATAGGCCGCGAACGGCGCCGTCGCCGCCGTCGCCACCGCGGACGACAGCACGATGCCGGCGAGGTAGACGGCGGCGCGCCGCTCCCACCCGCCGGCGGCGCGCCATGCCGCGAGCGGGCCGCTTGCTACCTCGTAGCTCGCGATCAGCGCGATGACCGCGGCGAACGACATCTGGAAGCTCGGCCCGGTGAGGCTCTCCGGCGCCAGCAAAAGCACCACGGCCGCCGCCCAGGCGACGAGCCGCATCGAGATCGCGGCGCGGTCGAGCAGCACGGCGAGAAGGACGATGGCGACCATCACGAAGGCGCGCTGCGTCGGCACCGTCGCGCCGGACACGGCGAGATAGAACAGCGCGCCGGCGAGCGCCGCGCCCGCCGCCCATTTCTTGATCGGGTGGCGCAGCGCGACGACGGGGAACGCGGCGAAGGCGAGCCGGACGAAGAAGAACACGATGCCGGCCACCAGCCCCATATGCAGCCCGGAGATCGCGAGAAGATGCGCGAGGCCGGAATTGCGCATGGCGACGAGCGTCGCCTCGGAGATCGCGCCGCGCTCGCCCGTCATCAGCGCCGCCGCCATCGCGCCCGTGTCGCCCGCGAGCGCCGCGCGCACCCGCTGGGTCGCCCCCGCGCGGAGCCGGGCGAGCGCGGTGCCGAACGACCCGCCCTCGCCATGCGCGACCGATTTCGGCTTTCCGTAGGAGAACCCGACCGCGCCGAGCCCCTGGAACCAGGCGCGCCGCGCGAAGTCGAATGCGCCGGGCGCGGCGGGGCCCGGTGGCGGCGAGAGCCTGGCGAGCAGCGCAACGCGGTCGCCGGGGCCGATGCCGTCGGCCCCCACCATCACCCGCACGCGCACCCGCGCCGGGGTCTGCGATGCGGCAAGCCGGGCGATGCGCAACTCGTCGAGCAGCAAACGGGCGCCGCGCGGCCGGGTCTCGGCGCGGACGACCCGCCCCTCGACCACGGTCGGCCCGATCGGCTTCGCGAGGACCGGCGCGGCGATCCGGGCGGTGCGGATCTCCGCCGCCCCAAACCCGACGGCGAGCGCGCCCGCCGCGATCAGCGCGAGCGGGAGTGCCGGCCGGCCGCGCGCGGTCCAGGCGAGGCCGAGGGCGACGACCGCCCCAGCCGGGCCGAGCCAGAGCGGCGGCTCGGCGGGCAGCGCGAAATAGACGGCGATCCCGGCGCCGGCAAGCGCGGGCAGCCACAGCGCCCAGCGGTCGCGCTCGGCGGCGAAGGCGCGCGCCACCGCCGCCGCGAGGCCGGCGCCGGCGCTGTCGGTTCGTGCGAACGCGGCCACCCGCATGCCGCCCCCCTTCCTCAGGAAGCATATCGCCCCGTACCCCCCTCCCCAACCCTCCCCCTCAAGGGGGGAGGGTTGGGGAGGGGGGTCGCGGCGAAGCCGCGTTGGTGCTAAATGGCCGGCATGAGAATCGTCACACGTTTCGCCCCCTCGCCCACCGGGTTCCTGCATATTGGCGGGGCGCGCACCGCCCTGTTCAACTGGCTGTATGCCCGCCACCTTGGCGGGGTGTTCCGGCTGCGCATCGAGGATACCGACCGCGCGCGGTCTACCCAGGCGGCGATCGACGCCATCCTCGACGGGCTGAAATGGCTGGAGCTCGATTGGGACGACGAGGTCGTCTACCAGTCGCAGCGCTTGGAGCGCCACGCCGAGGTGGCGAACGCGCTGCTGGCCGCGGGCCATGCCTATCGCTGCTGGTCCTCGCCCGAGGAGATCGCCGCCGCGCGCGACGCGGCCAAAGCCGCCGGCAGGCCATTGCGCTTCGCGAGCCCGTGGCGCGACCGCGACCCGGCCGAGGCGCCGCCCAACGCGCCGCCGGTCGTGCGCTTCCGCGCGCCGCGCGACGGCGAGACCGTCATCGCCGATGCGGTGCAGGGCGAGGTGCGCGTCGCCAACACCGAACTCGACGACATGGTGATGCTGCGCGCGGACGGCACGCCGACCTACATGCTGTCGGTCGTCGTCGACGATCACGACATGGAGGTGACGCATGCGATCCGCGGCGACGACCACCTGACCAACGCGTTCCGCCAGACCCGGCTTTTCCTGGCGCTGGGCTGGACGCCGCCCGCCTACGCGCACATCCCGCTGATCCACGGCGCGGACGGGGCGAAGCTTTCCAAGCGCCACGGCGCTCTGGGCGTCGGCGAGTACCGCACGATGGGCTTCCTGCCCGAGGCGATGCGCAACTACCTGCTGCGGCTCGGCTGGTCGCACGGCGACGACGAGATCATCCCGACCGACAAGGCGGTCGAATGGTTCGACCTGGCGCAGGTCGGGCGCTCCGCCGCGCGGTTCGACATGGACAAGCTGACCAGCCTGAATGCGCACTGGCTGCGCGAAGCCGACGATACGCGGCTAGTGGCGCTGATCGAGCCCGCACTCGCCGGACGCGCCGACTGCCGCATCGACGTGGCGGGGCGCGAGCGGTTGATCGCCGGGATGGGCGGGCTCAAGGCGCGGGCGCGAACGCTGGTCGATCTGGCGGAAAGCGCCGCATTCTATGTGAAGGCGCGCCCGATCGCGCCCGACGCCAAGGCCGCGAAGCTTCTGGGCGCCGACGCGCGTATCCGGATGGGGCGCCTTGCCGACGCGCTGGAGGGCGGCGGCGACTGGTCGGCGGGCGCGCTGGAAGAAGCGGTGCGACGTTTCGCCGAGGCCGAGGGGGCGAAGCTCGGCGACGTCGCCCAGCCGCTGCGCGCGGCGCTGACCGGCGCCACAATTTCGCCGGGAATCTTCGAGGTCATGGACGTGCTGGGACGGGCGGAATCGCTTGCCCGGATGCGCGACGCTGCCGCCTCCTGACGCCGATTTGTGCAGCGCGAACGGTTTGAACGCGCTGCGATTTTGCAGTATCTAGGGACAACCCCTGCGCGGGTCGTCGCCATTTTCCGAAAGGACGAACGCATGCCGCAAAAAGGCTCGGCCGCCGAGGCCAACGCCCCGAAGGAAAGCGTCACCCTGATCGACAATTCGACGGGTAACGAGGCTGTCCTGCCGCTTCTGACCGGAACGGACGGGCCCAAGGTCCTCGACATCCGGAAGCTGTACGGCGAGCTGGGCTATTTCACCTACGACCCCGGCTTCGTCGCCACCGGATCGTGCGAATCCAAGATCACCTACATCGACGGCGATCAGGGCATCCTGCTTCATCGCGGCTATCCGATCGACGAGCTGGCCGAGAAAAGCGACTTCATGGAGGTCTGCTACCTGCTGCTGTACGGCGAACTGCCGAACGGCGAGCAGAAATCCAAGTTCGTGCATGACATCACCTACCACACGATGCTGCACGAGCAGATCAACTACTTCTTTCGCGGCTTCCGGCGCGACGCGCACCCGATGGCGATCATGTGCGGCGTGGTCGGCGCGCTGTCGGCCTTCTACCACGACTCGACCGACATCACCGATCCGCACCAGCGCATGGTGGCGTCGTACCGGCTGATCGCCAAGATGCCGACGGTCGCGGCCTGGGCCTACAAGTACTCGATCGGCCAGCCCTTCGTGTATCCGCGGAACGACCTCGATTTCGCCGAGAACTTCCTCTACATGATGTACGCCACGCCGTGCGAGAAGTACGAGGTGAACCCCGTCCTCGCCAAGGCGATGGACCGCATCCTGATCCTGCACGCCGACCACGAGCAGAACGCCTCGACCTCGACGGTGCGTCTCGCCGGCTCGTCGGGCGCGAACCCGTTCGCCTGCATCGCGGCCGGAATCGCGAGCCTGTGGGGGCCCGCCCATGGCGGCGCCAACGAGGCCGTCCTCAACATGCTGATGGAGATCGGCGACAAGAGCCGCGTCGGCGAGTACGTCAGGCGCGCCAAGGACAAGGACGATCCGTTCCGCCTGATGGGATTCGGCCACCGGGTCTACAAGAACTACGACCCGCGGGCGACGATCATGCGCGAGACGTGCCACGAGGTGCTCGACGCGCTCGGCAAGCGCGACGAGCCGCTTCTCGACCTTGCCATGGAGCTCGAGCGCATCGCGCTGGAGGACGAGTATTTCGTCGAGCGCAAGCTCTACCCGAACGTGGACTTCTATTCGGGCATCATCTTCTCGGCCATCGGCATCCCGACCACCATGTTCACCGTGCTGTTCGCGGTGGCGCGCACGGTGGGCTGGATCGCCCAATGGAACGAGATGATCGAGGACCCGAACCAGAAGATCGGCCGGCCGCGCCAGCTCTATACCGGCGCCGCCAAGCGCGCGTTCACCCCCATCGCCCAGCGCAGGTAGAGGCGTCTTGTGGGGCGGGTCGGCGACCCGCCCCTATAAGCGGAAGACAAAATTCATGTGTAGGGGCCGGTCACCGACCGGCCCTTTCCGCGTCGACGCGGCCCGGACCGCGGCGATCTCACCGCGGGCGCGGCGCGGTGTGCGAAACCAGCTCGACCGTCGTGTCTGCAGTCGCGACCGCGACCGATCCGTAGATGGGTCAGCGCATTTTCCAGATCTTGACGAGATGCTCCGCGTCGTCGTTGCTGACGCCCCACATCTCGAATTTGACGCGCGCGGCATCGTAGATCGAAACGTCGCCGGCCGGCTTGTCCTTGTCGGAGTAGACCGCGACATTGACCTCCATGCTGTCGAGCCCGCGATTCTCGGTTTTCGCGATCCTCTCGACCATGTTCACCGCGCACGCCGCCATGGAGGCGCAAAACAGCTCGCCCGCCCCGGGCGCGTCGCCGCCCGGATTTTCCGACACCCAGTGATGGTTCCGCGCGTTGCAGATGGAGCGACCGGGTGTGCCGCTGCTGTAGGTGCGTGCCTGATAGGCCAAAGACAGCTCAGCCATGTAACGCCTCCTCCTTCACATCCATAACCAAACTAGCGGACTTTGAACACCAGCTTGCCGCGGAAATGGCGCCCCTCGCTGATGCGCTGCGCCTCTGCGGCGTCCTTGAGCTCGAAGAGCCGGACCTGCGGCGGACGGATCGCGCAGCCCTCGACCAGTGCGACGACGCGTTCGAGGTGGGGCCGGTCGCGCCCGACGGCGGGCCGCAGCGACGTCACGTCGGCGCGGGGCGATTCCGGCGCCTTGCCGCCCGAAGCGATGAAGGCGGCGCGCCCGCCCGGCTTGAGAACGGCGAAGCTTCTCAGCGCCACGTCGCCCCCGACCGTGTCGAACACCGCGTCGCAGCCGGCCACGATTTTGGTGAAGTCGTCCTTGCGATAGTCGATGATCTGGTCGGCGCCGAGGCCCTTCACATAGTCGATATTTGCGGCACTGGTCGTGGTGATCACGTGCGCGCCGATATGCTTGGCAAGCTGGATTGCAAAGGCGGCGACGCCGCCGGCCCCGCCCTGGATCAGGATGGTCTCGCTCGGCCGGAGCTTCAGCGTGTCCTCGACCGAGATCACCGCGGTCAGCCCGGCGAGCGCCAGCGCCGCGGCATCGACATGGGAGATGCTCGCGGGCTTCTTCGCGACGATCGCCGCCTTCATCGCGATCTTTTCGGCGTAGGTGCCTTCCTGGCCGGCGTCGCACACCCCGAACACGGCATCGCCGCGGGCGAGGTCGGTCACGCCCTCGCCCACCGCACTGACCACGCCCGAGAAGTCGCGCCCCAGCACGTAGGGGAAGTATTTCGCCGTGCCGGAGTCGCCCGACCGCACCTTCCAGTCGGCGCCATTGACGCTCGCCGCATGGATGTCGACCACGACCTGGCCCGGTCCCGCCACGGGGTCGGGAAGGTCGCCATAGGTCATCACCTCGGGCCCGCCATGACGATCGAAATATGCTGCCTTCATCGTCGTCGCCCCGCGCCTATTTCCGCTCGATCAGCTCGATCTTGTAGCCGTCCGGGTCCTCGATGAAGGCGATGACCGAGCCGCCATGCGCCATCGGGCCGGGCGGGCGCGGGATCTTGACGCCTTCGGCGGCCAGCGCCTCGCAGGTCTTGTAGATGTCGGGCACTGCGATCGCCATGTGGCCGTAGGCCGAGCCGAGATTGTACGGCTCCTTCTGGTCCCAGTTGTGGGTGAGCTCGATCTCGGCCGTGCCCGGATTGCCCTCGCCATAGGCGACGAAGGCCAGCGTGAACTTGCCGGTCGGGAAATCGCGCCGGCGCAGAAGCTTCATGCCGAGCAGGCGCGTGTAGAAATCGATCGACTTGTCGAGGTCGAACACGCGGATCATCGTGTGCAGGAAGCGGAACTGTCCGCTATCGACCGCGGCTGCGCGCGCCGGCGCCGACGTCTCGTTGGCCATGGCGTCCTCCTGTGTCTCGGTTGGCCCGAGTGTAGAGTATCTTCTTCTTGTGCGGAATCGCTCCGGCCCGCTCCCCCTCCCGGCCACCCAACGACAGTATGCTGGTATGGGTGGCCGGGAGGGGGAGAGGGCCGGACCCGTTCGATTGGAAAACGCGCCTATGCGGAAACGCCCCGGCCCTCTCCTCCTCCCGGCCAGCCGATCTCGTCGAGCACGACCCGGGCGGCGCGCTCGCTGGGCGGCGGGCCGTCGGCGCCGAGCATGGCGGCGGCCTCCGCGGCCGCGGCGATCTGGTCGGCACGCGCCTTCGGGTCCTCGATCAGCGGCACGAGCGCGGCGGCGAGCCGGTCGGGCGTGCAGTCGCCCTGCAGCAGTTCGGGCACGGCCGCGCGCTTCAGCAGGATGTTGACCAGGCTGACATGCTCGATGCGCACCAGCCGGCGCACGATCTGCGCGGTCAGCGCGTTGACGCGATAGGCGATGACGCTGGGCAGGTGGGCGAGCGCGAGCTCGAGCGCGACTGTGCCGGACGCGGCGAGCGCGGCGTTGGAGGCGGCCATGGCGGCGTACTTGTCGGCCTCGTCCGCGATGCGCATTGTGCGCGCCGGCCACGGCGCGATGGCCCAGCGCACGTCCTCGGCGACGGCCGGCACGGTCGGCACCAGCACCACGAGGTCGGGATAGCGATCCGCCAGGCGCGCGACCGCGGCGCCGAAGGGCGGCAGCATGCGGTGTACCTCGCCCTGGCGGCTGCCGGGCAGGACGCAGAGCGTCGTGGCATCGCCGGGAATGCGATGGCGCGCGCGGAACCGGGCGCCGTCGCCCCGCCCCGCCGCGGTCTCGACCACCGGGTGGCCGACGAAGCTCGCCGCCAGCCCCTCGCGCTCGAAGTAGGGCGGCTCGAACGGCAGCAGGCACATGACGCGATCGATACGCCGGGCGAGGCGGCGCGCACGACCCGGCCGCCAGGCCCACACGCTGGGCGCGACATAGTGGATCAGCCGGGCGTCGGTGCGGCCGAGCCTGCGCCACACCGCGTTGCAGAAGGTCGGCGCGTCGATCGTGACCACCGCGTCGGGCTTGGCGGCCCGGATCGCCGCCACCGTCTCGGCGACGCGGCGACGGAGGCGCGGCAGGCGCGGCAGGATCTCGGCGATCCCCATGACCGACAGCTCCTCCATGGGGAACAGGCTCGCGAGCCCCTGCGCCGTCATGGACGTGCCGCCGATCCCGGCGAAACGCGCCCGCCCGCCGGTGAGCCGGGCGAGCGCCGCCATCAACCGGCCGCCCAGCACGTCGCCCGACGGCTCGCCCGCGACGAGGAAGATCAGCGGGTCCGAAGACATCTGCCCGCCGAAAAACCCGACCCCCCACCCCCGCCCTCCCCCTCAAGGGGGGAGGGGGCGAACGCACAGGTCCGTGCGTCCATGTCAGACCCGGTACGAGGAGGCACGAAAGCTCGCGATACCAGGGTCCCCTCCCCCCTTGAGGGGGAGGGACAGGGAGGGGGGTAGAGACGGGCTGCCATGCTACCGCTCCGCCGTCACGCCGACGACGAACAGCCCGGCCGCGTCGGCGCGGCGCGCGATCTCGTGGGGGTCGAGCACCAGCGCACCGCCGGCCTCGACGGCGATGCCGGCAAGCCCCACGCGCGCGGCGTTCGCCACCGTATCCGGCCCGATGGCAGGCAGGTCCGCCCGCCGCTCCTGCCCCGGCTTCGCGACCTTGACCAGCACGCCGCCGACGCCCGCGCAGCGCGCGATGAGTGCGTCGGTGCCGGTCGCATCCTCGCGCCCGACCACGTCGCCGGCGCGCACCACGACGGCCTGACCCTTGTCGGCCGCGCCGTGCGCACGCGCAGCGGCGATGCCGGCCGCGATGTCGGCGCGGGCCGCATCGTCGGGCGCGAGCGCGCCGTACGCGCCTTCGCGGGCAAGCAGCGCGCCGAGCACGTCCTCGGCCGCGACGACGCGGAAGCCTTCGTCTTCGAGCAGGCGCACGACGGCCGCGAGGATCGCATTGTCGCCGGCGGCGAGCCCGCCCGCGACGCGCGCCAGCACCGATATCGCCTTCCTGTCGGGCCGCAGCGCGACGATGCCGGGCTTTTTCACATGGCCGGCGAGCACGATCTCGGCGACCGCGGCCTCCTTCAGCCGGGCGAGACCGGCCCCGACCGCGCCGAGCCGGTTCCAGCGATGCGGGACGCCGTCGACCAGCGATGCGTCGGCCTGGCCCTCGAGTGCCAGCACGAACACGTCGCGACGGGTAGATTTGCAGGCGGCGATCAGCCGGGCCGGCAGCGCACCGCCGCCGGCGACGATGCCGAGCCTAGGGGCGTCGGTCACACCGCGACGCCATGCTCCGTCCGGGGCTGGCAGATGGAGCGCGAGGAATCGGAGCGGATGAAGTTCACGATGTCCATCACCGCCTCGTGGTTCGAGTACATCTCGACCGCGTCGTCGAGACGCTCGGCCATCGTGCCTTCCTCGGCGAACAGCAGGCGGTAGGCCTTGCGCAGCGCCGTAATGTCGGCGCGCGAGAAGCCGCGCCGCTTGAGCCCTATGACGTTGAGCCCGGCGAGACGCGCGCGGTTGCCCATCACCGAGCCGTAGGGGATGACGTCCTGTTCGACGCCCGACATGCCGCCGATCATGGCGTGCGGGCCGACGCGCACGAACTGGTGCACGGCCGAAAGCCCGCCCAGGATCGCCCATTCGCCGACCGAGACATGCCCGCCCAAGGTCGCATGGTTGGCCATGATCACGTGGTTTGCGACGTGGCAGTCGTGCGCGACGTGGGTCGAGACCATGAACAGGCAGTTGTTGCCGATCTCGGTCAGCATGCCGCCGCCGGCCGTGCCGGGGTTCATGGTGACGTATTCGCGGATGATGTTGTTCGCGCCGATCACGAGGCGCGATTCCTCGCCCTTGTATTTCAGGTCCTGCGGCGGCGTGCCGATCGAGGCGAAAGGATAGACATGGGTGTTGGGCCCGACCGAGGTGCGGCCTTCGACCACCACGTGCGCCATCAGCCGGACACCGTCGGCCAAGGTGACGTCGGGCCCCACCACGCAGAACGGTCCGACGCTTACCGCGTCGGCAAGCTCCGCGTGCTTGTCGACGATCGCGCTCGGGTGAATGTCGGGCATCTACTCGTCCATGATCATGGCGGTGACGGTCGCCTCGGCAACCAGAAGGCCCTGCACCTTCGCCTCGCAGACGAAGCGCCACACATTGCCGCGATGGCGCTGCTTGACGACATCGACATGCAGCGTGTCGCCCGGCACCACCGGCTTGCGGAAGCGGGCGTCGTCGACCGACATGAAGTAGACGAGCTTGCCCTCGAACGACGCGCCCAGCGTGTGCACGACGAGAACTGCGGCGGTCTGGGCCATCGTCTCGATGATGAGCACGCCCGGCATGACCGGCCGCGACGGGAAATGGCCCTGGAAATACTGCTCGTTGACCGAGACGTTCTTGACCCCGGTCGCGCGCTCACCGGTCACCAGGTTGAGCACCCGGTCCACCATCAGAAACGGGTAGCGATGCGGGATCATCTGCATGATCCGCTCGACGTCAATCAGCTCGACGACTTCGGACTTCACCGTGTCCATTCTCACTCGCTCCGCTTGCCCGCGAGACGCGCGAGCGCGGCAACCTGCCTGAGCCACTGCCGCTGCGCCACCGCTGGGCTGCCGCCCACGGTCTCGCCCGGCGCGACATCCCGCATCACGCCGGCTTGCGCGGCAATGCGGGCGCCGGCCCCGATACGGAGATGGCCGGTCAAGCCGCCCTGCCCGCCCACGACGACAAAATCCTCCAACACGGTACTACCGGAGATGCCCGCCTGCGCCACGATCACGCAGCCGCGGCCGAGGCGGACGTTGTGCCCTATCTGTACCAGATTATCAATCCTGCAGCCCGGCCCGATCACCGTGTCGGGCCCTGCGCCCCGGTCTATGGTCGCATTGGCGCCGATCTCGACGTCGTCGCCGACGATCACCCGGCCGAGCTGCGGCACCTTCACGTGGCCGGCGGGATCGGGCGCGAAGCCGAACCCGTCCTCGCCCAGCCGGGCGCCGGCGAAGATCCGTACCCGCGCGCCGATCACCGCATAGCGGACCGAGGCGCCGGGCGCGACACGCGAGAAATCGCCGATCACCACGCCGGGCCCCACGTAGGCGCCGGCACCGATGGTGCAGCCGCGGCCGATCTCGGCACGGGCATCGATCACCGCGCCGGGCGCGACCGTGCTGTCGGCCCCGATCCGTGCCGTGGGATCGATGACGGCAGAGGAAGCGCGAGCGCCGTCGGGTGCTGGCTCGGGGTGGAAGGCCTGGGCCACGCGGGCATAGGCGTGATAGGGCTTCGCGGTCACCAGTAGCGCCATGCCCTCGGGCGCGGCGTCGACCCGGCCGGGCTCGACCAGGCAGGCGCCGGCGCGGCTCGCCCGGAAGGCGGAGACGTAGCGCGGATTATCGAGGAAGCTCACCTCGTCCGGGCCGGCAACGTCGAGCGGGGCCACGTCGCGCATCTCGCGCCCGCCCGCCTCCGTTGGCCGCAGTTCCGCCTCGGCGATGCGCGCAAGCGCGTCGAGCGTGAACGGGCCGGCCGCGGTGTAGAAGCGAGGGTCGGGCATCCGTCCTTCGGCTATTTCGCCCCGCCGGACGGCAGCTTGAGGCCGCGCGGCAGAGGCTGGGCGGGCTTCGGCTCCTCGCCCGGCTTGGGTGGCGTCGCGGCCGGCTTGACCAGCTCGAGCTTCATGGTCGGCAGCTTCTTGTCGACCCGCTTCACCACGTCGGCGGTGATGTCGAGGCTGGAAGCGACGGCGAGGACGGCCTCGCGCGGCAGCACCAGATTGACCGAGCGTTCCTTGGCCACCTCGAGTATGGATTCCATCATCGCCTTGCGGATCTTGCCGACCGCCTGGCCGGCCGAGCGCAACAGCTGGTCGCGCCGCACCAGATACAGGTTCTGCAGGTCCGCGAACTGCTTGCGCAGCTCGGTCTCGCGCTGGGAATAGGCGTCGGGCGAGAGGATGGCGCGCTGCGAAGCGAGCTTCTTGCCCTCGGCCTGCAGCTCGTCGCGCTTCTTGTTGATCTCGCTCTGGAACTGCTCCTTGATGCGATCGAATTGCGGCGCCAGGGCCTTGGCGGCCTTCGTGGTGCCGACCACGCGCAGCTCGGGCTGGTCGATCACGTTGGCAATGCTCAGCGGATCGACCACTGCGACCACCGGCGCGGCCTGCTTGGCCGCGTCCTGGGCGGACACGGTCCCCGGCAGGGCGATGAGGATCGCTGCCAGCGCGGCGGCGAGCGGGAAGGTGCGCGGTTTCATGCCGTCCTTTCCGTCAGAAGCGGGTTCCGAAGCTGAACCGGACCAGCTCGGTGATGTCGAAGTTTTCCTTGAGGATCGGGCGCGCCAGGTCGACGCGGACCGGGCCGAAGGGCGAGCGCCAGGCGATGCCGACGCCGGCCGAGAGGCGGATCGAGCCGGTATCGGTCGAGCCCGCGAGGGGCGTCTGGGCCTCGCCCAGCGTACCCATGTCGACGAACGCCTTGCCGGTGATGGCGAACTCCGACGGCAGGCCGAGCGGGAAGCTCAGTTCGGCCGAGCCGGTGTAGTAGTAGTCGCCGCCCAGCGCGTCCTGATTGGGCGTCGTGACGTCGCGCGGGCCGACGCCCGCCGTCGCGAAGCCGCGCAGATTGTCGCCGCCGACGAAGAACCGGTCGCCGATGCGCACCGTCTCGCCCTTGTAGGGCCGGATATAGCCCGTCTCGCCGGTGACCCCGAGCGTGTAGTCCTTGGTGAGCGGCCAGTAATAGCCGCCGCCCAGCTTGAGGCGGACATAGTGCACCGTGCCGCCCAGACCGGCGACGTCGAGGGACGGCGAGACGAACCAGCCTTCGCGCGGGTCGAAGCGGTTGTCGCGCGTGTCGTAGGTGAGGGACGTGCCGACCAGCGAGGTGTTGTAGGCGCCCGCCTGCTGCTGGATGAACAGCGAAGCGTTGTTGCCGACATTGGTGATCTTGTCGCGGCGCAGCGTGTAGCGCCATGACTGGCGGGTATTGAGCGACAGCTTGTAGGCCGCCCGGACCTGGAAGCCGAGCTCGGACTTGTCGAACGACGCCTGGTCCTGGAAATCGCGCTGGGTATCGAACAGGTCGACGCCCGCGGCGAGGGGGCGTCCGAGAAAGTAGGGCTCGGTGAAGCTGAGCTCGAGGCTCTGCAAGGTCTGGCCGAGCTGGAAGTTGGCCCGGAGGTCCTGGCCGCGGCCCAGGAGGTTGCGCTCGCGGATGCCGACATTGCCGAGGAGACCCGCGGTCGTCGACACGCCGGCGCCGAACGACACCTCGCCGGTCGACTTCTCGCGCACGTCGACCTTGATGACGGTGCGGTCGGGCGCCGTGCCCGGCACGTTGGTCACCTCCACCTTGTCGAAGAAGTCGAGGTTCTGGACGTTGCGCCGCGACTGGCGCAGCCGGGCAGAGTTGAATGCGTCGCCTTCGACGAGGCGCATCTCACGGCGGATCACCCGGTCCTCGGTGCGCAGATTGCCCTGGATGTCGATGCGCTCGACATAGACGCGCGGACCTTCCTGGATGTCGAACGTGACGTCGACCGTACGCTTCTCGCGGTCTCGCCGGACCTTGGGCCGGATGTCGACGAAGGCGTAGCCGCGCGTGCCGACCTTGTCGGTCAGCGCGTTGATCGTGTCCTCGACCGCGTCGGCATTGTACCAGTCGCCCTGCTCGACCGTCAGGTCGGGGCGCAGTTCCTCGGCCTTCAGGTTGCGCAGCTCGCTCTCGATGCCGACCTTGCCGAAGCGGTAGCGCTCGCCCTCCTCGATGGTGAAGGTCACGTAGAACGCGGTGCGGCTGGGGTCGAGCTCGGCCACGGCCGAGACCACGCGGAAATCGGCGTAGCCGTTCTTCAGATAATACCGGCGCAACAGCTCGCGGTCGAAGGTCAGCCGGTCGGGATCGTACACGTCGGTCGAGAACAGGAATCGGTACCACGCGCTTTCCTTGGTCTGGATCTGCTCGCGCAGCGTCGAGTCGGAGAATGCCTTGTTGCCGACGAAGGTGATGCGGCGGATCTCGGTCAGCGGCCCCTCATGGATCTCGAACACCAGGTCGACGCGGTTCTGCGGAAGCTGGATGATCTTCGGATCGACAGTGACCGCGAACCGGCCGGACCGGCGGTAGATGTCGATGATGCGCTGCACGTCGCGCTGCACGCGCGAGCGGGTGAACACCACGCGCGGACGAAGCTGGATTTCCTTCTCGAGATCCTTGTCCTCGAGGCGCTTGTTGCCCTCGAACGCGACGCGGTTGATGATCGGGTTCTCCACCACGCGAACCACCAGCGCGTCGCCTTCGCGGCGCAGCGTCACGTCGGCGAACAGGCCGGTCGCGAACAGGCTTTTCAGCGACTTGTCCATCTGAACCGGATCGAACGCATCGCCCGCGCGAATCGACATGTAGGACCGGATCGTCGCCGGCTCGATGCGCTCGGCACCCTCGACCCGGATCTCGCTCACCGTGCCCTGGCTGGCGCCCGCCGCCGGCGGCGCCACGGGATTAAGCTGGGCGTGCGCCCCCGTCGCGCCGACGCAGACGAGCGCGATCGCAAGCGTCGCCGCCAGCTGGCGAAGCCGGCCCATCCCCCCGGACGGCATCAGCCTCGCCTGCCGGACCGGTTTGGGTCACGACGAGGTGAGCAGGCCAAACACATTCAATGAGACAAGATCGTTCCAGGTGACGAACAAGGCAAAGCACAGGATCAGCGCAATGCCGATGCGGAAGCCGTATTCCTGCGTCCGTTCATTGAGCGGTCGCCCGCGTACGGCTTCGAACAGGTAGAACAGCAGATGGCCGCCATCCAGCAGCGGAATCGGGAACAGGTTGAACAGTCCAAGATTGATCGAGAGGATCACGGTGAACATGATCCAGGTGACCGGCCCCTGTGTGGCGGTCTCGCCCGACATCTCCATGATGCGGAGCGGCCCGCCCAGCTCGCGCACCGAGCGCGTGCCGGAAATGATCTGGCCGATCGCGTCGAAGATCCTGCCCGACAGGTTGACCGTCTCTTCCGTCGCCTTCCAGAGCGACGTCGCCGGATCGTAGCGCACCAGCGTGCGGTCCGCGGTGCTGCGGCGGATGCCGAGGCGCCCCTGGTGCTGGGCGTTGCCGAACCGGTCGGTCATCTCGACGGAGTCCGGGATCGCCACCAGATCGACGTTCTTGCCGTTGCGCTCGACGGTGACGTTCAGCCGGTCGCCAGGATGGGCGAGCACGATGTGCTGGACCTGCTCGAAACGCTCGATCTTGGCGCCGTCGATGGCGACGATCATGTCGCCCGGCTGGAAGCCGGCGCGCGCGGCGGCGCTGTTCGGATCGACCTCGCCGACGCCGGCGGGGGTGAAGGGCTGCCCGACCAGCGCGAACAGCCCGGCCATGATGACAATCGCGTAGAGCAGGTTGGCGACCGGCCCGGCCAGCACGATCAGCGTGCGCTGCCCCAGCGTCTTATGGGCGAACGAGACCGCGCGGTCCGATGCGCTCATCTTTGCGGGATCCGGGCTCTCGGCGCCCGGCTCGGCCCGCTCGCCGAACATCTTGACGTAGCCGCCGACCGGCACCGCGCTCACCTTCCAGCGCGTGCCATGGGAATCGTTCCAGCCGAACAGCTCAGGCCCGAAGCCGATCGAGAACACCTCGACCCGCACGCCGCACCAGCGGGCCACCGCGTAGTGGCCCATCTCGTGGACGAACACCAGAACGGTCAGAACGATGACCGCCCAGATGGCGTAGTGCGGAATCGCTGTCAGGAATTCCATACCGGTCCTGCCTTGCGGGCGGTTACCACTTCAGGCCCGCGCCGAGCACCGCTCGGCATACTCCGAAGCCACCCTGCGGGCCTCCCGGTCGATGGCGAACACCTCGCCCAGCGATCCCAGCGGGCCGGACGGGACGCGTTCCATCGTCATCCCGACGACGCGCGGGATGTCCAGGAATGAAATCCTCTCCTGCAGGAACCCGTGAACGGCAACTTCGTTAGCGGCATTGAGAATAGTAGGCGCGCTGCCCCCGGTTTGCAAGGCTTCGCGGGCCAGCGCGAGGCATGGAAACCGTTCGGAATCCGGCAATTCGAAGGTCAATGTGCCGATCGCGGCGAGGTCGAGCCGCGCGGCCGGCGCGGCCATCCGCCGCGGCCAGGCGAGCGCACAGGCGATCGGGGTTCGCATGTCCGGCGTGCCGAGCTGGGCCAGCACCGAGCCGTCCACGTATTCGACCATGGAATGGATGATCGATTGCGGGTGCACCACGATCTGCAACCGCTCGGGCGGCATGGCGAACAGATGGTGGGCCTCGATCAGCTCGAGCCCCTTGTTCATCATCGTGGCGGAATCGACCGAGATCTTGGCGCCCATGTCCCAATTGGGATGGGCGACGGCCTCGGCCGGCGTCACGCGTGCCATCGCCTCGATGGTCTTGGACCGGAACGGCCCACCGGAGGCGGTCAGCACCACGCGCTCGACCGATTCGGGATGGTCGAAATCGAACACCTGGAAGATCGCGCTATGCTCGGAATCCACCGGCAGCAGGGCGACCCCGCTCTTCGCGACCTCCTGCATCATCAGGGCGCCGGCGCAGACCAGGCATTCCTTGTTGGCAAGCGCGACCGACGCGCCGCGCCGCACGGCGGCAAGCGTGGGGGCAAGCCCCGCCGCGCCGACGATGGCAGCCATGACCCAGTCGGCCGGACGTTCGGCCGCTTCGGTCAGCGCGTCTTCGCCGGCCGCGGCCTCGATGCCGGAACCGGACAGCGCCTCCTTCAGTGCGCCATAGCGCGTTTCGTCGGCGACCACGGCGAACCGGGCGCCGAGCGCGCGCGCCTGGCGGGCCAGAAGCTCTACGTTGCTGCGCGCGGTAATCGCCTCGACCGCGAACCGGTCGGGCTCACGCGCCAGAAGGTCAACCGTGTTACAGCCGACCGAGCCGGTCGCGCCCAGGATGGTGACGCGATGTCCCCCTGCGTCCTTGATCGGCGCCTCCATTACGTTTGCCGCCTGCTTATCGAGCCGTGCGTTCATGGCCGGCCATTATTGTTTATGACAAGGTGCAATAGGGCCAACGCGGGACCCGTTGTCAACAGCCCGTCGATACGGTCGAGCACGCCCCCGTGGCCGGGAATCAGCCCGCTTGCATCCTTCAGTCCGAATCGTCGCTTGGCCGCCGACACGCCGAGATCGCCCAGTTGCGCCAATACCGCCAGGCATCCCGCCGACGCCAGCACCGCCGGCATCGGCCGCACGCCCCCCAAGAGATGGGGAAAGGCCGCCGCCCACACAATGGCGCAGGCGATTCCCCCGATGAGCCCGGCCCAGGTCTTGCCCGGGCTGACGCGCGGGGCGAGGCGGGCGCCGCCGATCAGCGTTCCGGAGAAATAGGCCCCGACGTCGGTGGCCCAGACCGTGCCCAGAAGCGCCATGGCGACCGCGGCGCCTTGCGCCTCGCGCAGCCAGATCAGGGCGATGCCCGGCACGCCGACGGCCAGCACGAACAGTCCCGTCCAGCCGGGCCGGGCCACGCCCGCCGCGCGGCCAAACAGCGCAACGGCGAAGCCGCCCGCCGCCATCGCGGCAAGGGCCAAGACCGGCGCGCCGTATGACGCCGGCACCAGCGCCGCGACCGACCAGACCGCCAGCAACCAGCCGACCGGGCCGAACCGGCCGTCGGCGCCCATCCGCGCCCATTCCCAGGCCGCGGGCGCGACAGCGACGGCGATCAGCGCGAGGAACGGAAGCGGCCCGCCATAGACCGCGGCCACGGCGACGGGGACGAGAACCAGGGCCGAGAGGACGCGGGCGAGGAGCAGGCGGAAGCGGCGCGGGGACTCAGCCCGCGGCTGCGCCATAGCGCCGTTCGCGGCGGAGGAATTCGCCGATCGCCCGCTCCAGGTCGGCGCGCGCGAAGTCCGGCCAGAGCGTGTCGACGAAGACCAGCTCGGCATAGGCGAGCTGCCACAACAGGAAGTTGCTGATCCGCTTCTCGCCCGAGGTGCGGATCACCAGGTCGGGATCGGGAATGTCGGCGGTGAACAGGCGCTCGGCAAACATGCCCTCGTCGATGTCGGCGGGGTCGATGCGGCCCGCCGCCGCATCCTCGGCGAGACGCCTTGCCGCTCTGACGATCTCCTGCCGGCTGCCGTAGCTGAGCGCGACGACGAGGTTGAGGCCGGTATTGTCGCGCGTGCGCCCCTCGCATTCCTGGATCAGCGCGACGATGTCGGACGCGAGCCGGGTGCGGTCGCCGATGAACCGGATGCGGACCCCGTTGCGGTCGAGCTCCGCGATCTCCTTGCGGAGATACAGCCGCAGCAGCCCCATCAGGTGGGTGACCTCGCTCTCCGGCCGCTTCCAGTTCTCGAGCGAGAAGCCATAAAGCGTGAGATACGACACGCCAAGCGCGCTCGCCGCCTTGATGGTGGCGCGCACCGCCTCGGCGCCGCGCGTGTGGCCGGCGGTGCGCGGCAGGCCGCGCGCGCGCGCCCAGCGCCCGTTGCCGTCCATGATGATGGCGACGTGCGTCGGCGGCGCGGCGCCATCGGCCGGCTGCAACGCGACCGCGCCGGTCGCCTCCACGTGGGTGGTCGCGTTCATCTCAAAATGTCCGCACGCAACATCAAACTTGGACGATTTCCTCACTCTTGACGGCCAGGGCCTCGTCGATCTGCTTGATGTGCCGGTCGGTCATCTCCTGGATCTCGCCGCCCCAGACCTTGTGCTCGTCCTGCGACAGCTCGTGGTCCTTCTCCATCTTCTTGAGCATGTCCATCCCGTCGCGCCGCACGTTGCGCACCGCGACGCGCGCCTGCTCGGCATAGCGATGGGCGATCTTCGACATCTCGGCCCGGCGCTCGGCGGAGAGCTGGGGGATGGGCACGCGGATCAGCTGGCCGTCCGACGCCGGGTTGAGCCCGAGGCCCGAATCGCGAATCGCCTTTTCGGTGGCACCGACCATCGAACGATCCCAAACCTGCACGGTCAGCATGCGCGCGTCGGGTACGCCGATCGTGCCAACCTGGTTGAGCGGCATCTTGCTGCCGTAGGCGTCCACGGTGATCGGCTCCAGCAGGCTGGCGGAGGCGCGGCCGGTCCGCAACCCCGCGAATTCCTTACGCAAAACCTCGACCGCTCCCACCATGCGACGTTCGAGGTCGTCGATGTCCGGATCAGCCATCGGACTGCCCTTCCTCGCAGATCAGGGTGAAATTTCCGTTGCCCTGGATCACCCCGGCGAACGCCCCGGGATTGTGTATCGAAAAGACGAGAATAGGAATGGCATTTTCCCGCGCGAGCGCGATGGCGGCGGCATCCATGACCTTCAGATCGTCGCGCAGCACGTCGTGATAGGTCAGCCGCTCGTAGCGACTGGCGGACCTGTCCTTCTTCGGGTCGGCGGAATAGACGCCGTCGACCTGGGTGCCCTTGAGCAGCACGTCGCAGCGCATCTCGGCCGCGCGCAGCGCCGCCGCGGTGTCGGTGGTGAAGAACGGGTTGCCGGTACCCGCGGCGAAGATCACGACCCTCCCCTTCTCCAGATGGCGGATGGCGCGGCGGCGAATATAGGGCTCGCACACCGCATCCATGCGGATGGCGGACTGGACGCGCGTCGCGACGCCGATCTTCTCCAGCGCGTTCTGCACGGCGAGCGCGTTGATGACGGTCGCCAGCATGCCCATGTAGTCAGCCGCGCCGCGATCCATCCCCGAGGCCGAGCCCGACACGCCGCGGAAGATGTTGCCGCCGCCGATCACGAGACAGACCTCGACGCCCGACGCGACGACCGAGCGCACGTCCTCGGCGATACGCGCGGCGGTTGCGGGCTCGACGCCATACTCGCCCTCGCCCATCAGGGCTTCGCCGGAAATCTTGAGAAGGGCGCGCTTGTACGCGCCGGCGCCGCTCATCGTCGCGTTCCGCGTGCGCGCGGCATCCGTTTCTCCTTCTCGCCGGCCGCCCGTTCGGCTAGTGGTCTGATTCCGACATTTGCTTACCCTTGCGGCAACGTCGTGAGCAAATGTCGGAATCGAAAAGACCACTAGCAAGTCTATGTTTCTAGTGGAGCTTTTGAATTTGACATTTGAGAACGAGCCTCGCCGCAGCCGGGACTCAAATGTCAAATTCGCTCCACTAGCCGCCCAGCGTCGCCTTCACCTCGGCCGCGAAGTCGGACTCGGCGCGCTCGATCCCCTCGCCCAGGGCGTAGCGCACGAAGCCCTTCACCGTGACCGGCGCGCCCGCGTCCTTGGCCGCGGCCTCGACCGCCTTGCGCACCTTGGTCTCGCCATCGATCACGAAGGTCTGCTCGAGCAGCACGACCTCCTCGTAGAATTTGCGGAGCCGCCCGTCGACCATCTTGGCGATGATCTCGGGCGGGCGGCCCGACGCCTGCGCCTGGTCGGTCAGCACGGCGCGCTCGCGCTCGAGCGCGGCCGGGTCGACGTCGGCGATATCGGTGCATTGCGGGTTGGCGGCCGCGACGTGCATGGCGAGCTGGCGCCCGAACGCATCCAGTTTCGCCGCATCGCCGGTCGATTCCAGCGCCACGATCACGCCGATGCGGCCGAGCCCCGGTGCGGCGGCGTTGTGCACGTACTGGGCGACAATGCCCTGGCCGACAGAAAGGGTCTTGGCACGGCGCAGCGTCATGTTCTCGCCGATCGTGGCGATCAGGGCGGTCAGCTTGTCGGCGACCGTCGTTCCCTCCGGTGTCTTCGCCTGGGCGAGCGCCTCGGCCCCGTCGCTCTGGAGCGCGAGGTTGGCCGCCTCGGCGACGAAGCCCTGGAAGGTCTCGTTGCGTGCGACGAAATCGGTCTCGGCGTTGATCTCGACGACCGCGCCCCGCGGGCCGGCGACGGCGACGCCGACCAGCCCCTCGGCCGCCACCCGGCCCGCCTTCTTGGCGGCGGCGGCGAGACCCTTCTTGCGCAGCCAGTCGACCGCGGGCTCGAAGTCGCCCCCGGTCTCCGACAACGCCTTCTTGCAGTCCATCATGCCCGCGCCGGTCTTCTCGCGAAGCTCCTTCACGAGCTGGGCGGTGATCTCGGCCATCTCTCTCTCCTTGTCGCCAGTCGGTCGGGAACCGCCTATTGCGGCTCGATCTCCGCCGCGTTTTCCATGGTCACCTGCTCCGCCTCGGGGGCGACCACTTCGGGCTCGGGCAGCGGCTCGTCGAACGGCCGCTCGGCCGCGCCCGCATCCTCGCCCGAGGCGATCATCTCCTGCTGCAGCCCGTCGAGGACCGCGTCGGAGATCAACCGGCAGTAGAGGCTGATCGAGCGAATCGCGTCGTCGTTACCGGGGATCGCATAGGTGATGCGATCGGGATCGCAGTTGGAATCGATCACCGCGATCACCGGAATGCCGAGCTTCGCCGCCTCCTGGATCGCGATGCCTTCCTTGTTGGTGTCGATCACGAACAGGATGTCCGGCAGCCCGCCCATCTCCTTGATGCCACCGAGCGCGCGC
The DNA here is from genome assembly GCA_963817535.1 of uncultured Alphaproteobacteria bacterium. Lineage (GTDB taxonomy): Bacteria > Pseudomonadota > Alphaproteobacteria > MPNO01 > DASWLB01 > CAWGHZ01. The sequence continues at coordinate 272,558 of CAWFOW010000006.1, forward strand.
TCCAGCTTGTCGCGCTCGCGCGTGAGGCCCAGCAGCTCCTTCTTGGTCAGCCCCTCGACCTCGCCCGCCAGCTTCTCGTCGAGGTCACGCAGGCGGCGGATCGAGGCGGTGATGGTCTTCCAGTTGGTCAGCGTGCCGCCCAGCCAGCGATGGTTGACGTAGTACTGGCCGCAGCGCTTGGCGGAATCGGCGATGGTCTCGCTCGCCTGGCGCTTGGTGCCGACGAACAAAACGCGCCCGCGCCCCGCCACGATGTCGCGCACCGCCTGAAGCGCCGCGTACAGCATCGGGACGGTCTGCTCGAGGTCGATGATATGGACGTTGTTGCGCTCGCCGAAGATGTAGGGCGCCATCTTCGGGTTCCAGCGACGGGTATGGTGGCCGAAATGGACGCCGGCTTCGAGAAGCTGGCGCATGGTGAAGGTTGGCATCGCCATGGGATGCGGGTCCTTTCTCCGGTTGTGCCTCCGCGGGATTGAGCCCCCGAAGAAGGGGACACCGGACCGGGCGGCCACATGGCCCCCGTTTTCCCGCGTGCGGTTTGTGGGCGCTAGATAGCCCGCCGGCCGGGGCTTGGCAAGTCCCGCCGGTATTGCGCCGGGGCGTGACGGTTGCGCGTCAACGTCCTATTTGCGAGAGTCCGCGCGCCTTCAGTCATCCCCCTCCGGAAAGAGCGAGCCATGCCCGACAATTCCGCCTTCGATCTGAGATTCGCCGTGGGCCAGCCGGTCCTGCGTACCGAGGACCCGCGCCTTCTCACCGGCGGCGGGCGCTATACGGACGATGTGAGCCTGCCGGGCGAGGCGCATGCCTTCATCCTGCGCTCGATCGTCGCGCACGGGCGCATCAAGGGGATCGACGTCTCAGCCGCGGAGAAGGCGCCGGGCGTGCTGGCGGTCATCACGGGGAAGGAGCTGGAAGCGGCCGGCATTGGCGGACTGCCCAACATAATGCCGCTGAAGGGGCGCGACGGGAATCCGCTGAAGGCGCCCGGCCATCCGGCGCTGGCAACCGACCGGGTGCGCCATGTCGGCGACGGGATCGCGGCGGTGATCGCCGAGACGCTGGCCCAGGCAAAGGATGCGGCGGAGCTGATTCACGTCGACATCGAGACGCTGCCCGCCGTGGTGGACATCACCAGGGCGCGCGAGAAGAACATGCCCATCCTGTTCGACGAGGTGCCCGAGAACCTCTGCCTCGACTGGCTGGAAGGCGACACCGCCGCCGTCGATGCCGCCTTCGCCAAGGCGGCGCATGTGACCAGGCTGCGGCTCGACAACAACCGCATCGTGTGCAACGCGATGGAGCCGCGCGCGGCGCTCGCCTCCTACGATGCCGCCGCCGAGAAATATACGCTGTATGCGCCGAGCCAGGGCGCGTTCGGGCTGCGTGGCGCGATCGCCAACGCCGTGCTGAAGGTGCCACCGCCCAAGCTGCGCGTCGTCTCGGGCGACGTCGGCGGCTCGTTCGGCATGAAGGGGCAGGCCTATGACGGCACGGTCATCGCGCTCTACGGCGCGAAGAAGGTGGGCCGTCCGGTCAAGTGGGTCGCCGAGCGGCACGAGAGCTTCGTCACCGACCAGCACGGACGTGCCAGCCTGGTCGACGCGGAGCTGGCGCTCGACAAGGACGGCAAGTTCCTCGCGGTCCGCCTCAACGGCTGGGGCGATTGCGGCGCCTACGTCACGGCGATGGGCCCGGCGCCGTTCACCAACGTGCTGACCAAGAACCTGATCAGCGTCTACCACACGCCGGCCTTCTCGGTGGCGATGCAGGCCGTGTTCACCAACACCGTGCCGACCGGCCCCTATCGCGGCGCCGGCCGGCCCGAGTCCAAGTACGTGATGGAGCGGCTGATCGACCAGGCCGCGCGCGAGACCGGCATCGACCGCATCGAGCTCCGCCGGAAGAACCTGATCCCCAAATCCGAAATGCCGTACAAGACGCCGTCGGGCGCCGTCTACGATTCAGGCGATTTCGTCGGTTGCATGGACGCGGCGCTGGAGAAGGCGGACTGGAAGGGCTTTGCGGCCCGCCGCGCCGAGTCCGAAAAGCGCGGCAAGCTGCGCGGCATCGGCGTCGCGTCCTATCTCGAGATCACCGCGCCGCCCGGCAAGGAGCTTGCCGACATCCGGTTCAACGATGATGGCACGGTCACGCTGGTCATGGCCGGCAAGGACATGGGGACCGGCCACGCCTCGCCCTTCGCCCAGGTGCTCGCCCAGACGCTCGGCATTCCGTTCGATCGCATCCGGCTCGACCAGTCCGACTCCGACCAGATCCGCGGACCGGGCGGCTCGGGCGGGTCGCGCTCGGCCATCGCCTCGTCGGGCGCGATCCTGCAGGCCTCGGACGCGGTGATCGAGAACGGCAAGAAGCTCGCCGGGTACGTGCTAGAGACGGCGGTCGAGGACATCGAGTTCGGCGAGGGCCGCTTCCGTGTCGCGGGCACCGACCGCACCGTCGGCATCCTGGAACTGGCCGAGCGCGCGCGCGGCCTCGCGAACCTTCCGGAAGGCGTGCCGGCCAAGCTCGACGCGTGGGTGAGCCACGACACCGCGCCCTCGACCTATCCGAATGGCTGCCACATCTGCGAGGTGGAGGTCGATCCGGAGACCGGCGTGGTCGAGATCGTGCGTTACACGGTGGTCGACGATTTCGGCACCATGATCAACCCGATGGTGGTCGAGGGCCAGGTGCATGGCGGCATCGGCCAGGGCGTCGGCCAGGCGCTGCTGGAGCGCACCGTGTACGACGACCACGGCCAGCTCCTCTCCGGCTCGTTCATGGATTACTGCATGCCGCGCGCCGACGATCTGCCATCGATCGCGTTCAATGCACGGCCCGATCCGGCGACCACCAACCCGCTCGGCGTCAAAGGGTGCGGGGAGGCCGGAACCGCGGGCTCGCTGGGTGCGACGCCTTGCGCCGTGCTCGACGCGCTGGCGACGTGCGGCGTGACCCATCTCGACACGCCGTTCACGCCGGACCGCATCTGGCAGGCGCTGCACGAAGCGAAGAAGTAGGTCCGATCGACGCCGCTACTTGAGGCGCGGGCCGGTCCAGTCGCGCTGGAAGCCGGTCGGGTTCGACGGCCGCGCCGCCGGTGCGGGGGCGACGGCCGGCGCCGGCGATGCAGCGGGACCGGGTGCCGCCGCGTCCGTTGCCGCTTCCTTGTCGGCGTTGGGGCCGGCCTGGCGCAGCAGCACGATCGATATGCGCCGGTTGCGCGGCGAGTTCGGGTCCTCGGGCAGCAGCGGGTCCTCCGCGGCGCGGCCCACCACCATGGCAACCCGGCTGGGATCGAGGCCGCCCTCGACCAGCACGCGGCGCGAGGCCAGCGCGCGGTCGCTCGACAGCTCCCAGTTGCCGTAGCCCTTGCGCGCGCCGCGGAACGGCGTCGCGTCGGTGTGGCCGGTGATCGAGATGCGGTTGGGCAGCTTGCCGACGATCTTCGATATCTCGTCGAGCAGGCCCTGGGTGCGCGCCGGAACGTCGGCGCTGCCGAGCGGGAACATCGGCTTGCCCTCCTGGTCGACGAGCTGGATGCGCAGCCCCTGCGGCGTGCGGTCGATCAGGATGTTCTTCTGCATCGCCTTGAGCTCGGGCGATTTCTGGATCGCCTGGCGCAGCTCCTGCTCGGCCGCGGCAAACCGCTCCTCCTCCTTCTTGGCGAGAAGCTTCGCCGCCTCGTCCTCGTCGACCGGCTTGCGGGTCTCGGGCGCGTCGCGCGCGCTTGCCGCCGCGGCGTCGTCCGCGCCGTCATGCTCGCTCGCCCCCTCGGAAGGGGTCAGCGGGATGTTGAGCGACGGCGTCGCCGTCCCCGAGATCTGCGCGCCCGGCGTCGAGATCGCACGCCCGCCCAGCATGCCGCCGGCGCCGGACTGGGAGTGCGACACGCTGGCCGGCGAGAAATAGTCGGAAATGCCGCGCTTCTGCTCCTCGGTCGTGGCGTTGAGCAGCCACAACAGAAGAAAGAACGCCATCATCGCCGTCACGAAGTCGGCATAGGCGACCTTCCACGCGCCGCCATGATGGCCGCCGTGATCGCCCTTCTTCGCACGCTTGACGATGATTTCGACGTTGGACGCCATGGCGCGCGGCGCCTAGGCCGTCGCGGACGGCAGGGCGGACACCGCGTCCTCGACCTCGTAGAAGGTCGGCCGCACGTCGGTCAGCAGCGCCTTGCGCGCGAACTCGACCGCGACGGCGGGCGCATAGCCCTGCACGTAGGCGAGCATCGCGGCCTTGATGCATTGCAGGTACTTGGTTTCGGACTCGTGGACGGCCTTCATCGAGTTCGCGATCGGGCCGACGAATCCGTAGGCCATGAACACGCCGAGGAACGTGCCGACCAGCGCGCCGCCGATCAGGTGGCCGAGCACCTCGGGCGGCTCGGTGATCGAGCCCATCGTCTTGATGACGCCCAGCACCGCCGCGACGATGCCGAGCGCCGGCATGCCGTCCGCCATGTTCTGGAAGGCGTTCGACATCTGCAGCGATTCCGCGTGGTGAGTCTCGATCTCCTCGTCCATCAGCGCCTCGAGCTCGTACGGATTTTCCGTTCCGAGGCTCATCATCCGCAGGTAGTCGCACAGGAAGGTGACGGCGTGATGGTTCTTGAAGAAGTTCGGAAACGCGTTGAACAGATCGCTTTCGTGCGGGTTCTCGACATGCGGCTCCAGAGCCAGCATGCCCTTCGATTTGGCGAGCTTGAATATCTGGTACAGAAGCGACAGCAGCTCGATATAGTCGTCCTTCTTGAACTTGGCGCCGCCGGCCGCCTGGATGATCGCCTTGCCGGCACGCGCGATCACCCATTTCGGGTTGCCAATGATGAACGCGCCGATCGCCGCACCCAGGATGATGACCAGCTCGAACGGCTCGATCAGCACTCCGATCTTTCCGCCGCTCAGCACGTAACCGCCGAACACGGAAGCGAACACGACCGCTGCGCCGATCAGAAGAAACATTGCGACCTCGGGGGACCTCGCCTCGTTCCGAGAGTGGCCTTGGCGAGTTAAAAAGGCGTTAACCACTAATCGTTGAATTTCAACGGGTTATTCGAAGGTGGGGCGGACATTTCGGGTCCGCGCGCGGTGTCGTGACGCCGTCGCGCGATCGGCGCTTTGCCCGGGGCGCGGAGTTCCCTATCTTCACGCCCCATGGTTCAGACTCCCGTCCCCGTCTCGGTGATCACCGGCTTCCTCGGCGCCGGCAAGACCACGTTGCTCAACCGCCTGGTGCGCCGGCCGGAACTGGCGCGCGCGGCCGTGATCATCAACGAGTTCGGTGACGTGCCGCTCGACCACGAGCTGGTGGAGCGCGTCGACGAGAACATGATCGCGCTCGCCAGCGGCTGCCTGTGCTGCACGATCCGCGGCGACCTGATCGAAACGCTGACCATGCTGTGGGAACGCCGTGAGGCGGGCCGTGCCGCGTTCGACCGGGTGATGGTCGAGACGACGGGCCTGGCCGATCCGGCGCCGATCCTGCACGCGCTGATGACGACCAAGGAGCTGGCCGGCCGCTACCGGCTGGAAGGCGTCATTTCTCTGGTCGACGGGATGGTGGGCGGGCAAACGCTCGATGCCCAACCGGAAGCGGTCAAGCAGGCTGCCGTCGCCGACCGGCTGGTGCTGACCAAGACCGACCTCGCCACCGACGACGACGCGCGTCGCGCGCTCGACGCGCTGCGCCGGCGGCTGCGCGCGCTTAACCCGGCGGCGCCGATCATCGAGTTGGTCAAGGGCGAGGTGGACCCGGCGCGCCTGCTCGACGCCGGCCTCTACAACGCCGCGACCAAGACTCTCGACGTGCAGGGCTGGCTGAAGGACGAGGCCTACGCGGCGGACCACGAGGGCGAACACGCGCATGGAACGACACACCACGACCACGACCACGACCACGATCATCACGCGCTCGACCGCAACCGGCACGACGACCACATCCGCGCTTTCTCGCTGACCAGCGACACGCCGCTGCCGCCCGACGCGATGAACCGCTTCGTCGCGACGCTGATCGCCGGATTCGGCGAGAAGCTGCTGCGCATGAAGGGCATCGTGCACGTCGCGGGCCAGCCCGACCGGCCGGCCGTCATCCACGGCGTGCAGCACGTGTTCCACCCGTTGCAATGGCTCGAAGGTTGGCCCGGCGCCGACCGTCGCACGCGCCTGGTGTTCATCATGCGCGACGTCGAGCCGGCGACGATCGAGAGCCTGTTCCGCGCCGTCGAGCGCCAGGCGCAGGCCGCGCAGTCCGGCGCGCCCGCCTGATATCCCGGGGAGACCATCCTTGCCAGACAACGTGCTCGGCGCCGCCGAGATCGAGGCGCGCATGCGGCGCGCGCCGTTCAACGCCTGGATGGATTTCCGCGTGCTCGCGCTCGACGAGGACGGCATCGAGATCGGGCTCACCTGGCGCGAGGACATGATGGGCAACCCGATGGCGAAGATCGCCCATGGCGGCGTGCTCGCCACCATCATCGACGTGACCGCCGACTTCGCCATCGCAGCCAAGCTCGGCCGACCGACGCCGACCGTCGACCTTCGGATCGACTATCACCGACCGGCCGCGCCCGGCGACCTGCGCGCCCGCGCGCAGGTGATCAGGCTCGGCGGCACGGTCGCCGTCGCCGAGGCCGAGGTGTTCGACATGTCGGGCAAGCTGGTGGCGAGCGGGCGCGGCACTTACCTGACCGCCGCGCCGGCGGAAGGGTGGCGCTGATGGGCGCGCGCCCACCGCGCTTGGATCGGGCGCCGGGCTCGGTTTATGATCGGGTCGCGACCGTCCCAACGTCCAACCGGCAGAGTGGCTGAATCTTCATGACGATCGATCCGCGGCAGTTCCGCGATGCGCTCGGGTGCTTCGCGACGGGCGTTACCGTGATTACCGCCCTCGATTCCGAGGGCGGGCCTGTCGGCCTCACCGCCAACTCCTTCACCTCGCTTTCGCTCGACCCGCCGCTGGTGCTGTTCTGCATCGACCGCAGCATCAAGTCGTTCGAGGCGCTGCATCAGAACCGCCATTTCGCGGTCAACATCCTGCGCGACGATCAGGAGGATCTGTCGCGGAAGTTCGCGAAATCCGGGCCGGACAAGTGGTCCGGCGTCGATTTCGAGAGCTGGGATACCGGCTGCCCGATCCTCGGCGGCTGCATCGCCAACCTGGAATGCGACGTCGAATCGCTGTTCGAGGGCGGTGACCACGTCATCGTGGTGGGCAAGGTGCGCAGCATGCGGTTCGAGGGCGACGGCGATCACTGCAGGCCGCTGCTCTACTATCGCGGCCGCTACGCCCTGGTCACGTAGGCGACTTGCCCGCCCCCGTACCGGGCTTTCATTCGAGTTGAATCGCCATGCGACGGCCTCGCCCTTCGACAAGCTCAGGGTGAGGCCGAAAAGAACTTCCTCATCCTGAGCCTGTCGAAGGATGAGGCTGCTTCAGCCTGGACCGATCTTGATCCAGGAACCCTGGACGCGAGAACCCCGCCCGAGTGGAGTTTCGGGCGGGGCCTCGCGGCGACTCGATCCTGGAGCCAACCCAAGACGGATCGAGCGTTCGCGATCCGCATGCGCGGTCGCGCAATCTTGGCGTCAGGGGCAGGTCACGGCGGGTGGCGCCGGCCGTGACCTCGACGCGGTGCCGTACCTGTCGGCGAATCGTTGCGGCATGGTGGTCGGCAGCGACACGCAGTTCGTGAGGACCAGATGCACGGTATCGCGGTATTGGCTCCAGGCCCCGCGGCACGCCTTGGAAACCGCCTCCTCCGGCGTATCGCCCTTTTCGACCAGGCAACGCGCGTCATACAGCGCCGCACTAATCACGTGCACGTCAATTGCAAACCAAGAAGAAATCTGACGCTGCATAATGAAAATTGATAACGCCCGGCAGCGAACGGGACAAGAATTATTGATTACCGGTTTATGTAAAACTCTACGAACATTTGAACAACAAATAGTTCTCGCGAAATCGCCTGTAATATTTTGAGTACAACGGAAGGCTGCCAGCCGGAGCGTTCGGTTGACGCGGACTGGCGCGATTCCCCGCGGACGAAGGGCCCTACCCCTTCTCGCGGACGAGACGCGCCTTCTGGCGCTGCCAGTCGAGCTCCTTCTCGCGCTCGCGCTTGTCGTGCTTGCGCCGTCCCTTGGCGAGGCCAATCTCGGCCTTGGCGATGCCGCGATCGTTGAAATAGATCTTGAGCGGCACCAGCGTCATGCCCTCGCGCTGCACCGCGCCGGCGAGCTTCTCGATCTCCCGATGCTTGAGCAGCAGCTTGCGCGGCCGGCGCGCCTCGTGCCCACCGTCGCGCGCCTGGGCATATTCGGTGATGTGCGCGTTCACCAGCCAGATCTCGCCGCCCTTCACGCTGGCATAGGCCTCGTTGATGTTGCCCTTGCCGGCGCGCAGCGACTTGACCTCGCTGCCGGTCAGCATCAGCCCGGCCTCCAGCGTGTCCTCGATGAAGTATTCGTGGCGGGCCTTGCGGTTCTGCGCGGCGATACGCTGCGCGCCGGGATCGCGGGCCATGAGCGGTGCGGCTAGTTCAGCAGCCCGGCCGAGGTCATCGCCTCTTTGACCACGGCGCGCGCGCGCTCGGTGGCGGCAACCAAGGGCAGACGCACCTCGTCGGTCGACTTGCCGAGCAGGCTCGCCCCGTACTTCACCGGCGCGGGGCTCGTCTCGCAGAACAGGCCGGAATGAAGCGGCATCAGCCGCTCGTTGAGGCCCATCGCCTTGTCCAAGGCGCCCTGCTGCCAGGCATTGTGCATCTCCGCCATCTCGCGCGGCGCGACATTGGCCGTGACCGAGATGCAGCCGTGCCCACCCTGCGCCAGGAAGCCGAGCTGGGTGACGTCCTCGCCGGAAAGCTGAACGAAATCGGCGCCGCAGGCCATGCGCTGCAAGGTGGCGCGCGCGACCTGCGCGGTCGCGTCCTTGACGCCCACGATGTTGGGAAGCTTGGCGAGACGCGCCATCGTCTCGACCGACATGTCGATCACGCAGCGCGCCGGGATGTTGTAGATGACGATCGGCAAGTCGACCGCGTCGTTGATCGCCTTGTAGTGCCGGTAGAGCCCTTCCTGCGTCGGCTTGTTGTAATAGGGCGTGACCACCAGGGCGGCATCGGCGCCGGCCTCCTTGGCGTGGCGGGTGAGCGCGATCGCCTCCTCGGTCGAGTTGGACCCGGTGCCGGCGATCACCGGCACGCGCCCGCGCGCGACCGAGATGCAGAGCTCGGTCACGCGGCGATGCTCGTCATGGCTCAGGGTCGGGGATTCGCCGGTGGTGCCGCAGGGCACGATGCCGTGCGTGCCCTCGGTGATCTGCCAGTCGACGAACGACTCGAACGCTTTTTCGTCCACCGCTCCGTTCTTGAACGGCGTGATCAGAGCGCAGAGCGATCCCTTGAACATGGTCTCCGTCTCCCTTCGGGCCCGGGCACCATAATCCGCGGCCCGGATGCGGGCAAGGGCGGGAGGCCTCGCCCGCGACGGCGCCGATGGCGTAAGGTGGCAATCATCGAAAGGAACGGAGATCGGGGAGATCATGGCCAAGACGCACCGATACGAAGTCGCGGTCGAGTGGACCGGCAACAAAGGGACCGGCACGTCTGGCTTCCGCGCCTATGACCGCACTTACGACATCACCGCCGGCACCAAGCCGCCGATCGTAGGCTCGTCCGACCCGGCCTTCCGCGGCGACGCGGACCGCTGGAGCCCCGAGGATCTGCTGGTGGGCGCGCTCGCCGCCTGCCACAAGCTTTGGTATCTGCATCTCTGCGCGGTCGCGGGTGTCGTCGTCACCGACTACGTGGATCGCGCGGTCGGCGAGGCGGAGATGAACCCCGACGGCACCGGACACTTCGTCCGCGTCGTGCTGAAGCCCGAGGTCACCCTCGCCCCCGACGCGGACGCCGACAAGGCGCTGGCATTGCACAAGGACGCGCATGCGAAGTGCCTGATCGCGCACTCCGTGAACTTCCCGGTCGAGCACGAGCCCGAGATCCGTACATAGACCTGGTGGACCTAGCCGCCTATATTTGGTTTTCGACCTGATGCTGTCATCCAAGGAACATTTCGATGCGCAACCTGACCTATACCGCCAGTGTCTGGCAGGAAGGCAAATGGTTCGTGGCGCAATGCCTGGAAATTGATGTCGCGAGCCAGGGTCGCAGCGAGTCGGCAGCCCTCAAGAACCTCGCAGACGCAATTTCCTTGCAGTTGGCCGAGCCTGTAGCGACGGAAGTGCCTTAGGTCTGTCCGGTCGAGGTCAGCGTGAGTGCCTCCTAGGCCGCTCCCGTTCCGAGAGGTCGGCGGCGTCTCCTGGCCGCGGGATGGTTCGAAGCAAGTCAGAGCGGCAGCCACGCCAAATTCGCCAAGCGCCTTTCGTCCGGCACCCGGACAGCGTTCGTTCCGAAGCATCGGGAGATCGCAGCCGGCACCCTGCGAAGCATCCTTCGTCAGGCCGGGATAACCGCGGATGAGTTCGACGCTCTGTAAACGGTCGCCTGCCCACCCGTTGCGCCGACCCGGACGCTTCTCATAGAATGGTGGCGTTCGCGCAACGGTTTGGCAAGAAATAGGCGGCAGGCTGGAGGCTGAGCCTGCCGCTTGCGGGGTGTCGGACGTGAAACGGCCACTGGCCGCGCTGCTGATTCTGGTCGCGGCGCTTTCGCTGGCCTTCCCGGCGGGCGCCGCCGATCCCCTGTCCGCAGCCGACAAGCGACACTACAAGGCGGCGTTCGACGCCGCGGCGCGCGGTGCATGGACCCAGGCCGAGCGCTATGCCGCGCGCGGCACCGCGCCCCTGCCGAAGAAGATTCTGCACTGGCTCGAAATGCTCGAGCCGCGATCGGGCATTCCGTTCGCAGAAATCGCGCGCTTCATCGCCGCCAATCCCGACTGGCCGCGCCAGGGCCTGCTCGCGCGCCGCGCCGAGGAGGCGATGGATGGATCGGTCACCGACGATGCGGTACTCGCCTGGTTCCGCGACCGCAAGCCCGTCACCGTGACGGGCATGACCCGGCTCGCCGCGGCCGACGACGCCGCGGGACGCCACGACGCGGCCGACGCGCTGATCCGCACCGCCTGGGTCGAAGGCGATTTCAGCCGTAGCGACGAGCACGCCTTCTACAAGCTCTATCGCAACCGGCTGGGCCGCGCGGACCACTGGAACCGGCTCGACCGGCTGCTGTGGGAGGGGCGGCACGACCCGGCGCGCCGCATGCTGAATCTGGTCGACGCCGGCCACCAGCGCCTGGCCGAGGCGCGCATCCATCTGCGCCGTGCCGACGGCAACGTGGACTGGGCGATCCGCCGCATTCCCGAGGGGCTGCTCGAGGACCCGGGTTTCCTCTACGAGCGCGAGCGCTGGCGCCGGAAGAAGGGTCGCGACGAGGACGCGATGGAGATTTTCCGCAACATGCCGCCGGTCCTGGGCCGCCCCGGCCGGTGGTGGGACGAGCGCGCGGCGATGGTGCGCCGCCGCCTCGCCGACGGCGCCGTCACCGATGCCTACCGCCTCGCCAAGGATCACGGGCCGATCACGGGCGCGCGGCTTGCCGAGGCGGAGTTCCTCGCCGGCTGGGTGGCGCTGCGCTTCCTCCACGACAACAAGATCGCGCTCGGTCATTTCGCCGACATGTACGCCTGGGTGGAGACCCCGATCAGCCAGTCGCGCGCCGCCTACTGGGCCGGGCGCGCCGCCGACGCGGCGAACGATCCCCGCACGGCGCTCGCGTGGTATCGGCGCGCGGCCGTGCACGACTGGAGCTTCTACGGCCAGCTCGCCGCCGTGCACGCGGCGGGCCCGCCGGTGGCGCCCTCGCCGCCCCCTCCGGAGCCGAGCGCGGCGGAGCAGGCGGCCTTCGAAAAGAACGAGATCGCCCGGGCGGCGCGGGTCATGGCCGCGGTCGACCGCGACGACCTGGTGCGCGTGTTCGTGCTGCGGCTCGACGAGACGGCCAAGACGTTGGGCGGCCGCGTTCTCGCCGGACGGTTCGCCGATTCCCTCGGGCGGCGCGACCTTGGCGTGGTGATGGCGCGCGACGCCTATCGCGACCGCCAGCGCCTGCCCACCCTCGCCTTCCCGATCATACCCCTGCCGCCGGGCGGGCCGGAGCCGGCGCTGATCCACGCCGTCATGCGCCAGGAGAGCAATTTCGACGTCGGTGCCGAGAGCAGCGCCGGTGCGCGCGGTCTGATGCAGATGATCCCGGCCACGGCGCGCGCGGTCTCGCGGGCGCTCAACATCCGCTATTCGCCGGAGCGCCTGGCGAATGACGGACACTACAATCTTCGCCTCGGTCAGCATTTCCTCGGCAATCTGATCGAGCGCTATGACGGCTCCTACGTCCTGGCGCTCGCGGCCTACAATGCCGGGCCGGGCAACCTCGCCCGCTGGCTGCGCCAGAACGGCGACCCGCGCCGGGCCGAAGTCGACGTCATCGACTGGATCGAGCAGATCCCGTTCGACGAAACCCGCAACTATGTCGAGCGCGTGCTCGAGAACCTGCAGGTCTATCGCCGGCGCATGAGCAACGGCACCGTCACGCCGACCTCGATCGAGGCCGACCTGCGCCGCGGCGCCGCCGGCCCGCAGGGCTGACCCGCAACCGTCCTCCCTGACCCCCGATGCGCACGGAAACGCTTGGACAGCGTTGGGAATTCGTTATATACGATTGGATATAACGCTCGGAGACACCGCATGCGCATGTCAGGAATGCTCGCTGCCGGACTGGCGGCCCTGACGATCGGGATCGCGAGCCCGCCAGCCGCCGCCGAGAAGCCGGTGCTGGTCTTCGCCGCGGCGAGCATGAAGACCGCGCTCGACGAGGTGGCTGCTTCCTGGCAGCGCGAGACCGGCAAGAAGGTCGCGGTGTCGTATGCCGCAAGCTCCACCCTCGCGCGGCAGATCGCCGAGGGAGCCCCGGCCGCGCTCTATGTGTCGGCCAACGTCAAGTGGATGGACTGGCTGGACCAGCGCCATCTGCTTGTGCCCGGCACGCGACGCAACCTGCTGGGCAACGCACTGGTGATGATCGCGCCCAGGGACTCGAAGCTCGAGATCGAGATCGCGCCAGGATTTCCGCTGGCCGCGCGCCTGGAGGGCGGGCGGCTTGCCCTCGCCAATACCGACGCGGTCCCGGCCGGGCTCTACGCCAAGGCGGCGCTGACCTCGCTTGGCGTGTGGAATGCAGTGAATGGCCATCTCGCCCAGGCACAGGACGTGCGTGCCGCCCTGGCGCTGGTGGCGCGCCGCGAGGCGCCGCTCGGCATCGTCTACCGGACCGACGCGGCCGCCGAGCCCGGCGTGCGGGTGGTCGCGACCTTCCCCGACGAGACGCACCCGCCGATCGTCTACCCCGTGGCGCAGGTCGCGGGACAGGCGAATCCGGACGCGGCCGGCTTCCTCGCATACATGGGATCGCCCGCGGCGCGCCCGCTGTTTGCGCGCCAGGGATTTGCGGTGTTCGGGAACGAATAGGGTTCGTTGCCCGGCGTTGTTCGCGGGTGTAGGAATCGCCCGCGAGGTGACCCGATGACGGCTACGAAGCTCAACGGCATTGCCGCCTGCGTGTTCGATGCGTACGGCACGCTGTTCGACGTCCATTCGGCAGCGGGGCGCTGCCGTGACGAGCTCGCCGAAAAGTGCGATGCCGTCTCGCAGCTGTGGCGCCAGAAACAGCTCGAATACACCTGGCTGCGGAGCCTGATGGGGCGGCACGAGGATTTCTGGCAGGTCACCTCGGACGCGCTCGACTTCTCGCTGGCGACGCACGGGATCGACAATCCCGACCTGCGCGCACGGCTGATGCAGCTCTATCTCGACCTCGACGCCTATCCCGACGCCTTACCGGCGCTCGAGCGCCTGCGCGAATCGGGCATGAAGACGGCGATCCTCTCGAACGGCTCGCCCACCATGCTGACCGCGGCGGTCAAGAGCGGCGGGTTGACCGGGCTGTTCGACGCCGTGCTGTCGGTCGAAGCGGTGAAAATCTTCAAGCCGCACCATACCGTCTACCAGTTGGCGGTCGATGCGCTGCACGTGCCAGTGCCGGCGATCGCGTTCTTCTCGTCGAACGGATGGGACATCGCGGGCGCCGCGGTGTTCGGACTGCATACGATCTGGATCAATCGCGCGGGGCTGACGCCCGAGGTGCTGCCCGGCACGCCGAATCTCGAGCTGCGATCGCTCGCCGACGTGCCCGACCTGGTGGCGTCATGAGCGGACCGCGAACCACCTACGATCGGGCAACGATGGCGGCGCCGTCGGCGGCTGTCGGCGAGGCCGGCGAGGCGCGGGGCGGCATCGACCTGATCGGCACGGTCGCCGACTGGCTGATGGACCAGGCGCTTGGCGAAACCGAGATCGACGACCTGGTCTCGGGCTGCTGCGCCCGGCTGCGCGCCGCGGGCGTGCCGATCGCGCGCGCGTTCATCGGGTTTCGCGTGCTGCATCCTCTTGTGTCGGTGATGTCGCTGGTCTGGCGCCCCGAGACGGGGCTGGTGACCGAACGGCACCTGCACGACGCGGTGGGGGACGGCTGGAACCGCAGCCCGCACAAGTACCTCGTCGACAACGGCATCCCCTTCATGCGCCGCTGCCTGGCCGGACCGGACGCCATGCTCGACTTCCCCCTGCTCGCCGAGCTCGGCGAGCAGGGCATGACGGACTATTTCGGGTTCGTCGTCTCGTTCAGCGACGGCCCGGCGACAATGGGCGCAGCGAACGGTCTGATCGGATCATGGGTGTCGGACCGGCCGTCGGGCTTCAACGATTCCGACATCCAGGCGCTGCTGCGCATCCAGCGGCGGCTTTCGGTTGCCTGCAAGGTGCGCATCAAGGACATGATCGCGCGCAACGTGGTCACCACCTATCTCGGCGCCGATGCCGGGCTGCGCGTGCTGAACGGATCGATCAAACGCGGCGATGGCGAAATCATCCGCGCCGCCGTGTGGTTCAGCGATCTGCGAAACTCGACGGGCCTCGCTGAGTCGCTCGACGCCACCGGCTATCTCGAGGCGCTCAACGGCTATTTCGAATGCGCCGCCGGGGCGGTGATGGCGGCCGGCGGCGAGGTGCTGATGCTGATCGGCGATGCGGTGCTGGCGATCTTCCCGATCGGCGGCGGACGATCCGAGGCACGCGCCGCCTGCCGAGCCGCGCTGGCGGCAGCGAACGACGCCGAGCAGAGGCTTGCCGAGCTCAACAGCACGCGGGCCGGGCACCATCTTCCGCCGATCGAGTTCGGGGTCGGGTTGCATTCGGGCGAGTTGATGTTCGGCAATATCGGCCTTCCCGAGCGGCTGCAGTTCACCGTGGTCGGACCCGCCGCAAACGAGGTCTCGCGCCTGCAGGGGCTGACCAAGGTGCTGGGACGGCGCGTGCTGGCGAGCCGCGACTTCGCCGACCAGGTGAGCGGCGACTGGGATTCGCTCGGCCGCCACGCGTTGCCGGGCCTCGCCGAAGCGCGGGAGGTGTTCGCGCCCCTGCCCGGCAAGGCGCCCGCCGCCCCGCGCGCGTGAGCGACGCCGCACCCAGCTATACCGATATCCTCGACGCCGCCGACCGGATCGAGCCGGCGGCGGTGCCGACGCCGCTTCTCGCCTTCCCCGCCCTCGACGCGCGGACGGGCGCGCGCGTGCTGCTGAAGGCCGAGATCGCGCAGCGCACCGGCTCGTTCAAGTTCCGCGGCGCGCTCAACCGCATGCGCCGCATCCCGCCACAGAACCAGACGGCCGGGGTCGTCGCCTACTCGTCGGGCAACCACGCGCAGGCGGTCGCGGCGGTCGCCAGTCTTCTCGGCATGCCGGCGGTGATCGTGATGCCCTCCGATGCCCCGGCGATGAAGATCGAGCGCACGCGCGGCCACGGCGCCGAGGTTGTGCTGTACGACCGCGAGACCGAGGACCGCGAGGCGATCGCAGCGCGCATCGCGGTCGAACGCGGCGCCACGATCGTTCCGCCCTACGAGGACCGCGACGTGATTGCCGGCCAGGGTACCGTCGGGCTGGAGCTTGCGCGGGAGGCCGAGGCGCGCGGCATTCGTGTCGACGCCGTGCTGGTTCCGTGCAGCGGCGGCGGGCTGGTGGCGGGCGTCGCGACCGCGGTCAAGCATCACTGGCCCGACTGCGAAATCCATGCTGTCGAGCCGGAGGGACACGACGACACGGCCCGCTCCCTTGCTGCGGGAAGGCGCGTCGCCAACGCGCCCGGCACGCGCTCGATCTGCGACGCGCTGCTGGCGTCGACGCCGGGCACGATCTCGTTCGCGGCGAACGCGCGCCTCCTCGCCGGCGGGATCGCCGTGCCCGACGCCGAGACCCTGGCCGCGATGGCCTATGCCAAGCGCACGCTCGGGCTGGAACTGGAACCGGCCGGCGCGATCGCGCTGGCCGCGCTGCTTGCCGGGCGCGTCGCCGCGCGCGGCCGGACGGTCGCAGTGGTGCTGTCCGGCGGCAATGTCGACCCCGCCCTGCTCGACCGGGCGCTGGCCGCGACCCCGTGATCCGCCTTCGCGCGCCCGGCGGCGTGCGCTAAGATCGCGCGACGAGCCAAACGGGAGGACGCGAGATGAGGGGACTTGTTCTGGGGCTTGCGGCGGCCGCGCTGATCGCCGGCCCCGCCGCCGCGAAGATGGTCGAGCAGAAGGTGCCATACGAGATCGACGGCAAGAAGTTCCAGGGCGTTCTGGTTTATGACGACGCGGTGAAGGCGAAGCGGCCGGCGATCCTGATGGCCCCGGACTGGGCCGGCGTTCAACCCAAGAACGTGACGCAGGCGAAGCGCGTGGCGGGCAAGAGCTACGTCGTATTCGTCGCCGACATGTTCGGCGCCGACTACCACCCGAAGAGCGCGAAGGAGATGGGCGCAGCGTCGGGCGCGATCAAGAAGGACATCCCCATGATGCGCGCGCGCATCGAGAAGGGCCTGTCGCTGCTGCTCGAACAGGGCGGCAAGGCCGGGGTGATCGATCCGAAGAAGGTCGCCGCGATCGGGTTCTGCTTCGGCGGCGGCAACGTGCTGGAGCTCGCCCGTGCCGGCGCCGACGTCAAGGCGGTGGTCACGTTCCATGGCGACCTTGCGGCCGAGCATCCCGACGCCAGCAAGGTCAAGGGCAAGGTGCTGGTTCTGCACGGGGCCGACGATCCGGTGGTGCCGCAAAAGGCGCGTAACGCCTTCGAGGACGAGATGAAGGCCGCCAAGGTGGATTACGAGATGGTGGTGTTCGCCAACACCGTGCACTCGTTCACCGACCCGACCGCCAAGTTCGCGGGTACGGCGATGTACAATGCGAAGGTTGCCACCGAGTCGTACCGGCTGATGCGCGGCTTCTTCCGCCGCAGCCTGTAGGAGGCCCATGAGGATCGACGTCGTCGCCGACACGACCTGTCCCTGGTGCTTCATCGGCAAGCGCCGGCTCGAGCGCGCGCTCGCGAGCCAGCCTCAGCACGACGTCGAAATCTCGTGGCGCCCATACTTCCTCAACCCCGAGGTGCCCGCAGACGGGGCAAACCGGATGGAGTACGCGGCGCGACGGCTCGGCGGGCGCGAGCGCGCCGCCCGCCTGTTCGCCTCGGTCGCCGAGGTCGGGGCGGGCGAGGGCATCGCGTTCCGGTTCGACCGCATCGCGCGCACACCCAATTCGCTGCATTCGCACCGGCTGATCCACTACGCCGACGAGACCGGCCGACAGGACGCGGTGGTCGAGGGGCTGTACCGCGCCTACTTCCTGGGCGGGCGCGACATCGGCGACATGGAGGCGCTGGCCGACATCGCCGCGGCGTGCGGCCTCGCCCGCGACGACGCGCTGGCCTTTCTGCGGTCGGGTGCCGACACCGAGACGATCATCGCCGCCGACGAGAAGGTGCGCACGCTCGGTGTCACCGGCGTGCCCTGCTTCATCATCGACCGGCGCTACGCCGTTTCGGGCGCCCAGCTTCCCGAGGTGTTCCACCAGGTCTTCGAGCTGGCCAACCAGGAAGCGCTGCAGCCGGTCGGGTGACTGGAGTATTTTCCGCTCGCGCGGGTGCGCACTACGCCGTCGCGGGCTCGGCCTCCGCCGCGAGCCCGGCGAGGCCTTCCATCAGCCGCATCGTGCCGGCGAGCCGCGTCTTGTCGTCGCGCCATTCGCGGTGGAAGACGAGGCGATGGTCGGGGCGCAGGGTCGCCCGGCCCTTGTCGCGCTGGATGAGCTGAACAAGGCCGGCAGGGTTGGCGAAGCGGTTGTCGCGGAACACCAGAACCGCGCCCTTGGGGCCGGTATCGAGCCGCTCGACCCCCGCGGCACGGCAGAGAAGCTTGAGCGTCACGATCTGCAGCAGGTTCTCCACCTCGGCGGGCACCGGGCCGAACCGGTCGATCAGCTCGGCGGCGAACGACTCGATTTCGGCACGGTCCTCGACCGCGGCGAGGCGGCGATAGAGCCCCAGCCGGACGCCGAGGTCGGTCACATAGGCTTCGGGGATCAGCACCGGGATGCCAAGGTTGATCTGCGGCGTCCAGTCCTCGGCCTCGACCTTGGCGCCCTTCGCCATCGCGACCGCTTCCTCGAGCATGTGCTGATAGAGCTCGACGCCGACCTCGCGGATATGGCCCGACTGCTCCTCGCCGAGCAGGTTGCCAGCCCCGCGAATGTCGAGGTCGTGCGAGGCAAGAGTGAACCCGGCGCCGAGCGAGTCGAGCGTCTGCAGCACGTGGAGTCGGCGCTCGGCGGTTTCGGTCAGCGCACGCTTCGGCGGCAGTGTGAGGTAGCAATAGGCGCGCAGCTTCGAACGGCCGATCCGCCCGCGGAGCTGGTGAAGCTGGGCGAGGCCGAACATGTCGGCACGGTGCACGATCATCGTGTTGACGGTTGGGATGTCGAGGCCCGACTCGACGATCTGGGTCGAAAGCAGGATATCCTTCTCGCCTGAGTAGAACTGGGCCATCACGTCCTCGAGAGCGCGCGCGCCGAGCCGCCCGTGCGCCATCACGACCGACGCCTCCGGCACCAGATCGCGCAGCGTGGCGGCGACGCCGTCGAGGTCCTCGATGCGCGGGCAGACGTAGAAAATCTGCCCGCCGCGGAAACGCTCGCGCAGGATCGCCTCACGCACCACCACCGGGTCGTAGGGCAGCACGAAGGTGCGCACGGCAAGGCGATCGACCGGCGGGGTGGCGATCACGCTCATCTCGCGCACGCCGGACAGCGCGAGCTGTAGCGTGCGCGGGATCGGTGTCGCGGTGAGGGTGAGCACGTGCACGTCGGCGCGAAGCTGCTTCAGCCGCTCCTTGTGCTTCACGCCGAAATGCTGCTCCTCGTCGACGACCAGCAGGGTGAGGTTGCGGAACTTGATGTCCTTGGCGAGCAGCGCATGTGTGCCGATGACGACGTGCACCGAGCCGTCGGCGAGCCCGGTCTTGGTCTCGGCCGCGTCCTTCGGCGCGACGAGGCGCGAGAGCTGGCCGATGCGGATGCCGAACCCGGCGAAGCGGCGCGCGAAGGTCTCTGCATGCTGGCGCGCGAGCAGGGTGGTCGGCACCACCACGGCCACCTGCCCGCCGGCGATCACGGTCGCGAAGGCCGCGCGCAGCGCCACCTCGGTCTTGCCGAACCCGACGTCGCCGCAGACCAGCCGGTCCATCGGGCGCCCGGCGGCGAGATCGGCCATCGCGTCGTCGATCGCCTGGATCTGGTCGTCGGTCTCGGCGTAGGGGAAGCGCGCGCAGAACTCGTCATACGTCCCGGGCGGGGCGGCGATCACCGGCGCGGTATGCAGCGCCCGCTCGGCCGCCACCTTGATCAGCGCCTCCGCCATGTCGCGCAGCCGGCGCTTCAGCCGCGACTTGCGCGCCTGCCAGGCATGCCCGCCCAGTCTGTCGAGCGCCGCCCCGGCCTCGGCCGAGCCGTAGCGAGACAGCACCTCGATATTCTCGACCGGCACGAACAGCCGGTCGCCGCCGTCATAGGTCAGGCGGAAGCAGTCGTGCGGCGCGCCGGTGACCGAGATGGTCTCGAGCCCCTCGTATCGGCCGATGCCGTGCTCGACATGCACCACCAGGTCGCCGGGGGAAAGGTCGGTGGCGTCGGCCAGGATCTGCTCGGCGCGGCGCCGCCGGCGCGGCGCGCGCGCGATGCGTTCGCCCAAAATGTCCTGCTCGCCGACCACGATGAGGCCCGGCGTGGCGAAGCCGTGCTCGATGCCGAGCACCACCAGCGCGATCGAATCGTCGGGCACAGCCTGGGCGGCCTGCCAGCTATCCGCCGCAACCAGCCCGGGCACGCCGTGCTCGGCCAGCAGGTTGCGCAGCCGGTCGCGCGAGCCGGCGCTGTAGGCGGCAACGACGCGCCGCCGGCCCGGCTGCGACTCGCGCGCGAAATATTCCCGCACGGACTCGAACGGGCTCGCCGCACCGGCTTTCGATGCGAACGGTTCCATGCGGCGCGCGCCGAGATCGACGACGCGGTGCCCGGCGCCGGGCGGCATGGCGAACGGGTTGAGGATCGCCACGGCGTGGCGGCGCAGCGCGCGGTCCCATTCGGCGGCGTCGAGATAGAGCAGGCGCGGCGGCAGCGGGCGGTAGACCGGCTGGCCCTCGAGCCCCGCCCCGCGCGTCTCGAGGAAGGTCTTGCGCGCGTCGAAATAATCTTCGGCGGCCTCGATACGCGCGTCGCGCGCGGCGTCCGCCTGATGGTCGAGCGTGACCACCGCGTCCGGCAGGTAGTCGAACAGCGTCTCCAGCCGCTCGTGAAACAACGGTAGCCAGTGCTCCATGCCGATCTGGCGGCGGCCCTCCGAGATGCCGGCATAGAGCGGGTCGTCCGACGCTGCGCCGAAAAGTTCGCGATAGCCGGTCCGGAATCGGCGGATCAACTCCTCGTCGAGGAACACCTCGCCGACCGGGCCGAGCGAAAAGGACTCGAGATTGCGGCTGGTGCGCTGGGTGACCGGATCGAAGGCGCGGATGCGTTCGATCTGGTCGCCGAACAGGTCGAGCCGCACCGGCTCGTCAGCGCCCGGCGGGAACAGGTCGACGATGCCGCCGCGCAGGGCGAACTCGCCCGGCTCGCGCACCGTGTCGGCGCGGACATAGCCGTTCCGGGCGAGGAAGGCGGTGAGCGCGTCGAGCGCCAGCGTCCCGCCGGCCTTGGCCGAAAACGACGCCCCGGCGAAGGCGGCGCGCGGCGGCACGCGCTGGACCAGCGCGTTGACCGTGGCGATGACGATGCGCCCTGCCGCCGGCGCCGGCTCGGTCGCAAGATGCGACAAGGTACTGGCGCGCGTCGCGGCGATCTCGCCATTGGGCGAGACGCGGTCGTAGGGCAGGCAGTCCCACGCCGGGAAGCGGAGGATCTCGACCTCTGGCGCGAAAAAGGCGAGCGCCTCGGCGAGACGGGCGAGCCGCGCATCGTCGCGCGCCGCGTGCAGCACGACGCGCCCCGACCGCGCAATCTCGGCCAGCGCCAACGCGTCGCACCCTTCCGGCGCGCCGGCCAGCGTGATCCGGCCCGGCGTCTCCAGGAAGGCCACGATCGGCTTTACGACCGGCGTATCGATGACCGGTACTCCCGCATCATGGCCAAGACATCGTGGTCGTGCTCCGGTGGGGCGGCGCGCAGCCCAACCACCCAGGCGAGCAGGTCCTGGTCCGGCACATCGAGCAGCGCCTCGAACCGGGCAAGCTGGGCCTCGACGAGCCCGTCGAGCCGGTCCATCGCGAATCCGCCGACGACCAGGTCGCTCTCCTTCGTGCCGCGGCGCACGCTGCGGAATCGCGCCCGCTTGCGCCGCTCGTCCAGCCCGCCCGAATCCGTGTCCGTCATTCCAGCACCAATAGGCCTCCCCCGGCGTGCGGTGGCGCGCGCCGTGCGAAGGCTGCCCGCGCGGTTGGGATTCGCCCGCGTGGCGCCTAGGATATAGGGAATTCGCGCCCGCCTGTCAGCATCGAGCGGCCCGCCATGCGCCCGCCCATCCTCAACGCTCTGTTCGCGCCGGTCACGGCCCTGCCGGGGGTCGGGCCGCGCCTCGGCAAGCTGGTCGAGAAGGTGGCCGGGCCCAAGGTGGTCGACCTGCTGTGGCATTTGCCGAGCGGGATCATCGACCGGCGCTACGCCCCCAGGATCGCCGAGGCCAAGGACGGCGCCGTCGCCACCATCACCGGCCGCGTCGAGCAGCATGCCGCGCCGCGCAACCCGCGCGCGCCCTACAAGGTGCGGCTTGCCGACGCGACCGGCACGCTGGAGCTGGTCTTCTTCCGACCGCGCCCGGACTACCTCGAGAAGGCGCTGCCGGTGGGGGCCGAGCGGGTGGTGAGCGGGCGCGTCGAGTATTACGACGGCGTGCCGCAGATGACCCACCCGGACCATATCGGCGCGACGGAGGAACTGGCGCGGCTGCAATCGGTCGAGCCGGTCTACCCGCTGACCGCCGGGCTGACGCCGCGCCCCCTCGCCAAGGCCGTGCGCGCCGCGCTCGACCGCGCGCCCGAGCTCGCCGAATGGGACGATCCCGCCTTCCGCGCGCGCGAGCGGTGGGCCAGCTGGCGCGCATCCCTTGCCGCCGCCCACGCGCCGCAATCCGAGGCAGATCTCGCGCCGCTGACGCCGGTGCGCCGGCGCCTCGCCTATGACGAGCTGCTGGCCAACCAGCTCGCCCTCGCCCTCGTGCGCGCGCGCCAGAAGCGCCAACGCGGCAGGGTCATCCGGGGCGATGGAAGGCTGCGCGCCAGGGCAATCGCCGCCCTGCCGTTCCAGCTCACCGCGTCGCAGGCGCGCGCGCTCGACGAGATCCTCGCGGACATGGCGTCGGGCGAGCGGATGACGCGTTTGCTGCAGGGCGACGTGGGAAGCGGCAAGACGGTGGTCGCGCTGCTCGCCATGCTGAACGCGGTCGAGACCGGCGCGCAGGCCGCGCTGATGGCGCCGACCGAAATCCTCGCGCGACAGCATTTCGCCACCATTGAGCCGCTGGCCCGTGCCGCCGGAGTCGCCTGCGTGCTGGTCACGGGCCGCGACAAGGGCCGCGCGCGCGACGAGGCGGTCGCCGGGCTTGCCTCGGGTGCCATCCCGCTCGCCATCGGCACGCATGCGCTGTTCCAGGAGGACGTGGCGTTCCGCGACCTCGCCTTCGCGGTGGTCGACGAGCAGCACCGGTTCGGCGTGCACCAGCGGCTCGACCTCGCCGCCAAGGGGCGCGGGACGGACGTGCTGGTGATGACGGCGACGCCCATTCCGCGCACGCTGATGATGACGGCCTATGGCGACCTCGACGTGTCGCGCCTGACCGACAAGCCGCCCGGCCGCCAGAAGATCGACACGCGTGCTTTGCCGCTCGCGCGGCTCGACGAGGTGGCCCGCCGCATGGAAGGTGCGATCGCCGAGGAGGCGCGCATCTACTGGGTTTGCCCGCTGGTCGAGGAGTCCGAGCTGGTCGACATCGCCGCCGCGACCGAGCGCATGGCGCACCTCTCGCAGCTTTTCCCCGGCAAGGTCGGGCTGGTGCATGGCCGCCTCAAGGGGCGGGAGAAAGACGCCGTGATGGCGCGCTTCGCCAAAGGCGAGATCTCGATCCTGGTCGCCACCACCGTCATCGAGGTCGGCGTCGACGTGCCCGAGGCGACGGTGATGGTGATCGAGCATGCCGAGCGGTTCGGCCTCGCCCAGCTCCACCAGCTCCGCGGCCGGGTGGGTCGCGGATCGCGCCCGTCCTCCTGCCTGCTGCTCTACGCCGCCCCCCTGGGCGAGACCGCGCGGGCGCGCATCGAGATACTGCGCGAGACCGACGACGGGTTCCGCATCGCCGAGGAGGATCTGCGCCTGAGGGGCGCGGGCGAGGTGCTGGGCACGCGCCAATCCGGGCTGCCGGTTTTCCGCCTTGCCGACCTCGCCGTCCATGGCGCGCTTCTGACCGCTGCCAACGACGATGCGCGGCTGATCCTGGAGCGCGACCCGGAGCTGGCGGGTCCGCGCGGCCAGGCGCTGCGCGCGCTCCTGTACCTGTTCGAGCGCGACGCCGCGGTGCAGACGCTGCGGTCAGGCTGAGTGGTCCGTAACGGCGAATCCCGCTAGGATCGGAGCACAATCGAGGAGGACCGATGGACGACGCCCTGCCGCCGCGCACGCCGCCCGCTCAGATCGTCAAGGCGACCGACACGCGCGACGTGCTGGCCCATGCCGCGCGGCAGGCACGCCAGCGCCGCCTCGAGGACTACCTGATCATCGACGTCGACGCGCACCATTTCGAGACGTCGTCCTGGCCCGCAATCCTCGACTACGTGCCCGATCCCGTGATCCAGGACATCGCGCGCAACTTCACCGTGCGCGGCCAGATCACGCCGGGCATCCTGCGCACCACGAGCTGGCCGTTCCACCAGACCGTCGCCGGCCGCATCACCCATGACGGCGACCCCGAGCAGGAGGTGGCCGAGACCGACGTGCACCGCGACGTAACGCTGGTGCGCCGCGCCATCGACTGCCTCGGCATCGACACGCAGGTGGTGTTCCCGACCCCGATGCTAGGTATGGGGATGCATCCCGAGATCGACGTCGAGGTCGCGCTGTCGCACGGCTACAACCGCTGGCTCTGCGACACCATCCTGCCGGCCGATGACCGCATCAAGTCGCTGCTGTACCTGCCGTTCAACGAGCCCGAAGCGTGCGAGCGCTTCGTCGAGGAGTTCGCGGAGCGGAAGGGCGTGGTCGGGTTCATGGTCACCAGCGCGCGCTACAAGCCGGTGCACCACAATGCCTTCATGCGGCTCTACGCCATGTTGGAGGAGCGCGGACTGCCCCTCGCCTTCCATGCCGGGCCCTACTGGGGCAAGGACGGGTTCCTGAGCCAGATGAACCGGTTCCTGTCGGCGCACGCGATCTCGTTCCCGCTCGGCAACATGGTCCATCTCGCCAACTGGGTGATGAACGGCCTGCCCGAGCGCTTCCCCAAGCTGAAGGTGATCTGGGTCGAGGCGGGCGTCACCTGGATGGCCTTCATGACAACGCGGTTCGACAACGAGTATCTGATGCGCGTGTCCGAGGCGCCGGCCCTGAAGCGCCTGCCGAGCGAGTACATGCGCGAGATGTTCTATACGACCCAGCCGATGGAGCGGACCAACCTGGAGGTCCTGGAAGCGACGTTCAACGCGATCGACGCCAGGAACAGCCTGCTCTACTCGTCCGACTGGCCGCACTGGGATTTCGACACGCCGGCGACCGTCTTCGACCTGCCCTTCCTCGACGACGGCACGAAGCGCCGCATCCTGGGCCTCAACGCGAAAGAGCTGTTCCGGCTGTAGCGGCCTGGCGCGATCCCCAAGGCGGGGTCCAGGCGCATTCCGCAAGCGTTGTGGCGTCGAGCGTGGCGAGGAACGCCTCCTCCGCCGCGGCGAGACGTGATTTCAGCCGGCAGCGCGGGGTCAGCACGCACCCCCCGCCATCGTCGCGGAAACATTCGACGAGCGCGTGGCGATCTTCCAGCGCGCGCACAATCGCGCCCAGCGTGATCTCCTCGGCCGGGCGGGCGAGGCGCAGCCCGCCGCCGGCGCCGCGCTGGGTGACGACGAAGCCGGCTCGCGCCAGGTCGCGCACCACCTTGGTCAGGTGATGCCGCGAAATCGCGAATTCCGCCGCGATTTCGTCGGTGATGAAGCTGCGCTCCGGCGCGCCGGCCAGGCGCATCATCGTGCGCAGCCCGAAATCGGTGAAGGCGGTCAGGCGCATGGGACTTTTCGCCGCTCCCGTCAAATCGGCATTTGCAATGCACATTATGTGGTCCTAAATATGCATTGTAAATACCGATTAGAGCAACGGCGTGGAGAAGCAGCATGCCCGACCCATCGAAGCGCGAGGCGATCGTGGCGGAAACCGTCGCCCGGACCGGCATCGATGAAGGGATGATCGAACGGCTTGTCCGCGCCTTCTATGCCAAAATCCGCACCGACGCGCTGCTCGGCCCGGTGTTCGAGGCGCGCATCGCCGACTGGGAGCCGCACCTCAAGCGCATGTGCGCCTTCTGGTCGTCCGTCGCGCTGATGTCGGGCCGCTATAACGGCCAGCCCATGCCGATCCACATGCGCCTGCCGATCAACTCGGCGCATTTCGACCGCTGGCTCGCCGTGTTCGAGGCGACGGCGCGCGAGGAGTGCCCGCAAGCGGCGGCGGACCTGTTCGTCGACCGCGCGCGGCGCATCGCCGAAAGCCTGGAGATGGGCGTGGCGGCCGGACAGGGCGTGTTCCTGGGCAAGGGCGAACGGTTCGTTCGGAACGACCGGCCCGAGATGCCGGCCCGATGACGGACCAGCCCCGGGCGGGCTTCGCCTCGCCGCCCTGCTACCTGCACGAATTCGAGCCGGACGAGCAGCAGCGGCTCGACGTGATGCGCTGGCGCAAGGCGGAACGGGCGCGGTTGCTCGCCGCCCGTGCCGAGGTGGGGCCGGACGAGCGGCGCCGCTTCGCATGGCGGATCTCGGCCGGGCTCGATGCGCTGCTCGGAGACGTCGTCGGCCGCATGATCGGTGTCTACTGGCCCATCCGGGGCGAGCCCGACCTGCGCCCCTGGATGGAAAGCGTACGGAAGCGCGGCGGCACATGCGCCCTGCCGGTCGTCGTCGCACCACGCACGCCAGTGGAGTTCCGCCCCTGGCACCCCGGCATCCCGCTCGCGCGGGGCGTGTGGGACATTCCCGTTCCCGCGGAGGGCGCGGCCGTCGTCCCGGATATCGTGATCGCGCCGCTGGTCGGGTTCGACGCCGGCTGCTATCGGCTCGGCTATGGCGGCGGCTACTACGACCGCACGCTCGCCGCGCTGGCCGGCCGGACGCGTGCCGTCGGGATCGGCTACGAACTCTCCCGCATCCCCACCATCTTCCCGCAGCCGCACGACATCCCGATGGACGCGATTGCGACCCAGAACGGCACCAAGCTTCGCGACGAGGCGGCGCAATGACGCTCGCCGACGCGGAGCTCGCGCGGCTTGGCCGCATCGTGCTGGCCAACGGGCCCGACGCGGTGATCTATGCCGACCGCGACGGCGCGATCCGCTTCTGGAACGCCGGCGCGACCCGCATCTTCGGCTACGCCGAGGACGAGGCCATTGGGCAATCTCTCGACATCATCATCCCCGAGCGGCTGCGCGGCCGGCACTGGGACGGATTCCGTCACATGATGGACACCGGCGCGGCGCGGCACGGCCCGGACGAGCTGCTGTCCGTCCCGGCGGAGGCGAAGTCGGGCGCCGCCCTCTCGGTCCAGTTCACCGTGACGCCGGTTCGCGACGCCGCCGGCGCGCTCGCCGGCATCGTCGCCGTGCTGCGCGACGTGACGCGCGACTATCTGGAAATGAAGCGGCTGCGCGCCGCCGCGAACAACCGTTAGTTCAGATTGGCGTCAGTCGGACTCACGGTGCCACGGCCTCCCCCTTCGACAGGCTCAGGGTGAGGCCAAACCTCATATCCTCATCCTGAGCTTGTCGAAGGATGAGGGCTTCAGTCAGATAGAAAGCGCCCTAGCCGGCCCCTACTCCGCCGCGACCGAGGCCGCATAATCCGCCTCCTCGGGCGGGCGGTCGAAGATGCCGCGCCCGTGAATCCAGTCCTGGGTGCGGCGGAACATCTCCTCGGTATAGGGCAGGAAGACCACGCGCTCGCCCGGCGCGAAGTTGCGCACGTCGATCCGGTCGCGGTAGCGCTCGGGGATCATGTCGCGATAGAGCGGTTTGTAGAGCTCGGGCCGGAGGTCGATCTCGGCCTGCGCCCGCTTGAGCGCCCGCATGTATTTCTCGACGTCGTCGAGTGCGACGGTCGCGGGGAACATGAAGGTGATCATGAAGGTGCAGTCGACCACCTTGCGCAAGCCGAGCTGTTCGCCCGCCAGATAGGTGATGCCCCACAGGCTTGCCGCCGGCAGATCGCGATCGACCGCCACGTCGACGCGCTGCCAGGGCAGGCCGACGAATTTCAGCTTGATGTCGTCGGGCGCCATGCAGGATTCGAGCGCCTGGATCGTGGTGTAGTGGCTGCCCGACTGGTAGCCGACCGCGACCTCCTTGCCGGCCAGGTCCTCGGGCCGGCGAATCGGCGAATCCTCGGGGACCATGATGCCGCCCGGCGTCACCACATAGGCCTTGCCGTACATCGTGCCGATGCGGTTGGCGGCGGCGTTGTTCACCGTCCAATGGCAGGCGCAGGAGATGTCGGACTTCTCGCCCTTGTTGCCCTGCCCCTGCTCGTAGGACTGGTAGGCGCCCGACATGATGTCGGCGAGCTTGCCGGTGGCGGAATCGACCGACTTGGCCGCGCCGAGATTTCCGCCGCTCATCCGGTAGTCGAGCCCCTCGTCGGCGAAGAAGCCGAGCTGGTGCGCGACCGCTTCCTGGAGCCGCCCGTGCTGCTGAATGACGAATTTGGCCATGTTCGCCTCCGCTCGCTGGCCGGGAGACGCTAGCAGAGGGCCCCGCCCCTGTAAAACGCCCCGCCGGGCGCCCTGGCTACCAGCGGCGGACGCGCCCGGTGTCGACGTGGACAAAGTCGGATTTCGGGTAGTAGCCGACGCCGCCCGCGCGCAGCGCCAGGGCGGCCTGGTGCAAATCGGCGAGCCGGCGCCCCGGCACGCGGATGTCGACCGCCTTGCCGTCCATGTGGAGGCTGCGGGTCGCGACGCCGCTCGATTTCGCATGCAGCATCGCGTTGCTGGCGGGCGAGCGGTAGCCCGAGATCACGTGGAACGGCCGGTCGCCGCCCAGCCTGGCATCGAGCGCGTGCAGCAGGTCGAGCAATCTCGGGTCGATCGGATGGACGTCGCCGGTGCGGAAGTCGCGCAGCAGATGGTCGATGGCGCCCAGCTCGCCCGCCACATAGCCGCCATCGGCCCAGTAGGTGGCGGCGAGCTTCTCGCCGGTATGCAGATTGTAGAAGGCGAGCCTGCGGGGAGGGCCCGCGGTCAGCGCCGCGAAGGCCGGGCCAGCCATGCTTGCCATCGTGCCCGCGACGGCGACGCCCAGAAGGGCGCGCCGCGTCAGCCCCTTGTTACCAACCATACGCCATGCCCCTCGCCGGTTCGGAGTTTGACTAAGCGATTACCGACAAACCGTCAAATCCGGATAAATCAGCCGGGCAGTTCATCGTCGTCCTCCACCTTGCACGCCTTGTCTGTGCGCGTCACTGCCGGCGCCGCATCGCGGCCATAGATGTCGGGCCGGAACTCGACCGTGCCTTCGGGATCGACCCAGGCTGTGACGTAGACGATGAACAGCTTCACCGGGCGCGCCAGCGGGATTTGCCTGTAGGCGCCGGTCGCGATCGTCGTGCGCAGCCGGTCCTCGTTCCAGTCGCGGTTGCCGCCGAGCAGCAGCGTCGCCAGGGTGAAGGCGTTCTCGACCCGCACGCAGCCATGGCTGAGCGCGCGCACCGGGCGCTGGAACGCCTGCTTGGCCGGCGTGTCGTGCAGGAACACGTCGAACTTGTTCTCGAAGAAGAATTTCAGCGCGCCCAGCGGATTGTCGGGCCCCGGATCCTGGCGCAGGCGGTAGCCCGTGGCCGCGAAGTTCCGCCAGTCGACGTCGGATGGCGCGACCTCGTGCCCGTCGCCGGTCGGGCCGGCCAGCACCTTCATGTCGTTGCGCGCGAGCCAGCCGGGGTCGGCAGCGATCTTGGGGGCGAGCTCGCGCCGGGCGATGCCGGGCGGCACGTTCCAGTAGGGGTTGACCTCGATCCGGCTGATCTCGCCGTCGAGCGCGGGCGTTGGCGAGGACGGCTTGCCGACGATCACCAGGCTATGCAGCAACGTCTGGCCGCGCGCGGCGTAGGTCAGTGCGAAAGCCGGAATGTTGACCACGACCGCCTGGGCGGGCACGCGCTCCACGAGCGAGGCAAGCCGGTCGCGATTGAGCGCGAGCCCGGCGACCCGGTCGGCGGCGGATATGTTGAGCGCGGCCCGCGTGTCGGTTCCCACCACGCCGTCGCTCTCGAGCCCGTGGCGCGCCTGGAAGTCGCGTACGGCACGGTCGAGATCGGCCGTGAACAGCGGCGAGTCCGCCGGCTCCATGCCGCGTAGATCGCCGGTCAAGGTGAGCCTCTTGCGCAGCACCGCGACCTTCGGGTCGCTGTCGCCCTGGCGCAACGCAGGTCCGTCGGCGAGGGCGGTCCAGCCACCACCTTCCGCGATCGCCCGGTAGCGCTTCAGCGCGTCGTCAATCCGCGGCAGGGTACGGGAATCGATCACCAGCGCACCGGCATCGGGCGCGGCGGCCAGCACCGGGCGGCCGGCAAGAGCCAGCGCAAGCCCGATCAACGAAACGACAAAGGCGCTCCCATGGCGCCGCACCGCTGCCCTCCGCTCAGCTCGCCGGCTTCTTGGGCGCGTCCTCGATCAGGTCGGGACGCTTCTTGGTGAGCTTCTCGCCGTATCCCGCCGCGATCTGGTAGGCCCAGCCGGCGCAGCGCGCATTGATCTCGGCCGCGCGCTTCTTCGCCTTCTCGGGCTCCTTGGCGTCGTCGGCGACGCGTGCCGAGAACTTCGCCCAATACTCGTACTGCTTGGGCGAGACCACCTCGGCATGCACGACCAGCCCGTCATACGTGGTGAACTCCACCCATTGCGGCGGGTCGGGGAACTTGACGTCGCCGGCCTTCTTGACGTCGTCCATGTCGAGCCCGTCCATGATGTCGAGGATCGAGCCCACCTCGTTCTCGGACTTGAGCTTCTTGCCCTCCGGCATGTTGTCGAGCGCGAAGTGCTTCGCGTCCTTCGGCTTGGTGGCGGTCCACGACGCCGCGTCGTCGCCCGGCCAATGCGTCACGACCTTGGCGGTCTCGGCCTTGGTGACGCTGACGATGTTCTTGTCGATCCAGTCCTTGTGGTTGGTGCCGAACTTGGCAACGCCCTCGGCCAGCCAGGATTGCGCCTCGCCGGTGCGGCGCAGATAGGTGCCGCCCCCCGACTTGCCGTACAGGCTCTCGTTCACCCGCCCCATGATGGCCGAGGCGAGCACCTTGCCCTGCCCGTCCTTCACGGTGACCTTGAGCGCGCCCTTGGCCTTGGGGGTAATGTCCTCGACCCCCAACCTGTCGTAGCGCGCCGGGTCCTGCGTCTTGGGCTCGAGGAACTTGAGCTCGGCGAGCGAGATCAGCGCCGTCTGGACGCGGTCGAGCGGCACGGGATAGCCCTCCCGCTCCTGCAGCACCCACCTGTCGCCGGCGCGCTTGATGGTCCAGTGGCCCGCCGACCAGGCGAGGTCGATCTCCGCCGCCTTGTTGATGTCGGCC
This sequence comes from uncultured Alphaproteobacteria bacterium, assembly GCA_963817535.1. Taxonomy (GTDB): domain Bacteria; phylum Pseudomonadota; class Alphaproteobacteria; order MPNO01; family DASWLB01; genus CAWGHZ01. Next base: position 303,803 of record CAWFOW010000006.1, read on the forward strand.
TTGAGGGCCGGGAAGACCGGGTCGCCGCCCGTCGCGAGCGCGGTGTTGCCGCGCTGGTTGACGATCGACCAGACCGCGCCGACGAACAGCACCAGCGTGACGGCGGCGAAGGCGATAAGCGTTCTCGGTTTCATGACGTTACCTCCGCGCGCTCAGCCGGCATGCTGATAGTGGCGCCGCCGCATCTTCGAGCGGCGGACGAGCGCGAGCACGATGGCGGCGATCAGCACCAGAACCGGCACGAGGCCGATATTGACGATCTTGAGCGTGGAATCGAGCGTTTCGACCTGCTGTCGCAACCGGTGCTGCACGTCGCGCAGCTCGGCGCGGGTGTCGATCATCTGGCGGCGGAAGCCCTCGATCGCCTTGGCCTGCTCGGCCGACAGGATGGTCTCGTCACCCGACGTGGCGGCCGCCGGCGTGGCGGCGGGCGCGGCGCCCGAAGTCTGCTGCTTGGTCTGCAGCGCCTTCAGCTTTTTCTGCAGGTCCGTCAGCTTGTCGGAGAGCTGCTGCTCCTTCGCGCGGTAACGCCGCTCGGCATCCTTCTGGATATCCTGGACCAGCGTGAACGGCCGCGACGCGACCCCGCGCGAGCGCAGGTCCGACAGCGCCGAGCCGCCCGACAAATTGTCGATCGCGTTCAGAACGAAGTCCGCGTTGTTGGCGATCGGTACGTCGAGGTTCTGGCCGAAGAAATCCTGGCTGCGCAGCCAGAACCGATCACCCAGTATGTCGACGTCGGCCACGACGATGAGGTTCAGTGGACCCTTCGACTTGGCGAGGAAATCCGCAGGCTTCGCGTCCTTGTCGCCAGCCTTGGCATCGGCCGCCTTGCCTTTGTCCTTGTCTTTGTCGTCCTTGTCCTTGGGCGGGCCGTCGGGGAAGGCGGAGTCGATCTCGCCGCTCACGCGCGCGGCGATGATGAATTTCTTGTCGGCCGACTTGAAGTCCTTGATCAACTCGGCAGGCTTGGGCTCGACGCGCACCTTGTCGGCGTCGATCAGCTCGGACTCCTTCGAGGTCTCGATCAGCGGGTCGAGCTTGATCTTCGCACCCGGCGCGACCGAAATCGCACCCGCCGCGGCGACGTTGATGAGCTGCAGCTCGTCGGTGATCGGATCCCCGCGCTTGATGTCGGCGCCCTTCAGCCCCAGCCAGGCGAGATAGTCGGTGATGATCGGCCGGCCGCCCTCGTCCTCGCCCGCGGCGACGCGGGTCGCCGCCTCACGGTCGCCGACGAACTTCTTCGGGTCGTACTGGATTCCCCAGGCCTTGAACTCCTTCTCGAAGCTCGAGCCCATGTCTGGCGGCATGCGCTGGGCCTGGTTGGCGCGCGTGACCTCCTCGGAGAACGGGTCGACGAAGACCAGCGTCTTGCCGCCATGCATGACGTACTGGTCGATCTTGTACAGCATCTTGTCGTTGAGCCCGATCGGGTGGGCCACCAGCAGAACGTCGATATCGTTCGGCCACTGGTCGGGCTCGTAGATCGACTTGATGTCGTAGGACTGCTTGATCAGCTCGGTGATCCGCCACGGCTTCCACTTCTTCAGCGGGTCGGATTCCATGTAGCTGCCGGTGACGATGCCGACGACCTTCTTCTTCGGATGGGCGAGGTTGACGATCATCCGGGTCAGGTCGTACTCGAGGAACTTCTCGCGCTGCTGTGTGAGGAACGGGATCGAGTCGGTGTCGTCGGTCGTGTTGGTGCCGACCAACCCGAAATAGACGACCTCGCCACCCTGATCGAGCGGCACCGCCTGCAGCCCGTACCCGACAGCGCGGTCCTCGGCCGGCGAGAACGGCTCGGGGTTGATGTATTGCAGCGTGATCTTGCCGTGCGACAACGAGACGTAGCGCTCCAGCATCTCCTTCACCCGCGCCGCGTAGGTGGCGTAGGCCGGCGTCTCGCTGAGCAGCGCGTTGGAAACGAACAGGCGCAGCGTGATCGGCTCTTTGATCGCGCCCAGCACGTCGCGCGTGGATTTCGACAGCGTGTAGATCTTGCCCTGGGTGAGGTCGATCTGCGTGGCGGGGAACACCGCGTTCGACACCACGTCGAGCGACAGGAAGAACACCACCGCGATCGAGAGCCCGATGATGGCGAGGGTCTTGCGGCTCCAGTTTTTCATGGCTGCCTCACGCGCCTTTCTTGAGCTCGACGGTCACGACGTTCGCGTACAGGAACACCCCCATGACCGCGAGGAAGAAGATCACGTCGCGCACGTCCAGCACGCCGCGCATGATCCGCTCGAAATGCACCAGGAAGGAAAGCGAGGCGACGAGCTGCACCGCGTAGGGCGGCGCCCAGCCGCGCACCGCGCTCTGCACGACATCGAGCCCGCTCATCAGGAACAGGAAGCACACCGCCGCGGCGATGACGAAAGCGATCACCTGGTTGCGGGTCAGCGCCGAGACGAACCCGCCGATGGCGAGGAAGGCGCCGGCCATCAGCCAGCTGCCGATATAGGAGGCGACGATCACGCCGTTGTCCGGGCTGCCCAGATAGTTGACCGTGATCCAGATCGGAAAGGTCAGCGCCAGCGCGATTCCGGTGAAGATCCAGGCGGCGAAGAACTTGCCGAGGACGGAATCGAGCGTCGAGACCGGCAGGGTCATCAGGAGCTCGAGCGTGCCGGACTTGCGCTCCTCCGCCCACAGCCGCATGCCGATCGCGGGGATCAGGAACAGGTAAAGCCAGGGGTGGAACGAGAAGAACGGGATCAGATCGGCCTGGTTGCGGTCGAAGAACCCGCCGAAATAGAAGGTCACCGCGCTGGCGAGGCCGAGGAAGATCACGATGAACACGTAGGCGAGCGGCGTCGAGAAGTAGGCCGCGAGCTCGCGCCGGCTGATGGCGAGTGTCTGGTGCATCGCTCTCCCCTACGCGCTTGTCGTGATGCGGCGGAACACCTCGTCGAGCCGGCCGCGCTCGACCGAAAGCTCCTCGATCGCGATCCCCTTCGCCTGCAGGCGCGCGCTCACGGCCTCGACGATCGACCGCCCCTCGATCGGCACCGCCACCAGCCGCGCGATGCCGTCGGTGCCGTCGGCGACGTCGACGCGCGACACGCCCTCGAGCCCAGCCAGGTTGATCCGGCAGGATTCCGCCGCAGCCTGGGCGACCTGGATGCGCACGGCGTTGTGCACCTCGGACTTGGCCTGCAGCATCTCGGGCGTGCCGTCGAACACCAGCCGGCCGCGCGCGATGATCACGGCGCGCGAGCACACCGCCTCGACCTCCTCCAGGAGATGCGTCGAGATGACGATCACCTTGCCCTCGGCCATGCGGCCGATGAGTTCGCGCACCTCGTGCTTCTGGTTGGGATCGAGTCCGTCGGTCGGTTCGTCGAGGATCAGCACCTCCGGGTCGTGCAGGATGGCCTGGGCGAACCCGACCCGGCGCTTGAACCCCTTGGACAGCGTGCCGATCGGCTGGGCCAGAACCTCGTCGAGCTGAAGCTGGTCGACTGCGCGGCCGATAGCGTCGCGCCGCACCTGGCCGGCAAGGCCGCGCACGTCGGCGACGAAGCCCAGCAGCCCCAGCGGCGTCATGTCCTCATACAGCGGCGCGCCTTCGGGCAGATACCCCACCGCGCGCTTTACCTCGAACGGCGCCGCGGACACATCGTGCCCACAAACGATCGCATGGCCCGAGGTCGGCGTGAGGAAGCCCACGATCATCCGCATGGTCGTGGTCTTGCCGGCGCCGTTCGGTCCGAGGAAGCCGAGCACTTCGCCGCGATCGGCGGCGAAGCTCACATCGTCGACCGCCGCGAACGTGCCGAACATCTTTGTCAGGTGCTGGATGTCGAGCATCGAGCCCATTCGTGATTTCTCCGCAGCTCGTTCTTAGCCGGCGACGTAGCGACGAAATGTGGCGAGGTGGGGGCAAATCGCCGTTCCCTGCTCCCCCTCGCGGAACCGCACCGTGCGGCGCACGTAGTAACCGCTCCGTGCTGCCGGACGGAATGCGCGCCGCCGCCCGCCTCCGTTGCCTCGAACGCCCAAACCCGTTGAAATTCCGGGCACTTTGCGGCCCGGTTCGATGGCGGCATGGATTTGCGGGAAACACCGCGCTTTGTCAACCGCCATCCCGGTGCCGATGCGGGGTCGTGCGACGGATTGTCGTAGGCTCTATTCCGGCGTGCGGAGGAAGGTCGAGCCCGGTTGGGTGAGGAATTCGACCTCCTCAGGCGTCGAGGCGCGGCCGAGGATCGTGTTGCGGTGCGGGAAGCGGCCGAACCGCTCGACGATGCGGAGATGCCGGATCGCGAAATCGAGCTGCTGCGCGCCGTTCGGATGATAGCCGAGGCGCCCGATCAGAACGACACCCCGGCGCTGCATCGCCACATCCTCGCTGTGCTCGAAGGGCAGGTAGACGAAGCCGCGCTCGAGCGCGCGCATCTGGCGGTCGAAGCCCTGCGCGACGGCGTGGCGTGCGACCGCCAGTGCCTTGTCGTCGGCCGCGTAGGAACGCGGGTGGCTGCGGAACAGGTTGCGGGGCAGTTGGTCGAGCGCGACGATCAAGGCGAGGCAGGTGCGCGGTGCGTCCATCCAGTGGTCTAGCTCGCCCGCAAGCGCCGCCTCATGACAGCCGAGAAAGGTTTCACAGGCTTTGTCGAACGCATGGCGCGGCCGAAACCAGACCTTGCGGCCCGCGTGATATTCGGGGTGGTCCGGCCTGCCGAACCAGAAGGTCAGCACCGCCTCCGGATCGTGCGACACGGCGACGCGCCCGGAAGGTTCGTGTTCGTCCAAAACTCGCGTCCCCTCGCACGCGGTCCACTTTCGAGACCGGGGACGAATTTATACCGAATTCGGACGGCAGCAACCCGGCACGTGCCGCGCACTTCCGGTCAGCGCCGGAAGGGGGGGTCCGGGATCGGCGGCACGCTCTCACGCGTATCGTCGCGGTCGGCAGCGCGGTTCGGGGCGGTGGACGGCTCCGGCACGACCATGTCGACCGAAAGATCGAGAACGTCTTCATCCTCGGCCGGTGCGTCGTCCTTGACCGCCTCCGTGAGATCGAGCGGCTCGTCACGGTCACGGGGCTCGGGCGCGGAGTTCCACGGCGTGTAGGCGCCGCCGGGGAACGCCCCATTGCCGCGATGGGCAGGCCTCTCCGGCGCCTCTGCGGAGACGGCCGGGCCGAGCGGAGGGGCGGGTTCGGATTCGGGGTCCGGCTCCGGGTCCGGATCCGCGACCGGGGCGGCCGGTGGCGGCGCGGGACTTGCCCAGGCGAAGGGGTTGTAGGGCTCTTCCGGTTCCGGTTCCGGTTCCGGTTCGGGCTCTGGCGGTTCCGCCACCAGCGGCACGGGCTCCGGGGGCAGGGCCGCGGCGGGTTCCGATGGGGCACCCGGCTCGGGCGCTGGGGCGGCGGCCGGTTCTTCCGGGGGCATGGACGGCGCCGGCGCCTCGAGGCCGGGGGCCCGGCCCTGCAGCACCCGCACCCGCTCCTCGATCTCGCGGCCGACCTGCTCGCGCGCCCGGGCGAGGTCGTAATCGGCCTGCAGCCGCATCCACAGCTCGGGGTTGGTGCCGAAATAGCGGGCGAGGCGCAGGGCCGTGTCGGCCGTGATGGCGCGCGCCCCCGAGACGATGGCGCTGATCCGCCCGACTGGCACGTCGATATCGCGCGCGAGTTGGTTGCGGCTCACGCCGAGCGGCGTCATCACCTCGTCGAGCAGGATACGCCCGGGATGGGGCGTGTTTTCGTCCATGGCGTCACCCTATGGTCGCCGCTTTGGCCCGTCAAACCCAGGCACCCTAAGGCGAAATGGTTTACGGTCCGCGTAAGTTCCAGCCATATGCCGTGCCACGTGACGCGGAATGCCCTATCCGGCGACGATTCCTCGTCGCCGCGTGGCGCGCAGGACCACGGTCGCATAGACCGCCTCGATGGCCAAAAACGGGAGAAACGCGAGGATTCTACCGGAAGGCGCCTGGTGGATCAGCCATAGGGCCGCCAGCCCCTGAGCGATCCCAAGGGTCCAGTGGCAGAGGCTGACCAGGACATGCGAGGCGCCCAGCCGGTTGAAGAGCTGGTAGAGGTGCCCGCGATGGGCCTGGGTCACGTCCCGCCCCTCCGCCGCCCGGCGGGCGAAGGTCAGTGTGGTGTCAAAGATGAAATGGAACAGCAGCATCGGCATCACCAGGGCCGAGGTCTTCGGCGTGTCATGCGCCGTGGCCAGGACGGCGAGCCCGGCCAGGGCGAAGCCGAGGAACTGGCTTCCCACGTCGCCCATGAAGATTCGGGCGCGCGGCGCGTTGAACAGGGTGAAGCCGAGGCAGGAGGCGGCCAGCACGCCCGAGAGTGCCGCCGCCCAGGGCGCATCGCCGGCCGCCGCCGCCAGCGCGAAGAAAGCCGCAGCGATCACGCCCGTCCCGCCCGCGAGCCCGTCCAGCCCGTCCATGAAGTTGACCATGTTGGTGATCGCGACCAGCCACAGGATGGTGATCGGATAGCCCCAGCCCCCAAGATAGACCGTGCCGAGGCCCGGCAGCGTGAACTGGCGGAAGACCACGCCGCACCCGACCAGCAGCCCCGCCGCGACAAGCTGGCCAGCGAGCTTGCCGCGCACCTCGAGCCGGCCGAGATCGTCGGCGAAGCCGATCGCCGCCACGACCAGCGCGGCCGCGGCGAAGCCCGCCAGGTTGAGGGCGCTGGCATGGCCCGCGATGCCGTCGGTTCCGGCCAGCCAGGCGAGGCCGGCGAAGAATGTCGCCACGATGGCGATGCCGCCCGCCCGCGGCACCGGCCGGTCGTGCGACGAGCGCGGGCCCGGCATGTCGAGGATGCGCACCCGGATCATCGCCCAGGTCAGCAAGGCCGCCAGCGCCACCAGCATGCCGACGAGCGCGAGGTACGGTTCGGCGCGGGGCAAGGCCGGCTCCCTGTCGCGGGCGAAGTCGCCGCCGGATAGGCGATCGGCCGGGCAGTGTCAACGCGCAACCAATCGTTAACCCTACCCGAGCCATGCTCGGCGGGTCCGACACGGAGATCCCGCATGCCCGACCTCGACGCCCTCAAGTCCCGCGTCGAACGCGCCGAGCGCCATCTCGATGCGGCCCGCGAGGCCCGCGAGGGCCAGAGCGTGGCCCTGGTCGAGATGTGGCGTCAGATCCGCGAGCGGTTCGCCGCGCAGGAGAGCGAGATCGCGGAGTATCGCGCGAAGCTCTCGTCGCTCGAAGACGAGCATGCCGAGCTCAGCCGCCACGTCGAGACGCTGCTCGAGGTGGTCGACCGCAGCATCGGCCGCGCTTCGGACGAAACCGTGCCGCGCATCGCCGGCATGGCGCAGGCGCTGCTCGACGGCGAGGACACGCTCGAGGTAATCGAGATCCCGGACGTGCCGGAATCCCAGCCCGTGCTTGAAGCCGAGCCCGCAGCCGCCGCCGCCGCCCCGCCGCCGCGAGAGCGCGCGCGGCGCGAGGTGCGCGAGATCGTCGGGCGCGTGCAGGGCGCGCAGCTCTCCCCGCCGACCCCGCCCGAGACCGGCATCGACCCGCGCCAGCAGGAACGCGACGATATCGAGGACCTCCGCGCCGAGCTGAAGGAGCTCGGCGTTCGTCTCGGCGCCCGCCCGGCCTAAAGCGCGATCGTCTCAAGCCGAAGCGGCTTGTGACGAGAATCGCGCTTTGCTTTTGTGGTGAGAGCAAAATTCACGGGTCAGCTTGATTCAAGCTGACCCGATCTTGCTCTAGGCAACGCCCATTCGACACCGTCGCGCGCGCTTGCCCGCACGCGCGAATTTTGCCACCCTCGCCCATCGAAGAATTCTCCGAGGGAGGCGACGGTGAGACTCATTTCATACCGGCAGGGCAACCAGGCGGGCGTCGGCGTCATGGTCGACGACACAGGCTTCGTCGCGCTGCCCAAGGCCGCGCCGGACCTGCCGAATTCGCTGCGCGCCATCCTCGAAATGAAGGACGGGCTCGCCAAAGCTGCGGCGGCAGCGAAGGGCAAGAAGGCCGACCTCACCTTCGCCGACGTGACGCTCGACCCGGTGATCCCCTACCCCAACGCGATCTGGTGTCTCGCGCTGAACTACAAGCTGCATGTCGAGGAGACGGGCCTCACCACCTCGCAGAAATTCCCGCAGATTTTCCTGCGCATGCCGTGCTCGCAGGTCGGACACCTGCAGCCAATCGTGTGCCCCGACCCCGCCGTCGCAAAGAAGTACGAGTACGAGGGCGAACTGGCGGTGATCATCGGCAAGGGCGGGCGGCACATCCCGGTCGAAAAGGCGCTCGACCATGTCGCCGGTTATTCCTGCTACAATGAGGGCTCGGTGCGCGAGTACCAGAGCCACAACCGCCAGTTCGGCCTGGGCAAGAATTTCGAGCAGTCGGGCAGCTTCGGCCCATGGCTGATGACGCCGGACGAGTTCGGCGACTGGGCGGGCAAGCGCGTCATCACCCGCGTGAACGGCATCGAGCGCCAGAATGCCACCACCGACCTGATGGTGTTCGGCGTGCCGCAGCTCATCAACTATTTGTCGCAGGGCTACTACCTGCGGCCGGGCGACGTGATCGTGTCGGGCTCGCCGGGCTCGCTGCCACCCCATCCGGGAGAGACGCCGCCGCCCAATTCCGGCGGGGTGTACGTGCCGGGCATGGTGCAGATGAAGCCGGGCGATGTGTGCGAGGTCGAGATCCAGGGCCTCGGAACGCTCAAAAACCCTGTCGCCGCCGACGCGCCCGCCACCTATACCACCGAGCTCTACACGCCCGCCAAGGTTCTGGCGTAAGGGGCTGGCGATGGATTCGGGAATCGGGGCACCGCTGCCGCGGGTCGAGGACCTGCGGCTTCTTCAGGGCAAAGGCAGCTACTCGGACGACTACAACCGGGCGGATCAGCTTTACGGCACGATGGTCCGCTGCCCCCACGCGCACGCACGGCTGAAGCGCATCGACACTGCGGCCGCCGAGCGCGCCCCGGGCGTCGTCGCGGTGCTGACCGGTGCGCAGTATTTCGCCGAAGGCCTGCACCCTGCGCCGAGCCGCGCCATGGGACCCTCGCCCGAGGACATATCCAAGGTCACGTTTGGCTATCCCGATGGGCGCAAGGCCTTCGAGCACGGGCTGATCCCACTGGTCGCCGACAAGATCCACCATGTCGGCGAGGGCATCGCCTTCGTGGTCGCCGAGACGCTGGCCCAGGCGAAGGACGCGGGCGAGCTGGTCGAGGCCGAGTACGATGTCCTGCCCGCCGTGATCCGCGGGCAGGACGCCATCGCGCCCGGCGCGCCCGAAGTATGGGATGGCATCACGGGCAACGTCGCATTCGAGGGTTTCGTCGGCAATTGCGAGGCGACCGAGAAGGTGTTCGCCTCCGCCGCGCATGTGATCGAGGGCGAGTTCGTCTCCAACCGCGTCGCCAACGGGCAGATGGAGCCGCGCGCCTGTCTTGCCGAATGGGACGGCGACCGGATCACCCTCTGGACCGGCGGCCAGGGCGTGCACGGCCAGAAATCGGCGATCCAGGGGGTGTTCGACCTGCCACCCGAGAAGGTGCGCGTCGTGCAGAAAGATGTGGGTGGCGGGTTCGGCCCGCGCGGCCACCTGCACGCGGAATATGTCTGCGCGCTATGGGCGGCGAAGAAGCTGAACCGCCCGATCAAGTGGACGGGCGAGCGCACCGAGGCGTTCGTCGCCGACTACCAGGCGCGCGACGTGGTCACGCACGGGTCGCTGGCGCTCGATGCGGACGGAAAGTTCCTCGGCCTCAAGATCACGCTGTATTCCAACGTCGGCGGCAACACGATCTCATACGTGCCGGCGGTGAACGGCTCGCGCATCGCGACCACGCTTTACGACATCCCGAACTTGTGCCTGCGCGCGCTGGGCATCCTCACCAACACCCTGCCCAGCGTGAACTATCGCGGCGCCGGCCGGCCGCAGGCGATGCACACGATGGAGCGGCTGGTCGATATGGCGGCCGAGACGCTGGGCATCGACCGCATCGAGCTGCGCCGGCGCAACCTCATCCGGACCTTCCCCTACAAGACGCAGGGCGGCCTCACCTACGATTGCGGCGAGTTCGAGAAGAACATGGACGACGCGATGCGCGTCGCGGACTGGTCAGGGTTCGAGGCGCGGCGCGCCGAGGCGGCGAAGCGCGGCAGGCTGCGCGGCATCGGCATCGCCAACTATATCGAGACGCCGGTCGGCATCCCGATCGAGCGCGCCCGCGTGGTGGTGAAGCCCGAGGGCGACATCGACGTGATCATCGGCACGCTGTCGCAGGGCCAGGGGCACGAGACCAGCTTCCCGCAGGTGATCTCGACCTGGCTCGGCGTCGAGCACGGCCAGGTCCACATGGTGACCGGCGATTCCGACATCGTGCCGGAGGGCGGCGGTACCCATTCCGACCGCTCCATGCGGCTCGGCGGGTTCGTGATGGTCAAGTCGTGCGACCAGATCATCGATAAGGGCAAAAAGATCGCGGCGCACATGCTGGAGGCCGCGGTCGCCGACATCGAGTTCGCGAACGGCCGGTTCACCGTCGCGGGCACGGACCGCTCGGTCGGGCTGTTCGACGCGGCGAAGGCGGCGGCGGACGGCAAGGTGCCCGACGAGCTCAAGGGCCCGCTCGACGGCGAGCAGAAATTCGTCGGGCGCATCCCCGCCTACCCGAACGGCTGCGCGGTGTGCGAGGTCGAGATCGACCCGGAGACGGGCGAGATGACGATCCCGCAATACGTCGCCATCGACGACGTGGGCCGCGTGATCAACCCGCTGATCGTCGACGGCCAGGTGCATGGCGGCATCGCGCAGGGCGTCGGCCAGGCGGTGATGGAGCACGTGGTGTACGAGAAGGACGGCCAGGTTCTGGCCGGCTCGTTCATGGACTACGCCATGCCGCGCGCCGACACGCTGCCCTCGTTCAAGATCGCGACCAACGAGGTGATCACCAAGGGCAACCCGCTGGGCGTCAAGGGCGGCGGCGAGGCCGGCACGACCGGCGCGCTGGCCGCGGTGATGAATGCGGTGCACGACGCGCTGAAGCCGGTCGGCGTCACGCGCATCGACATGCCCGCCTCGCCCCAGCGCATCTGGCAGTCGATCCAGGACGCGAAGGGGTAGGCGCGTGGACCGGTCGCCGTCGGGCCGCACGGACCCCCCTCCCCAACCCTCCCCCTCAAGGGGGGAGGGGGGAACACCACTGCCCGTGTGATAGGCGGACAGCACTGCGCCGTCTGGTTGCACATGGCTGTCGATGCCGGCGTTCCCTCCCCCCTTGAGGGCTTGGCGTCTGCCCGGCGTCCGCTGGACGCCGGGCCCGGACATGCCAGTGGCATGTCCGGCGGCGCCAAGGGACAGGGAGAGGGGTTACGGTTTCACCCTGGTGAGAGCTGCGACTCGTTTGAAGGCCTGCCTTAAATCTTCGACGAGTCGAGCGTGGACGGCGCGAAGATGGCGTCGAGCGGCATGGGCTTCGCCATGACGCCCTGCTCGGCGGCGTACCGGACCAGCGCCTCGAGCGTCTTGCGGTTGGCCTCGACGCCGTAGGTCCAGAAATCGGCACCCATGACCTTCCTGGTCTCGGCGAGCTCCTGCGCCACCCAGGGCAGGCCGATCTTGAGCGCGGCCACCTCGTTCAAATCCTGGCTGGCGATGCGGCGCGACGCCTCGAACGCCTTCATCAGGCTGGTGGCGAGCCACGGATGCCGCTCATGCACGTCGTTACGGATGCCGACCGCATGCATGATGGGGAAGATGCCGGTGCGCTGGTAATAGGCGCGCTCGGCGGTGCGGAAATCCTCGAACAGGCGGCGCACCGGCGCCGCGCCCTGGATGAAGCACGACGGCGCGCGCGGGCTTACCACCGCGTCGAGCTCGCCCTTCGCCAGCATGTCGTTGAGCGCGTGACCCTCCGGCGACTGGGTCAGCGGAAAGTCCGGCCCGATGGCCAGCTTCACCTTGGACTTGCGACCCCACTCCTCGAGCCCGCCTTCCACCCAGTTCACCGACGCGTACTCGACGCCGTACTCGTCCTTCAGCAGGCCGCGCGCCCAGATCGCGGCCGTCATCTGGTATTCGGGCACGCCGACGCGCTTGCCCTTGAGGTCGCCGGGCTGGTTGATGCCGCGGTCGGTGCGCACGTAGATCGCCGAGTGGCGGAACATGCGCGACAAGAACACCGGGATCGCGATGTAGCCCGCCTCGGCCCGCGAGACGTCGGCAAGATAGTGGCTGAGCCCGATCTCGGAGACGTCGAACTCGCGGAAATAGTGTGCGCGGTGGAAGCATTCCTCGGGCGCGAGCGGCAGGTAGTTGATCGTGCAGCCCTCGGGCTGGACACGCCCGTCCATCAGCGCACGGACGCGGTCGTAATCCCAGCTCGCGACGGTGATCGGCAGGCGGCTCACGGCGGGATGTCCGTTCCCTACTCGGCCGCGCGGGCGGCGGCGACCGGCTCGTTGAGGGCGCGCAGCCTGGGGATCACCTTCTCGGCGAACAGGGTGAGGTTCTTGCGCGTGAGCTCGGGCGTCAGCGTGCCGAAATGCAGCCAGCCGATGACATGGCCAATGCCGAACGCCTTGGCCCGCTCGGTCAATATGTCGACCATCGTATCGGGGCTGCCGCAGATCGCCATGCCGAGCTTTCTGAGCGTGTCGAGATCGAGATAGGACTCGCGGTACTTGAGCTTGCCCGCGATCAGCCCCTTCATCGACGCCATCGAGGTGTAGCCGGGCGGCGCCTTGAACTCGGTCGGCGAGCGCAGGAAGCGGTTGTAGAACGCCTCGACGTGCGGCTTCATCTCGCGATAGGCGGACTCGTCGGTCTCGGAGACGTACATCGGCACGCCCCAGCCGAGATTCTGCGGCGTCGCGGTCCAGCCATACTTCGCCGCACGCTCGCGATAGGCGTCCATGTATTTCTGCACCGTCTCGGTCGGCGAGAAGGTGTGCAGATAGACGTATTTGCGGTCGGGGTGCGAGGCGAACTCGATGGTTTCGGCCGAACCCTGCGACGGAATCCACACCTCGGGGTGCGGCGTCTGATACGGGCGCGGCCAGACATTGACGTAGTTGAAGTTGTAGTACTTGCCCTCGAACGGGAACGGGCCGGGCTCGGTCCAGGCGCGGATGATCAGGTCGTGCGCCTCGCGGAAGCGCGCTAGAGACTCGCCGGGATTGGCGCCGGTCACGTGGTATTCCGTGCCGACGCCGCGCACGAACCCGGCGACCAGACGCCCCTCCGACAGGTTGTCGAGAATCGCGAACTCCTCGGCGATGGTCAGCGGGTTCTCTGTAATCGGCAGCGCGCGGCCCAGCACGAAGATCCTGGTCGTCTTCGGCACGCGCTGGATCAGCGCCGAGGCGAACAGGTTGGGCGCCGGCATCAGCCCGTAGGCCGTCGAATGGTGCTCGTTCACCGAGACACCGTCGAAGCCGAGCTCGGCCGCATAGACCAGCTCGTCGATGTAGCGCTTGTAGAGCGCCGCGCCCTTCTTCGGGTCGTAATGGCTGTTGGACAGCGTCAGCCACGCGGTGCCGAGCTTCTCCGCGACCCCGGGCTCGAGGTCGACGTAGGGCATCAGGTGGAAGAAGACGAACTTCATTTGCGTCGCGCCCCCTTGGGCCGCGGCTCAACCTTCGCCTTGGCACGCGCGGGACGCGCCGCCGTCTTCGGCTGCAGCTTGGCGTTGGCGCGCGCGGGACGCGCGGCCTTCGGGGCGGGCTTGGCGGCCTTCGATTTCGCCGCGGGCTTCGCCTTGGCTGCCGGCTTTGCCTTGCGCGCCGGGGCGGCCTTGGGCTTGGGCTTGGCCTTCTTCGCGGAGGCGGCCGGACGCTTGGCCGCCGCGGCGCGGACGGGCGCCCTTGCCGGCCTGGTCCCGTTCGCGTGCTTGGACAGCAGCGCGATGAATTTGTCCATCTGCTCGATCTGCGGGGCGTGGCCGCAATCCCTCACGACTTCGACCTTCGAGCCGGGGATCAGCTTCTGATAAGCCTTGGCGTAGGGCGTGGGGAATATCTTGTCGTCGTCGCCCCAGACGATCAGTGTCGGCACGCCGATCCGGTGCAGCCACTTGTGGAGGTCGCGGCTGAAGAAGCGCGGGCTCCAGGCCAGCTTCGCCGTGGTGAAGCTGTTCTTGAGCTGGATGTCGATCATCTCCTCCGACGGCGGCTGCTGCAGCATGCGGTCGGCGAAGGACTGGTTGTGGAACAGGTTGCGGATGCGCTGCTCGGGCGTCCACAGGAACAGGTCGCCCTTGGGCACGCCGTTCACGTGAATGCCCGCCGCCGAAACGAGCGTCAGCGAGGCGAGCGGGGCGGAGTCGCGCACCGCGATCTCGGCCGCGATCCAGCCGCCCATCGAGTTGCCAACCAGGTGCACGCCGTCGAGCTTCATCTTTTCGATGAGGTCGAGATAGAAATAAGCGAGGTCCGACACGTTATCGAGCCAGTCGGGCGTGTCCGAGCGGTCGTAGCCCGGATGGCTCGGCACGATCACGTCGTAACGCTCCGCCAGCTTGTCCATGAAGGGCAGCCAGAGCTGCGCGCCGCCGGCCCCGTGCAGGAACAGCAGCGGCGCGCCCTTGCCGCCACGCTTCACCTCCACCTTGCAACCGTCGACCGTCACCTTGCTCGTGGTGTGCGATGCCATGATGCGTCCCGCGCCCGCGTTGGGCGCCCTCCCCTGTTCTTGTCGCGTGGTCCAACTGAAGCCTCCGGGGACTGGCCTGTCAATGCGAAATCCCGCGAATGGCGTCGGAGGCACAGCGCGGGTAGTATTGCGAGGGAATGATCGGCTCCGATGGGCGTTGATCAGGCGCAATAATGGCGAGGGCCCGACGTGAGAGCGAACCGCATTTCCGCCCTGATCCTATGTGCCGGCCTGGGTGCAGGGCTCTATGGCTGTGACCAGCCGGCGCGGCTGCATGCCGGGGCAGACCAGGCCCCGACCCGCATCGCCCGGCTGTGCTGTGCCACCATCAACCTGACTGGCGGGCTGGTCGGCAAGCACCTCAAGATCGTGAGCGTCGACGGGAAGACGCTCGACTACGGGACGAGCTGGGCCGATTTGAGCCCGGGCCGGCACGAGGTGCGCTACGAATATCTCGAAGGGGTGGGCGCGCGGCCGCTGCCCATCCTGCCCTATGGCGAGACGCCGGGCACGCTCACCTTCGAGGCCAAGCAAGGGGTCGACTACGAGATCAAGGCGGCCCCCACCGACAAGGGCGTCTATGTCTGGATCGAGGACCAGGCGTCGCACGAGGTGGTGGGCGGAACCCGGCCGGCGGATAGTTGATCCGCGCGACGCGCCCCGGAAGGGGCGTGGCGAGGTCCCTAGCTGGATCGCTTCGTCGGCCTTGCAGCCTCCTTGCGACGTCGATCGGGACGGCCGCGAGCCCTACTCCGGAATCGCGGCCATCGCGTCGCCGAGCTGGCCCTTGAAGGCACGCTCGATCCGCCAGGTTTCCGTGCACCCCTTGAGGATCTGGGCCTGCGCCTCGGGCGTGCGGGCGTGGCGGCGGATCACCTCGAACAGCAGGTTCGCGTGCTCGACGTCGGCGACGATGTGCTCGGTGTTGTTCGGCTGGTGCTCGAACGGGATGCCGGCGTCATCGCGCATCTTCTCGGCGCAGCGGCGCGAGAAGCTGCCGCCCTTGATGATCTCGTCCGAGTTGGAGATTTCCAGCGCGGCCGAAACCGGGATGGCCTCCAGCCAGGGCCGGTCCTTGGCAAGGTGGATCCAGGCATAGCAGCAGGCCGCGGTCATCGGCGTCGGCGGGGTGTTGAGGAAGTCGTCGTGGGTAAGCCCGACCGCCTCGCCTTCCTGCATGCCGAGCGTCCAGTGGTTGTCCACCCCGCGGTCGGGATCGCCCATCAGCTCGTCCTGCTCGTGCTCCCAGATGAGCTGCTTCACGTCGAACGGCGCCGAGCCCTGCGCATATCCCCAGCAGTCGCGCCGGTTCATGACGAAATAGGCGCGCTGGACGATGTAGACGCGGCAGCGCGCCGGAGTCCACTTGACGCCGAGTATCCGCTTGTATTCGGGCGACTCGAACTGCGCGTTGGCGAGCGCGTGAAGCTTCTTCCCAAGCTCTTTGATGCCGTCATCGACGATGGTGGCCATGACCTTCTCCCGAAGCAACCGGAAGGCTGAGTGTCCCGCCGCGCGCCGAAAGCGTCAACCGGTCAGTACAGGATCAGTACAGGAGGTGCGGCAGCCATAGCGCCAGGCCGGGAAAGATCAGCAGCAGCGCGACGAGCACGGCGTCGGCGGCCAGGAATGGGAAGATGCCGCGGAAGATCGTGCCCATCGGCACGTCTGGAAGCTGGGCGCGGATCACGAACACGTTCATGCCGACGGGCGGCGTGATCAGCCCGACCTCGACCACCACGACCATCAGCACGCCGTACCAGACCGCATCGTAGCCCTGCGCCAGAACGACCGGCAGGAACACCGGCACGGTCACCACGATGATCGCGACCGAATCGAGGAAGCAGCCGAGGATCAGATAGAAGACGATGATCGCGACCAGCACCTGCCAGGGCGCGAGCGAGAGCGTCTTGATCACGTCGACCAGCAGCACCGGCACCTGGGTCTGCACCACGAAATAGGCGAAGATCCACGCGCCGGTGAAGATGAACAGCATCATCGCCGTGGTCCACAGCGATTCGAGGATGCACTCCCACAGTCCCTTGAGGCCGAACGCGCCGCTGGCCAGCGCGATCACGATGGCGGCAAACGACGCGATGCCCGCCGCCTCGGTGGGCGAGAACCAGCCGGTATAGATGCCACCCACGGCCAGCGCGAACAGCAGCACCAGCTTCCACATCGCCCGCGCCGTGCGGATCCGCTCGCGCCACGGCGCCCGCTCGCTCATCGGTGCCCAATCGGGGCTGACCTGGGCGATCACCCAGACGACGCCGACATAGAGCGCTGCCAGCAGCACACCCGGCACCATGCCCGCGGCGAACAGGGCCGGCACCGACTGCTCGGCCATCAGCGCATAGATCACCATGATGACCGACGGCGGGATCAGGATGCCCAGCGTTCCGGCGGCGGCGACCGAGCCGGTGGCAAGCCGCATGTCATAGCCGTAGCGCCGCATCTCGGGCACGGCGATCGGCGTGAAGGTCGCCGCCGTCGCGACCGACGAGCCCGAGATCGCGGCGAACCCCGCGCAGGCGCCGATCGTCGCCATCGAGAGCGCGCCACGCCTGCCCGCGAAGATCGCGTTCGCCGCTTCGAACAGCTCGCGCGACATGCCCGACCGGGTCGCCACCGTGCCCATCAGGATGAACAAGGGCAGCACCGAGATGCCGTAATTGGCCAGCGAATAGGGCGTCGTGCCGAACACCACCAGTGCCTTCGACCAGCCGTCGATCGCCGCATATCCGACCAGCCCGACCAGCCCCATCGCCGCACCCAGCGGCACGCGCAGGAAGGTCAGCAGGATCAGGACGCCGATGCCGTAGACGCCGATAAGCTGCGGTGTCATCGGCCGCGTCCCGAACGCAACGCCTCGGCCACGCTCTTCCCGAACATGATCAGCGCCGCGACAGTCGCGGCGGCGATGCCCGCCAGCACGAACGCGCCGTCCCAGATCTTCGGCAAGTGCAGGTTGAAGGTCACGTCGTTGAACGTGACCATGTCGATGGCGGGCTGGATCATCGCCCAGGTCAGGATGCCGAGGAACACGACCGTGGCGAGCAGCCCCATCGCTTTCAGCCAGGCGACGACGCGCGGGCCCACCACCTGATCGATCAGCTCGACGGTGATGTGGCCCTCGCGCAGGAACGCCTCGGGGATCACCAGGAACGCCACCGCGGCGAGCAGCAGCTCGACGATCTCGTAGGCGCCGAAGATCGGCGTGTTGACGGTCGAGCGCAGCCCCACGTCGAGCACGTTGATCGCCACCATGCCCAACAGCGCGATCGCGGCGACGTGGCTGAGAAGCCGCGCCGCCGCGCCAGCGATCCGCATCATGGGCGGACTACATTTCCTTCTGGTACTTGGCCGACAGGCCCTTGGCCTTGTCGTAGAAGGCGCGGGCCTTCATACCCTTCTTCTCCATCTCCGCGATGTGCTCGGCGATGACCTTCTCGGCCGCGTCGTGGAACGCCTTCTCCGACGCGTCGTCGAGCTGGACCTTCTCGATGTTCGCGTCCTTGGTGTACTTGGTGAAGACCGGGAAATCGCTCCAGGTCAGCGTCGCCATCGCAGACGCCCTCGGCCTTGCCGCCAAGCCCGTCGACCAGCTTGCCGAGATCGGCCGGAAGGGCCGCGCGCGACTTCTTGTTCAGCGCGAGGCCGAACGTGATCGCGGTGCGCACGGTGTCGTTGTAGTAGTGCACGAGCCCGCCCAGCTTGAAGGTGAACACGCCGATCGGGTCGGTGACGACGCCGTCGATCGTGCCCTTCTGCAACGATTCCGCCATCTCGGTGGCGGGGATTCCGATCGGCACGGCGCCCAGCGCCTTCAGCACGCCGACATCCCACTGGGTGGGCGTGCGATAGCGCCGCCCCTTCAGATCGTCGATCGTCTTGATCGGCTTCTTGGCGTCAAACAGGCCCGAGGGGCGGTTGTTCACCACCCAGAGAAGCTGCACCTCGTGGTGCTCCTTCTGGAGTTCTGGCAGGACGTCGCCCTCGACCTTGGAGCCGACGATCGCGCCAGCCGCGCCCGCCGGATAGAGGAAGGGCGTCTGCAGCAGCTCGGTCATCGGGAAGCGGCCGGGCGTCGCGCCTTCCTGGAACCAGGACATGTCGGCAACGCCGGTGCGCGCAAGATCGTAATGCCGCGGCATCGGGCCCATCGACGCGCCGAAGAAGAGCTGGAGGTCGAGCCGGCCATTGGACGCCTTGGCAAGCTCCTCCTTCTTGATCTTGAACCAGCGCGAGCTCGAGGCCGGCTCCGGCGTGAAGATCGCGACCTTGAGGACGAACTTCTTGTCCTGCGCCGCGGCCGGCTTGGCCGCCGGAACCGCGAGCAGCGCCACGGCAGCCGCGGCAACGATAAGAGAACGAACGGTCATGATTAGCCTCCCCAACCTGTTCTGTCGGTCAGTACGATGACGATCAGTGTAGTTGGTCGCTACAGGAACGAAAACGGGAATTCGTCGCCCGCATTTCTCCGTCGTCGCGGCGCCCAGCGCCGAAGCGATCCGGTCATCCCACTGAATAGCTTCGCTTCGCTCGCAATGACGAGGTGAAATCACCGCGCCGGAACGTTGGCGTCCGGAAAGAAGAGCTGCTGACCGTTGAGCTTGTAGCTGGCGATAACCTGCTGCCCCGCAGGCGAGACCAGCCAGTCGATGAAGGCCTGGCCCTCGGCCACCTTCACCTTCGGGTGGCGCTTCGGGTTGACCAGCATTACGCCGTACTGGTTGAACAGCCGGTCGTCGCCCTGGACCACGATGACCAGGTCCTGGCGGTTCTTGAACGAGATCCAGGTGGCCCGGTCGCTGAGCGTATAGCCGTTGCGCGCGGCGGTCATGTTCAGGGTGGCACCCATCCCGGCGCCGGCGGCCTGGTACCATTTGCCCGAAGCGGGCTTGGGATCGATGCCCGCCGCCTTCCACAGCTTCAGCTCGGCCTTGTTGGTGCCGGAATCGTCACCGCGCGAGATGAACAGGTTATGCGATGCCGCGATCTTTTTGAGCGCGGCGACCGCATCCTTGCCGCCCATGATGTGGGCCGGATCGGATTTCGGCCCGACGATCACGAAGTCGTTGTACATCACCGGATAGCGCTTCACGCCGAACCCGGCTTCGATGAATTTCACTTCGGCATCGCGCGCGTGCACGAACAGCACGTCGGCGTCGCCGCGCTCGCCGATCTTGAGTGCCGCGCCGGTGCCGACTGCGACCACGCGCACCTCGATCCCGCTCTTCGCCGTGAATTTGGGCAGCATGTACTCGAAGAGACCCGAGTTCTGGGTCGAGGTGGTCGAGGCCACGGTGATGAACTTGTCCGCGGCACGTGCGCCCGTCGCACCGGCCAAGGCCAGCAGGGCGGCAAGGCCCAGCGCCGCGAATCTCCGTCCGATCATGTCCTGGTCTCCCTGCGTATGACGAGTTCGCCCGCGAGAAAGGCGCGGGCTTCCGGTGTCGCCGGCGATTCGAAGAAGCTGACGGCAGGCGCGCGCTCGAGAAGGCGCCCCTCGCACAGGAACAGCACCTCGTCGGCGAGCCGCCGCGCCTGGCCGAGATCGTGCGTGGTCATCACCACCTTGGTGCCGGCGCGGTGGATGGCGGCAATCACCTCTTCCACCGCGCGCGACGAGGCCGGGTCGAGATTGGCCGTCGGCTCGTCGAGGAACAGCACCTCGGGCTCGAGCGCCCAGGCCCGGGCGAGCGCGAGGCGCTGCTGCTCGCCGCCCGACAGCACCCGCGCCGGCATGTGGGCGAGGTGTGAGAGTTCCGTACGCGCCAGCGCGGCCTCGACCCGCGCCCCTCGCCCAGCGCGCGCCACGCCGCGGCAGGCAAGCGCGTGGGCGAGATTGCCCCGTGCCGACCGGCGCAGCATCACCGGACGCTGGAACACCATCGCCTGACGGAAGGCCGGACGCGCCGCGCTTCCGAGCCAGCGGACGCGCCCTTCCGTTGGTGCAAGCAGGCCGTGGCACATGCGCAGGGTCAGCGTCTTGCCGGCGCCGTTCGGCCCGAGAATGACGGTGAGGCCGCCGGCCTCGAGCCGGAAATCGAGTCCGGCGACCAGCGCGCGACCGCCGGCGCGATAGCCCAGCCCTTCCACCGCAAGCGGCAGGATGGTGCCGCTCACGATGCCACCTGCGCCGGGCGGGTCGACACGGACAGGACAGACGCCGCTGCATTGATCGCGAGCGACAGCGCGATCAGCACATAGCCGAGCGCGATCGCCTTGACGAGATCGCCCTTCGACGTCTCGAGCGCGATCGAGGTGGTCATGACCCGCGTGACGTGGTCGATATTGCCGCCGACGATCATCACCGCGCCGACCTCGGCGCTCGCCCGGCCGAACCCGGCCAGCACCGCGGTCGAAAGCCGAACCCGCCCGTCCCACAGAAGTGTTGCCACGATGCGCCACTGGCCGGCGGCGAGCGAGACGAGCTGGTCGCGATACTCCTCCCACAGATCGGCGACCGCCTGGCGCGCCAGCGCGGCGATGATCGGCAGGACCAGCAGGCACTGGGCGACGATCATCGCCGCAGGTGTGAACAGCAGCCCGAGCACGCCGAGCGGGCCCGACCGCGACAGCACCAGGTAGACAACCAGCCCGACCACCACGGGCGGCAGCCCCATCATGGTATTGAGGGCGAGCGCCACCGCGCCCCGCCCCGGAAAGCGGAACAGCGCCACGGCCGCACCCAGCGGCAGGCCGAGCGCCGCAGCCAGAACGACCGCCGTCAGGCTGACGGTCAGCGACAGACCGACGATCTCGACCAGCGCCGGATCCAGCGTCAGCACCATGTGCAGCGCCGCTCCGGCCGCGTCCGACAAGTCCCTCATGCTCGACCTTGCGCAAAATCCTGTGTTTTTATGCAAAAAATTGTCTATCGCAAAAAAATCACAGCTCAAGTACCTTAGCACGATACGGGAGCCGGACCGCAATGGCCGAAATGATGACCACCGCAGAGGTGGCCGAATATCTGCGCATCAAGGAGCGCAAGGTCTACGAGCTGGTCCGCGAGCGGCGCATCCCCTGCAGCCGCGCCGCCGGCAAGTGGCTGTTCCCGCGCCACCTGATCGACTTGTGGGTGATGGCCGGAATCGAGGGCACCAACGGACGGGGCGAGCCGCCCCCGCCCATCGTCGCCGGTAGCCAGGACCCGCTGCTCGACTGGGCGCTGCAGGAATCGGGCTCGGAGCTGGCCATGTTCGCCTGCGGCTCGACCGTCGGGCTCGAGCGGCTGGCCGACGGCAAGGCGGTGGCGGCCGGCTTGCATCTGCTCGATCCGGCGACCGGCGCGTACAACGTCGCGGCCGCGGCGCGCGCGCTCGGCGCCGTCGAGGCGGTGATGATCGAATGGGGATGGCGCGCCCAGGGGCTGGTTGTCGCGCGCGGCAATCCCCGCGGCATCTCCGGGATCGCCGACCTGGCGAAGCCGGGCATCCGCGTCGCCCATCGCCAGGCAGGCGCGGGAAGCGCGCTGCTGTTCGACGACCTGCTGGCGAAGGCGGGGGTGGACCGCAAGGCGATCGGGTTCCTGCCCGAGACGTCGAAGGGCGAGACCGAGCTGGGGCTTGCCGTCCTCGAGGGCCGCGCGGATGCCGGCCTTGCGGTCGAGGGCGTGGCCGGCCAGCTCAAGCTCGATTTCGTCGAACTCGCCCGCGAGCGGTTCGACCTTGCGATCCGTCGGCGCGATTTCTTCGAGTCGCCGATCCAGAAGCTGCTGGCCTTCGCCCGCACCGGGCCGTTCGCCGCGCGCGCCGCCGAACTCGGCGGCTACGATATCTCGTCGCTCGGCCGCGTCGTCTGGAACGGGCCGTAGCGCGCGTCGCTACGCCGCTTCGCGCCGGAGAAGCCGGCCGGGCAGCTTGTCCTTCGCGCCGAGCGCGTCGCCGTCGCCCTCGCGCAGCACGACGCCGCCCACGACCACCGCCTTCACGCCGCGCGGCTTGGAGATCAGCCGGTCGGCGCCCGCCGGGAAGTCGTACACCCGCTCCAGAGGACCGGCCGCGACGGTCGCGGGGTCGAACACGACCACGTCGCCGGCATAGCCGGGCGCGAGCCGCCCGCGCCCCTCGAGGCCGAAGATCGAAGCCGGCCGCGCGCAGAGCTGGTCGATCGCTGTCTCGAGCGTCAGCGCGCCCTTGTCGCGCACCCAGCGTCCGAGGAGATCCGTCGTGTAGCAGGCATCGCAGAGCTGGCTCGCATGCGCGCCGGCATCGGACAGCGCAACGACGGTGAACGGGTCGTTCATCATGTCGCCGAGCGCGTCCTCGTTGGTATTGGCGAGCGGGATGCGGAAACGCGTTTCCAGGTCGCCGGCAAGGCCGAGGTCGAGCACGAGATCGAGCGGATCGATTTTGCGCTCAGCGGCCACCGCCTCGACGCTGCGCCCGTCGAGGCCTGGCTGCTCGGCGCAGGCGGAGACCTCCATCCCCTGCATCGCCATGCGCAGCGCCCAGGTCTGCGGCGCGGTCTTCGCGTCGGCCTGGAGCTCGCGCTTCATCGCCTCGCGGAAGGACGGGTCGGCATAGATGCGCGCCTTGCCTGCGCGGTCGGCCGCCGACGCCGGGCGGAAAGAGTCGAGGCGCTCGAACGGGAAGGGCGAGGCGAGCTGGAACTCCATCATCAGCGGCCGGCACGAGACCTGCGGGTGGATGGGAAGATGCCTGGCGTACTGTTCCGCTGCGATCTCGCGGTGACGCTCATGCAGCGCGTCATTGCCGATGCGGGTGAGAAGCGCCGTCCAGCTCAACTTGCCCGCGGCCTTCGCCAGCTTCTCGAAGTTCACGAAGTCGGGCTCGATGCCGGTGGTGAGCTGCACCGTGCCGCCGCCGTTCTGCCCGACCGCCTCGGCAAGGCGGATTGTCTCCGACTCCATTTCGGCGAGGCGGCTCGGCACCGGCTTGCCGGCGAACCCGACATGAAGGCGCGAGGTCGAGGTGGAGAAGCCGAGCGCGCCCGCCTTGGTCGCCTCGCCCACGATCCGCGCCATGGCGGCGACCTCGTCCGGCGTCGCCGCGCGTTCGGTAGAATCGAGCCCCATGACGTAGAGCCGGACCGCCG
Source organism: uncultured Alphaproteobacteria bacterium (assembly GCA_963817535.1). Lineage (GTDB taxonomy): Bacteria > Pseudomonadota > Alphaproteobacteria > MPNO01 > DASWLB01 > CAWGHZ01. Next base: position 327,485 of record CAWFOW010000006.1, read on the forward strand.
AGTGGCCTATCATCGCGCCGACATTGATCGCGGTGCCGCGATCGGCGACGGCGTCGAGATATTGCGGATAGGTTTCGAACGGCCATTGGCCGAGGCCCGCCTCGAGCGCGGCGAGGCTCATGCCCTCGACGTTCTCCAAGGTCTGCATCAGAAGCTTGCGATGGTCGGGCCGGGCCGGCGCGACGCCGAACCCGCAATTGCCCATCACCACCGTGGTGACGCCGTGCCAGGGCGAGATGGTGAGCATGGGATCCCACATCACCTGGGCGTCGTAGTGCGTATGGATGTCGATGAAGCCGGGCGTGACCATGCAGCCCCGGGCGTCGATCGTGCGCCGCGCCGTGCCGGGTGCATCCCCGACCGCCACGATACGGCCGTCCTTGAGCGCCACGTCGCCCGCGTAGCGCGCGGCGCCGCTGCCGTCGATGATCGTGCCGCCGGTGATCTTCAGGTCGTAGTCCATGTCCGTTCCCTCTCCGTCTTGCTCGGAGGCTAGTACGCATCCCGGGCCGGCCCAACCCCCTTGGCGCAAGGCTACCCACCGATCGGAAGAGGTCACCGGAGTCGGTTCTCTTGACTCCCTCGCGCCGCAGGGATTAGAACAAAAAGCGAACATTTGACCGAGGATCCGCATGCCACCGTATGCGAACACCGCCGCCGACCCGGCCCTGCTCGACGGGCTGCGCCGACGCGTGCGCGCGCTGGAGGCGGGCGGCGCCGGCGGCGAGACGGTGGCGCTCGGCCTGCCCGCCATCGACGCCCATCTCGGCGGCGGGCTCGCGCGGGCCGCCTTGCACGAGGTGCTTTCCGCCGATGCCGGGCCGGCCACCGCCTTCGCCGTCGCCCTCGCAGTTCGGCTGGCCGGGGGCGGACCGGTCGTCTGGTGCGCCCGGTCCCACGCGCTTGATGCCGGCGCGCCCTGCCCCGCCGGGCTGGCCGCCGCCGGGCTCAACCCGGCGCGGCTGGTGCTGGTCGCGGCACGGCGCGACGACGACGCCCTGTGGGCGATGGAGGAATCGCTGCGCGCGGGCGTGACCGCGATCGGCGAGGCGGGATCGGTATCGCTGATCGCGACCCGGCGGCTCGCCCTCGCCGCCGAGGCGTGCGGCGCGGCGGGGCTGCTGCTCCGTCCCGACGAGGCCACCCCTGCCCCGTCCGCCGCGGCAAGCCGCTGGCGCATTGCCGCCGCGCCGTCGCGTACGGGGGACGCGCGGGAGACGCCGCCGCGTCTCAGGGCCGATTTGTTCCGCTGCCGGGCGGCCCCGCCCGGCGCATGGCTGATGGAGTGGCGCGATGAGACGGGTCATCTCGCTGTGGCTGGCGCATTTCACGACCGAGCGGGTCCTCCGGATCCGGCCCGAATGGCGGGATAGGCCGTTCGCGATCGTCACCGCCGCCGCCAACCGGCGCGATGTGATGGCGGCGAGCCGTGCGGCGCTTCGGGCCGGCATCGGGCCCGGCATGGCGCTGCCCGACGCGCGCGCCATCCTGCCATCCCTGCTCGCCGCCGACGCCGACCCGGCGGAGGATCACCGGGCGCTTGCCGCGCTCGCCGAATGGTGCGGCCGCTACACGCCGTGGGTCGCGCCGGACGGGGCGGCGCTGGCGGGCGGCGGCGCGGCGATCCTGATGGATGCGACCGGCTGCGCCCATCTGTTCGGCGGCGAGGCACGAATGCTGGAGGACATCACCGCGCGCATCGCCGCGCTGGGGCTGACGGTGCGGGCCGGCATGGCCGCGACGCCGGGCGCGGCACGGGCGCTCGCGCGCTGGACCACGGGCGGACGCTTCGCCATCGCCGCGCCGGACGAAACGGAGGCCGCACTGGCGCCCCTTCCCGCCGCCGCGCTGGGACTTACCTCGGCGGCAGCTTCGGCGCTCGCCTCTCTCGGGCTGCGCACGGTGGGCGCGGTCGCCGCCCTGCCGCGGGCGGCGCTCGCTTCGCGTTTCGGCACGTCGGTGCTCGATCCCATGGACCGGGCGCTCGGCCGTGCTCCCGAGCCGGTCTCGCCCGCCGGGCCGCCGGTGCGCCATGCCGCGCGCCTCGCCTTCGCCGAGCCGGTGGCGCGCACGGACGATATCGCGGCCGGGCTCGACCAACTGCTCGCCACGCTGTGCACCGGGCTGGAGCGCGAGGGCCAGGGCGCGCGCCGCCTGGTCCTTGCGCTCTACGAACCGGACGGCAGGACCCGCCAGATCCATCTCGGTGCAAGCCGCGCGACGCGCGATCCCGCCCACCTCGCCCGCCTGTTCACCGAGCATCTCGACGACATCGACGCCGCGTTCGGCTTCGACGCCATGACCCTGGTCGCGACGACGACCGAGGCGCTGGCGGAACGCCAGGCGCCGCTCGCCGGACGCGGCACGCGCGACACAAGCGACGCGGCGCGGGACGATACGCTCGCCGCGCTGATCGACCGGCTGGCCAACCGGCTGGGCGCCGACAGCGTGCTGCGCCTTGCCGCGCGCGAAAGCCGCCTGCCCGAACGCGCCGCCGTCGGCGTCCCGGCGCTGGCGTTCAAGCCGAATGGGAGCGTGCCGTTCGCCCCGCCCGGTGCGCCGGCCCGGCCCCTTCGCCTGCTGCCGCGCCCCGAGCCGGTCGAGACCGTGGCGCTCCTGCCGCACGAGCCGCCGGCCCTGTTCCGCTGGCGCCGGGTGGCACACCGCGTGGCCCGTGCCGAGGGGCCGGAGCGCATCGCCCCGGAATGGTGGCGCACCCGCGAGGCCGACGAGCGCGACTATTGGCGCGTCGAGGACGAGCGCGGCGGCCGCTTCTGGCTCTACCGCGCCGGCCCCGCCTGGTTCCTGCACGGGGTGTATGGGTGATTGACAGCAAAATGCTAGCAGACCATGTTGCCAGCATTCTGCTAGCAGGAGAGGCCGATGGCGACGCTCACGATCCGCAACCTGGACGAAACGGTTGCGACGATTCTCAAGGCCAAGGCCAAGGCGAACGATCGATCGCTCGAAGCCGAAGCGCGCTTCATCCTTGCTGCCGCCACGAAAGGAAAGCTCACCCGCGAAGAAGCCATCGCCCTCAGCGATCTGGCGCGGTCGATGACTCCCAAGGGCGTGAAGCAAACCGACAGCGTTGAGCTGTTGCGCGAATCGCGCGAGGAACGCGATCGGCGCTTCGAAGAGGTCGAATGCGAAAATCGCGAGGTCGTCCGGCAGAGGGCTCGGAAAAGGAAATGACCCTTATCGTCGATGCCAACGTGGCCATCAGGTGGATCGTCCAAGAGGATTCTCTGGACGCTCGAGCGCTCGCTCTTCGCGATGGCGATGAACGGCTCGAAGCACCCGACCTGATCATTTCCGAAGTCCTGAACGTCGCCTGGAAGAAATGGCGCCTCCACCAAGCGACGCGCCAGGAAATCGAGTTCGGCTTCGCGGGCATGCTGAGCCTGATCGACGTCATCCACCCTTCAATGCTCCTGTACCAGCGCGCGATGACGTTGGCGCTCGCGCTCGACCATCCGGCCTATGACTGCTTCTATCTCGCCTGCGCCGAGGAGGCAGACGGGGTGCTGGTCACCGCCGACCGGCGCCTGTGCGACATCGCCACGCGCGGCGGGCTGGGCGAGCGCGTGCGCCATCTCTCCGACCATTCCCCATGACTTCCCGCTACGCCGAGCTGCAGGTCACGACGAACTTCTCGTTCCTGCGCGGGGCATCGCACCCGGGGGAGATGGCGGGGCGCGCCGCCGTGCTTGGACTCGCGGCGGTTGCGGTTACCGACCGCAATACGCTGGCAGGCGTGGTGCGCGCCCACGTCGCGGCGAAGGAAGCCGGCGTGCGCACCCTCACCGGCGCGCGGCTCGACTTTTCCGACGCACCGAGCGTCGTCTGCCTGCCGATCGACCGTGCCGCCTATGGCCGGCTCGCGCGCCTGATCACGCTCGGACGGACGCGCGCGCCCAAGGGCGAATGCGACATCGCGCTGGCCGACTTCCTCGACCACGCCGAGGGCCAGATCGCCATCGCGCTCGCCCCCGAGGAGGACGATTGGGACGACGACGCCTTCGCCGCGCATCTCCGCCGGCTGAAGGGCGCGCTCGGCGACCGGCTCTACCTCGCGGCAAGCTTTCTTCATCGCGGCGACGATGCCCGCCGCATCGGACGGCTTGCGCGGCTTGCCGACCGCGTGCGCGTGCCCCTGGTCGCGACCAACGACGTCGTCATGCACGCGCCGGAGCGGCGGGAACTCGCCGACGTGGTCACCTGCATTCGCGAGCACTGCACCATCGACGACGCGGGCTATCGCCTCGCCGCCAATGCCGAGCGGCATTTGAAGCCGGCGGACGAGATGGCGCGGCTGTTCCGCGACTGGCCCGAGGCGGTCGCCCGCACGGCCGAGATCGCCGACCGCATCGCGTTCTCGCTCGATGAGCTGCGCTACGAATATCCCGACGACGAGGCGCCGGCCGGCACCACGCCCGACGCCGAGCTCGCCCGTCTTGCCTGGGACGGTGCGGCCGGGCGCTATCCGCAGGGCATCCCTGACAAGGTGCGCGCCCAGATCGCCCACGAGCTCGCCCTGATCGCGGAGCTTTCCTACGCGCCCTACTTCCTCACCGTGCACGACATCGTGCGCTTCGCCCGCTCGAAGGACATCCTCTGCCAGGGGCGCGGCTCGGCCGCCAACTCGGCCGTGTGCTACTGCCTCGGCATCACCGCGGTCGACCCGGCGCACATGGACCTGCTGTTCGAGCGCTTCGTCTCGGCCGAGCGCAACGAGCCGCCCGACATCGACGTCGATTTCGAGCACGAGCGGCGCGAGGAGGTGATCCAGTACATCTACGAGAAGTACGGGCGCGACCGCGCCGGACTCGCCGCCACCGTCATCCACTACCGATCGCGCAGCGCGATCCGCGAGGTGGGGAAGGCGCTGGGTCTCACCGAGGACACGACAGCCGCCCTCGCCGGCACGGTGTGGGGCTGGACCTCGGACGGCATCGCCGAGGCGCATATCAAGGAGGCCGGGCTCGACCCCGCCGAGCCGCGCCTCGCCCTCGCCATCCGCCTCGCGCGCGAGCTCAAGGGCTTCCCGCGCCATTTGTCGCAGCATGTCGGCGGGTTCGTCATCACCCGCGGGCCCTTGTCCGAGGTGGTGCCGATCGCCAACGCGGCGATGGCGGACCGCACCACCGTCGAATGGGACAAGGACGATCTCGACGCGCTCGGCATATTGAAGATCGACGTACTGGGCCTCGGCATGCTGACCTGCATCCGCAAGGCGTTCGACTTGATCCGCGACCATCACGGGCGCGAGTACACCCTGGCCACCGTGCCGCCCGACGATCCGGCCGTCTACGACATGCTGTGCGAAGCGGATTCGCTCGGCGTGTTCCAGGTGGAAAGCCGCGCGCAGATGACCATGCTGCCGCGCCTCAGGCCGCGCACCTTCTACGATCTGGTGATCGAGGTCGCGATCGTGCGGCCGGGCCCGATCCAGGGCGACATGGTGCACCCGTATCTGCGCCGGCGGAACGGCGAGGAGACGGTCGATTACCCGTCGCCCGAGCTGCGCGGGGTGCTGGGCAAGACGATGGGCGTGCCGCTGTTCCAGGAGCAGGCGATGAAGATCGCCATCGTCGCGGCGGGCTTCACCGCCTCCGAGGCCGACCGGCTGCGCCGCGCCATGGCGACCTTCCGCCACAACGGCACGATCCACCTGTTCGAGGACAAGCTGATCGAAGGGATGGTCGCGCGCGGCTACGAGCGCGACTTCGCCGAACGCTGCTTCAAGCAGATCGAGGGGTTCGGCGAGTACGGCTTCCCCGAATCGCATGCGGCGAGCTTCGCCCTGCTGGTCTATGTCTCGGCCTGGCTGAAGCGGCACTACCCCGCCGTCTTCGCCTGCGCGCTGCTGAACAGCCAGCCGATGGGGTTCTACGCGCCGGCGCAGATCGTGCGCGACGCGCGCGATCACGGCGTGGCGGTGCGCCCGGTCGACGCCAACCACAGCGACTGGGACTGCACGCTGGAGCCCGCCGCGGGCAGCGCGAACAACGTCGCGCTGCGGCTCGGCTTCCGCCAGGTGAAGGGGTTCCGCGAGGCCGACGCGGAACGGCTGACCGCCACGCGCGCGGCGGGCAATGCGCGGCCCTTCGCCGACCCGGCGGATCTGTGGCGGCGCGCCGGCCTCGTGCCCGCCGCGCTCGAGCGCCTCGCCAGGGCCGACGCGATGGGCTCGATGGGGCTCTCCCGCCGCCCGGCGATGTGGCAGGTGGCGCCGCTCGGCCCCGCGCCGCTGCCCCTGTTCGAAGACGTGGAGCGCGCGGCCGAGCCGGCGGTCGCCCTGCCCGAGATGGCGCCGGGCGAGGAAGTGGCGCACGACTATGCCGCGCTGCGCCTTTCCCTCAAGGCGCACCCGCTCGCCCTCCTGCGCGACCGGCTCGACCGCGAACGCGTGACGCCGTCGGCCGCCCTCGCCGGCATGATGGACGGCGCGCGCGTCACGGTCTGCGGCCTCGCCATCGTGCGCCAGCGCCCCGGCACCGCCTCGGGCGTGATCTTCATCACCTTGGAGGACGAGACCGGCATCGCCAACCTGGTCGTCTGGCCGCACGTGTTCGAGCGCTTCCGGCGCGAGGTGATGGGCGCGCGCCTCGTCCGCGTCAGGGGCAGGCTGCAGCGCGAGGGGATCGTGATCCATGTCGTCGCCGACCGGCTCGACGACCTCACCGACCGGCTGCGCGAACTCGCCGGACCCGCCCCGCCCTCGCGCGCAACGCCGGCCCCCGCCCTCGCCCGCGCCGACGAACCCGGCCAAGCGGCGGAGAAGATGCGCGCGATCTACCCGTCACGCGATTTTCATTGACGTCCAAGTCGCCCCAACGCCTGTCACCCGGGGCGCGATGCAGCACGAAGTGATGCCTCGCAGACCCGGGGCCCATGACTCAGCATACGGGACGTGGCGCGATGGGCCCCGGCTCTCACCGCAAGCGGCTCGGCCGGGGTGACAATCTGGTTAGCTGGTCCGCTTCTTCCTGAGAATCTCGTTGACCATCTTGGGGTTCGCCTTGCCCTGCGAGGCCTTCATCACCTGGCCGACCAGCCAGCCCATCACCTTATCCTCGCCGGAGCGGAACTGCTCCGCCTGGGCCGGGTTCGCGGCCAGCACCGTGTCGACGACGGCCTCGATCGCGCCGGTGTCGGTCACCTGGCGTAACCCTTTCTCCTCGACGATGGCGGCGGGCGCCTTGCCGGACTCGACCATCGCCTCGAACACGTCCTTGGCGAGACGGCCCGAGATGGTGCCGTCCTCGATCAGCGCGACCAGCCCGCCGATATGCGCGGCCGCGACAGGTGAATCGGAAATGGATTTTCCCGTGCGGTTGAGAGCCGCGAACAGGTCGCCGGTGATCCAGTTGGCGACCGCCTTGGCGTCGTGGCCGTTGGCCGCCGCCTCGAAATAATCGGCCGTCTCGCGCTCGGCGACCAGCACGGTCGCGTCATAGACGGTGAGGCCGTACACGGCGACGAACCGCGCCTTCTTCTCGTCGGGCAACTCGGGCAGCGTCTCCTTGATGCGCGCCACCCAGTCGGCTTCCAGCTCGAGCGGCAGGAGATCGGGATCGGGGAAGTAGCGATAATCGTGCGCGAACTCCTTCGAGCGCATCGAGCGCGTCTCGCCCTTGCGCGAATCGAACAGGCGCGTCTCCTGCACCACCCGGCCGCCATCCTCGATCAGCTCGACCTGGCGGTGCGCCTCGAACTCGATGGCCTGGCGCAGGAAGCGGATCGAGTTGACGTTCTTGATCTCGCAGCGCGTGTTGAGCGGCCCGCCCGGCTTGCGCACCGACACGTTGGCGTCGCACCGCATGGAGCCTTCCTCCATGTTGCCGTCGCACGTGCCGAGATAACGCAGGATCGAGCGCAGCTTGGTGAGGTAGGCCGACGCCTCTTCGGCCGAGCGCATGTCGGGCTCCGACACGATCTCCATCAGCGCGACGCCCGACCGGTTGAGGTCGACATAGGTGAGCTTCGGATCGCGGTCGTGGATGCTCTTGCCCGCATCCTGCTCGAGATGCAGCCGCGTGATGCCGACCGTGCGCGTCGCGCCGTCCGGCATGTCGAGCACGATCTCGCCCTTGCCGACGATGGGCTGGCCGAACTGCGAGATCTGATAGCCCTGCGGCAGGTCGGGATAGAAGTAGTTCTTGCGGTCGAACACCGAGACCAGGTTGATCTCGGCCTTGAGGCCGAGCCCGGTGCGCACCGCCTGCTCGATGCAGCGCGCGTTGATCACCGGCAGCATGCCCGGCATAGCGGCATCGACCAGCGAGACCTGCGAGTTGGGCGCGGCGCCGAACGCGGTGGACGCGCCGGAGAACAGCTTGGCGTTCGAGATCACCTGGGCGTGCACCTCGAGGCCGATCACGACCTCCCATTCGCCGGTGCGACCTTCGATCAGGGACATGAACCAGTCTCCGCAACATCAAGACAAACATCCTCATCTTGAGCCTGTCGAAGGATGAGGAACCACAGCGCCGACTTGCCTTATCTATATGACCATCATCCTGAGCCTGTCGAAGGATGAGAGCGGGAAAACTCGCTGCGATTCCACGAAAGAAGGACCAGCGCTTCTAGGTCGCCCCGGATCAGCGCTTCCTTCTTCGCACGACTCCAGCCCTTGATCTGTCGTTCAGCAGCGATTGCATCGGTGATGCGTTGAAATTCCTGATGGTACACTAGTTTCACCGGCAGGCGCGACGCAGTGTACCCACCGTACTTGCCGGCATTGTGTTCGTTGATCCTCCGTTCAAGGCTGCCGCGCACCGAGCCAACGTAGTAGTGGCCGTCGCGGCATCGAACGATATAGACGTGAGCGAACAAAACGCTCCATCGCTCTCATCCTTCGACTGGCTCAGGATGAGGGCTAATTATTGCCCCCGGCCGGACAGCCCCGGGCGCGCGTCGAACCCCGCCGCCTCCTCGAGCGCGGCGGCGGCGAGCAGCACCGTCTCCTCGTCGAACGCGCGGCCGATCACCTGCAGCCCGAGCGGCAGACCCGCATCAGACAGCCCGGCCGGCACCGAAATACCCGGCAGGCCCGCCAGCGAGGCCGGCACGGTGAACACGTCGTTGAGATACATCGCGATCGGATCGTCGACGATATCGCCGATCGCGAACGCATCCGACGGCGCGGTCGGCGCCAAGACCGCGTCTACCTTTTCGAACGCCTCGGCGAAGTCGCGCGCGATCAGCGCCCGCACGCGCTGCGCCTTCAGGTAGTAGGCGTCGTAATACCCGGCCGACAGCACGTAGGTGCCGATCAGGATGCGCCGGCGCACCTCGGGGCCGAACCCGCCGCGCGTGTTCTCGTACAGCTCCTCCAAGGTCACGCCTTCGCGGCGCAGCCCGTAGCGCACCCCGTCATAGCGCGCGAGGTTCGACGACGCCTCGGCCGGCGCGACGATGTAGTAGCAGGGCAGCGCGTACTTCGTGTGCGGCAGCGAGATGTCGATGCATTCGGCACCCTGCTGGGCCAGCCAGTCGCGGCCCTTCGCCCACAGCGCCTCGATCTCGGGCGGCATGCCGTCCACGCGGTACTCCTTCGGAATGCCGACGCGCAGCCCGCGCACGCTCTTGCCGACCGCCTGTTCGAAATCCGGCACCGGCCGGTCGGCCGAGGTGGAATCGCGCGGGTCGAACCCGGCCATGGCGCGCAGCATGATTGCCGCGTCGCGCACCGTGCGCGTCATCACGCCGGCCTGGTCGAGCGAGGAGGCGAACGCCACCATGCCCCAGCGCGAGCAGCGCCCGTAGGTCGGCTTCAGCCCGACGATGCCGCAGAACGCGGCGGGCTGGCGGATCGAGCCGCCGGTGTCCGACGCCGTCGCGCCGAGGCAGAGCCGGGCCGCCACCGCCGCCGCCGAGCCGCCGGACGAGCCGCCCGGCACCATCGGCCGGTTGTCGCCCGGCCGGCGCCACGGGTTCTCGACCGCGCCGAACGCCGAGTTCTCGTTGGACGAGCCCATGGCGAACTCGTCCATGTTGGTCTTGCCCAGCATCACCGCGCCGTTCCGGAACAGGTTCCCGGTGACGGTGGATTCGTATGTCGGGGTAAAGCCCTCGAGCATGCGCGAGCCCGCGGTGGTCGCGATGCCCCGCGTGCAGAACAGGTCCTTCACCCCGATCGGAATGCCGTCGAGGATCCCCGCCTCGCCGGCCTTGCGGCGCGCGTCGGAAGCGTCCGCGTCGGCGAGCGCGCGTTCCGGCGTCTCGACCAGATAGGCGTTGAGACCGCGCGCCGCCGCCATCGCCTCGAGATGCGCTCCGGTCAGCTCGCGCGACGAAATCTGGCCGCGCGCCATCAGGTCGCGCGCCGCGGCGAGGGTGAGGTCGGTGAGGCCGGCCATGCCTATTCGATCACCTTGGGCACGGTGAAGTAGCCGTCGCGTGCGTCCGGCGCGTTGGCCAGCACGTCGTCGGAATAGCCGCCGTCGGTCACATCGTCGGCACGCCAGCGCAGCTTTATGTTGGCGACCGATGCGACCGGCGCAACGCCGGACGTGTCCACTTCGTCGAGCTGCTCGACGAACCCCATGATCTTGGTGAGCTCGCCCGCCAGCCGGTCGGCCTCGCCCTCCGGCACCTTGATCCGGGCAAGCTGGGCGACGCGCGCCACGGTGTCACGATCGACCGCCATTGATCTCTCCGAAACCGGCGGAAACGCTGGGATATCCGCCCTCCGCCGCGGGCCGGACCCTACATCGCGCGCGCTTGCCCCGCAACCCCGGCCGCCTATAGTACGCCCATGCCGGTGGTCGCCATCGAGGAGCTGCGCGCGGTCCTGCCCAAGGGCCGGGCGGTGCTGGCGCTCGACCTCGGCGAGCGCAATATCGGGGTCGCGCTGTCCGACGTGACCCGCACGGTCGCCTCGCCGCTGGCGACGCTGCGGAAGGCGAAATTCACCACCAACGCGACCGAGCTGGCCGAACTCTGCACCGCGAACGCCGTGGGCGGCATCGTCATCGGGCTGCCGGTCAACATGGACGGCACCGAGGGGCCGAAGGCGCAGTCGGCGCGCCAGTTCGCCGCCAACCTCGCCGGGCGCGTCGACCTGCCTGTCGCGCTGTGGGACGAGCGCCTGTCGACCGTCGCGGTCACCCGCGCGATGATCGACGCCGACACCTCGCGCCGGCGCCGGGCCGAGCTGGTGGACCGGCTGGCCGCCGCCTACATATTGCAGGGCGCGCTCGACTTTCTTGCGCGCACGCGCTGACCTATGATCGTGCGCGCATTCTCGGGAGATCGGATATGGCACGGATCGGCGGACAGGCGGGCGGCACGCAAACGGCGCGCGTCGACGCCCAGGCGGAGATGGAGCGGCTGAACGAGGATGCCGCGCCCCTCAACATCTGGTGCCGGACCCACGCCAACGCCCCGGCGCAGCGCCCGTGGGCCGAGCCGGAGGGGGTGACGCCGCTCGCCCCGCGCAAGCTGCCGCCGACCCTGCCGTCCGACCAGCGCGTGCGTGCCGGCCAGATGAAGGCGGTGCCGTATGTTTGGCACTGGAACGAGATCAAGCCGTATCTGATGCGTATATCCGAGCTGGCGACCGCGGCCGAGATCGCACCCATCGCCTTCGCCGATCGCCAGCAGTTCCTGCTGTGCAACCCCGGACTCGGCGGCCGGCTGCAGGTCGCCTCGACCATCCGCATCGCGGTCTCGATCTACAATCCGGGCGACGAGGCGCCCGTGCACATGCACACGCCGAACGCCAGCCGCACCATCCTGTCGGCGCTCGGCGGCTACACCACCGTCGACGGCGAGCGGCTGGAGGCAAGGCGCGGCGACCTGCTGCTCACCCCCAACGGAACGTGGCACGACCACGGCAATGACGGCGACGAGCCGGTCATCTGGTTCGACGTGCTCGACTGGCCGCTTCTCGAATTCCTCGACTGCATCTGGCTCTCGACCGACTACCAGGGCCCACGCGCCGGCAAGCCGGGCGGCGAGGGCATCCAGTCCCCGACCCTGCCGTCCGGCTATTCGCAGCGCCTGTTCGGCGAGGCGGGCATGGTGCCGCGCTTCGTGCCGCCGTCGCGCGGCACCGAATCCCACGCAACGCCATTGCTGCACTTCTCGGGCGCCGCCGCGCGCAGCGCCCTGCAGGGTCTGCGCGACCAGGAAGGCAGCCCGTGGGAAGGCATCGTGCTGGAGTTCACCAACCCCGCCAGTGGCGGGCCGGTGTTCCCGACGCTTTCCTACACCGCGCAGCTTCTGCGCCCCGGCGCCGAGACGCTGCCCTGCCGCACCACGTCGAACACCGTCTACATGGTGATGGAAGGGCGCGGCTATACCGAGGTGGCGGGCAAGCGGCTCGAATGGTCGGAGAACGACGTGGTGGTGGTGCCCAACTTCCTGTGGCGCCGGCACGTGAACCTCGAGCCGGAGCGCGACGCGGTGCTGTACGGCATTTCCGACGCGCCGCTGATGCGCGCCATCGGCCAGTATCGCGGCCAGGGCCGCACGCGGACGGGCGAAATCGTCGAGTTCGACCGCTAGGTCGAGCTATCCGACCGCGGCGGGGCGCAGCCCTTCCGCCGACATGATATGCACGTCGCGCTGCGGGAACGGGATTTCGATCCCGTTCGCGTGGAACCTGTCCCAGACACCCAGCAGGATCTCGCTGCGCACGTTGGCAGTGCCGTTCTGCGGATCGCGGATCCAGAAGCGCAACTCCAGGTCCACCGAGCTGTCGCCGAACCCGATCAGGAGGCAGATCGGCTGCGGCGCGCTCATCACCCGCGTCACGGCCGCCGCTGCCTCGACCGCCAGCGCCATCGCCTTGCGCACGTCCGACTTGTAGGCCACGCCGATCGTGCAATGCAGGCGGATCAGATCGTTCGAGTAGGACCAGTTCTCGACGCGCTGGGTGATCAGGTCTTCGTTCGGGATCAGATATTCGATGCCGTCGCGCGTTACCAGAGAGACGTACCGCGCGCCCATCGAGTTGACCCAGCCATAGGTCGAGCCGACCGCGATCACATCGCCCGGCTTCACCGACCGGTCGAGCAGCAGAATGACGCCGCTGATCAGGTTGGAGACGACCTTCTGCAGCCCGAACCCGATGCCGACGCCCAGCGCACCGGTGAACACCGCGAAGCCGGTAAGGTCGATGCCCACGCTGCCGACCGCGGCGACGATGGCCAATGTGATCAGCGTGACTTTGAGCAGCTTGGAGAACAGCACCTGCACCGACGGCGTCAGCATGTGCGCCGCGGTGATGCGCTTCTCCAGCAGGCTCGACAGCGACACCGCGCCCCACAGCAGGAGCGCGAGCGCCAGCATGCCCTTGAGCACGGTCAGGAGCGAGAAGCGCGAGCCGCCGAGCGTGATGGCCGCCGCGTCGAGCAGATCGACCGTGGGGCCCAGCAGCCCGAGAATGTTGAGCGCGGCGATCGCCCAGGCGACGACGGCGAGCAGGCGCTGCCAGGTCGGTTCGCTGACCAGCATCGCGGCATAGCGGATGACGACCCAGGCGGAGAGCAGGCTGACCGCGATGTCGAGCACGCGGTGCTGCCAGCCGGCCGCGGCCGCGACCAGCACGGCAAGCCAGGCGAGCACCAGCCAGGCGAGCGGCAGGGCGAGCGGCGTGGAGGCCTGGACGAACCGGGCAAGCAGGCCGCGCACCCAGCGGTGCTCGGCGGCGACGGCGAAGAAGCGACGGAGCCCGCGGGCGAGCGGCCAGGCGAGCCCCCAGCAGGCGAGGATCACGCCGGCCTGGATGAGGTTCGCCCAGACCAGGACGTCGGTGTACAGCCACGCCTGCCCCGTCGCCAGCAGGGAGCGGAACGCATCGCCGTCGATCAGCCGGTCCATCGCCCTCCGCCTGCACCTCGGTCGCGATCATCGGGCCGGCTGCGCGAATCGTCACGCGCTGCGGGCTGGGATCATTCGGTGGTGGCGAAGCGCTCGACAGCGAAGGCGACGCGATCGGCGACCGCCTTCAATTGGTCGCGATTGGCCTCGACCGCGGCAAGCCGCCTGTGCAGCCCGGCGCGGTTGGCGATCTGGATGTTGAGGCCGGGCCGCGCGTTGAGCTCGAGGATCAAGGGGCCGCGGTCGCGGTCTAGCACGATGTCGATGCCCTGATAGCCGAGCCCGGTCATCTCGTAGGACCGCGCGGCAAGATCGAGCAGGGCGGGCCAGCCCGGGATCAGCACGCCAGCGACGGGGCTCCCCGTGTCGGGGTGTTCGGCCACCACCGAATTGCGCCACACCGCGGTCAGGGTGCGGCCGGTCGCGATATCGACGCCGGTGCCGATCGCGCCGCGATGCAGGTTCGCCTTGCCGTCCGAGGCGCGGGTCGGCAGGCGCACCATCGCCATCACCGGCACGCCCAGGAACACGACGATGCGGATGTCCGGCACGCCGCGGAAGGTGATCGCCTCGAACACCGGGTCGAACCTCACGCGATACTCGATCAGCGCCTTGTCGGGCTGTCCGCCCAGGCTGTAGATGCCGGAAAGTATGCCTGACACGTGGAAGGCGAGCTGGCCCTCGTCCATCACCGTGCCCGAGGCGGTGCGGTAGGCGCCGCGCGAGCGCTCGACGATAACCACGATGCCCTCGCCGCCGAATCCACGCGACGGCTTGATCACGAAATCCTCGCGCGCGCCGACGACGTCGCGCAGCGTCTTCACGTCGCGCTGGGTCGCGATCACGCCGTAGAGCTCGGGCACCGCCGCGCCGGCCTTCTGCGCGAGGTCCTTGGTCAGCAGCTTGTCGTCGACCAGCGGGTAGAGCCGCCTCTGATTGTAGATCAGCGTGTATTCCGCGTTGCGGCGGTTGATGCCCAGGACGCCCGCCTCTTCAAGCCGCCGGGCGAGCGAGAGGCCCCACATCAGCGCCGCTCCAGCACCGCGCGGAAGCGCGGCAGCTCGGTCAGGCGGTAGCCGGTATAGCGACCCAGCAGCATCGTTCCCGCCAGCACGATCAGCAGCAGCTCGGGATAGACGAAGACGAGGTGCTGCAGCAGCGGCACGGTCATGACGATATGCGCCAGCGCGGCGACGGTCAGGCTACCGGCGGCCTGGCGCATCGATTCCGCCGGGCCGAGCTCCTCCCATACGATCGACATGCGCTCGATGGTCATGGCGAGGATGACGATCGGGAACAAGGCGACCGAAAGCCCGCGGTCGAAGCCCAGCCGGTGGCTCACGATCGACAGCGCCGCCATGATCAGGATCACCACGATCACCACGGCGCCAAGCCGAGGCACCAGCAGCAGGCGCAGCGTCTCCATGTAGAACCGGACGGCGAGCCCCACCGCGAGCACGATGGTGAAGAGCAGAAGCCCCCAGGCGAGCTCGGTCTCGCGGAAGGCGAGTCCGATCAGCACTGGCATGAACGTGCCGAACGTGCGCACGCCGATGACGTTGCGCAGGAACACCAGCAGCAGGATGCCGAGCGGTACGGTCAGCAGGACCTGATAGACGAACTGAGTGTTCACCGGCAGGCCGAGTGTCGAGTACTCGATCATCGTGCGATGGCCGGCGCGGGCGCGCTCGACCGCGCTCTGCAGCTGGAAGCCGAACGTATGGCTGACCGAGACGGTGGTCGCAAGGTCGGTGCCGCCGGTGAGCTGTGCCAGCGGTTCCTCGCCGCGCCACCACGGCAGATGCTGGGCGGGCCGGCCCGGCTTGCCGTCGCTGGCATCGTAGGGGTGCCACGCACCCTTGTCGTACACCTCGAGCCAGCGCGCGAAGCGCGCGCGGCTGCGCTGCGGCTCGAGGGCGAGACCATTGACGACGCGCGCATGCACGCCCTTGATCGACAACATGCGCACCGCCGCACGGGCAACCCGCAACGGCGTCGGCTGGTCTCCCACCAGCAAAGCCGCGGGCCCGCCCGGGCGGCCGCGCCAGAGCCGCCCGACCAGCAGCGGCACCAGTGTTTCCGTATCGGCCGATTGGCGCTCGAGCGAGCGCATCAGCGATTGTGCTGCCGCCAGCTTGGCGCCTTCGAAAGTCGGTTCGTCGAAGCGCGGCTCGGGCGCAGGAACCGGCCGCTCCTGGCTTCCGGTCGCGTGCACGGTGGCGCTGAAATAGATCACCTGATCGCCCTCGGCGCGGCGGATGGAGAAGATGGCCAGCCGGTTGTCGCCGCGCGCGTCGGTGCGCACGCCGTAGCCGGGCGAGATGTAATTCTCGTTGAGGATGGTGAAGGCGTCGGAATTGCGCGGCAGGCGCAGGGTCAGCGTCGCCGGCGCAGCCTCGCCGTCGAACCCGGCGCGCAGCTCGACCCGCCAGGTCTGGGCGCGCTCGGCGGGGAACACCGGGAAGCCGAGCACGACCGTCTTGTAGAGAAACGGCAACAGGCCGGCGAGGCACAGCACCGTCGCCAGAATATAGAGGTGACGCCGGTTCACGGTTCGCGTACCCCTTCGCAGGCCGGCTCGACCGTGAACTTTCGCCCCGCGTCGACGGCAAGGCCATGGCTCAGGAAGCTGCGCCCGACCAGCATCGGATAGTTGAACTCGGACCGGTCGACCAGGTTCACCTCGGTCTCATGATAGACCGGCCCGACGCAGACCCCCAGCATCACAACCGGGCGCTCGCGCGAGCGCACGCCGCGGTCCTTGATGCGCACCATGCGTACCAGCGGCCGCTCGATGCGCACGCGTGTCTTGTCGCCGCCTTCGATTTCGAACGCGACCCAGCGACGGCCGTCGCGCCGAAAGGTATCAATTCGGTCCGCGCCGAGCGAGGATGTGGTGGCGCCGGTGTCGAGCTTCGCCTCCAACGTAATCGCGCCCGGATAGATGCGCACCCTCTCGACCCAGCCGACCGTGAGCGGGGTCGCGGCGTTGGGGGATGCGGCAACAGCATGCAAGGACAGGCTCGCAAGCAGGATGGCAGCAAAACCTCTCAAGACGGCGCCCCTCGACGTTGACCGCCCGTTGGCGTCGGCATGCGACATAATGACCGGAACGGCCGGGAAGATCGACGGGTAACGACAACTCGCAACGGAGAGACTGATGGAACAGGGCAATGGCCTGATCTGCGCCTATGTTCTCGACGGCAAGGGCGGGGCGCGTGCCGTCACCGCAGGCGAGATTTCCGACCACGATCCGGCCGGCGGCTTCCTGTGGGTGCATATGGACGGAGCGTCCGACGCCGGCCGCGCCTGGGTGCTGAACGAAAGCCGGATGCCCGGCCTGATTGCCGAGAGCCTGGTCGAGGTCGAGACCCGGCCGCGCTGCGTCGTCGTCGGCGAGGGCATGCAGCTCAACCTTCGCGGCGTAAACCTCAACCCCGGCGCCGACCTCGAAGACATGGTGGCGATTCGGCTATGGGTCGATTCGCACCGCGCGATCAGCGTCCGCCGCCGCCACCTGATGGCGATCGAGGATTTGCGCGAGAGCCTGCACGGGGGCCATGGCCCGGCCGGGCCGGGCGAGCTGGTGGCGGCCGTCGCCGCAAACCTGGTACGCCGCATGACGCCGGTCATCGAGGAGCTCGACGATGCGCTCGACGCGCTCGAGGAAGAGGTCGTGCACACATCCGGCTA
Organism: uncultured Alphaproteobacteria bacterium; assembly: GCA_963817535.1. Taxonomy (GTDB): domain Bacteria; phylum Pseudomonadota; class Alphaproteobacteria; order MPNO01; family DASWLB01; genus CAWGHZ01. The sequence continues at coordinate 345,014 of CAWFOW010000006.1, forward strand.
CGACATCCGCACGCGCCTCGCCACGTTGCGCCACCAGGCGATCGCGCTCCGCCGCTATCTCGCCCCGCAGCGCGACGCGTTGGCGCGTACCCAGGCCGAACCCCTTCCCTGGATGGACGTGCGGCCGCGGGCCCGGCTACGCGAGACCGCGGATCGGGTGACGCGCATCGTCGAGGACCTGGATGCCGTGCGCGAGCGGGCCGCGGTGATCCAGGACGAGGTGGCCAACCGCATTGCCGAGGACATGAACCGCAAGATGTACGTGCTGACGATCGTCGCCACCATCCTGCTGCCGCTCAGCTTCTTCACCGGCCTGTTGGGTGTGAACGTCGACGGCATGCCCGGCGCCAAGGATTCGCCTTGGGCCTTCTGGGCGCTGTGCGCCGCGCTTGCCGCCTTCGCCGGCGCCGAGGTCTGGCTGCTTCGCAAGCTGCGCTGGAAGCTGGGGTGACTTTGATCACACTCTCTCTACGCGGCGCGTCTTGTCGCCCCGGCCGGCCGGGCGTATAACGCGGTTCCCATGAACGCGACCGCGGCAGGGCACCTCCCCGTGAACGTCGCGACCCGCCCCGCCTGGGGCCGGCGAACCGCATCCGACTCCCGCCATGGCCGCTAAGACCAGACCCACGACCCGCCACGTCGTGTCGATCAACGACCTGTCGAATGCCGACATCGAAACGGTGTTCGACGTGGCGCAGTCCTATCTCGACGAATTACCGGACGCGAACTTCTCGTACCGCATCGGACGCTCGACCAACCTTGCCCCCAACGCGATCCTCGCCTCGCTGTTCTACGAGCCGTCGACCCGTACGCGCCTGTCGTTCGAAAGCGCCATGCTGAGGCTGGGCGGCCAGATCATCACCAGTGCCGACCCCACAACCTCCTCGGCGGCCAAGGGCGAGTCGCTGGCCAACTCGGTGCGGGTCATCGGCAACTATGCCGACATCATGGTGATCCGCCATCCGCGCGACGGGGCGGCCAGGCTCGCCGCCGACTACTCGCCGATCCCGGTGATCAATGGCGGCGACGGTAGCCACGAGCACCCGACCCAGACGCTGTGCGACCTGTTTACCCTGAAAAAGACCAACAAGAAGCTGCGCAACCTGAAGATCGCCATTTCGGGCGACCTGAAGGGCAGCCGGACCATCCATTCCTTCGTCTACGCTCTGGCGCGGTTCGGCGCCAACATCGTGCCGATGGCGGCGAAGGGGATGGAGCTGCCGTCGCACGTGGACCGACGGCTGCGCGAGGAATTTCGCACCAAGATCGTGACGATGCCGAAGGGCGCCGAAGGCAGCCCGGCGCTCGATGCGCTCTACGTCACGCCGGACGAGCCGCACCAGCAGTCGCTGTTTTCCGAATCGGAACTCGACCTGGCGGTGGTCGAGCGCAAGATCGACGCCGTCTACGTGACCCGCTTCCAGAAGGAGCGCTGGGCCGACACCGACCAGCCCTACCCGCGCATCGACGCCAAGTTCCTCCAGGGTCCGGAATACGCCCAGGCCAGTGTCATGCATCCCCTGCCTCGCGTCGGCGAGCTCGACGCCGCGCTCGATACCGACATCCGCGCGGTCTACTTCCAGCAGGCGGCCTATGGCGTGCCGGTCCGCATGGCGCTGATCTCGTTGCTGCTCGACATCGCCAAGCGCGGCACCCTGCGCCGTTTCGACGGCGGGTTCGATACGCCCGCCTTCCCCGTTTACGAGCAGCCGCGCGCGCTCGGGATGAGCTGCGCCAACCCGAACTGCATCGTGCACGAGCCGATGGAGGCGCAGTACGTGCGCAACCGCTTCCTGGTCGTGCGGGCGCCGGACGCGCCGCTCGGCTGCAGGCTGCGCTGCGGCTATTGCGAGAACGACGTGGAGGATTTCGTCGTCGCCAGCAAGAAGCACGCCTGGTACGCGGCCGACGCCGCGCCACTGCTGCGCAAGACCGATCGCAACATGCGCGACTACATCGTCTTCGCGACGGAGGACGAGGCGCGCGCCATGGGCTTCCATCCGCGGCGCCGGCCGGTCGCGGGCGCGCACGCGCCGTGACCGCATCCTGGGGGACGATCGCGGGCGCGCTCGTCCTCGGCTATCTTCTCGGGGCGATCCCCTTCGGGCTGGTGCTCACGCGCCTTGCCGGTCATGGCGACATCCGCCGCATCGGCTCCGGCAATATCGGCGCGACCAACGTGCTGCGCACCGGCGACAAGCGCCTCGCCGCGCTCACCCTCGTGCTCGACATGGCGAAGGGCGCCGCCGCGGTCGTGATCGCCTGGAACTGGGGCCTGGACGCGGCGATCGCCGCCGCGTCAGGGGCGGTGATCGGCCACCTGTTCCCGGCCTGGCTCGGCTTCCGGGGCGGCAAGGGCGTCGCGACGGCGCTCGGCGTCCTGCTCGCGCTCGACTGGCCCGTCGGCGCGGCATGCTGCGCGACCTGGCTCCTCATCGCCGCCGCGCTGCGCTTCTCGTCGCTTGCGGCCCTCGTCGCCCTCGCCGCGGCGCCCGCCTATGCCTGGTTCCTGACGGAAAGCCGCGCCCTCGCCGCCTTCGCGATCTGCCTCGCGGCGCTCGTGTGGCTGCGCCACCGCGCGAACATCATGCGCTTGATCGGCGGACGCGAGCCGCGCATCTTCTGACGATGGCCGAACGCCTTCCTACCCATGTCTGGGTCGGCGCGCATCTGCGTTGGTGCCATGTGCGCGGCATTCCGGTGACGGTCGCGCGCAAGGGCGACACGGCCGCGGGCACGGTGATGCTGAAGCTGAACCGCCTCGAGCTTGGCTGCCGCGTGCTGACCCAGATGAGCGACATCGACGGCAAGATCGGATGGCTCGCTGCATTCGACGACGCGCCGGTGCCGGAGCCGGAGGCGGACGCCTACATCGCGCGCGCGGTGAAGCGCGATCCCGACCTGTGGGTGATCGAGATCGAGGATCGCGAAGGCCGCAACCCGTTTCTCGGCAAGGTGATGTAGCCGGACTTCAGCCCGCGGCGCGGTGGACCGGGGCGGGTGCGGGGTTGGCGGCCGCGCAGACGCGGTTGCGGCCCGCGTGCTTGGCGTCGTACAGCGCCTCGTCGGCGCGCGCGAGCAGGTCGTGATAGTCGCACGACCCGGCCGGCGCGGCCGCGACGCCGGCGCTGACCGTCACCGAAATCGTCTGGTCGGCGCCATCGATGGGCCAGCCGGTTCCCGCAACGGCGCGCGCGATGCGCATGCCGGCACCCATCGCCTCGCCGACCTCGGCCTCTGGCAACAGCACGACGAATTCCTCGCCGCCGAGTCGCGCCGCGGTGTCGAAGCCGCGCAGCCGGTCGCACAGGAGCGACGCGACACCTTTCAGCACCTTGTCGCCCGCAGCGTGGCCGTAGCGGTCGTTGACATCCTTGAACCGGTCGATGTCGAAGATCATCAGCGAGATCGGCTTGCCGGAAGCGGCAAGCCGGTCGCTCACGATCTCGAAATGGGTCTCGAAGTAGCGCCTATTGTACAGCCCGGTCAGCGGGTCGGTCATCGCGGCGGCGAGGTTGCGGCGGTAGTTGACGCGCAGTGCCTCCTCAAACTGCTTGCGGCGCAGCTGGGTGCGCGTGCGGGCGATCAGCTCGTCGCGGTCGGGCGGCTTGACCAGGTAGTCGTTGACGCCGAGATCGAGCGCCTTGGCGAGCCGCTCCGCCTCACCGTCCTCTATGACGAGCAGGATGGGCGTGCGCCGCGTCATCTCGTAGGAGCGCAGCCAGGAGCACAGCCGCAACCCATCGTCGTCGCCGATGCGGTGATCGACCAGGAACATGTCGAAGCGGCGCTCGGCGGCGATACGGATGGCGTCAGCGCGCGAACGCGCTTCGACCACCTCGTGGCCAACGGCGCGCAGTGCCTCGACTGTCCGGCTCTGGCCGCCCAACGTCTCCTCGGCCACCAGGATGTCGCCCGTCTCGCGCAGGTCGGCGCGGATGAAGCTCGCCGCGCCGAACGCCGCCGCCGCGGCCTCGCGCGTATGCCATTCGTCGATCGCGCGCTTCAGCCGCACCAGCGAGCGGATGCGTGCCAGCATCGCCACCGTGTTGGGCGGCTTGGTCAGGAAATCGTCGGCGCCGGCTTCCAGGCCGCGCACCCGGTCCCTCGCATCGGACAGCGCCGTGACCATCACGACGGGCACGTGCGCCGTGGTCGGGTCGGCCTTTAGCCGGCGGCACACCTCGAACCCGTCCATGCCCGGCATCATCACGTCGAGCAGCACGATATCGGGCTGGTGCTCGGCAACCGCGGCGAGCGCCGACTTACCGTCCAGCGCCGTCAGCACCTCGTAATATTCGGCCTGCAGCTTCGCTTCGAGCAGGCGGATGTTCGAAGGGATATCGTCGACGACAAGAACGCGGGCGGGCATGCTTTCGGACCTATCCGAGCACCCGCTGGATCGTCTCGATAAAGTTCGATACCGAGATCGGCTTGGCGATATAGGCTTCGCAGCCGCCGGATCGGATCTTCTCCTCGTCGCCCTTCATCGCGAAGGCGGTAACCGCGATCACCGGGATCTTGCGCAGCGCGTCGTCGGCCTTGATCCATCGCGTAACCTCCAGGCCGGAAACCTCGGGAAGCTGGATGTCCATCAGGATCAGGTCGGGCACGTGCTCGCGCGCCAGCGCCAGCGCCTCGCGGCCGTCCTTGGTCTGCAGGGTGTCGTAGCCGTGCACCTCGAGCAGATCGTGGAACAGCTTCATGTTGAGCTCGTTGTCTTCGACGATCAGAATCTTTTTCGACATGCGTTCAGTCCCCCAGGGCCTGCGGCTTATCCGCCCGATGTCCGGCGACTTCGAACCTGCCGCAGCCTACACGCCGGACCTCGCCGAGACGTTAACGCCGCCGGGTCCGTACGCCGCTCAGAATTCGTTCAATTCGGTTAAGGATCGGTAAAGCCCGTCAGCGCCTTGGATTGCAGGCCGGGCGCGGGGAGAGCTCGAGCGCCTTGATCGTTGCGCGTGCCGTGAACGGTCCGAAATCGAGAATCATCTCGTCGGTCACGCCATTCTCGTAGAGCTTCAGCCCGACCTCGTGGTCAGGCTCGGCATCGTGACTGCCATGCCGGAAAAAGGCGATCTGGGCCGGCCAGGCGCGGAGCCCGGCGAGAACCTTGCGCACCTTGGCGGACGGCGCCGCGTCCGAGGCCGCGGCCCGGCCCAGGATGGCGCTCACGTCGAACAGCCCGTCGCCGGACAGCCCGTCGAACACCACGCGGGTGAGGGCAGTCGGCGCGTCCTTCGCCGCCTCGAGAACGGCGTTGGTATGGGCGGTGGGGAAGATCGTCCCGGCCGGCAGCTTCATACTGCGTGCCTCCGGCTGCTCGAACTTCGCCGTCCCCGCCTTGCCTGGCCCGGCGAGCCGCGCCATGCCCTCGATCCGCTCCTCCTCGGAGTCGCTCGACCGGTTGCGCACGTTAAACCTGTAAATCAGCCCGTTCCGAGACTCCCAGGTCGTAACGTTCGAAAGGAGGCGCACCGACGCCTCGCCGCCGATGGCAACCTCCAGCGCCGTGCGCTGCTGCATGGTCCAGCCGTCGCAGGTCTCGTTCCATTCCTCGTCGATCTGGCCGGTCACGTTTGCGACGGCGGAATCGCGCGTGGCCGAGTTGAGCGTCATGTCGTAGAGCGCCCGGTAGGGCACGAACTGCGCCGCGTCCGCCGCCGCCGTCAGGGCGGCAAAGGCGAGCGCGGCCAAAAGCGCCACGCGGTATTTCACAATCGGCTGGATCCCAATCTGGCCGGCAACCCGGCACGGCTTCGCACTATGCCATGGCGGCACGGCTTCCGCCACACGTGCCGGGAAAACCCTGCCGGGCGGCATGCTGCAGTTTCTGCCGCACGTGGCGAGACTTGCCGCCCGCGCGAGGCCAACGGATTGATCTGAAACGCTTCTGCTATGGCACACGACTTGCAGGACACGATGCGGTCGGCGCCGTACGGCCCGCGCCACCGTGCCGACAGAAGGAGCGTATCCGTCCATGAAACCGATTCCGCAGCTCGATTTTTCGCCCGGTGTCGATCTCGCCGCGTCGATCGGCGGCCTTGCCCACCGGCTGTTCGACGATCTGACCAGCGCCGACCTGCCCGACCCGCGCCACCGCGCCCTGGTCGAGCGCGCGCTGGCGGTCGCCACCGCTGCCGAGGAGCGGCTTGCCGAGCAAAGCCGGCGCATCGCCTTCCTCGAAGGGCTGTCACGCACCGACGAGCTGACCGGGCTTCTCAACCGGCGCGGCTTTCTCGACGAGCTGCGCCGGGCGATCGCCCGCGCACGGCGCACTGGCGAAGCCGGCGTCGTGATCTATGGCGACATCGACCGGTTCAAGGAGATCAACGACCTGTACGGCCACGCCTGCGGCGACGCCGTGCTGCGCGAGGCGGCCCGTACGGTCGCCGGCGCGGTCCGCGAGATCGACACCGTCGCGCGGCTTGGCGGCGACGAGTTCGCCATCCTGCTCGCCCACACCAGCGCCCGCCACGGCCGCAAGCGGGCGCGCGCGCTGCAGGGCCTGGTCGACCGCATCACTTGCGATTTCGGCGGCCATCGCGTGACCGCGCGGATGAGCCTCGGCACCGAGCCGTACAGTGCCGACGACGAGGCCGAACCGCTCCTGTCGCGCGCAGACACCGACATGTACTGCAACAAGCGGCGCCGTTCCGGCGTCGCGCTCGCCTCCGCGGCGGAGTAGCGAAAGCGCTCCCGCGATCGTGCGGCGCGTCCATTGCGACGCGCCGCGACGAGGGCGGCTACTTCTTCATGGTCATGGAATGCGGCATCGCGCGGGGATGATCCATCGCGGGACTGCCGATGCGCTCATCCGAGCCCGCGGCGGACAAGATGAGCACGTCGGCGGACGGCGCCGGCGACTTGGCGTCCGACGGCATGGCCGCGACGGAAACGGACGACATGCGTTCCTCGGAGTCGGTCGCCTGATCGACGGGCACCCATCCGCCCTCGACAGGGGCCCACATCACCCCACCCCCGTCCCTGCCCTCGAACGTCACGTCGGCGATCGGCATCGCATCGGGCGCGGCGGCGGCCATCGCGAGGGCGGGCTTCGCCGCCTCCGGCGCCGCGTCGCGGCACACGTCCTCGCCCTTGAGCACGCGCGACATGCGGCAGTCGCGCTCGGACACCTGGGAGACGGCGGCGTCGATCATGCCTTTGCCGGTGGCCGCGCGCGAGACGGCGTCGCCCGCGATGCCCGCGACCGTCAGCGCCGTCGGCACGCCGCAGCCACCGAGCGCCAGGGCCAGCGCCGAGCAGCCTGCAAGCCGTGTCAGGCTTTTCCCGATCCCCATTGCGCCAGTGTGCCGCACCTGGGTTAACGAAAAAGCCTATCCGGCTCAGTCAGTTGCGCGGGAATTCCAGAAAATTCGCAAGAAATCCTAAGATTTCTTGGCGGGCGCCAAACGAATCCCGAGCTCGGCAAGGCGCTCGGGCCCGACCGCGGCGGGCGCGCCCATCATCAGGTCCTGCGCCTGCTGGTTCATCGGGAACATCGTGACCTCGCGGATGTTCGGCTCGTCGGCCAGCAGCATGACGATGCGGTCGATGCCCGGCGCCGAGCCGCCATGCGGCGGCGCACCGTAGCGGAACGCATTCAGAAGCCCGCCGAACCGTGTCTCCACCTCGGAGGCCGGGTAGCCCGCGATCTCGAACGCCTTGATCATCACCTCGGGCAGATGGTTCCGGATCGCGCCCGACGACAGCTCCACCCCGTTGCACACGATGTCGTACTGGTAGGCCTTGATCGACAGCGGGTCCTGGTTCTCGAGCGCTTCGAGCCCGCCCTGCGGCATCGAGAACGGGTTGTGGCTGAACTCGATCTTGCCGGTCTTCTCGTCGAACTCGTACATCGGGAAATCGACGATCCAGCAGAAATCGAAGCGCCCGTCGGCGATCAGCCCCAGCTCCTCGCCGAGACGCGTGCGGGCGAGGCCGGCGAAATAGGCGGCCTTGGCCGGCGGCTGGCAGACGAAGAACACGGCGTCGCCGTCCTTAACGCCGGTCGCCGTGGTCAGCCGCTCCAGCCCCTCGGCATCGAGGAAGCGCGCGATGGGCCCCTTCGCGCCACCCTCGAAGACGATGTAGCCGAGCCCGCCCGCCCCCTCAACGCGCGCCCAGTCGTTCAGCTTGTCGAAGAACGAGCGCGGCCGCGAAGCGGCACCGGGTGCGCGGATCGCGCGCACGACCGAGCCCTTGTCGATGGCATTGGCGAAGATCTTGAACTCGGTGCCGCGCCACACCTCGGTCGTGTCGCAGATGACCAGCGGGTTGCGCAGGTCGGGCTTGTCATTGCCGTATTTCAGCATCGATTCGGCGTACGGAATGCGCGGGAACGGCGCCTGGGTCACCTTGCGCCGGTCGCCGAACTCCTGGAAGACGCCGACGAGCACGGGCTCGAGCGCGGCGAACACGTCCTCCTGGGTGACGAAGCTCATCTCGACGTCGAGCTGGTAGAACTCGCCCGGCGAGCGGTCGGCGCGCGCGTCCTCGTCGCGGAAGCAGGGCGCGATCTGGAAATAGCGGTCGAACCCGGCGACCATGATGAGCTGCTTGAAGATCTGCGGCGCCTGCGGCAGCGCGTAGAACTGGCCGTGATGGAGCCGCGACGGCACCAGGAAGTCGCGCGCGCCCTCGGGCGACGAGGCGGTCAGGATCGGCGTCTGGAATTCGGTGAAGCCCGCCTCCACCATGCGGCGGCGGATCGAGGCGACGACGGCCGAGCGCAGCGCAATGTTGCGGTGGACCTTCTCGCGCCGGAGGTCGAGATAGCGGTATTTCAGCCGCACCTCCTCACCGTAATCGATGTCGCTATTGACCTGCAGCGGCAGCGTGTCGGCGCACGACAGCACCTCGCACTCGGAAATGCGCAGCTCGACCTCGCCGGTCGGCAGGTCGGCGTTCACCGTCTCGGGCGAGCGGTGCTCGACGCGCCCGGCGAACGACACCACGGTCTCGAGCCGGATCGAATCGACATCGGGGAACAGCACACTCGAGGATTCGATCACGCACTGGGTGATGCCGTAATGGTCGCGCACGTCGAGGAACAGCAGGTTGCCGTGGTCGCGGCGGCGATGCACCCAGCCCGCGAGCCGGGCCGGCTGTCCGTCGTGGGCGGCGCGCAACTCGCCGCAATTATGGGTTCTGTAGCGGTTGGAGGTCATCTCATTTTCCGGCGCAATCGGGCGCGAAACAGCGCAGGAAGGCGGCCGGTTGTCAAGGTTCCGAGGGCAGCACGGAGTGTGGCACGGCCGGTTCCACCCCATCGCCCGTCATTGCGAGGCGCAGCGCGCCGAAGCAATCCAGATGTCTCCTGGATTGCTTCGCTTCGCTCGCAATGACGAAAGCTAGATATTCACGCCGGGCCGCTTGAAGTTGCGGTCGTGGTGGCCCTTGCCGCTCTGGTTGCCGACGCCGTAGAGCCAGTCATAGCCGCCGTCGGGGTTGGTGAGGATTTCCCATACGTTCTCGTCGGCGTCCCAGAAATAGAAGCTGTAGGTGCCGTGTTGCAGAGACGGCGTGGTGATCTTGTGCAGCCCCCATGTCTCGGCCTCCGCGACGACCACCTCGTGCGCGTGATCCACCTCTTCCTTGGTGCGAACGTCGAGCCCGTTATGGTTCATCAAATCCATCTTGAGCGGATTCTTGACCTTCACCACGGCGATGGTGGTCTGGCCACCCATTCGGATCAGGAGCGAGATCTTCGACGTCTGCACGACGTCGAACCCCATGAACTCCTCGTAGAATTTTCGCGCACGGTCGATGTCGGCGACGTCGATCGTGGCGTGCGAGTAGAATTTCAGGTCGAGCGACGACTTCTTCGGCGCGCGCGTGGCGTTGTCGGCGGCAGCGTATTCGACGTCGGGCATGGCAGGCTCCCTATGCGCTTTCGGGCGAGGGGGCCGCGATCAGCCCGCGCTCCCAGTCGCCCCGGCTGAATCCCATGATACGGGCAGGCTGGCCCGGATTCCAATAGAGGTCGAGCACGATCAGTCCCGCCGCGCGCACCACCAGCCGGCAGGCGCCCTGCCAGGGCCGCTCGCCCATCACCTGCTCGGGCGTGGCGATCTCCGCGGGAAGGGAAACCGGCAAGCTGGGCCCGGCGCAGGTGATCTCCAGCGCCTCGGCCCCTGGCGCGACGCACCCGGCCCGCCAGACGGGCCCATCGGCCGTCTCCGACCGCGCGCCCTCGCGCGCGAGCACGGCGAGTGCCGCCCCGGCGAGGGCCTGGAGCGACGCGGCGCTCACGGCGCGATGGTCTTGGGGGTCTTGTAGCCGGCCTGCTTGCGAGCCCGCATGTAGGACCGGTACATGTCGCGCTTGTCGGTGTCGCCGTTCATCTTCTGAATGTAGGGGCAGACATCGACGCAGATATGGCAGTATTCGGGGCGAAGGCGCGAGACCGTGTAACACTTCTCGATGTCGGTCAGCCAGCGCTTCACCCCCTCGGTCATGATGTAGTCGGACGGGATGGCGTCGGCCGGGCAGTTGTTGGTGCAAAGGTTGCAGGTCATGCAGTAATCCTGCACGCCGAATTCCACGGGCGAGTTGGAGGCGATCGGCAGGGTCGTCGTCACGAAGCCGGGCCGGAAGTTGGCGCCCAGCTCGCGGTGGATCAGGCTGCCGTGCTTGCCGAGCTCGCCGAATCCGACCTGGTGCATGATCGGGATCGCCTGCACCTGGACCTTGCCGTTGTGGTGCGCGACCGCTTCGTAGCCCAGCTCCTCGCGGATATGGCGGGCGAGCGCCGTGGCGATCTCGGCGCACTTTGCGTAGGTCGTCATCGCCTCGACCTCGACCTCCTCCGCGCCTTCCAGCGCCTTGGAATAGTCCTCGCCGCAGATGATGACGATGACATTGTCGTGCGGCAGGTCGACGCCGAGCTGGACGTATTCCGGCCGGAGCACAGTCGCGCCCACGTCGTCGGCGCCGAGTTCGCGCGCCCGGCGCTTGATATCGGCGGCGATGGCGACCGGGTCGATTTCGGCGCGGTTTGGGTTGACCGGCCCGTCGCGCTCGGCAGCGAGCGCGTCCCAGCGCTCGCGCATCGCCAGGGTGCGCGGGTTGGCGAGCGACGGCAGCCGGTCCATCCCGCGCCGGCGCAGCATCTCAACGAGCAGCGGGTCCTTCAGATGCTGGTCGCGGATCCAGCTGGTCCCGATCATGGCGCGAAAGCCGGACGGGACGCCCGGCTACTTAATCTTGCCTTCCTTGAAGGCGACGTGCTTGCGCGCGACCGGGTCGTACTTGCGGAACTCGAGCTTGTCGGTCTGGGTCCGCGGATTCTTCTTGGTGACGTAATAGAACCCGGTGCCGGCGCTCGAAACCAGCTTGACGGTCAATGTGTTCGATTTGGCCATGGTCTCGTTCCTTGTTCTGTGCCGCGAAGATAGCGTCTGTGCTAGTCTCGATCAAGGACGGCCCAGAAGCCCGGGAGGCGATGATGGCGACGGTTACCGCAGGCGAGTCCCATGAGGTGGGCGGCATCCGGATGGAGCGCCCGTTCCGCGTGCAAAGGCTCGGCCATTTCGGCTTCAACGTGAAGGACCAGGAGGAGGCGCTGCATTTCTACAGCGACCTGCTGGGCCTGCCGGTCACCGACACGCGCGATTTCGGCCGGCTGGCGGGCGAGGCGAAGCCGGGGTCCGAGCATCTGGGATGGTTCCTCAGGGTCAACAACGACCACCATTCGGTGGTGCTGTTCCCCGATCCGGCCCGCTTCACCTCGCCGCCACCGCGCAAGCCGGGCAGCGAATGGATCAGCCACATGGCCTGGCAGGTCGGCACGCTCACCGAGGTCGTGGAGGGCCGGCGCTGGGCACGCGATCGCCAGATCAAGCTCGCCCGGCCGGGCGGGCGCGATGCGCGCGGCGCCAACTGGAACGTCACGCTGCAGGACGCCGAGGGCATCTCCAACGAGCTCTATTACGGCATGGACCAGATCGGCTGGGACGGCATCTCGAAGCCCGAGCCGATCTGCCCCGAACGCGATCCGCTGCCCGAGCCCGGCGTGGCGGCCGATCCCGACTTCCCGATGGCCCGCGCGGCGATCGAAGACGGGCTCGATTTGCGCCAGGGACTGCACCAGCGCCCCTTCGGCGAGCCGAAATACGAGGTCGGCGGGGTGAAGCTCGCGCGCCCGTTCCGCATCCTGCGCAACGGGCCGATCCGCATCTTCGCCGCCGACGTGGCGGAATCCGAGCGGTTCTACACCGACGTGGTCGGGCTTTCGGTCACCGAGCGGGTGAGCTGGAACGGCCATGACTGCGTGTTCCTGCGCGCCAACACCGAGCACCACACCATCGCGCTTTACCCGATCGCGCTGCGCGACGAGCTCGGCCTGCGACCGGACTCGGTGTGCATGGCGTACGGGATGCAGCTTGGCAGCTACCGCCAGCTCAAGGGCGCGATCGCGTTCCTCGAGGGGCATGGCGTGACGATCAGGTACCTGCCGCCCGCGCTGTTCCCCGGCATCGACTACTCGGCCTTCGCGCTCGACCCGGACGGGCACGCGATCCAGCTCTACTACTACATGGAGCAGATCGGCTGGGACGGGCGGCCCAAGCCGGCGGCGCTACGCCGCAAGGTCGACAACGAGAACTGGCCGGAGACGCTGGACGCGCTCTCCGACACGTTCATCGGCCCGGTCTTCCAGGGCCCGCTGGGGTAGTTCGGCCGTCTCCTACCGCGCCGCGACGGAGGGCCGGTTGGCGGCGAGCATGGCGGAATAGAGCGGCACGTCGGCGATCAGCCGTCGGGCGATCTCGCCATCGACCGCACGGGTCTCGGTGTCGCGCGGGCATGGACCGGCGGCTTCGCGAGTCAGCAAATCTAGCGTGGCGCGCCGGGACCGCAGCGCCGCGACGATGGCGGCCTCGCGTGCCGCACCGTCGGCGGTGCAGAGCGCCGGGACCACCCCCTGCCCGTTCAGCGACCGGCCCGACGGGGTATAGAGCTTCGCCCAGGTGATAATCATCTCGCCGCCGTTGGGCAGGCGCACGATGGTCTGCACGGTTCCCTTGCCGTAGCTCGACGCCCCGATCGTCAGCGCGCGCCCGCGGTCGGCGAGCGCTGCGGCGACGATCTCGGCCGCCGAGGCCGACCGGCCGTTGACGAGCACCACCATCGGCAGCTTCTCACCCGGCTCACCCGTCGTCGCGTCGAAGACCTGGTTCGATTCGGGGTGGCGCCCGGTCGTGGCGATGACCCGCCCGCCGGGGAGGAACAGGTTCGCCACTTCCACCGCCTGGTCGAGCAGCCCGCCCGGATTCGAGCGCAGATCGAGCACCAAGCCGGCAACCGGATGGCGCCGTCGGTCCAGCGCAGCGCGCAGTTCGCGGTCGAGCGCCAGCGCCGTACGCTGGTTGAAAGAGGTAATGCGCAAGGTCAGGATCGGCCCGTCGCGCCGCGCGATCACGGTCGGCGCATAGACGTGGGCGCGCGCGACCGCGATTTCGAACGACGTGACGCCCTCGCGCTTGATCGTGAGCTGGACCGGCCGCCCCGCCGGGCCGCGTAGCCGATGCACGACCTCGTCCTGAGTCAGCCCGGCAAGCCGCACCCCGTCGACGCTGACGATGACGTCGCCGCTGCGCAGCCCCGCGCGCGCAGCGGGCATGCCGGGATAGACCGCGATCACCCGCGTCTCGCCATTCTCGTACTCGATGGTGACGCCGATGCCGCCGAACCCTTCTCGGTCCTCGCGCTCGTCGCGCGCCTTGGAGGGATCCTCGTAACGCGTGTAATGGTCGAGCCCGGCGAGCGCGCCGTTGAACACCGCTGTGTAGAAATCCTCGATCGACCGCGCCTGCAAGTTCGGCTTGGCGGCGCGCGCGGCAACGACCATGTCGGCCGCGAGCCAGCCCCAGCCCAGCGCGTCGTTGGGGCCCGGCGCCGGCACCGCGGCAACGTCGTGACCGGAAACGGCCATGCGCACCAGCCCGTCCGACCGCGCCACACCGATGGCCGGATCGATCGTGGACAGGTTGGCAAGACCGGCAAGCGCGGCATCGTCGATGCGGATCGGGTCGATATAGCGGCTGGCCAGCGTCTCGAACCCGGCGGCGAGCACGTTCTGCGGCGTGGGCGCGCCGTCCGAATAGCGCCCGCCGGTCGCGCACGCGGCAACCAGGAATGCGAGTCCCGCCGCCAGCGCCATCGTGGGCCGCGCGCGGGCGCCCTGTTGGGCCCGCCTCGTCGTCATGACGGAAAGTTCCAGGTATCTCGGGGCGCTTTCACCGCGCCACACCCACTGGCCGCCACCGCCTCGGGACCGATAGGAATACACCTTCGCCCCGACGCACGCAAATCAACGTTTTCTTGCACGGCCGCGTCGCGGCTTGGCGGCGCCTTTGCGGCCCGGCGAAGGGGCGTGCTTGCGCGGTGGATGGCCGCGTCCGCGCGCCGGGGGCGACGGCATGGCGGCCAGCGAGAACAGGATCCCGCCGGTCAGCGGGTTGGCCTCCTCCAGCCGGACCGAAATCGCGTCGCCGAGGGCGAAGCGCGTGCGGGTCCTCTCGCCGGTCAGCGTATGCGCCGCCTCGTCGAGCCGGAACCGCTCGGCACCCAGCGCGGAGATCGGCAGCAGCCCGTCGGCGTCGGTCTCCTCCAGATGGACGAACAGCCCGAACCGGGTGACACCCTGGACGCGGCCCTCGAACGTCGCCCCGACCGACTGGGACAGGTACGCGGCGACCAGCCGGTCGGCGGTATCGCGCTCGGCCGCCTGGGCGCGCCGCTCGGTCATCGAGACCTGGCGGGCGAGTGTGCCGAACCGCGCCGCGTCGTCCGGGTCGGTCAGCCCGCCCTCGCCCAAATCGAACGCGCTGATCAGCGCGCGATGGACCAGCAGGTCGGCATAGCGTCGGATGGGCGAGGTGAAATGGCAGTAGCGCCGAAGTGCGAGGCCGAAATGCCCGACATTCTCGGGATGATAGGCGGCCTGCGCCTGGCTGCGCAGGATCATCTCGTTGACGATGCGGGCGTGCGGCGTCGTGGCGGCACGGGCGAGGATGCGCTCGAAATGGCGCGCCTGCATGACTTGGCCCTTGGAAAGCGACAAATCGAGGCTTGCGAGGAACGTCCGCAGCGCTTCCAGCTTCTCGGCCGAGGGCGCGTCATGGACGCGGTACATCACCGGGGCCCGCTGCGCCTCCAGCGCCTCCGCCGCGGCAACGTTGGCGAGGATCATGAATTCCTCGATCAGCCGGTGCGAATCGAAGCGCGCCCGCGCAGCGACGCTCTCGATGCGGCCCTCGGCGTTCATCACGATGCGCCGTTCGGGCAGGTCGAGGTCGAGCGTGCCGCGCTCCTGCCGGGCTTGGCGCAGCGCATGGTAAGCGGCGTAGAGCGGCGCGCGCGCGCCGTCCGGCACGCCCTCGGTCGAAAGCCCGTCCTCGGCGTTCTGGATCTGGCGATAGGTCAGCCGCGCGGCCGAGCGCATCATCGCGCGGACGAAGCGGTGGCGGCGCTTCTTCCCGTTCGCGTCGATCCAGAGATGGACGGCGAGCACCGGCCGGTCCTCGTCCGGCCGCAGCGAGCAGAGATCGTTCGACAGCTTCTCCGGCAGCATCGGCACGACGCGGTCGGGGAAATAGACCGAGTTGCCGCGCTCGGCGGCGGCGCGGTCGAGCGCGCTGACCGGCCGCACATACCAGCCGACATCGGCGATGGCGACGATCAGGTGGAACCCGCCTTCGTTGGCCGGATCGGGATCGGGCGCGGCCCACACGGCATCGTCGAAGTCGCGCGCGTCCTCGTCGTCGATCGTGACGAGCGGCACGTCGCGCAGATCGTCGCGCGCCGCCATCGGCGCCGGGCGCGCCGCATCGGCTTCGCGCAGGGCGACGGGGGTGAACTGGTCGGGAATCCCCGCCTCGTGGATCGCGATCAGGCTGAACGCGCCCGGCGCCGAAGCGTCGCCGAGCCGCTTGGTGATCCGCGCCCGCGGCGCGCCGCGCGAGAAGCTCTCGACCGGCGCGGCAAGGACCAGATCGCCCGGCTGCGCGCCATGCGCGTCGGCCGCGGCCACGGCGTAGTCGTCCTTGACCCGGCGGTTGGTCGGCTCGATGCGCCCGCCGCCCGGCCCGACGCGATAGACGCCGAGCAACGTGCGCGGCCGGCCCGGCAGGCGGCGGATGATGCGGGCCTCGTAGCTGCCGTCGGGCTGGCGGGCGAGGCGCGCCAGCACCCGGTCGCCGGTCGCGGGCGCGGGGCCATGACGGCGGCCCTCCTGCACCAGGCGCACGATGGGCGGGTCGGTTTCGGCGCGCCACGCCTCGGGGCGCGCGACGATCTCGCCGTCCTCGTCGGTGCCGGTAACGCGCAGCACGGTCACCTCGGGCAGAGTCGCGGCGTCCATGAAGCGTCGCTTCTCGCCGCGCGCGATCAGCCCCTCGTCCTCGAGTTCGCGGATCAGCGCGGTCAGGTCGCGGCGGTCGGCGGGCGCGACGCGGAACGCGCGGAATACGTCCGACCGCCTCACCGCCTGAGGGTTTTCCTGGAAGAACACGAGAAGCTGCTCGCGGGTCGGCAGCGGCGCGTCGTTGCGGCGTCGTGCCACGACTCACGCCGTCTCGGGCTCGGCGACCTTTTGCTTGGCTTTCTTCTTCGCCCCGCCCTTGGCCGCCGGCTTTTTCGTTCCCTTGGCGCCCGCCTTCTTGGCCGGAGCCTTGCGCGCGGGCGTGGCGCGGCGGCCGCGTCCGGCCGGCTTGCCCTTCTCGGCAAGCAGAGCGGCCGCCTGCTCCAGCGTCACCTCCTCGGTGACGGCGTCGCGCGGCAGGGTGGCGTTGATCCGCCCGTGCTTCACGTAGCGGCCATAGCGCCCTTCGTAGATCGCGACCGGCTTGCCGTCCTCGGGATGGTCGCCCAGCGTGCGCAGCGGCTCGGGCCCGCCGCGCTTCGGCTTCTCGTCGATCAGCGTGGCCGCGCGGTTGAGCCCGATCGTCAAAACGTCGTCGCCCTCCTTGAGCGAGACGTAGGTCGAGCCGTGCTTGATATAGGGCCCGAACCGGCCGATGCCGGCGACGATCATCTCGCCCGTGGTCGGATGGGCCCCGACGTCGCGCGGCAAAGACAGCAGCCCGCGCGCCGTGTCGAGGTCGATCGCCTGCGGATCGACGCCCTTGGGCAGCGAGGCGCGCTTCGGCTTCTCGCCATTGTCCGCCTCGCCAAGCTGGACATAGAGCCCGAACGGACCCTTGCGCAGGGAGACCGGCTTGCCGGAGTCAGGATCGAAGCCGATCTCACGCGGCGTGGCGAGGCCCGCATCGTCGCCGCCCGCCAGTGCGCGCGTGTAGTTGCATTCGGGATAGTTCGAGCAGCCGACGAACGCGCCATGCTTGCCGAGCTTGAGCCCCAGCCGGCCGTTCCCGCAGGCCGGGCAGGCGCGCGGGTCCTTGCCCGGCTCGCTCACCGGAAACAGATGCGGGCCGAGATCGGCGTCCAGCGCCTCGATCACGTTTGTGATCGTGAGGTCCTTGGTGTCCGCGACGGCGCGCGAGAAGGCCTGCCAGAAATCGCGCAAAACCTGCTTCCAGTCGAGCTGCCCGCCCGAGATGTCGTCGAGCTTGGATTCGAGCTCGGCGGTGAAGCCGTACTCGACGTAGCGCTTGAAGAAGCCGGTGAGGAACGTCGTCACCAGGCGGCCGCGATCCTCGGGGATGAAGCGCCGGCTTTCCAGCCGCACATAGTTGCGGTCCTGCAGCACGCCGAGGATCGAGGCATAGGTCGAGGGCCGGCCGATGCCCAGCTCCTCCAGCCGCTTCACGAGGCTCGCCTCGGAGAAGCGCGGCGGCGGCTTGGTGAAGTGCTGCTCGGGGATCACGTCGTGCGCCGGATCGCGCAGCCCCATCGCGTCGCCGCGCTCCATCCTGGGCAGGAGCGCCTCGTTGTCGTCGTCTCCTGTGGTCGCCTCAGGCGCGTCGTCGCGGTCCTCGCGATAGAGCTTGAGGAATCCGTCGAACAGCACGACCTGACCGGTCGCGCGCAAGGTGGTCTTGCGGTCCTCCGACGTGATGTCGACCGCCGTCTGCTCCAGCGTGGCGCTTTCCATCATCGAGGCGACGGCGCGCTTCCAGATCAGCTCGTAGAGCCGGCGGGCGTCGGGATCGAGGTGGCGCGCCACATCCTCCGGCCGGCGGGTGACGTCGGTCGGGCGGATCGCCTCGTGCGCCTCCTGCGCGTTCTTGGCCGTCGATTTGTAGGCGCGCGGTTCCGCCGGCACGTAGTCCTTGCCGAACTGGCGGCCGATCAGGGCGCGGATGGCGTTCACCGCGACCGAGGCGAGCGCGACGCTGTCGGTCCGCATGTAGGTGATCAGCCCGACCGTCTCGCCACCGATATCGACGCCTTCGTAAAGCCCCTGGGCGAGACGCATGGTGCGTTGCGCGCCGAAGCCGAGCTTGCGCGACGCTTCCTGCTGCAGGGTCGAAGTGGTGAAGGGCGGGTACGGGTTGCGCTTGACCGCCTTGCGCTCGACAGATGACACATGGAACGCGCCGGCGCGGATCGTGCCGGCCGCCGCTTCGGCGGTCGCCTGGTCGGCGATGTCGTAGCGGTCGAGCTTCGCGCCATTCAGATGGGTCAGGCGCGCGCGCACCTGAGCGTCGGCAGCGGTGCGGAACCGCGCCTCGACGGTCCAGTATTCGCGCGGCTTGAACGCCTCGATCTCGGCCTCGCGCTCGCACACCAGGCGGAGCGCGACCGATTGCACCCGGCCGGCCGAGCGCGAGCCCGGCAGCTTCCGCCACAGGACGGGCGAGAGCGTGAAGCCGACCAGGTAATCCAGCGCGCGGCGGGCAAGATAGGCGTCGACCAGCTCGCGGTTGATCTCGCGCGGGTTGTGGATGGCGTCGAGCACCGCGTCCTTGGTCACCTCGTGGAACACCACGCGCTTCACGTCGATGCCCTTGAGGGCGTTGCGGTTCTTCAGGATCTCCTGCACGTGCCAGGAAATCGCCTCGCCCTCGCGGTCCGGATCGGTGGCGAGATAGAGGTGCTCGGCGCCGCGCAGGGCCTTGGCGATGTCGGAGATGCGCTTCTCGGCCTTGGGGTCGACCTGCCAGGACATGTCGAAATCGTCGTCCGGGCGCACCGAGCCGTCCTTGGGCGGCAGGTCGCGGACGTGGCCATAGCTCGCCAGCACCGTATAGCCGGGACCGAGGTACCGGTTGATGGTCTTGGCCTTAGCCGGAGATTCGACGACGACGACGTCCATGGGGCGCGATATATGGTTACCCACTCGTTTACGACAACGATGCTAGGGTCGGCAGGGTTTCGAGATCGTTTACGAAACCAGCGACACGCGCGACCCTGCATGCCGCTCGAGACGCCCGGCGAGCTCGAGTTCGAGCAGCACCGTCAGCACAACGGCGGGCGAGACATGGCACTCGCGCATGAGTTCGTCAACCGTGACCGGGGTGGGACCCAGCGCCTCGATGACCGCGCCACGGCCGGCAGTGAGTTGGGATTCTTCGGGAATTTCGCTCCCGCGCGGGTCGAAATCCGGCGCGTCGGGCAGGTGCGCCGCGGGCCGCATCTGGCCCGCCAGCGCCTCCAGAACGTCGGAGGCCGACTCGGTCAGCGTGGCGCCGGTGCGGATCAGCCCGTTGGTGCCGCGGCAGCGTGGATCGAGCGGCGAGCCTGGCACGGCGAACACCTCGCGCCCCTGCTCCAGCGCCATGCGCGCCGTGATCAGCGAGCCTGAGCGCTCGGCCGCCTCGATCACCAGCACGCCCAGCGCGAGGCCCGAGATCAGCCGGTTGCGGCGTGGGAAATACACGGCGGTCGGGCGCAGCCCCAACGGCTGCTCGCTGACCACGCACCCCTCGGCGACGATCCGGTGGTAGAGCTCGGTGTTCTCCGGCGGATAGATGAAATCGACGCCACCGGCGCAGATCGCGACCGTTCCCCCGGCGAGCGCACCGTCATGCGCCGCCGCGTCGATGCCGCGCGCGAGGCCCGACGTCACCACCAGCCCGGCACGGCCCAGCTCGGCGGCGATCTCGCGGGCGAATCGCCGCCCGGCGGCCGAGGCGTTGCGCGCCCCGACGATGGCGACAGACCGTTTGACCAATAGATGCGCATGACCGAGCACCGAGATTATCGGCGGCGGGTCGTGGATGGCGGCGAGAAGCGCCGGGTAGTCGGGCTCGCACGAGGCGATCAGCCGGCCGCCGACCTCGGCGAGCGCCGCGATCTCGGCCTCGGCATCGGCGCGCGAGGCGATGCGGATCGCGCGCGAGCGCCCGCCGCGGACCGAGAGGCCGGGGGCGCCGGAGAGCGCCTCTTCGGCCGAGCCGAACTGGCGCATCAGGGCGATGAAGGTCGCCGGCCCGACATTCTCGCTGCGTGCGAGCCGCAGCCAGTCGCGCCGCTCGGCGTCGGAGAGGGCGCGCGCCGGTGACATGGCCGGACAATGGCCGGGCGGCAAAGCACGGTCAACCGCGCTCTTCAAGCCCCGCAACGAAATCCGAGATGGCGGCGAGCGTCGCCTCGGGCTGGTCGCGATGGGGCGAATGGCGGCAATCGGGCAACACCAGGCGGGTGACCCGGGCATTCGTCGCGCCGCGCGCGATGGCGTCAAGCTGGGCCAGCGTACCGTACTCGTCGTCGGCGCCCTGGATGGCGAGGATCGGGCAGGCAATGCCCGGCAGGTACTCCTCGATGTTCCAGGCGCGGAAGGCGGGATCGAGCCAGATATCGTTCCAGCCCCGGAACGCGCCCTCGACCTCGGCGTGATAGCGGCCGAGCCGCTGCGGCAGGTCGGTCGTCCGCCACGCCTCGCCCGCCGCGGCGATGCTCTCGACCGTCACGTCCTCGACGAACACGTGCGGCGCCATCAGCACCAGCGCGCGCGGGCGCCAGCGCCCCTCGCCGGCATAAATGATCGAAATCGACGCGCCGTCGGAATGCCCGACCAGCACCGGGTCGGCGAGGCGGAGCCTTTCCAGCAGCTCGGGCAGCGCGACCAGCGCCTCGTCATGCATGTAGCGCACGGTGCGTTTTTCGGCGAGCGGCGCGGATTTGCCATAGCCGTAGCGCGATGTCGCGATCACCTCGCAGCCCGTCCGCGCCGCGAGCTTCGAAGGAAAATCGCGCCACAGCGCCACCGAGCCCAGCCCCTCGTGCAGCAGCACCAGCGGCGGCTTTCCGGCCGCCGCGGCCGGGATGCGCAGCACCTCGACGCGATGCCCGACTACGACAACGCTGTCGGTCATACGCCCAGCACCTGATGCAGGAACTCGGGCCGGGCGGAAAGTTCGGGCCCGGTGCCGGCGAAGGCGACGCTGCCCTTGACCAGCACGACGATCCGGTCGGCAACGCCCGAGACCGCCGCGAGGTTCTTGTCGACGATCACGGACGCGATGCCGGTCGCGCGGATCACCCGCAGGATCGCCCATATTTCACGTGAAACAAGCGGTGCAAGCCCCTCGGTGGCCTCGTCGAGGATCAACAGGTCGGGGTTGGTCATCAGCGCGCGGCCGATGGTCAGCATCTGCTGCTCACCGCCGGAAAGCTGCGCGCCGCCATGGTCGAGCCGCTCGGCAAGGCGCGGGAAGGTGGCGAGCACGCGGTCGAGCGTCCAGTCGCGGCGCCCGTCGCGTCCCGCCCGCGCCGGCAGGGCCAGGTGCTCACGCACCGTGAGGCTCGGGAAGATGCCGCGCCCCTCGGGCACGAAGGCGACGCCCTGGCGCGCCACCTCGTGCGGGCGCGCGCCGGTCATGTCGCGGCCGCGGATCGCGACCTGGCCGCGCCGCGGCTTGGAGAGGCCGAGCAGCGCGCGGAGCAGCGTGGTCTTGCCCATGCCGTTGCGGCCCATCAGCCCGACCGTCTCGCCCGCCGAAACCGCGAAATCGACGCCATGCAGGATGTGGCTCGCCCCGTAATAAAGGTGCAGCCCCGACGCCGCGATCAGCGTCGCGCTCACGGCCCGTCCTCCGGCCGGCCAAGATAGGCCTCCTGCACCGCTGCGCTGGCGCGGATCGCCTCGGGCGCGCCGGATTCCAGCACCGCGCCGTTCACCATCACGGTCAGGCGATGGGCGATAGAGAACACCGCATCCATGTCGTGCTCGACCAGCAGGATCGCGTGGTCAGCGGCGAGGCGGGCGATCAGCGCGACCATGCGCGCCGCCTCGTCGGCGCCGGTGCCGGCCAGCGGCTCGTCGAGCAGCAGCACCTTCGGCGCCGTGACGAGCGTCATCGCGATCTCGAGCTGGCGCTGCTCGCCGTGCGACAGCGTGCCGGCGATGCGGTCGGCGCCTTCGAGCCCGACGAGATCGAGGACGCGCGCGGCCGCTGCGTTCAGCCGGTCGTAACGGTCAGCCGGGCGGAAGAAACGCATCGAATGCGGCAGGAGCGTCTGCGCCGCCAGCCGGCAGTTCTCGAACACGGTGAAGCCGGGAAAGATGTTGATGCGTTGATAGGATCGCGCGATGCCGAGCCGCGCGACGCGGTCGCTCGCAAGCCCCGCGATCTCACGCCCCGCGTAGCGGATCGAGCCGCCCGAGGGCGCGAGGTCGCCCGACAGCAGGTTGATCAGCGTCGTCTTTCCCGCGCCGTTCGGCCCGATCACCGCGTGGATCTCGCCGGGAACGAGGCCGAGCGACACCTGGTCGACGGCGGCGAGCCCGCCGAACTGGCGGCTCAGCCCCTCGGTGACCAGGACCGGCTCAGTCATCGGCCGCCTCCGCCTTGGGACGCGCGCGGAACCGTTCGCCGAGGCCGGCGAAGCCCTTCGGCAGCAGCAGAACGGCGAGAATGATGATCAGCCCCATCGGCAGCAGCCAGTGGCGCGAGGCGCCGGCCAGCGCATCCTCGAGCAGGGTGAGGGCGAACGCGCCGAGCACCGCGCCGTAGAGCGTGCCCATGCCCCCTAGGATCACCATCATCAGCACGATGCCCGACAGGCGCCAGCCGAACAGCTCGGGGTTCACGAACCCGTACTGCGCCGCGTCGAAATAGCCGGCAAGACCGGCCAGCGCGCCGGCCAGCACGAAGGCGGCGAGCTTGTAGCGCACGGTGGCGAAGCCGAGCGCCTTCATGCGCCCCTCGTTCGAGCGGATGCCCTGCACCACGCGGCCGAACGGCGAATCCAGGATCACCGCCAGCACAAGGTACGTCCCCGCCATCAGCGCCAGAACGACGTAGTAGAAGTGCAGCTTGTCGGCGAGATCGAACGGCGCGAAGCCGAACAGATGCGCGTCGGGCTTCACATATATATAGACGCCGTCCGAGCCGCCCATCGCCTTCGAGCCGGTGACGTAGAAGTAGAACATTTGGGCGAAGGCGAGCGTCGCCATGATGAAGTAGACCCCGCCCGCACGCATCACCAGCAGTCCGATCACCAGCGCCGCCAAAGCTGCCGTTCCGACGGCGATCGGCAGCGAGCCCCACAGGCTGGCCGCCGCATATTGCGGCGAGACGAACCACAGCGCATAGGCGCCGAGCCCGAAGAACGCGGCATGGCCGAAGCTCACCAGCCCGGCATAGCCGACCAAGAGGTCCAGGCTCATGGCGAAGATCGCCATCAGCATGATGCGCGAAAATTGCTGCAGGTAGAACGGCTCGGCCACCGCGGGAAAGGCGACCAGCGCGGCCAGCACGCCAAGAAGCGCATAGCGGCGCGCCATCACGCGCGCCCGAAGAAGCCGGTCGGCCGCCACAGCAGCACCACGGCCATGAGCAGATACACCGTCATGCCGGCGATGCCCGGCGCGAAGACCTGGCCGAACGTGTCGACCAGCCCGATCAGGATGGAGGCGAGGAACGCCCCCTTGATCGAGCCGATTCCGCCGATCACCACCACGACGAACGAGATGATCAGGATCTGGTTGCCCATGCCCGGAAAGACCGAGGTCACGGGCGCCGCGATCATGCCGGCGAAGGCGGCGAGCGCGATCCCAGCCGCCAGCACCAGCCTGAAGATCAGCCCGACATCGATACCGAGCGCGCCAACCATCTCGCGGTTCTCGGCTCCGGCGCGGATCGCCATGCCGAGGCGCGTGCGCCCGATCACCAGGTACATGGCGAAGGCGAGCGCCAGGCAGATCGCCGACATGGCGAGGCGATAAACCGGGTAGCTGAGGTTGGCGGTCAGGGGGATCGAGAAATCGAGGAAGTGCGGCGTCGCGACGCCATGCACGTCGTCGCCGAACACGATCGAACGCGTCTCCTCGAACACCAGGATCAGACCGTAGGTGAGCAGCACCTGGTAGAGATGGTCGCGTCCGTAAAGCGGGCGGAACAGCAGCCATTCGAGGACAAGCCCGAGGGCGGCGGCGACCGGCACGGCGAGCGCGATCGCGACCCACAGATTTCCCGTCGCCTCGGTGAACGAGAACGCCAGGTACGCGCCGATCATGTAGAAGCTGCCATGGGCGAGATTGATCACGCCCATGATGCCGAACACGAGCGTCAGACCCGACGCCACCAGGAACAGCAGCAGCCCGTACTGCACGCCGTTCAGCGCCTGGATGGCCAGGAATACGAGGCTATCGGACATGGGCGGAAGCGGAACATGGCGCCCGCAATGGACCCCCCTCCCCAACCCTCCCCCTCAAGGGGGGAGGGACCGTGGGCTCGGCGCTCCTGCAATTCCACCCGCACCACGCCCTCACTTTACGCGGGGAACGGCGGGCTCGCCCCCTCCCCCCTTGAGGGGGAGGGCTGGGGAGGGGGGTCATGATCTCGGCCCAGTACAGGGAGGTCATTGCGAGGCGCGCAGCGCCGAAGCAATCCAGGGGCACGATCGGCCGTGCTGGATTGCTTCGCTTCGCTCACAATGATGCGGCGCGGTCGCGCGCGTTGCCCTACGCCATCTTGCAGCCGGTGGCGGGGTCGGCCAGGTCCTTGACCGCCACGCCGACATACTTGTTCTCCATGCCCTCGACCCGGCGCTTGTAGAAGTCCTGCACCGGGTTGTGCGCCTTGGACAGGGTGAACTTGCCGCGCGGGCTGTCGAACTCGGTCTTCGCCATCGCGGCCACCAGCTCCTCGCGCGCGCCGACGTCGCCCTTCACCGCGCCGATGCCGGAGACGAGCAGGGTTCCGGTGTCGTAGCCCTGCACGGCGTACACGTCGGAGTCGCGCCCGGTCATCTTCTTGAAGGCGGCGCGGAAGGCCTTGTCCTTCGGGAAAGGCAGGTCGTCGGCATAGTGCAGCGCCGTCTCGATTCCTTGCGCCGCCTCGCCCTGGCCCTTCAGCGTGCCGTCGGTGAGGAAGCCGGCGCCGACCAGCGGAATCTTCGACTTGAGGCCCGCCGCCGCGTAGTCCTTGACGAACTTCACCGCGCCGCCGCCCGCAAAGAACGCGTAGACGATTTCGGGATCGAGAGAGGCGATCTCGGTGAGCAGCGCCTGGAACTCGACCTTCGGGAACGGCGTGTACAGCTCCTTGAAGACCTTGCCGCCGCCTTCCTCGAAGCCCTGCTTGAACGCGCCGTTGGATTCCTTGCCGGCCGCGTAGTCCCAGCTGATCGAGACCGCGCGCTTCTTGCCCTCGGCGGCGGCCATCTTGCCGGTCGCATAGCCTGGCTGCCAGTTGGAGAACGAGGTGCGGAAGATGTTGGGCGCGCACAACGGCCCGGTCGCCGCGCCGACGCCGCCGTTCGGGATCACCAGCATCGCGTTGGTATCGTGCGCGACCTTGACCATGCCCATCACGACGCCGGAATGCACGGTGCCAACCAGAAAGTCGACCTTGTCGCGCGAGACCAGCGTGTTGGCGTTCTGCGCGCCTTTGGCCGGGTTGGATTCGTCGTCGAGCGTGATGTAGTCCACCTCGCGCCCGCCGAGCTTGCCGCCCGCCTCGGCGATGCGGAGCCGGATCGCGTCGTCGATATTCTTGCCGAGCGCGGCATACGTGCCCGAATAGGGCAGCATCAGCCCGACGCGGATCTTCGCCTGCTGGCCGATCGCGAAGCGCGTGGGCACGAAGGTCGATACGGCGGCGACGCCGGCCGTGGCGGCCAGCCCTTTCAGCACGCGCCGGCGGTCGGCCGGCTGGATGGTTTTCTTCGTCATGGTCCGTCTCCTGTTGCAGCCCGTTGCGGGATTTACTTGCGACTGGCCTGGCGCAGCCGGAAACGCTGGATCTTGCCGGTCGCCGTCTTGGGCAGTTCGGGCACGAACTCGATCCAGCGCGGGTACTTATAGGGCGCGAGGCGCGATTTGACGTGGTCCTTGAGTGTCGTATCGAGCTCCTTGCTCGCCGCCACGCCGTCCTTCAGCACGACGTAGGCCTTGGGCTTGACGAGGTCGTTCTCGTCGGCGAGCCCGATCACCGCGGCCTCGAGCACCGCGTCGTGCGTGCCCAGCGCCGCCTCCACCTCGAAGGGCGAAACCCAGATGCCGCCAACCTTCAGCATGTCGTCCGACCGGCCGCAATAGGTGTAATACCCGTCCGCCGAGCACTGGTACTTGTCGCCCGAGCGCGTCCAGCGCCCGAGGAACGTGTCGCGGCTTTTCTCGCGGTTGTTCCAGTAGCACGCGGCACTGGTCGGGCCGGACACCTGCAGCTCGCCGATCTCGCCGGGATCGACCGGCTCGCCCGTCTCGTCGACCAGTCTTATGTCGTAGCCCGGCACCGGCACGCCCGACGTGCCATAGCGCACCGCACCCGGCCGGTTCGACAGAAAGATGTGCAGCATTTCGGTCGAGCCGAGCCCGTCGAGGATCTCGACGCCGAACCGCTCGGTCCAGCGCTTGCCGATCTCCTCGGGCAGGGCCTCGCCCGCCGAAGCGCAGACGCGCATCGCCGTCTCCTCACGGCCCGGCAGGTCGGGGCTCGCGAGCAGCGCGGCGAACAGGGTCGGCACGCCGTAGAAGATGGTCGGCCGCTTCTCCTTCAGGATCGCGGCGACCAGCGGCGGCGTGGGCCGCTCGGCGGTGAGCAGTGCGGTCGCGCCCACCGACATCGGGAAGGTCAGCGCGTTGCCCAGCCCGTAGGCGAAGAACAGCTTGGCGGCGGAATAGACCACATCGCTCTCAACGATGCCGAGGACCGGCCTGGCGTAGAGCTCCGCGGTCATGATCAAGTCGGACTGCAAATGCACCGCGCCCTTCGGCGAACCGGTCGAGCCCGACGAGTAGAGCCAGAAGCTGGCGTCGTCGCAGCTCGTCTCCGCCGCCTCGGCATTCGCGTGCGCGCCGGCGAGGAGCTTGCGGAAGCTCTTCTGCCCGTGCGGCACCTCGCGGCCCGCGACCACCACGTGGCGCAGCATCGGCTGGTCGGTGGTGGCGGGGGCCAGCCGCTCGTAAAGCGCATCGGAAACCACCAGCGCGCGTGCCCGGCTGTCGCGCAGCATGAAGCGGTAATCGTCCTGGGTCAGCACGGTGTTGACCGGCACCGGCACGATCCCCGCCTTGATCGCGCCGAGGAACGCAACCGGGAAGTCCACCGTGTCCAGCATGACCAGCAGGATGCGGCTTTCCGGCTCGATGCCCAGCCGGCGGAAGGCATTGGCGGCCCGGTCGACGCGCTCGGCGAGCTGGCCGTAGGTCAGCGTCTCGCGGTCATCGATAAAGGCAGGCTTCGCGTCGCGCCCCGCCGCGAGGTTGCGCCCGACCAGGTCGACGGCCGCGTTGTAGTCGCGCGGAATCGAGACCCCCGGCCGTTCACGCATCGTGCCTTCCGCCGCCATCGCGTGCCTCCTCCCTGCCAATGGCGTTTTCGGCATCTTCGCCCAGATTTCCGGCGGACGAAAGGCCAGCGTCAGGGTTGGCCGCCGAACGCCTCGGTATCCGGGCTCCCGACCAGAAAGCTCGCCGGCAACGTCAGGCTCCAGCGCATCCCCTCCGGGGCGAACTCGACCGAGACATCGGCCTGCAGGTTCGATGCCACGGCCTGCTCGATCACCAGACGGCCGAAGCCGCGCTCGGTCGGCGGTGCCTCGACCCGCGGACCGCCGGACTCCGTCCAGGTAATACGCACGGACTGCGGTGCGCCCTCGTCCGGGCACAGCTCCCAGCCGACGCACACGCGGCCATGAGGCACCGAGAGCGCGCCATACTTGGTCGAGTTGGTCGCGAGCTCGTGCAGCGCCATGCCGATCTGCTGGGTCGCCTCCGGCCGCAGCCGTACCTCGGGCCCGGCGAGTTCGAGCCTGCCGCCGCCCGGCTCGGCGAACGGGCTGAGCTGCGCGGCCGCGAGGTCGCCGAGCGCCGCGCCGCGCCAGTCCCCGCGTACCAGCAAATCGATCGAGCGGCCGAGACCCAGCAGGCGCCCGGAGAAGCGGGTTTCGAAATCGTCGAGCGATTGCGAGCGTATCTTGGTCTGGCGCACCAATGCCTGCATGACGGCGAGCTGGTTCTTGGTGCGGTGCGAGAGTTCGCCCACCAGAAGCTGCAGATGCTTCTCCTGCGCGTGTCGCTCCAGGGCGGCGGCGCGGAAGGCCGCGCTCAGCTCGTTGGCCTCGCGCAACCCGAAGCGGCGCTCGGGGACCGGTTCGCCATGGCCGAGCGCGACCGCGTCGCGGCGCACCGCATCCATCGGCCGCGCCATCATGCGCCCGAACACGATCGCCGCAATCAAAGACACCACGAGCAGCGCGCCGACCCCTATCCCGAAGATCAGCCACGACCGGCGGAGAGGGCCTTCGAGAATCTCGGTCGACACCCAGGCGGAAAAGGTCCAGCCCGTCAGCTCCGAGGTCGCGAACGCGCCGATGATCGGCGTGCCTTCGAAGTTCGTGGCGTGAAAGACCCCGGTACGCCGGTTTCCGAACAGGCTTTCCGCGCCTCTCCGGCCTTGGCGGCCGAGAAATTCCGCGGGCTCGATCGTACGGGCGATCACGCGCCGATCCCGGTCGACAACGGTGAAGGCCCAGCCGGGCGGCATCGCCTGCGCCTTCACGATGTCCAGGATGCGCATAGGCTCGACGGTCATGATCAGGATGTAGGCGAGCTGCCCCTCCCGCAGCACCGGCACCTCGATATTGAAGACGTAGTGTTCTGCGATCGCGCCCACGAACAGGTCCGACACTTGGGGCCGGTGGGTCTCAATCACCTTCCCGGCGGTCACCGGGTCGGCAGTGGCGGGAAGCGCCGTGCCGTTGGGTACGCGCGTGTTGACAAGCTGCTGCAGGTCCGGACGCAGCAGCAGGACGTGTGCGCTGCGGGTCCGGACGGCCCGCGTCGCCAAGCGCTGGAAGCTCGGATAGTCGCCGGTATCGAGGTAGAGGGACGTAGCGAGCGTGTCGAGGATGGCGATGTCATTGGCCAGCTCGCGGTCGGTGTCGGCCATCGCCTCGCGCGCCGCAGCGATCGCCTGGCTCTCGGCGATCTTCTGCTCCGATCCGGCGAAGCGCGCAATGGCGAGCCCGGACAGAGCGGCGATCGGCACGATCAGAACCAGAGCGAACGCAATCAGGTGGACGCGGAGACTCCATGCCCGCCCGCCGCCGGCCCCCACCCGCGACTTGTCCCTTGCCATCCCGTCTACATTTCAGGCGCCCAACCCACCGCATCGGACAACCAGCGCGGCAGACATCTATTACAGTCTTGTTTTACAATCTTGTGCCCGTACATACCATCGCCATCGCGATGGCGCACACGGGGCGGCGGTCAGTCGACGACGGCGACGGCGTTGATTTCGATCCGGCAGCGCGCGTCGGTGGCGAGGCGCACCACCTGAACCGTGGTCGTCGCGGGTTTGGCGTCGCCGAAATACTCGGCCCAGACACGGTTGAGCGCGTCCTGGTCGTCGATGTCGGTGAGGAACCGGTCTGCCGTCACCACGTCGTCGAACGTCGCGCCGACCGCGGCGAGCCCCTTCTTCAGGTTCTCGAGCGCGGCCCGCGCCTGGCCCTCCATGTCCGGGGCCATCGCGTCGAACTCCTCCGGCCGGTGCGGGTGGTGGTGATAGACCGGCGCTGCGGTGACGCCCGCGAGATAGACGGTGGTGCCGCCCCGCACCTTGATGGCCGGCGCGTAGGGCATCCACATGTCGGGCGCATCGGGCCAGTGCACGTGTTCGATGGTCTTGGGCATGGCGGGCCTCCTTTCTAGATTGCCGCTGACGCCCTGATACTCACAATTGTCGTCCCGGCCAAGCCGCGAACAAAGTGCGCGGCTTGGCCGGGATCCATGTGGCCACAGCCGTAATGCGGGCCGATGGGCCCCGGATCGGCTCGCGGCGCTCGCCGTCCGGGGTGACAGTTTGGGTTGGGGGCATTACAGTCCGTTCGCCGAATAATGCGGACTTGTTCCATGACCGACTACTGGCTGAGCAAGCTGTTCTACGACCTGCAGGCACCGGGCGCAGCAGCGGAATACAACGCCGACCGGGCCAAGGTGCTCGATCGCTACCCGCTGAAGCCGGAAGCGCGCCGGGCGGTTGAGGCGGACGACGTGCCGGCGCTCGCCAAGCTGGTGAACGCCTACCTGCTGCGCTTCTACTTCTTCGCCATCGGCATGAAGGACGAGCAGTTCATCGCGCGGCTCCGGGCATCGGCCCAACCCGCGGAGGCGCATCATGGCTGAGCTGGTCGGATCGTTCGCGGCGAGCCACGGCCCGCTGATCGTGCGCGAGTGGGAGGCCGTGTCGCCCGAGCGCAAGAAGCGCCTCACCGACGCGTTCGAGGAACTGGGACGGCGCATGCAGGCGGCGCGCCCCGACACGGTGGTGGTGGTCTCGCCCGACCATTGGGTGAACTTCTTCCTCGACAATTTGCCGAGCGTCTGCATCGGCGTGGGCGAGACGCACGAGGGCCCGCCCGAGCCGTTCCTCAAGGATTTCCCGCACAAGACGCTGACGGGCGATCCCGACCTCGCCATGCATATCGCGAAGACCGCGATGGCCGACGATTTCGAGCCGTCGTTGTCGCACCACCTGGTTCTCGATCACGGGTTCTGCATCCCGCTCTGGCGGATGAATCTGGCACAGATGCCGCGCGTCGTGCCCTTCGTCGTGAACGACATCGAGCCGCCCTTCCCGTCCGTCCATCGCTGCATCGCCTGGGGCCGGCTGATCGCAAAGGCGGTCGCGAGCTTCCCCGGCAACAAGCGCGTCGCGGTGCTGGCGACCGGCGGGCTCAGCCACTCGATCGGCGAGACGACGATGGGCGATATCGACGAGCCGTTCGACCGCATTTGCATCCGCCTGTTCGAAACTGCCGACGATGCCGAGGTCTCGCGCGTGCTCGAGGACGAGCTGAACCGCACCGGCAATGGCGGGCAGGAGGTGCGCAACTGGGCGGTCGCGCACGGCGCCGCGAACAGCCGCGGTTTCGAGCTGATCGACTATCTGCCGGTGCCCGAGGTCTATGTCGGGTGCGGATTCGCGCATTGGGGACGGTGAGGGAACGATGAAGCTTCTGACACTCGACCGCGGGCCGCACGGCCATGTCGGCGTTCTGATCGGCGAGGGCGAGGTGCTCGACCTCGCCGCCCTCGCGCTTAACTGGGCGCCGGCGCGGATGGTGCCGCCGACCGTGCGCGCCATCATGGAGATCGGGCCCGATGCGTTCGACGCGGTCAAGCGCGCGGTGGAGCACGTCTACAAGATGAGCGCGGACGAGCGCCATGCGCTGGCCGCTTCCCAGGGCGTGCGCCCGCTCGCCTCGACGCCGCTCCTCGCGCCGATCCCGGAGCCGAAGCTGATCCTGTCGGCCGGCATGAATTACGGCCGGCACCTGAAGGAGATGTCGGGCACGCCGACACCGACCAACCCGACCGCCTTCATCAAGCCGATGTCGTCGCTGACCGGCTCGGGCAAGCCGATCGTGGTGCCGCCGCAATGCCCCGACATGATCGACTACGAGGGCGAGTTCACGTTCGTCTTCGGGCGCGCCTGCCATCGCGTCACCGAGGCGGAGGCGCTGAGCTATGTCGGCGGCTACACGATCTGCAACGACGTCTCGGCGCGCGACTGGGCGCCCGAGTTCTTCGCCGCCAAGGGCAATTTCGACGCGATCCATTCGTGGGAACGCAACATCATGGGCAAGCTGCTGCCCACCTTCACGCCCTGCGGCCCGGTGATGGTGACCGCCGACGAGATCAAGGACCCGCACGACCTGCAGCTCACCACCACGCTCAATGGCGAGGTGATGCAGTCGACCAAGACCGACGATCTGATCCACAAGCTGCCGGCGCTGATCTCGTACTTCTCGCAGTGGTTCCGGTTCTCGCCGGGCGACCTGGTGACCACAGGATCGCCCTCGGGCGTCGGGTTCGGGCGCAACCCGAAGGTGTTCATGCACGCCGGCGACACGATCGAGGTCGAGGTCCAGGGCATCGGCAAGCTGTCCAACAAGCTCGTCGATGCGGGCAATGCGTGAGAGCGAATGCGATCGGTGAAAGCGTGCCTATCCGCCTAGACCACCCCCCTCACCCTGTCCCTCTCCCGTTGGGAGAGGGGACCCTGGTGCGGCAACCTCGGCCCTTGTCCCGGCCCTGCCGGTCCAGCAAGTCGAAGGCTGCAGGTCGCGACGTTCCCTCTCCCCCGGGGAGAGGGACAGGGTGAGGGGCTGTGCTGCACGGGACGCACACCGAAGCACTCAATCGATTTCTTACTTAACACTTACACGAAATCCAGGGGAACGCATCATGGGACTCTACGGGATCGGCCAGCCTGTTCCGCGCGAGGAGGATCCGCGGCTCTTGCGCGGCGGCGGGCGCTATGTCGACGACGTGACGCTGGCCCGCGAGACACGGGCCTACGTGCTGCGTTCGCCCTACGCCGCGGCACGCATCAAGTCGATCGACGCGGGCAAGGCGCGCCAGTCGCCGGGCGTGCTGTGCGTGCTGACCGCGGCGGAGCTGAAGAAGCGCGGGCTGGGCGCGCTGGCGCCGGTCCTGCCGCGCAAGAAGCGCGACGGCTCGCCCGCCTTCATCTCGCCCCAGCCGCTTCTGGCCGGCGAGCGCGTGCGCTATGTCGGCGACCCGGTCGCCTTCGTCGTCGCCGAGACGCTGAACCAGGCGAAGGACGCCGCCGAGCTGGTCGAGATCGATTACGAGCCCCTGCCCTGCGTCGTGTCGGCCGAGGACGCGCTGGCGCCCGGCGCGCCGGCCGTACATGACGAGTGCCCCCGCAACGAGGCCTGGACGCACGAGGTGGGCGACAAGGCCAAGACCGATGCTGCCTTCGCCAAGGCGGCCAAGGTGGTGAAGAGCCGCATCGTCATCAACCGCATCACCGCGAACTCGATGGAGCCGCGTGGCTGCCTCGCCGAGTACGACTCGCAGGAGGATTTCTACACGCTGCGCTGCACGGTGCAGTCGGTGCACGGCACGCGCTCCACCCTGTCGTCGCAGCTTTTCCGGAAGCCGCAGACCCATTTCCGGGTGATCTGCGACAACATGGGCGGCGGGTTCGGCATGAAGGGCGGCGCCGCGCCGGAATACGCGCTGGCGCTGTGGGCCGCCGAGATCACCGGACGGCCGGTCAAGTGGATCTCCGAGCGGTCGGAAGGCATCGCCACCGACGAGCAGGCGCGTGACAGCGTGGTCGAGACCGAGCTGGCGCTCGACGAGAACGCCAAGTTCCTCGCGCTGCGGACCGTACACAAGGCCGCGATCGGCGCCTACAACACGTCCGAGCGCAACATCATGCCGACCATCGTGGCGCTCGGCTGCCTCAACAACACCTACGGGTTCGAGGCGATTCACGCCACCGTGATCGGCACGCTGGTCAACTGCATGATGATCGCGTTCTATCGCGGCGGCGGACGGCCCGAACCGCTCTACGTCACCGAGACGATCGTCGACATCGCGGCGCGCGAGCTGGGCATGGACCCGGCCGAGCTGCGCCGGCGCAACAACCTCGCGTCCGACCGCATGCCCTACAAGACGGCGATGGGGGCGGTCTACGACGTGGGCGACTTCCCGCACGTCTTCGCCGAGGCGGAAAAGCACATCAAGTACGCCGAGATCGACAAGCGCCGCGCCGCCGCCAAGACGCGCGGCAAGCTGCTC
Source organism: uncultured Alphaproteobacteria bacterium (assembly GCA_963817535.1). GTDB lineage: Bacteria > Pseudomonadota > Alphaproteobacteria > MPNO01 > DASWLB01 > CAWGHZ01. Next base: position 378,936 of record CAWFOW010000006.1, read on the forward strand.
GGCATCGGCATCGCCTCGCACATCGCGCCGTCCGCCGGCCGCGACTTCGAGCATGCCGAGATCCGCTTCGATCCGTCGGGCGCGGTGACCTTGATCACCGGCGCGATGGACCACGGACAGGGCCACGGCACGACCTTCAAGCAGGTGCTGTCCGAGCGGCTCGGCATCGACGCCGAGCGCATCCGCTACCGGTTCGGCGACACCGACGTGGTGACCCAGGGCATCGGCACGTTCGGCTCGCGCTCCGCGGTGCTCGCCGGCTCTGCGGTCTGGGTCGCCGCCGACCGCATCATCGACAAGGGCAGGAAGCTCGCCGCCCACTTCCTCGAGGCGGCCGAGGCCGACATCACCTTCGAGGCCGGCAAGTTCACCGTCGCCGGCACCGACCGGTCGATCGGCCTGATCGACGTCGCCCGCCGCTCCTTCAACCAGGACATGATGCCGAAGGGCGTCGAGGTCGGGCTTGCCGAGCGCGCCGATTACGGCGAGGGCATCACGGCCACCTTCCCCAACGGCACGCATATCTGCGAGGTCGAGATCGACCCCGACACCGGGCGGACGGAGCTCACCCGCTACTGCGCGGTCGACGACGTGGGCACGATGATCAACCCGCTGCTGGTCGAGGGCCAGATGATCGGCGGCATCGTGCAGGGCGCCGGCCAGGCGATGATGGAAGACCTCGTCTACGACAAGGAATCGGGCCAGCTCATCACCGGCTCGTTCCAGGACTACTGCATGCCGCGCGCCGACGACTTCCCGATGTTCGAGCTGTGGAGCGAGAACATCCCGACCAAGCGCAACCCGCTCGGCGTCAAGGGTGCGGGCGAGGCCGGCACGTGCGGCGCGATCCCGGCCGTCATGAACGCGGTGAACGACGCGCTGTTCCATGCCGGCGCGGCGCGGATCGAGATGCCGGCGACTCCGGAAAAGGTCTGGCGCGCGCTCAACACCAACGGCGCGGCGCGGTAACCCATTTCGTCATTGCGAGGCGCGCAGCGCCGAAGCAATCCAGCCTGCCTGGATCGCTTCGCTGCGCTCGCGATGACGAGTGACGAACCTATGCCGTCACGCCCTCGGCCTGGGGGACGCGGGTGATCTTGTGGGCCTGGAGCGCCGGCAGCACATCGCGGGCGAAGCGGCGGATCTGCGCCATGAACTGCTCGTGCGGCACCGCACCCCGGTTGAGGTGCAGCAGCACCGTGTTCGACCCGGCATGCTCGGCGGTCGCGATGATGCGGGCCGTCACCTCGTCGGGCGTGCCCCACGGCATCTCCGCCGCCCGCGCCCGCACGTCGTCCATCGTCATGTTGCGGAAGTCGGCGCGCAACCGCCCCGCCGCACGCAAATTCTCGGGCCGCACGTAATCCGTCGACGACGTCGTCACGTAGCCCGCCTTGCGATTGATGTCGGTCTCGGTGACGTTGCCATGGCTGAACAGGGTACGGTTGAAATAGAGGAAGTATGGACCGTACTCGTCGACCGCCTGCGCCTTGGAATCGGCGACCCAGGCGATCGCGCCGACGTTCAGATGGTCCGGCGTGATCCGGTGGCCGGCCCCCGCCAGGCATTTCGCGTAGTAGCGGATGATGTCCTCGCGCATCCCGACATTGCCCTCGCCCGGCGTGATCGGGATGTCATTGCGTCCCGCCCACTCGATCAATTCCTTCGACCCGGTGATCGGGATCCAGACCGGCGGGCGCGGCGTCTGGATCGGGCGCGGCCAGATTGCGACGTCATGGTACTGCCAGAACCTTCCCTCGTAGGAGAACACCTCCTCGGCCCAGGCGCGCGTCACGATCTCGAACGCCTCCTCGAACCGGGCACGCGAATCCGCCAATGGCACGTTGTGCACCTGGTATTCGCGCGGGATGCCGCGCGCGAAGCCCGAGATCAGCCGCCCGTTCGACAGGCAGTCGATCATGGCGAGCTCCTCTGCGAGCCTCAGCGGCTCATGCAAGGGCAGCAGGTTGCCGTAGATCAGGAGCTTGCAGTTCTTCGTGCGCTGCGCCGCCGAGGCCGCCATGAGGTTGGGCGAGTTCATCAGCCCGTAGGGCGAGGCGTGATGCTCGTTGAAGCCGATCCCGTCGAAGCCCAGCCTGTCGATCTCCTCCCACGCCTCCAGGTGCTCGGCGTAGGTGCGCGCCGCCACCTCGGGCTTCACATGGCGTCGGGCCAGCGGGTAGGGCAGCTCGGTCCCCTCCTTCAAATGGTCGAGATGCTCGGCGTAAGGCAGCAGGTCAAAGACGAAGACTTTCATGGGATCGCACCCTCCCGGCGGGTTCCATCGGGGCGATTAGCCCATATCCCGCCCCATCGCAATGTCGCACTTGTCGCAAAGGCCCGAGATTGACATGTATCAAGGCGCTGGGCAGCCACAGGCCCATCATGGGCGTCGGAGGTGCCGCATGGCGATGGATCTGCAACAGATGGAGGCCGCGATACTCGAGCTGATCGAGGAGGCCGAGGGCGATCAGGGCGACGCGCACGAGATCTATCTGCGCGTACGCCAGATGCTCGACCAGCTTCGCGCCATGAACATGCCGCCGCCCGACGACCTCGTCCGGCTCGAGCGCGAGCTGGAGGAGGCGTTCGCCGCCGACAAGGCCGCGAGCACCAAGAAGCGCTGAGACCCAAACCGCCGTTGGGCTGTGCCCTACGGCGGTTGGTGGGCAATCTCCCGTCCCCCTGTCGCACCTGCGACGTCACGCCGTCCTTGGCGCGCCTCGGGCGAAGCGCTAGCATCCCTTCCAATCGCGCTTGAGACGTGCCAGCAAATCACGGGAGGGTAAAGACCATGAGGGCCTATCGTCCGATCCTGGCCGCGGCTATCGCGGCGGTACTCACGCTGCCGGCGGTCCATCAGGCCCGCGCCATCGAATTCACCTACGGGGCCTGGCCGCCCGCGGTCGAATATCTCAACCGCGTCGGCCTGCCGAAGGTCTTCGCGCTGATCGACAAGGAGACGCACGGCACGGTGAAGTGGAAGAACGTCCCGGGCGGCCAGCTCGCCGGCCCGAAGGAGACCTTCCAGGCCGTGCAGGACGGGCTGATGCAGGCCGGGCTCGGCATCTCGACCTACGTGCCGAACCGGGTGCCCGCGCTCAACGTCATCTACTCGACCGTCGTGTTCGGCAACGACACGGTGGGTGCCACCGGCGCCGCGCTCGAGACGCTGACCCTGCACTGCCCGCAATGCCTCGCCGAGTTCAAGAAGATGAACGCGGTCCCGCTTGCGGGCTGGACCAGCTCGCCCTACCAGCTCGACTGCCGCGAGCCGGTGAAGTCGCTGGCCGACCTCAAGGGCAAGCGCGTGCGTGCGACCGGCGGCAACAACGACCTGATGCATATGGCCGGCGCGGTTCCCGTGGCCGCGACCCTGGTCGAGGCGGTAAGCCTCCTGCAGCGCGGCGGGCTCGATTGCACGTTCGGTGTCACCGGTTGGCTCAAGGCGTTCGGCTATGCCGACTTCGCCAAGAATCTCACCGACTATCCGCTCGGCCTCACCGGACCCGCCATCGGGCTGATGATGAACCGGGACGCCTGGAACAAGCTCAACAAGGAGCAGAAGATCGCGCACATGAAGGGTGCAGCGCTGCTCTCGGCGATGGAGTCGATCGGTCAGTTCGTCGTCGAGAACGAAGAGATCCTGAAGTGGGTCGAGAAGAACAAGGGCGTGAAGGTGATCAAGGCCGACACGAAGGAGTTCGATGACCTCGCCGCCCGGTTCGACAAGGCCCAGCGCACAACGATCATCGCCAACGCCGAGAAGTTCGGCGTGAAGAACCCGGGCGAGATCATCGATACCTACGCCAGGATGCGCGAGAAATGGGGCAAGCTGTCGCCCGGTATCGGGCGCGATATCGACAAGTTTGCAGACGCGATCTGGAACGAGATCTACGCCAAGGTGGATCCCGACACGCTGTAGGCCCGTTCCCATGCCCAGCGACCTCGCCGTCATTGCGAGCGCAGCGAAGCAATCCAGCGGAGTCCTGGGTTGCTTCGTCACCGCGCGCCTCGCAATGACGACTTCGCGTCCCGCCGGCGCCTGATCGGCCGGCACCCATGGACCGCCTGCTCCGCTGGCTCGCGATTCCCATTCACGCGCTGATGTGGCTGGGGATCGTCGCGGGCTTCCTGATGATGATGCATGTCACGGCCGACGTGGCCGGCCGGACGGTGTTCAACCACCCGCTCAGCGGCACGACCGAGATCGTCTCCGCCTACTACATGGTGGCGACGGCCTACGTGCCCTGGGCGTGGATCGCCGCGCGCGACGCCCATATCCGCGTCGAGCTTTTCACCCGCTTCGCCTCGCCCGGCTTCACCGCTTGGCTCGACACGGTGGTGCATGTCCTGACCGCCATCTATGTCGGCTTCTTCGCCTGGGAGACCTGGATCCGCGCCGGCGAACAGATGGCGGCGAACAAATCCTGGCAGGCGGGAAGTGCCTACATCCCGATCTGGCCGAGCCGCTGGCTGCTGCCCGTCGCGGGCGGGCTGATGGTGATCTACCTGGTGCTGCGCGTCATTCGTGACGTGCGGCGGCGGCTCGCCAGCGATGGCACCCGCGAAGGCGCCGCATCATGAGCGCGCTCACCGTCTCGATCATCAGCCTGGTCGCGATCCTCGCGCTCATCGCGCTGCGCATTCCGATCGGCGTCGCGCTCGGCGGCGTGTCGTTCTTCGGCTTCTGGTACCTGGTCAATCTGCACGTCGCGATCAGCGTGATCCGCGACACGCCCTTCACCTTCGCGGCAAGCTGGGACCTGACCGCGATCCCGATGTTCCTGCTGATGGGCGCGATCGCCACCAACTCGGGCGTCTCGTCGGCCTTGTTCCGCGCCGCGCGGCTGTGGTTCGGCAACCTGCCGGGCGGGCTTGCCGTCGCCACCAACATGGCCTGCGCGGGCTTCGCCGCCGCCTGCGGCTCGTCGGTCGCGGCCGCCGCGGCCATGGCACGGCTCGCGATCCCCGAGATGCTGGAACAAGGCTACGACAAGAGCCTCGCCGCCGGGGTGGTCGCGAGCGCCGGCACGCTGGCGGCGCTGATCCCGCCTTCGATCCTGTTCGTGCTGTACGGCATCTTCGCCCAGGTCTCGATCGCCCAGCTCCTGATCGCGGGCATCCTGCCGGGCCTGCTGACCGCCGCGGTCTACGCGACGATGCTGGTGGTGCGCTGTCGGATCAACCCCTCGATCGCTCCCAAGCTCGCCGTCGGCGACCGCACCCTGCTGTGGCGCGAGCGCTGGCAGGCGCTGGGCGAGGTGTGGCCGCTGCTGGCGCTGATCCTCGGCATCATCGGCGGGCTGTATGGCGGCGTCGTGACGCCGACCGAGGCCGGTGCGGGCGGCGCGTTCCTCGCGATGGTCATCGGGTTTGCGCGCGGCTCGCTCGGCATCCGGGGCTTCATCTCGGCGCTCGAGGACGCGATGGGCACCACCGCGCAGATCTTCTTCGTCGGGATGGGCGCGGTGATGTACACTAAGCTGCTCGCCTTCGCCGGCATCGCCCAGATGTTCGCCGGCATGATCGGCGACTGGGCGCTCGACCCGACGCTGCTGGTGATCGGCGCCTCGATCATCTACCTGATCCTCGGCATGTTCCTCGACCCGCTGGGGATCGTGCTGATCACCATCCCGGTTCTGGTGCCGATGTTCCAGGCGCTCAACCTCGACCTTGTCTGGTTCGGGGTGCTGGTGGTGAAATACGTCGAGATCGGGCTTCTGACGCCGCCGGTGGGCTTCAATGTCTACGTCGTCAAGTCGGTGGTCGGCGACTCGATCCCGCTCGAAACGATCTTCCGAGGATGTCTTTGGTTCCTCGGCTGCGAGGTCATCATCATGACTCTCCTGATCGCCTTCCCGAAAATCTCGCTCTGGCTGCCGGGAACGATGTGAGATGAGGCATCCGACCGAGCGGCTGAACGACCCGGTCGACGCGGCCCTGCCCGACTATCCCACGATCGTGCACGCGATCGACTTCGCGGCGCGCCACGTGGCCGACCGCAATGCGCTGCACTGCGAAGGCCAGACCTTGAACTACGCCGAGCTGGTGCGCTGCGTCGGCGGCCTGGCCGATCGGCTCTGCACGCTCGGCGCCCGCAACGGCCGCGTCGTGCTGCTGATGAACAACTCGGTCGAGATGGCGGTTGCCTCGCTCGCCGTCATGGCCGCGGGTGCGCAGGTCGCGCCGATGAACCCGAACTACACCGACCGCGAGATGACGCCGCTGATGGCGGACACCGCTCCCGCAGTCATACTCGCCGCGCCCGATCATGTGGCGAAGGCCGAGGCCCAGGCCGCGAAGCTCGCCGGCTGCAAGGTCGAGGTGATCGAGCCCGAAGGCCGCACCATCGGGCGCTGGGCCAAGGACGCGGGGGCCACCCTGCCCCGCCCCTTCCCCGCGCCGGGCGACCGGTCCTGCATCTTCTTCACCGGCGGCACGACGGGCGTGCCGAAGGGGGCCGAGCACACCCATGCCGGGCTAATCTCCTACTGCCGCCAGATCACATCGCTCTGGCCGATGGATTTCGACGCCGAGCGGCTGCTGATCGTCGCCCCGATGTTCCACGTGTTTGGCCACCATTTCGGCTGCCTCTGGGCAATGTATATCCGCGGCAGCCTGGTGATCGTGCCGCGCTACAAGCCCGAGATCGTGCTCTCCGAGCTCGACCGGCACCGCGTCACGGTGTTCCCGGGCGGTCCCGCCTCGATCTTCTTCGGGCTGATGGCCAACGAGAACTTCGCCCGCACCGACTTTTCCGCGCTGCGCTTCTGCCTGGCGGGCGGGGCGCCGATCCCCGGCGCGCTGCTGGAAGGCTGGGAGAAGGCGACCGGTGCGCCGATCCTCGAAGGGCTCGGCATGTCCGAGGGCGCACCCGTCACCTGCAGTCCGGTCAACGCGCCGCGCAAGCTGATGTCGGTCGGGATCGTGCCGCCCGCAACCGACATCCAGATCGTCGATATCGAGACGGGCAGGAAACAGATGCCGACCGGCGAGCGCGGCGAGCTGCGCGTGCGCGGGCCGCAATTCACCGTCGGCTATCGCAATCGGCCGGAGGAGACGGCGAACGCCATCCGCGACGGCTGGCTCTATACCGGCGACATCGGCTATTTCGACGAGGAGGGCTATCTGTTCGTCGTCGACCGCAAGAAGGAGCTGATCTTCGTCGGCGGCTACAACGTCTATCCGCGCGAGATCGACGAGGTGCTGCACACCCACCCCGACGTGCACGAGGCGGCCGCCGTCGGCGTGCCAGACGATTTCCGGGGCGAGGTGGTCAAGGCCTTCGTCGCGCTCAAGCCCGGCGCGAGCCTGACCGAGGAGGCGCTGAAATCCTGGTGCGCCGAGCGGCTCGCCCCCTACAAGGTGCCGGTCGCGATCGAGTTCCGCGACGCCCTGCCCAAGTCCGGCGCGGCCAAGCTCGACAAGCTGGCGCTCCGCGGCCTTAGGAAATAGGCTGGGCGCGCAACCGCGCACAAACCATCCGGAGTCCGAACGATGTATAGCTGGCGCGCCCGTATCGGCATGATCATCCCGTCGACCAATGCGGTGGCCGAGCCGCAGGTGAACATGATGGCGCCCGAGGGGGTGGTGTTCCACACCCAGCGCGTGGCCTTCCAGGGCACCACCGAGGAGAACGTGAAGAAGTTCGTCGCGGGCGCGGGCGAGGCGGCGAAGCTGCTTGCCGATGCCGACGTCGACCTCGTGGTGCTCGCCTGCACGGCGGCCAGCATGTTCCGCCCCGGCATCGACGCCGAAGAGGTCGAGCTGATGCAGGAGGCGTCGGGCAAGCCCTGCACCACCGTCTCGCGCGCCGTGGTCGACGCGATGCGCACGCTCGGCGTCCGCAAGGTCGTGATGACCTCGCCCTACATGACCAACGAGCGCGAGGGCCGCTTCCTCGCCCACCACCAGATCTCGGTGCTGGGCGATGTCGGGCTCAAGCTGACCAATGCCGAGTTCCCCAAGGTCGAGCCCGCCACCTGGTACCGCCAGGTGAAGTCGCAGGCGACCCCCGACGCCGACTGCTATTTCATGAGCTGCACCGCGACGCGAACCGCCGAGGTGATCGAGCCGCTGGAGAACGACCTCGAACGTCCGGTCGTCACCTCGAACCAGGCCATGGTCTGGCACTGCATGAAGATGCTGGGCGTGCGTGCGCCGGTCGAGGGCTACGGCCGCCTGTTCGACGCGTAACGCAAATTGAATGCGTCGACGCCGTTCGCCCTTCGAGACGCGGCTTAGGCCGCTCCTCAGGACGAACGGCGAGAGCGCAATTTCAGCACAAGATTCCGTTCGCCCTGAGGAGCCCGCCCAGCGGGCGTCTCGAAGGGCAAACCGACCGCCCTACTTCACCCGGGCCGCTGCTTCGTCGGCAATCGACATGTCGACGTACTTGTCGGCCGGGATCGTCTTCTTCAGCACGCCCGCCTCGATCAAATCGTCGACGTTCCGCTGGATCCGCTTGACGTCCATTTTCGCGCTCGGCTCCTGATAGGACGTGTCGCGCTTGGTGAACGCCCAGCCCTCGATGTTCTTGACGGGCTGCTTCATCACCTTCGCGACCATCGCCATCGCCTCGGGCCGCGACTTTGGGTCGTGCAGCCAGCGGCGCAGGCGAATGTTGTCCTCGACCAAATCGACCAGCACGGCGCGGTTCTTGGCGATCCAGTCCGTCTTGGCCACCCATATGCCGGTCTCGGACGCGCCCAGCCCGTCGGTCATCGTAAAGATGGGCTTGAGGTTCGGGTCCTTCGCGGCGCGCAGATCGAACGGGCGCAGAAGGAACGCGACCGCCACCCGCTTGGACTGCAGCGCGGCCAGCATCGCCGGAATACGCACCTCGACCGTCTGATAGTCCTTGCCGTCGATCAGCCCGTGGCGCTTGAGGTACAGCTTCTGGCCCGCGTCGATCGCCGAGCCGTGCGCGTTGACCGCCACGATCTTGCCCTTGATGTCGTCGAGCGTCTTGATCTCGTCCTTGCGCGCCCAGAAGCCGGGCGCGGCATAGCCGGGATAGCCGGTGGTCAGCATCTGTGCGAAGGCGCGCACATCCATGTTGGCCTGGTTGACGGCAAGCGCGAGTGCGGACGGCGTGAAGGTCGCCACCTCGAGTTCGCTTGCCGCCAGCCCCTGCATGGCCAGCGTGCTGCCGGCCATGAAGATCGGCTCGACCACGTACGACTTGCCGTAATGCTTCATCACGCCCGCCGGCGCATGCGGCATCAGCGCCGTCGTGTTGCCGGGCAGGCTCGGCCACTGGATGCGCAGCTTCATCGGCTCGGCGGTAGCCGCGGCCGAAAGCGCCACCGCCGCGACGGCGGCCACGGCGAAACGCAAGATATGCTTCGTCAACCTCATTGACGTCCTCCCTTCAGGTTGTTCGGTTGTGAAAATTCGCGCGGCACGGCGCGAGTCTTCCCGTCGCCGTGCCGTACCGCGTTGGATCAGCTGTGGCTCGACAGCTTCTTGGTCTGCGACTCGATCGACTTCTCCTTGGTCCGGGCGAGGTCGTCGGCGGAGCGCTCGCGCAGGAGGCGCGTGTCCTGGATGGAGGTGTCCTGGCCGACGCACGGATCGGTAATGGCCTCCTCCAGCGTGTGCGCCCATTTCCATTCCTCGGGCGGGCGCGCGACCGCCTTGGTGCCGATCTGGTCGAGGCCCCAGAAAATCTCCAGCCGATGGCCGTCCGGGTCGTCGAACTCGACCGCGATCTGCGCGCCGGCGCGCCGACGCCCCTCGAACGCGATCTCGACGCCGTGCTTGATCAGATGTTCGCGCGCGCGCAGCACCTCGTCGAGTGTCGAAACCTCGAATGCGACGTGGTTGAGCTCGATCCCCTTCGACTTGTCGGGCATCGAGCCGACCAGCGCCACGCCGTGATGGTCGGCGTTGTAGCGCATGAACACCATGCCGCCGGGCGCGACGTCGGGCGTGTACACGTCCGACACCTTCATGCCCATCACCTCGGTATAGAATTTGGTCGAGCGCTCGAGATCGGTGCAGTTGAGCACCACGTGGCCGATCTTGGTGATGACGAAGGGCGTGCCCTTCGGCCGGTCGTAGGATTTCAGCTTGGCCGCGTCCATGGTTTTGGTCGCCATTTCAAGCTCCCTTGCGCGTGGGGTCGGGGCCGAAGCCCGCGTCTGGACCTATTATTTCCGGAAGCCGGGGTGGGCGCAATGCGCCCTATGCCCCGCGCACCCGATCGATCAGCGCCCCGGAATCGGCGGGCGGCGCATCGCCCCTCCAGGCGACGTGCCCGTCGGGCCGCACCAGTACCAGGCTTCGCTCGTAGATGCCGGCGATTTCGGGCTCCGTCCGGGTCACGACGTCAAGCGGCACGCCCCGCGCCTCGGCCGCGGCAACGAGCGGTCCGGGGTCGGGGGGATCCCCGCCCAGCCGCAGCAGCACGAAGCCGCGACCGAACAGGTCCAGCGTCGAGCGCCCGTCGGCCAGCGGCACGTGCGGCGCCCGTGCGCCCGGCCGGGCGGTCGGCGCGTAGCCTGCCGGATCGTCCGCGGGCGCCGGCGTGCCGTCGGGCGCGACGATGGGCGAATCCTCGTAGCGGTAGCCGATCTGCAGCCCCAGCGTGCGGAACGTGCGGCCGATATGGGCCAGCGCCCGCTCGCCCACCTCGGCACGCACCGCCCTGCCCTCCGCCGTGTCGTCCTCGATGGCGTCCAGGTTCTCGCCGAGGTTCGCCTGCTCCTCGTAGAAGCTGGTGGCCATGCGCACGTTGCGCGCCCCGGCCGCACGCCGCTCGGCATCGTAGCTTGCGAGCAGGTTCGGTCCACCCCAGCCGGCCTCGACCGCCGCGATCTTCCAGCCGAGATCGACCGCATCGGCGATGCCGGTGTTCATCCCCAGCGCGCCGGTCGGCGAGACCTGGTGCACCGCGTCGCCCACAAGGTGCACCGCCCCCTCGGAATAGCGCGCAGCCACCACGCCGCGCCGCGTCCACTGGCTGGCGCTCAGCCATTCGACATCGAGCGGCCGGGCCAGCGACCGCGCAAGGCATGCCTCGCGGTCGAGGTCGGTCGCCATATCGTATCCCTCGGGCACGTCGAACAGGATACGCCACATGCCGCCCTTGGGATCGACGGCGCGCACGTTGCCCCACATGCCGGTGCGGTCGATGGTGGCGAAGAACGTCCCGGGACGGACGCCGAGCTGGCCCAGCACATCGGGCGCGCGGAAGAACAAGTGCAGCGAATGGCTCAGCACCTCGGGCCCGACCAGCCCGATGCCCAGCGCGCGACGCACCGGGCTGTTCGCGCCGTCGCACCCGGCGAGGAAACGCGCACGGATGGTGACGCTCTCGCCGGTGTCGCGCGCCGTCACATGGGCGACGACGCCGTCGGGTCCCTGCTCGAAAGAGTCTAGCCGGTGGCGATAGAGCATCGTGACGCCGTCATGGGATTGCGCGTCCTCGCGCAGCATCGGGTCGAACCAGAGCTGCGAGCAGACCTGCAAATTCATCGGGCTCGCCGGGCCGGGCCGCTGGTCGCGCCGGGCCGGACGCTCGACCCGGGCGAGCTCGTACCCGCCGACCTTGGTCACCACCACCACATCCATCGGCAGATCGTCAGGGAACGGACAGTTCATCACTTGGTCCGCAATGCCCCAGCGGCGGCAGAACTCCATCGTCCGCGTGTTCACCTCATTCATCTTGGGCGTCGTGATCGCGCCGTCGCCCTGCTCGATCAGCGTGCAGCCGACGCCGCGCCAGCCGAGCTCCAGCGCCAGCGCCAGCCCGACCGGCCCGCCGCCCACGATCAGAACGGGTGTTTCGATGTTCATGCGGGTGAAACCCTGATTGTCACCCCGGACGGCGCGCAGCGCCGAGCCGGGGCCCATGTTTCCAGGCCGCGGATATTCTGCCATGGGTCCCGGCCCTCGTCGCGACGCGCGGCTCGGCCGGGATGACAGTCCGGACAAATCGCGCGCTCTGTGTCTTTACCGCGGTCCATGATCGGGAAAGAATAGCGGTACGGTCGGCCAAGCCGAAACGGAAAGGCGTCATGGCCATATTGGGACTCGAATCCATCGTCTACGGCGTCGAGGACATGGCGGCGTGCCGTCGGTTCTGGTCGGATTTCGGCCTCGACCCGCGCGCCGGCGCCGAGGCGCGCCCGGCCTTCGAAACCGCGGAAGGGACGACGATCGAGCTCGCCGACGCTGCCGACCCGGCCCTGCCCACGGCGCCAATCGCGGGCGCGACGGCGCGCGAGGTGATCTACGGCGTCTCGGACCCGGCGGCGCTCGACGCCATCGCCGACCAGCTCGGTCGCGCGACGGAGGTGCGGCGCGGCAATGACGGCAGCGTGCATGCCGTCGATCCGTGCGGCTACGGGTTCGGCTTCCGCCTGACCGCACGCCGGCCGGTCGCGCCCGTGGTCACGCCGTTCAACCGTCCGGGTGCCGCCGCGCGCATCAACCAGCCTGCGACGATCTATGAGCGCGCGCGTCCGACGCACCTTGCCCACGCCGTGCTGCTCGCCCCCGACCTCGAGCGCATGCGCGACTTCTATATCGAGGCGTGCGGCTTCAAGCTTACCGACTCCTATCCCGGCTTCTCGTACTTCCTGCGCTGCCCCGATGCGCGCGACCACCACAACCTCTATCTGCTGAAGCGCGGCGACGCGATCGGCTTCCACCACGTCGCGTTCGACCTGCGCGACATCCACGAGCTGTTCGGCGGCGGGCTCTACATGCAGGGCAAGGGCTGGCATACGCATCTCGGGCCCGGCCGCCACCCGATCTCGTCGGCCTATTTCTGGTACTTCGCGACGCCCTGCGGCGGCGCGGCCGAGTACGATTTCGACGCCGACGTGCTGACCGACGCGTGGCGGCCGCGCGAGCTCGTCCCCTCGCCGCAGCTCTTCGCCGAATGGGCGCTGGAATCGGGTTTCCAGCGCTACGAAGGCGAGCAGAAGACGCGCATCTCCGCGCCGGAGTGAGGAACCGAAGATGGCAACGAACGCACGAATTCCCGTCCTGATCGTCGGCGGCGGGCCGGTGGGGCTGGTGCTCGGGATCGAGCTGGCGCGGCTCGGAATCAAGACGACGCTGGTCGAGGCGCGCGACGGCACGATCAAGACGCCCAAGATGAACTTCGTGAACGTGCGGACGATGGAGTTCTGCCGCCGGTGGGGCATCACCGACGAGGTGCGCCGCCAGGGCCACCCGGAGGACTTCCACCCCAACGTCATGTGGGCGACGGGCGTGCTTGGCCACGAGATCGCGCGGCTCGACTTCCCGCCCTTCATGGCGGAGAAGACGCGCTTCGTCTCGCCCGCCGCCGACTGCCTGATCTCCCAGCTCTGGTTCGACCCGATCCTGCTGGCCCATGCGCGCAAGCAGCCGAACCTGACCCTGCGCCATCGCACGCGGCTCGACGATTTCCGCGAGACCGCGAACGGCATCGAGGCCGACATCACCGACCTCGTCTCAGGCGCATCCGAGACCGTGACGGCCGATTATATCGTCGGCTGCGACGGCGCCGGCTCCACCGTGCGCGAGCTGCTGGGCATCAAGCTTTCCGGCCTCGCCGCCATGCAGGACAATTTCCACATCTTCCTCGAGTCGCAGGAGCTGATCCGCATCTTCGAATCCAAGATGGGCCAGGCGCGCTTCTTCAACCTGGTCGGACCCGAGGGGATGTGGGCCATGTTCACCTCGATCAACTGGCGCGGCCGCTGGCGCTTCTCGATGCACCCGCCGCCCAAGGATGAGGAAACCGCCGTCCCCGCCCTGCTGCGCCGCGCGGTCGGCCGCGACTTCGAATACACCTTGCTCAACTCCTCGCACTGGATCAGCCGCAAGCTGGTGGCCGACACGTTCCGCAAGGGGCGCGCCTTCATCGCCGGCGATGCGGCGCACCAGCTTAACCCGTCCGGCGGGTTCGGCATGAATACCGGCGTCGCCGATGCGATGGACCTCGCCTGGAAGCTCGCCGGCACGCTCGCCGGCTGGGGCGGGCCGGCACTGCTCGAAAGCTACGAGATCGAGCGCCGCCCCATCGCCGTCCGCAACGTCGAGGAAGCGACGCGCAATTTCGAGCGGCCGAAGGCGCTGCGTCCCGGCCCGCAGATCGACCAGTCGACGCCGGAAGGCGAGGCGCAGCGCGCCGCCTTCAACAAGGCACTCTTCGACGCCGACATACTGCGCCATCACGACACGGACGGCATCGCGCTCGGCTATCGCTACGACCCGTCGCCGATCGTCTATCCGGATGGCACCGAAGCGCCGTCGGACGTAGTGCGCGAATACGTGCCGACCGCGCGGCCGGGCCATCGCGCGCCGCACGCCTGGCTCGACGGCGGACCGCCGCCGGAGGCCGGCATCCGCATGCCGGGCGGGCGTTCGACCATCGATTTGTTCGGCGCCGGCTTCGCGCTGCTCGATTTCGGCGCGAAGGCGGAGGCGGCGCGTCTCGCCGGGGCAGCCGCCGCGCGCGGCGTGCCGGTGACCGTCACCGCGATCCACGATCCGGTGATCGCGAAGCTCTATGCGCGCAAGCTGGTTCTGGTCCGCCCGGACGGCCACGTCGCCTGGCGCGGCGACGCTGCCCCCGCCGACTGCGACGACGTCATTGACCGTATCAGAGGTGCGGCTTCCGCCGCCCGGGCACGGAGCCAGGCGGCGGAGTGACCGGCGCGATCGATCAGAACTTGAGCTGGTCGATCGTCGTCAGCGTCACGTTGGACGAGATCACCGGCGCGTTGACCATGTTCCAGGCGACGTACTGCTCGGGATAAAGGTCCGAGGCCGACATGCCGTCCACCGGGATCACCACCTTCATCCCGCGGATCGCCGCCTCGGAGGCCGTGTAGAGCACCGCCCCCTCGGCCGTCGTCCCGGTGACGATAACCGTCTGAATGTTGTGGTCCTTCAGGATCTTCTCGGGTCGGTACCGTGGAACTTGTCGACGCCAGAGGCGACGAAGGGCTCGTCGCCCTTGGGCGCGACCGGCGGCAGGATCGCCTCCTTCCTGCCGTTCGGAATCGAGCTGTAGACGACCAGCGCGCCCGCCTTGCGCGCCTCGGCAAGGAGCTTGGCGACCGCCGGCAGCGAGGCGACGCAGCGCGGCCGGCGCTTCTCGTTGCAGGTCTGCGGAACGAAATCGAGCGCCAGCACGGCGGTGGTCTTCGGATCGACCGCCACGGGCTTCAGCGCCGGCGCCGGCGGCACCTTCACCGAGCTCCACTCCTCGATGATGTTCCCCGCCCGCGCCGGAACGGCCGCCATCGCCACGACCGCGATTGCCGCCGCCGCACACGCCAGACGGATCGACGCAAGCTCGATTGCTTTCCGTGGGCCACTCATCGTTATCTCCTCGCTCCCAGTGATTGTTGCAATTCCATATACACCGCAGTTCTGGAAAACTTCACACGTGCCGGCACATTCGGCAATTGTGACAACGCGCCGCGAGTCCCTTGGTTGTCTTGGCGATTCGGCGCCTTGTGGATAACACTGTTCACAACGTTTGCGTCGGCACGGTTCCGGCGCTTCACCACCGAAACGGGGGACGCTGCATGGAAGGTACGACAATCACGGGCGGCCAGGACGGCCGGCCTGTCGTGGTGGTGGTTGGCAACGAGAAGGGCGGAAGCGGCAAGTCGACGACCGCGATCCATCTCACGGTTGCTTTGCTCAAGCGCGGATACCGCGTCGCGACGCTCGACCTCGATCCGCGCCAGCGCACGCTGACGCGCTTCATCGAGAACCGTCGACGTCACGCGCACGACACCGACACGCCGCTGGAATTCCCGACCCATACCGTCACCGATCCGCTCGAGGGCGCCGACGTGTCGGCAACCGTTGTCGCGCGCGCGCGCGTTTCGGCCGTGCTGCAGGCGAGCGCCGGCCACGACGTGCTGGTGATCGACACGCCCGGCAGCGTGTCGGCCCTGTCGCGCGCCGGCCACGAGATCGCCGATGTGCTGCTCACGCCGCTCAACGACAGCGTGCTCGACATCGACGTGCTCGCGCGCGTCGACTGGGCGGGCCGCACGGTGCTCGAGCCCAGCGTGTACAGCCGCTTCGTCGCCGAGTGCCGCTCGCGCCGCGGGGGCGACCCCGAGCATGCGCCGCTGCGCTGGGTCGTGTTCCGGAACCGCCTCGCCCATATCGGCTCGCGCAACATGCGCGATATCGATGCGCTGATGGATCTGCTGGCCGACCGGATCGGCTTCCAGGTCTCGTACGGTTTCGGCGAGCGGGTGGTGTTCCGCGAGATGTTCCCGCGCGGCCTCACCCTTCTCGACCTGCCGACCGGCGATGGGCGGGCGGGCGAGCCGACGCCGAGCCACCGGGCCGCCGAGGCCGAGCTTGCCGCGCTGATGGAATTCGTCGCACCGCGCCAGACGGTGGCAGCTTAAGCGCTGCCCTCCTCCCCTGTCCGCAGCACCTCGCGGGCGAGCGCGATCGTGATCTCGCGCCGCTCCGCGAGGGCGCGCGCATCGAGCTCTGCGACCAGATCTCGCGCGGCTTCGAACGACCGCTCCATCCGCCTGGCCAGGTAGGACACCACCTCGGCCCGCACGGCGAGCTGGCGGTCGCCGAACAGCTTGATCAGCACGGCGGCCAGCGTGTCGTCGTCGGGCGGGGCGATGCGTACCTGCGGCAGGGCACGCAGGCGCGAGCGCAAATCGGGCAGCTTCACATTCCAGCGCGAGGGCTGCGTGCGCGACGTCAGCAACAGGTGCCCCTTCCGCTCGGCGAAGGCGTTGAGCAGGTGGAACAGCGCCACGTCCTCGGCGCCGTCCGCCGCTTCCAGCACCGCGTCGGCGAGTGTCCCCTGCAGCACCCGGCGCGCCGCGTCCTCGAGCGCCGTCGACGCCACGAACTCTGCCCCGGATCGCGCGGCGAAGACCTGGGCAAGATGTGTCTTGCCGCAGCCCGGCGGTCCCGACACCGCGATGGCGAATGCGTTCCAGTTCGGCCAGGAATCGATCCACGCCACCGCGTCGGCATTGCCGGGCGCGACCAGGAAGTCGGCCCGCCCCAGCGCCGGGCGATGGCCGAGATCGAGTGCGAGCTGGCCCGGTCGGTTCATTCGCGGGGGCCGCGCCCCGTGCGGTAGAGCGGGCTTTGCAGATACCGGTCGAGCCCGTAGCGCGCGAGCACCCCGATCGCGGCGGCGGCCGGCACGGCGAGCAGCACGCCGACGAACCCCAGCAACGCGCCGCCGGCGAGCAGGGCGAAGATCAGCCACACCGGGTGCAGCCCGACGCTGCGCCCGACCAGGTAGGGCGACAGCACCTGGCCCTCGAGCACGTTGCCGATCGCGAACAGCACGAGGACCAGGACCACCGGCATCCAGCCCGCGTTTGCGGCGAAGGCAAGCCCCAGCGCCACCAGGAATCCGACCGCGCCGCCGACGATCGGGATGAAGGCAAGCAGCCCCGTCGCGATGCCCACGATCAGCCCGAACTCGATGCCGATCGCCGTGAGACCGACGCCGTAATAGGCGGCAAGGATCAGACACACCGAGGCCTGGCCGCGCGCGAACCCGGCCAGAACCTTGTCGATCTCGCCGAGCCGGGCGCGGACGGTAACCGCTGCATCCTCAGGTAGCCACGAATCGAGCCGCGCCACCATGTGGTCCCAGTCGCGCAGCAGGTAGAACGCGACGACCGGCGTGACCAGCAGGAGCCCGAGGAAGTTCACAACGGCGAGCCCGCCCGACCAGACGCCGCGGAACAGCCCGCCGACCCACACCAGCGCGTTGCCTGCGAGCCCGCCGACGGCCTCGCGCAGCCGTGCCATGTCCTCGGGCGTCAGATGCGCCTGCACCGTGGAGAGGAGTTGCATCGCCTCGGCCTGCAACGCCGTGGCGTATTGCGGCAGGCGCGCGGCGAGCCGGACGAGCTGCGCCTGCAGGATCGGCACGAGAAGAAGCAGGACCGCCGCGACCGCGAGGAACGCGATCCCGATCAGCAGCGCCGCCACCGCGCCGCGCGGCAGGCCCGCCCGCTCCAGACGGTCGGCGGCGGGGTCGAGCAGATAGGCAAGGGCAATGCCGACCACGAAGGGCAGCAGGATTCCGCTGAGCGCCCAAAGGAGCCACGCGAGCAGGACGAACCCGACCGCCCAGACCACGAGGCGCCGTTCGGCCGTCATGGCACGTGCTCCGCCCGGTCCTGGCGCGCCCAGTTGACCAGGTAGCTGCCGCCCGAGGCGAGCGTCGTCGCCGCCACGATCCACACCAGCGGAGGAATTGCGGCCATTACGTCCGGGTCGATGCCCAGCCCGCCCAGAACCACGGCGACCAGCGCGATCTGCGCCGCCGTGTTGATCTTGGAGACGTAAAGCGGCCGCGGCGCCAGCCCGCCATTGATGACGAAGATCAGAAGCACGCCCCCCACGATCAGAAAGTCGCGGAATACGACGAGAATCACCAGCCAGGTCGGCAGGTGCCCGGCATGGCCCAGCGCGATATAGACGCTGACCAGAAGTACCTTGTCGGCCAGCGGATCGAGCCAGCCGCCGAGCGTCGATTCCATGCCCAGCCTTTTGGCGACGAATCCGTCGACCGCGTCCGACAGGCCGGCCGCCACGAACAGCCAGAACGTGGCCGTGAACGCGCCCTGCAGGATCAGGTAGACCGCGAACGGGACGGCCAGGAGCCGTGCGAGCGAGATGAGGTTGGGCAGCACGCGGTCAGTCTAGCGGGTCGCACCGGCCGTGTCGCTGAGCCGCAGCGTCCAGCCCGTGGCCCCCTCCTCCAGCGTCAGCCCGCGCTGGGCGAGCGCGCCGGCCAGCTGGCCCTCGTCGCCGAAATACTGCAGCGACAGGACCGCGTTCTCTCGGGTAAGCGAACGGACCCCGCTCCCGCTCACGAACGGGATACCGGCGATGCGCTGCCGTACCGCGATCCAGCCCGCGAGGTCCTTCAGCGGCACCGACACCTCGATGCCGCGCGGCTCGTCGAATCGCAGCAGGTTGGCGCGCTTCCACGCATCCTCGACGGTCGCCGCAATCGACTGCTGCGCCCGCGCATAGAGCGCCGCGTCGTCCTCGCCCTCGCGCGCGACGAAGCTCTGCACCAGCGTCTGGTCGTTGGCGGCGTCGCTGCGCACGGCGGTCACGTCCAGGACTGGCTGGCCGCTCGCCGGGTCAAGATGGCGCGAGGCGTAGACCACCAGGGCGCCGGCCGCGCCATAACGCCGCGCGATGGCGGCGATCCGGTCGGGCTCGCGCATGATCGCCTGCTCGGGGCCGATATCGGCGATGTCGGTATTGTCGCCCTTGGGCTCGATCAGCGGCACGAGACCGTCCCACGGCGGCGCGTTCGCCCAGGCCATGCGCCACGGGTTGGGATCGTCCCACAGGCTGAGCGCGGCCGCCGAGCGCAGCACCGGCAGGACCACCAGCGGCCGCGCCATCAACTCGGCGAACGGAACCTTGGCGCCGCGCAGCAGCGCGCGCACCGCGTCGGGCTTGAAGCGGATCTGCAGGTTCGCGAGGTAGCGGACGGCGGACGTTTTCTCGGAATTGACCTCGAAATCGCGCACCAGGTTGGTGATGTCTTGCGCGTCAAGCCGTGGCACCTGGCCGACCAACTCCTTTGGGACGAGACGCGCGATCAGCCGATCGAAGGCCTGGCGCTGGCCCTCGGCGATCGCCTCCTCGCGGGCCGCGGCGGCACTCTTCGCCGTGGCGTCGACCGCGACGTTGCCGATGGTGAAGGCCTCGTCCGCCGCCCGGGCGCCTGTCGCGCCGCCGGCCAAGGCTGCGAAAGCGAGGAGAACCGCCACCATCCGGTTCAGGACCGCGGGACGAGCGTCATATGCCATTGCAAAGCGTTCCGGATCGGATATTTTTTGCCGCGCCACCCTGGGGCAACCGCGCGGATCGCCGCGGCGCGCAGTCTAACATCATCGCGGGCGCGAGGAACAGATTAGCGGACCGAGCTACAAGGACGCGGGCGTCGATGTCGATGCCGCCGCACGACTCGTCCGGGCCATCGCCCCGCTCGCCCGCTCGACCGCCCGGCCGGGCTCGGACGCAGGTCTCGGCGGGTTCGGCGCGATGTTCGATCTTGCGCGCACCGGGATCGAGGATCCGGTTCTGGTCGCCTCGACCGACGGGGTCGGCACCAAGCTGAAGATCGCCCAGGCCGCAGACCGGCACGACACGGTCGGCATCGACCTGGTCGCCATGTGCGTCAACGACGTAATCGTGCAGGGCGCCGAGCCGCTGTTCTTCCTCGATTATTTCGCGACCGGTGCGCTCGACCCCGCCCGCGCCGAGCAGGTGGTCTCGGGCATCGCCGCCGGCTGCCGCGAGGCGGGCTGTGCCCTGGTCGGCGGCGAGACGGCCGAGATGCCCGGCATGTACGCGGCGGGCGACTACGACCTGGCGGGCTTCGTGGTCGGCGCGGTCGAGCGTACCGCGATCCTGACCGGCGCCGGCATCGCGCCGGGCGACACGGTGCTCGGCCTCGCTGCCTCCGGGCTCCATTCCAACGGGTTTTCGCTGGTGCGCAAGATCGTTGCCGACCGCGGCCTCGACTATAGCGCAGCCGCACCCTTCGGACAGGGCACGCTGGGCGAGGCGCTGCTCACCCCCACGCGCATCTATGTCCGGTCGTGCCTCGCCGCGCATCGTGCCGGCCTGGTCAAGGGGCTCGCCCATATCACCGGTGGGGGGTTCGCCGAGAACGTGCCACGCGTTCTGCCCGAAGGCGTGACCGCCGAAATCGACGCAACGGCCTGGACACTGCCCGAGATCTTCCGCTGGCTCGCGCGCGAAGGCGGTATCGCCCCGTCCGAGATGGCGCGCACCTTCAATTGCGGGATCGGCATGGTCGCCGTCGTCGCGCCCGACAAGGCGGCCGAGGCCGCCGACATGTTCACGGCGCACGGCGAGACCGTCCACCGCATCGGCCGGATCGTTGCACGCGCGCCCGGCGCGGCGCCGGGCGGCGGCAAGGGCGCGGCGGGCGGCAGTGTGACCCTCGCAGGAGTGGAGACCGCGTGGCGCGGCTGAAGGTCGCCGTGCTGGTTTCGGGGCGCGGCTCCAACGCGCAGGTGCTGATCGATGCCTGCGCCAAACCGGGCTTCCCCGCCGAGATCGTGCTGGTCCTGTCGAATATCGCCGGCGCCGGCGGTCTTGCCCGCGCCGAAGCGGCCGGCATAGCCACCGCGACCGTGCCGCACCGCGACTTCCCCGACCGCGCCGCCTTCGAGGCACAGGTGACCGCAATGCTGGAGCAGGCGGGAACCGAGCTCGTCTGCCTTGCCGGCTTCATGCGCCTGCTCACCCCCGACTTCGTCGAGCGCTGGCGCGACCGGCTGATCAACATCCACCCGTCACTGCTGCCCGCCTATCCCGGGCTCGCCACCCACGCCCGCGCGCTCGCCGACGGGGTCAAGTTCACCGGCTGTACCGTGCACTATGTGCGCGCGGAAATGGACCGCGGGCCGATCCTGGTACAAGCCGCGGTGCCCGTACAGGATGGCGACGACGCGGATGCGTTGGCCGCCCGCGTGCTCGCCGCCGAGCATCGCTGCTATCCGCTGGCACTGCGCCTGATTGCCGAGGGAAAAGTGCGCATCGACGACGGGAAATGCCGCATCGACGGGGCGGCAGCGCCGGCGCATGCGATCCTCAATCCCGGCGAGGGAAGTTGACCGCACGCGCGGCGCGCCGCAGGGAACGGTCACCTAGAACGGCGACTCGCCCTTCTGGTTCTTGTCGTACAGATAACCGCCGCCGGCACCGAGTGCGCCGCCGATGATCGCGCCGGTGGCCGCGCTACCGCCGGTGAGCGCGCCCACGGCGGCACCCGCGGCGGCGCCGCCAGCGCCGCCGGACAGGGTGCGCTGCTGCGTCGAGTTCATGCCCGAGCACGCGCCAACGGCGCCGAGCGAGAGGGCGAGAAGCGCGGCGGTGATCGTCTGTCGCGGATTCGGTATGGCAAGGCGAGACATGGGATCCTCCTTGGGTTGTGGCCAGGGGTCAGGACGTGCACGCCTTGGCGGCCTGCGCCATGCGGCTGCGCGTCTGATCCGTGACCTTTCCGGACTGGTATTCGCGATCCATCTCGGAGAACCGCTGATACGGCACGTCGGTACGCAACTGCTGAATCAGGCACTGGCAGAACGCCCGGCTATCCCCCGATCCCGCCTTGACACAGGACTCGACGAACTGCTGGTTCGTCTGGTCGGAGTAGCCCGCGGGCGCCTGGGACGATGACGACGACATGTCGCCCGCCGCGAAGGCCGCGGTCACCGGGAAGGTGAGCGTTGCCGCCAGAACGGCCGAGACTGCCAGGGACTTCACGCACTTCATGCTGGACCTCCCGTCGTTGGTCGCAAGTCACAGGAGTCAATGCCTCGCGCGCCGCACCGTTCCGTGTATCGGTGAAACCGATCCGCGCGGCAGCCCGGAATTCCGAGACATGCCACCGATCGATCACGCCGGGCTCACGTCTGGACCACCCCGCCTGCTTGCCCCATAGTTCGCGCCATGATGGGAAAGGGGAATCGCGCATGAGAGTCGCCGTCGCAGGATTCGGCACGATCGGCCGCGCGGTCGGGCGCGCGCTCGACGCCGGGATCGATGGGCTGACCCTCGTCGCCGTGTCGTCGCGCGACGTGGCGAAAGCTGAGCGCGCCATGGCGGACTTCCGCCAGCCCGTACCGGTGCACCCGCTCGCCGCGCTCGCCGAGCTCGCCGACGTGATCTGCGAATGCGTTCCGAAGGAATCGTTCCGCGACGCGGCCGAGCCCGCGCTCCGCGCCGGGCGCACGCTGATCACGGTAAGTGCCGCCGGGCTTCTCGCCCATCCCGACGTGGTCGAGATCGCGCGCGCGTCGGGCGGGCGCATCGTGCTCGCGACAGGGGCGCTTTTGGGGCTCGACGTCGTGCGCGCGGCACGCGAGGGGCACATCCACGAGCTGCGCATCGTCACGCGCAAGCATCCGCGCTCGCTCGCCGGCGCGCCCTACATCGTTGCCAACGCAATCGACCTGGACGCGATCCGCACCCCCACGCGCATCTTCGAGGGCTCGGCACGCGAGGGCGCGGCGGGATTTCCCGCCAACGTCAACGTCGCCGCCGCGCTCGGGCTGGCGGGCATCGGGCCCGACGCCACGCGCCTCGAGATCTGGGCCGACCCGGCGATGACCACCAACCGGCACACGGTCGTCATGCGCGCCGACACCGCTTCGGTCGAGATGACCATCGACAACGTGCCGTCGGAGGAGAATCCGCGCACCGGACGCATCGTCGCGGCCTCGATGCTGGCGGCGCTGCGCGACCTGGTCTCGCCGTTCCGCGCGGGGACGTGACGGTCAGGTCGCCGGTGCAATCCCGGTGCGGCGCGCGACCGACCAATAGACCACCAGGATCGGGACCATCAGCGCGACCATGATCAGCGCCACCGCCGAGGCAGCGCCGAACGACGAGGTCTGCACCAGCCCCCACACCACCATCGAGAGCGTCTGGTTGTTGGCGGTCGTCAGCACCACCGGCAGGGTCAGCTCGCGATAGGCGAGCAGCGCCACCCACACCCAGGCATACATCATTGCGGGCGCGAGCAGCGGGATGATGACGCGGCGCATCGTGCCCGAGGTCGTCGCGCCGCAGATCGAGGCCGACTCCTCGAGCTCGGTATGGACCTGGATCATCGCGCTGTTGGTCATGCGCGTGCAGTAGGCGAGGCGCTGCACGACGTAGACGATCACCAGGATCCAGATCGTGCCGTAGATCGGGACGATCCGGTTCAGCGCGAACAGGGCGAGCAGCCACGCCGCGACGCTGAACACGATCGGCGGGATGGTCAGCGGCAGGAAGGCGAAGAAATCGAACACCGCGCGGAAGCGGATGCGCGAACGCAGCACGACCCACGAGATTCCGACGGCGAGCAGCACCGCGATGGACGGCACCATCACCATCAGCGCCCCGGTGTTCTTCATCCCCAGGATCACCGAGCTGACCGGCAGGTTGTGATAGTTGGCGAACGTGATCCGCTCGAACGCCGCCGCCGAGATCGGCATCAGGAACGGCAGGAGCGACGCCCAGATCAGCATCAGCACCGGCAGGAGCTGCGCCAGCGTGAAGTAGGCGACGACGAACGCGACGGCGAGCGTCTTGTAGCGGCCGAGCCGGATGATCGTCGGGCGGTAGGCCTTGCCCGTGATCACCTGGTAGCGCCGGCTGCGCTGCTGCATCCGGTGGTACAGCCAGGTCATGGCGATGGCGAGCGCCATCATGAACACGCTGAGCGTCGCGACCGCGCCGTATTCGGGCAGCCCGCCGTCCGGGTTGATGTTCTGGTAGACGTAGGTCGAAAAGGTGAAGGTGCGGTTCGCGAAGCCGAGCACCGCCGGCACGTCGAACGAGGCGAAACCGATCGCGACCACGTAGATCGACGCCGCGAGTATCCCCGGCCAGGCGAGCGGCAATGTCACGCGCAACAGGGTCTGGCGCAGCGTCGCGCCGCCCATGCGCGAGGCCTCCTCCAGAGAGGCGTCCATCGAGCGCAGCACGATCGACGTCATGATGAAGGCGAGCGGGGTGAGCGACAGCCCCTCGACCATTCCCATGCCGAGGATGGTCGAGATGTCGAACGGCGCCTCGGTAAGCCCGAACGTGCTCATCAGCAGCTTGTTCAGCGCGCCCACCCGGGGGTTCAGCAGGAACAGCCAGCCGAGCGCGACCGAGAAGCCGGGCAGCAGCAGTGCCACGGTCAGCAGCGTGAAAACGATGCGCTTGCCCGGAAAGTCGGTCCGTTCGATCAGCCACGCCATCGGCAGGCCAATCGAGAGTGCGACGACGAGCGTGACGGCGGAAAACTCGACGGTGTTGCCGATCACCTTCCACGTGGTCGGATCGAGAAAGATCTCGGGGTAATGGGCGAACGTGTACTCGAGCTCGGCGCCCGGCGTGCCCTCGGTCAGGCTCAACCAGATGATGACGCCGAGCAGGGTCGCAACCGCAACGCTCGCCACGACGGCGAGCGCTACCATCACACCCGGCAGCAAATCGCGCCGGCCGCGCGCCGCAAGTTGCGGCCTCGCAGCGTCTGTCATGCTCACCACGACGCGGGCCTCCCGCAGAGCGATCCCAAGGCGGAAGCGCCGGGCGGGTCGCGCCGCCCGGCATGCCCCGCTACTTCGAGACGTTCGCCTGCAGCATCTTGATGAGCTTGACGTGGATCTTGGTGATCTGCGGCTGGCTGTTCCACCAGTCGAGCGTCACGTCCTGGAACTTGTAGCCCTTGGCCACCAGCGCCGCGATCTCGGCGTGGCGGTGCGAATCGGCGAAGTCCGACAGGTCGTAACCGCAGAGTTCCCACTCCTGCTTCTGCCCCTCGGGCGACGTCATGTAGAGCGTGTAGAGCGTCGCGATGTTCGGATGCGCGGCATTCACCGGCACGCCGACATAGCCGTAGCGGCGCTGCGCCGAATCGCGCAGCACGTGCAGGCCCAGCGCGCCCTTGTAGCGCGGCTCGTTCGGGTCCGACCCGGAGCAGTCGATCACCAGCACCGGGATCTCGCCCGAGGCGATGCGGTCGCCGCCGCCGCAGCTGTACAGCCAGCCGACCTGCTTGGCGAGCTTCTTCACGTAGGTTTCGGTGCGTTCGGGGCCCCAGTGCGAGTCCGCGATCATCACGTCGAACCCGGCGAGATAGGGCGTCGTCGCGAACTTGCCCTTCCATTCGGGCTTCAGGAAATCGTCGAGCGTCTCGGTCTTCTCGACCATCGCCTTCATCGAAGTGTTGTAGACCACGCCCGGCAGCGACGTGTAGATGCGCAGCATCGTCGAGTCGCCTTCGACGATCTCGGGCTTCACACGCTCGGGATAGAGCTTCGCCCACTCGACCTTGCGGAACAGCCCGGCCTTCAGCAGCGGCGAGAACTGCACGGCGGTGGCAAGAAACACATCGGACGAGGCCTTCTGGCCGGCCTGCTTTTCGGTCAGAATCTTGGCGCCCATCGCCGCGTAGGGCGGGCCGGGCGTCCAGCGCACCTTGATGTGCGTGCCGAACATCTTGTTGATGCCGTCTTCGAACCGCTTGACGGCGCGCGTGCCGCCGAACGGCGAGTCGGCCATCATGATATCGATCTGGCCTTCCTTGTCGGCCGCCGCCGCAATCTTCTTCAGTTCGGGCGTCATCTCGATGGAAGCGGCCCCGTTGGCCGCAAACGCCATCCCCGCCAGCGCCATCGCGCCAGCAGCCAAAACATTCCGCATCGTCGTTCTCCCTGTTACGTACGGCCGTTGCCGGCACCTTGCCGCGATGATGGCAGCTTGGCCGCATGTTGCCAACGGCTTTGGCCCGAACGCCGCGCGTGCTAGTGTTCAACCGTCACTCAGCGCGGGAGGATGACATGCCCAAGGCGCGGCTCCGCCACTTCGCGATCTCGACAGCCGATCCGGAAAGGACGGCGCAGTTCTATAAGGAAGCGTTCGGCATGACCGAGGTCGGGCGCACCAACTCGCCGATCGCGCATGGCGTGTACCTGTCGGACGGCGTCATCAACCTTGCCGTGCTGAAGTATCGCAGCGTCGAGGCGGCGGGCCCCGAGCGTGGGCTCGACTGGTACGGGCTGCACCATGTCGGGTTCTGGGTCGACGATTGCGACGCGCAGGGCGCCGCCATCGAGAAGGCCGGCGGCAGCTACATGATGGGCGAGGTCGCGAATTCGCCGAACACATTCTACGAGGTGAAGTATCGCTGCCCCGACGGGGTGATCTGCGACATCTCCGCCAATGGCTGGGCCGGCGCCGAAAAGGACGTGAAGACGGACGATCCGGTTCCCGCCGAGTAGGTCGCTTCGTCCCCTTTGCGGGACGATTGACCGAAATCAAATCACGAACGGCGGGCGCCGCTATACTGGGCGCCATGTCGGACGAAGCCGAAAGCCTGCGCGAAAAGCTGACGCGCTACCGCTACCTGCATCGCATGATCGAGGATGCGGCCATGCGTGCGACTCTCGACGACGACATCGCCGCGATGGAACGGCAATTGGCGACGCTCGACGGCGACGCCACGGACGAGACCTGCTGAGCGGCAAGAATCCTCCGGCGACGAGATCGCTCTACCCCCGCGTCTCGGCCGCGATCCAGTCGAGGAAGTCGCGATTGCCGCCCGCGATCGGCAGGGCGACGACGCATGGCACGGTGTATTCGTGCAGCGCCTTGACCCGCGCGGTCAGCGCGTCGAGCCGGTCGCGCGTGGTCTTGGCGATCAACACCGCTTCGCGTCCTTCCTCGATCGCACCTTCCCACCAGTAGAACGACGTCATCCCATCGAGGATGTTCGCGCAGGCGGCAAGGCGCGCTTCGACCAGCGCGCGCCCGATGCGCCGCGCCTCTTCCGGCGACGATGCGGTCATGTAGACGAAGATCGGCTCCATTCCAAACTCCCGTTGGCGCGGTCCCCGATATTACTTAAGATGCCTGTATTGAATAACAGGGCGTTCGCGGCACACGGGACGGGGCTGATGCCGGAGAGCAGCCGAATGAGAACGGTGATCGCGTCGGCGCGCACGCCCGAGGCGAGCCCGACCAGGGCGCAGCTCCGCTGGCTTGTGCGCGGTCTCGACCAGGCGGGCGGCAAGCTGCCTTTGTTCGACCGCGACGGCCAGCGCGTGCCCGAGCGCACCATCCGCAGCTGCATCGCCCACGGTTGGGCCGAACCGTGGTTCGACAATCCGCTGAAGCGCGACTGGCTGGTCTGCAAGCTCACCCATCTCGGCCGCGCCGTGGCCGAGGAACTGCGCGACGAGGCCTGACGGCTCCGTCGGCGTCAGCTTGTCGCCCGCGCCACCTGCGCGCGCCGACGGCGGACAAGCGCGAGCGCACCGAGCCCGACACCGAACAGCGCGAGGCTCGCCGGCTCGGGCGCCGGGTAGAATTGCTGAACGGAGCCGGCCGGCCCGTTGGTTGCCGCGTCGGTCTCGGTCACGAGCTGCAGCACTTCGGCCTGGATGTATGACGGGTAATCGTCGCAGGCGAAGCAGCCATTGTCCTGCAGCCCCACGAGATAGCCAAGCCCGGCGTCGATCTCGTTTTCGTATGCCGCCGGATCGAGCGCCGCCAGCGCCAGGATCGCATCGCTCGTGGTCTCGATGTCGGCGAAGGTCGCGTTCGGGTCCGCGGTGAACGGATCGCTCAGCAGGCTGCCGTCCGGCTGCATCAGGCTGGCGAGAAGCTGGGCAAGATTCTGTGTCGAAAGCGTCGTGACGCCCGGTGTGCAGGTGGCGAGGCTGCTGCAATACGCATCGAACCATTCGCCGCTGCCAAGCTGCAGGTTCATCCCGGTCAGCGCCGACGCCCACAGCGCTGCGGCAAGGCCGAGCGTGTCGTAGCGATAGCCGCCGTCACTCGGCGCCGTCACGCTGCCGGCCATCTCGAGCCCGGCGGCGATGCCGGCGAACAGTTCTGTCGCAAGCTGCGACTGCCCCGCCTGATGGGCCGCGACGACTGGCTTGGCCAGGCACCAGGCCGACCACTCGCCACACGCCGCCTGCACGTCGAGCACGTAGCCGTGCGAGTCGACGCCCGCCCCACCGCCGAAGGCGTGGGCGCTGTCGCCCGCCCCATAGGTGCCGGCCGCCAGCGGCGCGAAATAGTTGGATTGCAGGTAGGTGTGCACCTCGTTCGCGAGCGCCGTGTTTGTCGTCGTCTGCGCCAGGTTCTGCAGGAACAGGGTCGACTGCGTCCAGACGATCGGCCCGCTCATCCCGGCCATGTCGAAATAGACCTCGCCGGCCCCGCCGGAATCCAGGACGGCATGCGTCTCCGGATGCAGTATGGCCTCGGCGAGGTTGTTGGCGCTCGCCAGATACTTCGCCTTTTTCACCGGATCGGTCTCGACCTGATAGGCGCGCAGAATGGCCAGGCCGAACTGGCCCTGGGTCGACGGGTAGTAGCTGCCGGGCCCCGCGTCCTGGAAGAACCCGCCGGTGCCGGGCGTCATGTCCTGCAGCGTGTCGATCAGGTAGTCGGCGCCGGAATCGACGACCCCTGCGCGTGCCCCGGCCGTGCCGGCCAAGGCGAGCAGCAGCGCCGCCCCGGCCGTCGCCGCAAGCCGCGCCCAACGGCACAGCGCATTACCCCCCGTCGTGCCGCCAATCCTGGCGCACCACCCGCGCATCATTCGACTCCCGATACAAACCCACGACCGCCCTCGGAGGGGCGGCCCGCCCGCCACGATTTATGCAAATTCCGTGCCAGCGATGGCGAAACGTTTGGTTTCAACCGCTTATACACCAGGACAGCCGGTTTGGGCCGCGCGGTGTAAGATTTTCCGACACGTTTGTGACCGATGACACACGATTGGCGAGCGCGCCAGGGCCGTTTGGCGGCACGGCGCCGATGGTCTAAACACGGAACCGCAAACCACCGGAGGAGACGCCATGCCCGACCTCGACGCCGCGCTGAAAGACCTGGTGATCGCCAACCGCGTCCTCGCCCGCGAAGGCGTGGTCGACGCGTTCGGCCATGCCTCGATCCGCCACCCGGACGATCCGACGCGCTATTTCATCTCGCGCGCCCGCGCGCCCGAGCTGGTCGAGCGCGACGACCTGGTCGAGTGCACCCTGGACGGCAAGCCGTTCAACGACCGCGGCCGGCGGCTCTATGCCGAACGCCACATCCACGGCGCGATCTACGAGGCGCGGCCCGAGATCGGCGCCGTCATCCACAACCACAGCTACGCCGTGATCCCGTTCACCGTGACCGCGGCGAAGCTGCGCCCCCTCCTGCACACTTCGGGTGGCATGGGCGCGGAGATTCCGGTCTGGGACATCCGCAAGAAGTTCGGCGACACCAACCTGCTGGTCCAGAACATGGACCACGGGCGCGACCTGGCCACGACGCACGCCGCACATACCGTCACGCTGATGCGCGGCCATGGCTGCGTGGTTTCGGGAACCGACATCCGGTCCGCCGTGATGATCGCGATCTACACCCAGGTGAACGCCGCGCTGCAGCTTGCCGCGTCGTCGCTCGGCCAGATCGAGTTCCTGACGCCGGGCGAGGTCGGCCATTGCAGCGAGATGGCGGTTTCACCGCTGTCCATGGAGCGGAGCTGGGAGTACTTCGTGATGCGTGCCGGCTGCCAGGACATGTGAGGGCGCGTGGCACCATCGGACCAGACCGACGCGGTGCGCTCGGCCCTCGGGTTCGACGCGGTCGATTTCTCCACGATCGGCGAGCCGCCCGCACCGCGGGTCTGGGCCGCGCGCGACGGCGAGACGCTGTGCCGGCGCGGCTACGGGCTCGATGGGGCGCGCACGGCGCTGGTCTTCATCCACGGCTCGTCGGGCGAGGACGCCTACCTCGCGCCGCTCGGCCGGACGGTCGTCGCGCGCGCCGGCATTGCGATGGTCGCCCCCACGTTGCGCGGGCATGGTGCCACGCCGCGCCGGCGCGGCGACATTGACCGGCCGGACCAGCTTCTCGACGACATCGAGGATCTGATCGCGCATCTCCGCGACGATCACGGCGTCACGCGCATCCTGCTCGGCGGCCATTCGAGCGGCGGCGGGCTCGCGCTGAAATACGGGCTGGAGCGCGGCGCGCGCGGCATCGACGGGCTGGTGCTGGTCGCACCCTACATCCATCACCGCGCGGCGAGCGCGCGGCCGAACGCGGGCGGCTGGGCGCGGGTGAACGTGCCACGCCTCCTGCTGCTCAGCCTCCTCGCCGCGCTCGGTATCACGCGGTTCGGACACCGCAATGTCGTGCGCTTCTCCGTGCCGCCCGAGCTGCGCCGCCAATCGACGACCGACGCATACTCGTATCTGATGCTCTCCTCGATGTCGCCGCGCGACGGCTATGCGCGCCGTCTCGCCCGGCTTGCCGTGCCGGTGGCCGTGATCGCCGGCGCGAAGGACGGGGCGTTCCGCGCGGACAAGTATGCCGAGGTGTTCGCGCCCGCGCCGGACGCACGCGTCGAGATCGTCGATGGCGTGGGCCACATGGACGTCGCCATGCAGCCGCCGGGCATCGAGCGGATCGCCGACGCGGTGAAGACGCTGGTGGAACGCTGATCGGGGCGCGGCACGCTCAGCCGCGCCACTCCTCGACGATCTGGCCCATCTCCGGGCGCGGGCGCTCGCGCGGCGGCCCGCCCGGACTGCCGATATGGAGGAACCCGATGATCTGCGAGCCTTCGGGCACGCCCAGCGCCGCGCGCACCTCAGCGTCGTAGGCCGGCCAGCCGGTCACCCAGTTGGCGACGTAGCCCAGCGCATGCGCGGCGTTCAGGATGTTCATGCAGAGCGCGCCGCCCGACAGCGTCTGCTCCAGCACCGGAATCTTGTGGCCTTCGTGCAGCCGGTTCGAGACGACCAGCAGCAGCGGCGCCCGCTGCGGCCGGCGCTGCTCCTTCTCGATCTGCGCCTCGCGCGCGTCCGGGTTCAGCGCCTTATAGCGCGCGACGTAGAGCTCGGCGAGGCGCCGCTGCGCATCCTTCTTCAGCACCTGCACGCGCCATGGGAACAGCCTTCCGTGATCGGGCACGCGCAGACCGATCTTCAGGATCTTTTCCAGGTCGGCGTCGTCCGGCCCGGGATCGGCCATGAAATCGGCGCCCAGCGACTGGCGCCCGCCCAGAACCTCGATTGCTTCCACGGTCTCTCCTCGCGACTTCACCCGTCCTTCGACAAGCTCAGGACGAGGATTTTCCACGACCTCATCCTGAGCCTGTCGAAGGATGAGGCTCTCCGAAGAATAATGGGCGCCCGCCCCAGACGCTACAGGATCGCGCCGGGCGCCGCGATGGCGTACTCGGTCAGCTCGTGCGTCAGGTAGTCGAACGCGTCGTCGACGGTATCGCAGCGGCGCAGGAGGCTCACGTCCTCGGCATCGATCGTGCCGGCCTCGACCATCGCGTCGAGATCGAGGATCCGGTCCCAGTAATCGGTGCCGTACAGCACCAAAGGCAGGCGCTTCCGGATCTTCTTCGTCTGCATGAGGGTCAGCAGCTCGCACAGCTCGTCCAGCGTGCCGAACCCGCCGGGAAAGAAGATCACCGCCTTGGCGAGATAGGCGAACCAGAACTTCCGCATGAAGAAATAGTGGAAGTTGAAGCCCAGCTCGCGCGAGACATAGCCGTTCAGCCCTTCCTCGGTCGGCAGCGAGATCGAGAGGCCTACATTGACGCCGCGCGCCTCGGATGCGCCGCGGTTCGCCGCCTCCATGATGCCGGGCCCGCCGCCGGTGCAGACGACGAAGCGCCGATGCCCCTCGCCCAGCCCCTTCGACCAGGCGGTGAGCCGGTGGGCGAGCTCGCGTGCCGCCTCGTAATAAGTAGCGAGCTCGAGCCGTTTCTCGGCCCTCGCCGTTCCCGCGCCGGCAAGCTTCGCCTCGGCGACCGCGGCCTCGGCCGCCTCGCGCGAGATCAGCCGGGCCGAGCCCATGAACACGATCGTGTCCTCCACAGCGTAATGGCGGAACCGGCTCGACGGCTCGATATATTCGGCGAGGATACGGAGCGCGCGGGCGTCGCGGCTCTCGATGAAGGCCGGGTTGTGGTAAGCCTGATGCGGATGGCCCGGCTTGTCGCTCAGCTTCGATACGGGCTTGGCGGACGTCTCGTCTTTCTTTTCGGTCATGGATGGAACATAGGCGCGCGCAGGCGCCGGCGCCAGATCGCGGCTTTCGCTTGCCATCACGCGCCGGACCGGTTCCAATCCGGCCCCATGATCAGACATGCCGCACCCCGCCATTGCCCCGGGCCGCTTCCGCCGCAGAAGCCCCGCATCGCGCTGCCCGAGGGCGCCTGCGACACCCATGTCCACGTGCTCGGCCCCTATGACCAGTTCGCGATGGTCGAGGCGCGCGAATACACCGCCCCCGAGGCGCCGGTCGAAATGCTGCGCGCGACGCTCGACACGCTGGGGCTCGCCCGCTGCGTGATCGTCCATGTCGTCGCCCATGGCGAGGATGTCTCGGTCACGCTCGATGCCCTGCAACAGCTCGACGGGCGGGCGCGCGGCATTGCCATCATGCGGCCCGGCGTGACCGACGCCGAGCTCCGCGCCTGGCACGAGGCCGGCATTCGCGGCATCCGCCTCACGCCCCTGTTCGGCGGCGAGCCGAGTTTCGACCATCTGCGCACATTGGCCGAACGCATCGCACCGCTCGGCTGGCACATGCTCTACATGCCGTCGGGTCAGAAATCCTGGGCCGAGATCGGGCCGCGCCTGCCCGACCTGCCGGTCGAGGTGGTGCTCGACCATTTCGCCTGGCGCGGCTGGGACGTGGCGGAGGGCACTGACCAGCCGGGCTTCAGGCTGCTGCTCGACCTCGCGAAGTCGGGCCGCTGCTGGGTAAAGCTCGCCGGCCCAAGCCGGTTCGGCAAGAGCCCCGCGCCTGAGCATGCCGACACCCAGCCCTACGCCCGCGCGCTGATCGCGGCGCGGCCCGACCGCATGATCTGGGGCACCGACTGGCCGCATGTGCGCGTGTGGGACTACCCGATGCCCGACGACGCCGCTTTGGTCGACCTCCTCGCCGAATGGGTGCCGGACGCGGCCACGCGCAAGGCGATCCTCGCCGACAACCCGGCCAAGCTCTACGGGTTCTAGTCAGCCTCGCGCGCACCCAAATCATGAATGTTATAGTATAACTCTTTCGGCGGTGACAAAGCTCCCGGAAGCGGATAGGTTGAACGGGTGCGATCCGCGCGTTCGGGGGAGCTAACGTTGCAGGCTCGCGGCACCCTGCGAAACCTCACCGCCAGATGGCTGGCGCTTCTCGCCATCGCCGCGCAGGCGCTGGTCGTCGCGCCGCACACCCACCCCCTGTCGCCGTCCGACCTGCCGACCCATCATTGGTCCGCGCCCGCCGTCGCGCAGATTGCGCCGGTGAGGCCGGACAATCCCGCCGGGGAGCCCTTCGTCCCCGTCGACCAGTGCCCCCTCTGCCAGGCGTTCAGCCTGGCCGGACACGCCGTCGCCCCGGAATCGCCCGTCCTCGCGCCCCCGACCGCAACCGCCGTCACGGTATCCGCACGCACTGCGGTCGTCGCCGTTCTCCGTCCCGCCGCGCCGCCCGGCGCGCGCGCCCCGCCCGCCATCGCCTGAGCCCGTAACTCGCGCGCCGCCCCGGCGGCGCCGGTCTCATTCGATGGGGAAGATCCATGCCCAAGTTTCGTTGGGCGCGGCCGCTCGCCGCGCTCCCATTCCTCGCGCCTCTGGGCGCGACGCCGCACGCGCATGCCCAGACGGTCGACATGCAAACCCTGCAGCACGAGATCGAATCGCTGCGCCAGAGCTATGATTCCAAGCTCGGCCAGATGAAGCGCGACTACCAGCAGCGCATCGACCGACTGCAAGCGGACCTGAGCGCCCAGGCCGCGCAGCAGAAGATGCTCACCGCGGCCCCGCAAGCCGTGCCAGCTCCCGCGGCCGCACCGGCCGCCGCGCCGTCGGCACCGGTGGGGGCCAACTCGTTCAACCCGGCCATCGGCGTGGTGCTGCTGGGCACGGTCGCCAACTCGAGCCGCGATCCCGATACCTACCGCATTCCGGGCTTCGCGCTCGGCGAGGAGGCGAAGCCAAGGCCGCGCGGCCTCGCCATCGACGAATCGGAGGTCACATTCCAGGCGAACATCGACCAGGCGCTATACGGCTCCCTGGTTCTGTCGCTCGACCGGGAAAACAACCCCAGCGTCGAGGAAGGCTATGTGCAGACCACCAGCTTGCCTGAAGGCTTCACGCTGAAAGGCGGGCGATTTTACTCGCATATCGGCTATCTCAACGACCACCACACCCACACCCTCGACTTCGTCGACCGGCCGCTCGCCTATCGCGCCATGCTGAACGACCAGTACGGCGATGACGGGGTGCAGGTTTCCTGGCTCGCGCCCACCGACATGTACCTCCAGTTGGGCACGGAGCTGTTCCGCGGCGACTCGTTCCCCGCCGCGGGCGCGGCCAATCGCGGGTTCGGCAGCTACACGGCGTTCCTGCATGCGGGCGACGACATCGGCGTCGAATCGAGCTGGACGGCCGGGCTGTCGTTCCTCACCGCGGACGCCAAGGACCGGCTGACCAACGATGACACCGACACGTTCAAGGGCACGACGCGGCTCGGCATTTTCGACGCCGTATACAAGTGGGCACCGAACGGCAACCCGGTCGAGCGCAACCTGAAACTTCAGGGCGAGTTTCTGCTAGGCGACGTCGACGGGACGTTCAACGGCATCCCGTTCACCCAGCAGCAGCGCGGCTTCTACGTCCAGGCGGTGTACCAGTTCATGCCGCAATGGCGCGTCGGCGTGCGCCAGGACGTGGTGTGGGCGGACGGCGCCGGCACGGCGCTCGTCGGCACTGCACTCGACGATCAGGGCGACGTGCCGCGCCGGACGAGCGCGATGATCGACTACTCGACCAGCGAGTTCGGCCGGTTCCGGCTGCAATACAACTACGACCTGTCGCAGCCGGGCGAAGGCGCCGACCACCAGATCCTCTTCCAATACAACGTCAGCCTGGGCGCCCACGGCGCCCACGCCTACTGAGGAGGCGCACCATGCGTCGCATTTCCCTGCTTGTCGTCGCGGCCGCGCTGATCTCCGCCGCGACTCCGTCACGCGCCGCGCTCAATGTCTTCGCCTGCGAGCCGGAGTGGGGCAGCCTCGCCACCGCCCTTGGCGGCGACCGCGTGAACGTCTTCGTCGCCACCACCGGGCTGCAGGATCCGCATATGATCCAGGCCCGGCCGGCGCTGATCGCACGCCTGCGCCGCGCCGACCTTTCGGTCTGCACGGGCGCCGAGCTGGAGATCGGCTGGATGCCGGTGCTGCTGCGCAGCGCCGCGAACGGCAAGATCCAGCCCGGCGCGCCGGGCTATTTCGCCGCCGCCGAGCAGATCGCCTTGAAGGAGGTGCCGACGCGCCTCGACCGTTCGATGGGCGACGTGCATGCTGCCGGCAACCCGCACATCCAGACCGATCCTGAGAACATCCTGGCGATCGCGCCGGCGCTGACCGCCCGGCTGATCCAGATCGACCCGGCTGGGACGGCGACGTACCAGCGGCTCGGCGACGCTTTCGTCGCGAAGCTCAAATCCGACATGGCGCGCTGGCAGGCGGCGGCGGCACCGCTCCGGGGCAAGCCGGTCGTCGTCTACCACAAGAACTGGGTGTACCTGTTCGGCTGGCTCGGTCTGAAGGAAGTCGGCGCGATCGAGCCCAAGCCGGGCGTGCCGCCATCTTCGGGGTATCTCGCGGAGCTTCTGACCGCCCTGCCGCCGCGCCATCCGGCGATGATCATCCGCGCGGCCTACGAGGACCCGCGCGCCTCGGAGTTCGTCGGCGGCAAGCTCGGCCTTCCCGTCGTGGCGCTGCCGTTCACCGTGGGCGGCAACGACGCGGCGAAAGATCTGTTCGGCCTCTATGACGACACCGTGCGGCGTCTGGTGGCCGCCCTCGGAGGCCGCAATGGTTGAGCAGTCCTTCGACATCTTGTGGCCGGCGTTTCTTGCCGGCCTACTGGTGCTGGCCACGCACGTTCCCCTCGGCCGCATGGTCCTCGACCGCGGGATCGTGTTCATCGACCTCGCCATCGCGCAGGTGGCGGGGCTCGGCGTCGTCACGGCCGACTTCTTCGGAGGCGAGCCGAATGGCTGGACGGTGCAGGCGAGCGCGGCGGGGGCCGCGCTCGTCGCGGCGGCGTTCCTGCTGTGGAGCGAGCGGCGCCTGCCCGCCGTGCAGGAGGCGGTGATCGGTGTGGTGTTCGTGCTCGCCGCCTCGGCCGAGATCCTGCTCCTGGCGTCGAACCCGCACGGCGCCGAACACATGAAGGATCTGCTGGTCGGGCAGATTCTCTGGGTGACGCCGGGCCAGCTCTGGCCAGTCGCCTTCCTCGACGCGGCCGTTCTCGCCGCCTACTGGTGGGCGGATCTGGGGCGGAGGCGCTGGCTGTTCTACGCCGTGTTCGCCGTCAACATCACCGCCTCGGTGCAGCTCGTCGGCGTGTTCCTGGTATTCGCCTCGCTGATCGTGCCGGCGCTCGCCGCCAAGGTGAGCGGAAACCGGCGGTCGCTGCCGTTCGCCTGGACGGTCGGCGGTGTCGGATACCTCGCCGGGCTGGTCGCGTCGGCAGCGCTCGACCTGCCGACCGGGGCAAGCGTCGTGTGCGCGCTGGTCGTTGTCGCCGCCGTCGCGGCAGCGTTGGCTGGCGCCTCCCTCCGCATGGGAACGGCCGAATGATCGGGCGATTGGCACTTGTCGCGGCGCTCGCCGTCACGCTCGCAGGGTGCGCGGGCGGACGGTCGCACGCCGATAGTCCGGGGGTGGCGATCCAGACCACGACCGGCGGCGCGTCACGCATCGTCGACGCGGAGCA
This sequence comes from uncultured Alphaproteobacteria bacterium, assembly GCA_963817535.1. Lineage (GTDB taxonomy): Bacteria > Pseudomonadota > Alphaproteobacteria > MPNO01 > DASWLB01 > CAWGHZ01. Next base: position 416,264 of record CAWFOW010000006.1, read on the forward strand.
GATACCTGACGGCGCGGAAATCGTCGTGCACGGCCACGTTGTGTTCGCGCCGAACACGGCCGATGCGCCGTTCGGCTGGCAGCTGCGAATGACCGTCGTCGGGCCGGACGGCGTAGCGCTCGCGCGCAGGAGTGTCAGGCTTCACCCGATCGAGCCCATCCGGGCATCGTGGCCGGCCAAGCCGAGCGCCTGGTTCGTCGCGACCGCGGGAACGAACCTACCGGCGGGAACGGTGATCCGCCTCGCCCTGGCCGCGAGGTCGCCTTGAGGTCGTCGGACAGTGCCCCGCCGGCCCCAATCGAGGCGACCGCCACCCGGCAACTTACCGATCTACGGTAAAGATCGTCCAAAGCAACGGGAAAAACTCGCAGCCGTCCACGCGCGGCCTAGGTACGACATTGATTTATAAATAGGAATTTTAACATTTCCTGAAAGGACATCGTTCGGCGCACGTTCCACCTTGTTCTCGCGATTGTTTGGTTGTGGGGCCCGTCCGAGGCTGGGATACTGTCCGTCGACAATTCGTCGACAATGACCGGGCGTTTCGATGACCGTAGACATCCGGACCGTCATCGACCGGTGCTACGCCGCTTCGCTGGACGCGGGCGCATGGCCGGCCGCCCTGACCGCGGTCGCCGATTACCTCGGCGGCACCGACACGACGCTCGAGGCGCATCGCGGACCCGGCACGGTGCCTCTGTTCTTCGCGGCGGGCAGCCGCCTGCCGATGCACGGCATCGACGCCTATATCGAGCACTATTCCAAGGTCTGCCCGCGCATCGCGTATATCTCGGCCCGGCCGGCGGGCGAGGTCGGCTACGACCGCGCCTTCCTGTCGGAATCCGAGATGGACCGCGACGAGTTCTACGCGGATTTCCTGGCACCCGACGATCTGCGCTACTTCCTGTCCGCGACGCTGGCGAACCCGCCCGGGCCGGGGGTGAGCTTCGCGGCCGTGCACCGCTCGCCGCGCCAGGGCCACGCGTCCCGCGACGACGCGCGGCGGATGAAGCGCCTGATCCCGCATTTGCGCCACGCGCTCGACACGCATCTCCGCCTCGATGCCTGGGCGCAGCGCGAGCGCTCGCTTCTGGACATGCTCGGCCAGCTGGACACGGGCGTCGTCCTACTCGATGCGGCGGGGCGGGTGTTGCATGCCAATGCCGTCGCCGAGGCGATCTTCCGCGACGCCGACGGGCTCTCGGCTGCCGGGGGCCGCCTGGGTGTCACGAACGCCGCCGCCCGCAAGCGGCTCGACGAGACCCTCGCGCGCTTCCTCGGAGACGCTCTGGAAGCGGAGTTGCGGCCCGGCGGCGAGGTCGTCGTGCCGCGGCCGTCGGGCCTGCTGCCCTACATCCTTTCGGTGCGACGCCTTCCCCCGCAACCCGCCGGCGAGGGCATCGGTGCCCGCCGGTGGCGGCCCTCGTCTTCGTGCACGACCCGGCGCGGGATGTCCCGCCCGGGATCGACCAGCTCGTCACGGTCTTCGGGCTGACCCGGCGCGAGGCAGAACTTACCGCCGCCCTGTGCGCGGGCCAGACGCTCGCCGAATACGCCTCGACACGCGGGGTCAGCGTCTCGACCGCCCGGTTCCACCTATACCACGCGATGGCGAAGGTCGGGGTGCACCGCCAGGCGGATCTCGTCCGGCTGGCCTCCCGCCTGCCTCCGCCGCTCGGCTGACGGTCACCGTCCAATCCCACCCTCTACATTCGTAGGGCGCGGCGCGGGTCACCACGTGGCCTAGTCTTCTTCCGAGACCAGCCGGGTCCCACCGCCGATGGGCGTGAGGCGGCCGCATGGCCCGGCCCGATCGAAACGCATCGACGGGAGGCGCACATGCGGCGCAGCAACCTCGTTCTCATCGCCCTTTTAGCGGTCGCCGTATCGGCGATCGCCCCGACATCCCCGGCATTAGCGACGCCGTTCGACTGGACCGGGGACGGCGGAACCACGCAGTGGAACCTCGACGGCAACTGGGACCAGCCGGGATTCCCCGCCGATATGGCCGCGGACAGCGCCAGCATCGGCGATGGTACGAACAGCTTCATCGTCAACATCATGAACTTCTTCGCGTCGGCCAACGCCGTGTCGGTCGGCAGCGGCAGCACGCTCAACCTCGACAACAACAGCTCTTTGACCGTGGATAGCGGCGGCCTCGCCAACGACGGCACCATCGGGCTGAATGCCGGCGCCAACGTAGCGGAGCTGCATTTCACCGGCGATCAGACGATCGGCGGCACCGGCACGATCATGATGGGCGACAGCAACCTCAACCGCATCAGCAACGATGACACGGTGACGACGAATGGCTCGAACCATACGATTCGCGGCGCCGGCCAGCTTTTGAACAACTCCGGCGGGATGATCAACAATGGTACGATCATTGCCGATCGGGCGACGGCGTTGGTGATCCATCCAGGCTCAAGCAAGGATTTCTTCAATCAGGGCACGATGCAGGCAACGGGCACCGGCGGCCTGAAGTTCGAAAGTCGCACATTCACCAACACCGGCAGCACCATCGAGATCAAGGACGGCTCGAAGCTCGAACTGCAGGGCGCAACGGTCCTGGGCGGCACGCTGCACACCGAGGGCACCGGAATCATCGGAGACACCGAAAACCGTGGTTACACTCTCGACGGCGTCACGCTCGACGGAACGCTGAAGGAGCTCAACAACAACACCGTGACGGTCCGCAACGGCCTCACCAACAACGGCACATGGAGCCTGAACGCCTCGGGCGGGAGCCTTTCCCAACTGAGCTTCGAGAGCGGCGCCCAGACCATCGGCGGGACCGGCACCATCGTCATCGGCGACGACGTCAACAACCGCATCCGCGGCAATGCCGACACGATGCTGACCAACGCCGCCAGCCACACCATCCGCGGCGCCGGTCAGCTTCTCTTCAACTCCGCGGGCATGATCAACGACGGCACGATCATCGCCGACCAAGCGACCCGGATGGTGGTCGAGCCGGGCGGGCTCGGCTTCGTCAACCAGGGCACCATGCAGGCGACCGGCGCGGGCGGCTTTTACTTCACCAACGGCAACTTCACCAATACCGGTCGCACGGTCGAAATCATGGACGGCTCCCACCTGGAGCTGAACGGACTGACCCTGACCGGCGGCACGCTGCAGACCTCGGGCAGCGGCGTGATCTTCAACACCAACGGTCATGGCTACACGCTCGACGGCGTCACCGTGAACGGCACTGTCGACCAGGCCAACTTCTCCACCGTCGCGATCAAGAACGACCTGATTCACAGCGGCACGTGGTCGCTGAACGCGGACGTCAACTTTTCCGAACTCTCGTTCGAAAGCGGCGCCCAGACGATCGGCGGCACCGGCACCATCGTCATGGGCGACAACGCCAACAACCGCATCCGCGGCAATGCCGACACGATGCTGACGCATGTCGCCGGGCATACGATCCAGGGCGCCGGCCAGCTTCTCTTCAATTCGGCCGGCATGATCAACAACGGCACGATCATCGCCGACCAGGCGACCCGGATGGTGGTCGAGCCGGGCGGGCTCGGCTTCGTCAACCAGGGCACCATGCAGGCGACCGGCGCGGGCGGCTTTTACTTCACCAACGGCAACTTCACCAATACCGGCCACACGATCGAAATCATGGACGGCTCCCAGCTGGAGCTGAACGGCCTGACAATGACGGGCGGCACGCTGCAGACCTCGGGCAGCGGCGTGATCTTCAACACCAACGGTCATGGCTACACGCTCGACGGTGTCACCGTGAACGGCACGGTCGACCAGGCCAACTTCTCCACCGCGACAATCAAGAATGGCCTGACGCATGACGGGAGTTGGACGCTGAATGCGACCATCAACCCCACCAACATCAGTTTCGTGGGCGGGAACCAGACACTCGGCGGAAACGGCACGATCTTCCTCGGCGATAACGCGCTCAACCAGGTCCTCGCCGACAACGCCACGGTGGTGACGCAGGGAGCCGCGCATACGATCCGGGGCGCGGGCCAGCTGCTGAACAACGCGGGCGGCATGATTAACCAGGGCACGATCGTCGCCGACCAGGCAACCGCGATGACCATCGATACGGGATTCGGCCGCTTCGTCAACGAGGGCACGCTGATGGCGACCGGCACTGGCGGGATCGACCTCAAGGGCAGCAGCACGTTTTCGGAGAACCGCGGCGACGTGATCGTGGCGCACAGCCGCATCGATGTGATCAACGACTACGTGCAGACCGGCGGCCACACCGAGCTGCGGGAAATCAACTCCGTCCTCGCCGTCAGCGGCACCGGCATTGTCCAGCTTCAGGGCGGCCAGCTGAGCGGCATCGGGACGGTTGCGGCTAACGTCAACAACACCGGCGGCACGCTGGCGGCCGGCAATTCGCCGGGCACGCTGTACATCGACGGCGACTACGTCCAGGCGGCGGGCGGCGCCACCGAGGTGGAACTCGACGGCTTCGATATCGGCGTCACCTACGACTTCCTCGACGTCTCCGGCCACGCAGATTTGGCCGGGGCGCTCGACGTGCTGCTCAGCGGCTCGCTCGCGGCGATGCTCGATGTCGGGGACGAGTTCGAGATCATGACGGCGATGGACGGCTTCATCGAGGACCGGGTCTACGAGACCCTCGCCGTCAGCCTGGCGGGCTACGCCTTCGACCAGGTGCTGCGCGGCAACAGCCTGTTCCTCGTGACCACGCAGATTGCAACGACCACCGCTGACGCACCAGAGCCGGCGTCGCTCGCGATCTTCGTGTTCGGCCTTGCCGGGCTCGGCTGGACACGGCGGCGGCGGCGCGTCGACTGAGGAGCTACTCCTCCGGGACCTCGACGAACGGCGCGCGGTCCATGGTGATGCCCATCGCGTCCTCGTAGGCGCGGCGCACATGTTCGGGCTGGCCGTACTGGAAGATGAACTTCCGGGCGGCCGAGCCCTCGACATTACCGGCCTTCGCCAGCTCCTCGCGCGTCTGGCCGTGCTCCAGCCCGGCGCGGAACGGGATCGGCAGGTCGATGCACGAGTTGCGCGTGCGGTCGCGCATGATCGCCTTCGGGTCCTCGCCCTTCTCGATGCGCGCCAGATCGTCGAAGAAGCGCTTGCGGATGGCGATGATGCCGCGGTCGGACTGGCCGAGATGCTCGCGCCCGCGGTCGGTGATCGCACCCTGGCCCATCCAGGCGATGAAGTCCTGGTTCATCACGTGGCTGGTGATCCACCGCCCGGTCTTCGGGTCCTTGATCGGCGAGTACCAGTAGGGAATGGATTTCTGCTCGAACGGCTCCTTATCCCTCGGTACGTGGTTGAAGAACCAGCCGACCGACAGCGTGTTCTCGTCGTCGACCGGCACGCGCCATTCGAAATGGTTGCCGGTGAACAGCGCGTTGGGCCAGAGGCAGGTGCGGCCTACGGTCCAGAGCGGGCTCGTGTCGTCGGTGTTCTCGAGGATGCGCTTGTAGACGAAGCCCCACTCGAACTCGTCGAAATCGACCTTCACGTGCTTCGGCGTATAGGGGCCGGTGCGGCCCTCGAGCCGGACCTTCCAGTTGGAATGCATCCATTCGAAATGGACGGGATCGATCGAGTTCTCCTGGCACTGGAACCAGTTGCACGGGATCTCGGAGAACACGATCTGGACGAACCCGTTGGACCAGGTGAACGGCTCCCACGTGGGCACCAGCGGGCGCGGCTCCGGCCCGAGATAGGCCCAGATGAGCCCGGCCTTGGCCTCGACCGGATAGGCCTTGATGCGGATCTTCTCCTTGAAGCGCGAGGTGGGGTCGGCCGCCTCCTCGTAGGGCTGCTCGATGCAGCTTCCCTGGTGGTCGTAGAGCCAGCCGTGATAGTTGCAGCGCAGCCCGCACTTCTCGACATAGCCGTAGGACATGTCCGACGAGCGGTGGGCGCAGTGCCGGTCGATCAGGCCCAGATTGCCGGAGAGGTCCTTGTAGAGGGTAAGGTCCTCGCCCATCAGCCGAACGGGCTTGGTGGGGGTCTCGTCGAGCTCCGAAAGGGCGGCGATCGGCTGCCAGTAGCGGCGCATCAGCTCGCCCATGGGCGTTCCCGGCCCGACCCGGGTCAGCGTCTCGTTGCGTTCGCGATCGAGCATCGTTCCCTTCCCTGCGGCGGGCTGGGTCCGCCGCACCCGGAAAACCTACCCGAGCGGGCGCGGGATCGCCAGCATCCCGGGCGACCGTGACAACGTGGCCCCGGCCCGGCAGCGGCGTGCGAATCCCGTTGCGCCCCAGGGCAAACGAGTCGCAACATCGGGGCGTACGAACCCGCGACCATACGCGGGCACGATCCGACGATGGGAGGGAACCATGACTCGCCTGGTCACGGCCATTGCGGCCCTCGTGGTATCTTGCGTACTGGCGACCGCCAACGACGCGGCGGCCCAGAAGATCTCCGGTACCTTCACGATCGTGACGCTGCGCCCGGGCACGACCTTCAATGCCACCGCGGCGGGCATCGCCAAGCTGTTCCACGACGAGACCGGCGCGCAGATGCGCCTGCGCGAGGCCGGCTCGCAGCTCGACGACCTTGTCGCCGGCGGCGAGACGGATTTCGGCCTCGGCTCCACGCCGTCGTCGCACGACGCCTATGCGGGGCTCGGCCTCTACAAGGGCAAGGCATTCAAGAACCTGCGCGTGGTGATTCCGGGACCGCCGCTCTATGGCAGCTGCATGGTGCCGAAGTCGCTCGGCATCAAGATGGTCGCGGAGCTCAAGGGCAAGCGCGTGCCGGGCGAGTTTCCCGGCGCGCCCGTGTTCGGCGAGGACATGTCGGCCATGTTTCACGCGGCCGGGCTGGGCTGGAACGACGTGAAGGTCGTGCCGGTCGCCGGCATCCGCGAGAACTACCAGGCCTTCATGAACGGCCAGACCGACTGCGCCAACGCGTCGATCGGCTCGGGCGTCGTGAACCAGGCCGACGCCCAGTACAAGGGCGTGCGTTTCCTCGGCCTGCCGTCCGGGCCAGAGACCGGGAAGCTGCTCGCCGAAAGCAAGCTCGGCTACTACCCGATCACGCTCAAGGCCGGCTCGTTCACCGGCATCGTCGAGGACATGACGGTGTGGGAGAAGGACATCCAGATCACCACCAACACAACGACGCCCGACGGCGTGGTGTACGCCATGGCGAAGACGATCTGGAACGACGTCCGCAAGCTCGACGGCGCGCACCCGGCGATGAAGCTGTGGACGCACGAGGGCATGAAGGCGATGCGCTTCACCGCGCCGATGGCCAAGGGGGCGATCAAGTTCTTCAAGGAGATCGGCGTGTGGGACTCGGGCCACGAGGCTGCGCAGAAGCAGCTCCTCGCCATCCACGGCGGGGCCTGAGATCGTAGCGCCAGGCTTCCGTTCGTCCTGAGGAGCGGCTTGGCGAAGCCAAGGCGCGTCTCGAAGGGCGGGTGGAAGCCTGGCCCTGTTCTCCAGCTCGTGTGAGGCCTCATGGCCGAGACTGAACTGGGCGTCGAGCCGGTCCGCACCCGCAGGCTGCAGCCGATCTACCAGACGGCGGTCGAGTTCCTGGGCATCCTGCTTGTGGCCGCCGGCGCGCTCTACGCGCTCGAGGTGCCGATCTACCTGCACTGGACGGTCTTCGCCCAGCAGTTCTACGGGCTGGTGTTCGGCATCACCTTGTTCGCCGTGTTCCAGCTGTTCCCGGCATCGAAGCGCGCGCGGCGCGACGCGGCACCCTGGTACGACGTTGTGCTGGCCTTCCTGGGGCTGACATCGGGACTGTTCGTCGTCCTCTACTTCCCCGAGATCTCGTACCGGCTGGGCGACATCACGCCCTCCAAGATGTTCTTTGGCGTGATCACCGTGCTTCTGGTGATCGAGGCGACGCGGCGCGTCTACGGCCCGGTCCTGCCGGCGCTCGCCGTGATGTTCATCATCTATGCGCTGTTCGCCGACCACTTCCCCGGCATGCTGCGCACGCGCGCGATCGGGTGGGACCGCGTCGCGGTGGATCTGTTCGTCGGCGACGAGGGGATGCTCGGGCTGATCATGGGCATCGTCGCGACGATCGTGCTGGTCTTCGTGGTGTTCGGCCATCTGCTGTTCGCGATGGGCGGCGGCACCTTGTTCACCGACCTCGCCATCGCCGCGCTCGGGCGCTATCGCGGCGGCCCGGCCAAGGTAGCGGTGATCGGCTCCGCCCTGTTCGGCTCGATCTCGAACTCGGCCGTCGCCAACGTGGTGATCACCGGCTCGGTCACCATCCCGATGATGAAGCGCATCGGCTACCGGCCCGAGGTGGCGGGCGCGGTGGAGGCGTGCTCGTCGACCGGCGGGCTGGTGATGCCGCCGGTGATGAGCGCCGTCGCGTTCGTGATGGCGGAGTATTTGCAGATGCCGTACGGCCAGATCGTGCTGGCCGCCGCCCTGCCCGCGATCCTCTATTACGGCGCGATCCTGATCCAGGTCGACCTCGAGGCCGGACGGACCGGCATGAAGGGCCTGCCGGCGAGCGAAATCCCGAAGGCGTGGGAGGTGCTCAAGCGCGGCTGGGCCTTCCTGCTGCCGCTGCCCGTCCTGATCTACACGCTGGTCTGGCTCCTGTGGGCGCCCGACAAGGCCGGCATGTTCGCCGTGCTGCTGCTGATCGTCTGCGGCTGGTGGTACGTGCGCGACAAGCCGGTCTCGTGGTGGTACCGCACCATCGCCCAGGCCGGGCTGCAGGTATGCGAGATCATCGTGGTCGCGCTGCTCGTCGGCATCATCCTCGGCGTCTCGTCGATGACCGGGCTCAGCTTCACCTTCACCGAGCCGCTGGTGCAGCTCGGCAATTACAGCTACGTGCTGCTGCTGGTCGCGACCGCGGTGATCAGCCTGATCCTCGGGATGGGGCTTCCCGGCATCGCAATCTACTTCATGCAGGTCACGCTGATCGTGCCGTCGCTGGTGAAGTTCGGCTTCCTGCCGATCGCGGCGCACTTCTTCATCTTCTATTTCGGCGTGTTCTCGCTGATCACGCCGCCGGTCGCGGTCGCGGCCATCGCCGCCGCCGGCATTGCCAAGGCGCCGCCGCTCCGGACCGGCTACGAGGCGACCAAGCTGGGCGCGGTCGCGTTCATCGTGCCGTTCGTGTTCATCTACTCGCCGACCCTGCTCGCCCAGGGGCCGCTCTGGCTGATCACGATCAATTTCACCTCGGCCTGTCTCGGCATCCTCGCGCTGTCGATCGCGCTGCGCGGCTTTTTCATGACGCATGTCGCATTCGTCTGGCGCGTCGTGCTGTTCGCCTGCGCGCTCGGCCTGTTCCTGCCGGTCGAAGGACACGGCATCAAGGCAGGGATCAACGTCGCCTCGCTGATCATCGCGACGGCGCTGGTCGCCACGAACTGGCTCGCGGCGCGACCACGACGAGAGGCTGCGGTCTCCTGACGCCGCGCTAGCTCAACCGGCGGCGGAGCGCGACGCCGCAGATCGTCCCGCCGAAGGCAAAGGCGAGCCACAGCCAGCCCGCGAGGCTGCCCGACGCAACCGCGCCGATCAGCGCGGAGATGGGACTGCCCGCGATCCCGGCGCCGAACCCCATCGCCAACCCGCCGCCGACCGAGGCGGCAAGCGCCGCGCGCCCGGGCACTGCGAGGTCGCGTCCGCGCCCGAGCGCCAGCACGGCGACGGCGCCGAGCGCGACGGCGAGGTCCACCGACCAGAACGAGGCGAGCGGAACGAGACGCCATGGCGCGCCCGCGACCAGCAGCACGGCCCAGCCGAGGATGGCGATGGCGACGGCCGGCACGATCAGGGGCCGGAGCGGCTTCTGCGCCGTCGTGCCCGCCCGGATGCGCGCGAAGGTCCACAGCAGGATCAGCACGCCGATCTGGATCGGCGCCGCTCCTTTCCACGGCAGGAGCGCCGGCAGCACCACCGGGTCGAGGCCGGGCAGCCCCGCCCAGAACGGCGCAGCAAGGCCGGCGAGCCACGCCCCGACCGCGGCGGCGGCGAGCGCGGCGACGGCGCCCCACCCGTCGGCGACGAAGCCGAGCCCGAGCCCGAACAGCGCCCCGCCGAGCGCGACGGCGACACCGAGTGGCGCCGCGGTGCCGACCAAAGTCGCGCCGAACGCCTCGCCGCGCCCGAGGGCGGCGGCGAACAGGATCACGCTCGCAGCCAGCATGACGATCTGTGCCTCGACGCCCACGACCTCGCGCCGTTCGATGGCCGCCCGCCAGCTTCCGATGAAGGCGAAGCCGGTCGCGGCGAGCAGCGCGCCGAGAAGCCCGCCGAGCGCGAACAGCGCGCCGGCGCGCCACGACTGGGTCGCGAGCGCCAGCGCACCGCCGATCGCCGCCAGGATGGCGACTCCACCGATTTGCGCGCCGAGCGAGCGCTGCGGCTGATGGAAGGGCAGCCTCATCCAGTTTGGCCGTCCCGGTTCCGATGCCATCGCCCCCTCCCCCGTTTGGCACGACCTTAGCCTGCCGCCGCCCGCCCGGCCAGAATCGGGCCGGCCGCGACGCCGGTGCCGTCCCCGTCCCCGTCACCGTTGAACCCGCCCCGCCCGCCATGCCATGCTGGGTCACCGAACGCCGGATGGAGGCCGTCATGCCGCACTACCTGCTGGTCAGCTTCAAGACGTGTCCCTGGGTGCAGCGCGCGGCGATCGCGCTGCGCGAGAAGAAGGTCGAATTCGAGTTCCGCCACATCGAGCCGGACAACCGCCCGGACTGGTTCCTCGCCATCTCGCCGCATAAGAAGGTCCCGGTGCTGCGCATCGACGACAAGATCTCGATGTTCGAGTCCAACGCGATCTGCGAGTACCTGGACGAGACGATCGAGCCGCGCCTGCACCCGGCCGATCCGGTGGCGCGCGCGTACAACCGAGCCTGGACCGACTACGTGCCGAGCTTCGCCGATACGGTGACCTCGACCGGCTATGCCGACAGCGAGGCCGAGTACAGCACCTGCGCGGCCAAGATCCCGGTGGCGTTCGAGCGGCTCGAGAAGGCGCTGGAAAAGCGCGGCAATGACGGCCCGTTCTTCAATGGTCCCGCCTTCTCGCTGGTCGATTGCGCCTACGCGCCGTTCCTGCAGCGCTACGCGTTCCTCGACCGGGTGAAGCCTCTCGGCGTGATGGAGAAGTTTCCGCTGGTCAAGGCGTGGCACGACGCGCTGATGGCGCGCCCGAGCGTGCATTCCTTCCCGCCGGCGGAGATGGAGGCGATGTACCGCGAGAACCTGAAGCGCCGGAAAAAGTGGGTCTCGCAGTTCATCACCGAGACCAAGGCCGCCGCGGAGTAGGCGGCGTCACAGCGAAGTCCGAAGGGGCGGGTCCTGGACCCGCCCCTTCTCATTTTCCCCGCTCAACGCGCCCCAAGCCTCGTAAATGCACGGGCGATGCGGTCCAGTGCGTCGTCGAGCTCGTCCCGCGTGATGACCAGCGGCGGGGCGAAGCGCACCGTGTTGCGGTGCGTCTCCTTGGTGAGGATGCCCTCGGCGAGCAGGGCCACGCAGGCGTCGCGCGCGGTCGCGCGGGCGGGATCGAGCTCGACGCCGGCGAACAGGCCCATCCCGCGCACCTCGCGGATTGCCGGGCTTGCGATGGCGCGGAGCCGCGCGATCAGATGCGGGCCGAGCTCGGCCGAGCGCTCGGCCAGGCGCTCCTCCATCATCACGTCGAGCGCGGCGTGGCCGACGGCGCAGGCGATCGGGTTGCCGCCGAAGGTCGAGCCGTGATCGCCCGGGTGGAAGACATCCATCACCTCGCGCCGCGCGAGGAACAGCGACACCGGCATCAGCCCGCCGCCGAGCGCCTTGCCGAGCGTGATGGCGTCGGGATGCACGTTCTCGTGGTCGGCGCAGAGGATGCGCCCGGTGCGGCCTAGCCCGGTCTGGATCTCGTCGCAGATCAGCAGGACGTTGCGGCTGCGGCAAATCTCGGCGCAGGCCGAGAGATAGCCCTCGGGCGGCACGACGATGCCGCCCTCGCCCTGGATCGGCTCGACCAGGAACGCCGCGGTCGAGGCGGTGATCGCCGCCTCCAGCGCCTTCGGGTCGCCGTACGGGATGCGCTTGAACCCGGCGGGGAACGGGCCGAACCCGTCACGGTACTGCGCCTCGGACGAGAACCCGACGATGGCGAGCGTACGGCCGTGGAAATTGCCGTCGCAGACGATGATCTCGGCGAGCCCGTCCGGCACGCCCTTCACAGTGTAGGCCCATTTGCGCGCGGCCTTGAGCGCGGTCTCGACCGCCTCGGTGCCCGAGTTCATGGCGAGCGCCGAATCCTGGCCGGTCAGCTCGCAGGCGCGGGCGAGGAACGGTCCGAGCCGGTCGCTGTAGAAGGCGCGCGAGACGACGCCCAGCGTGTGCGACTGGCGGATCAGCGCCTCGACCAGCCGCGGATGGGCGTAGCCGTGGCTGACCGCGGAGTACGCACCCAGCATGTCGATGTAGCGGCGCCCGTCCGCGTCCCAGACATGCACGCCCTGCCCCTTGACCAGCACGACGGGGAGTGGCGCGTAGTTGTGCGCGCCGAACCGGTTCTCCAGCGCAATGGCGTCGTGCTCGCGCGCGGGGCGCGGCGTGTCGCGGCGGCTCACGGCGCGTCTCCAGCGAAGGTAGCGGCAAGAAGATTGCGCACGATCAGCGCCGTCATGCCGGCCCGATCGAGCTGCGGATTGTACTCGGCGATCTCGAGCCCGACGAAATCGGGCACGTCGCGCACGGTGGCGAGCGCGGATGCCAGCTCGGCGGCGGCGAGACCGCCCGGCACCGGCGAGCCGACGCCCGGCGCCTCGGCCGGGTCGACAGCGTCGAGGTCGACCGACATGCCGAACCCCGCCGTGCCACGCCGCGCGATGGAAATGGCTTCGTCGGTCACGGAAGCCAAGCCGCGCGCACGCACCTCCTCGATCCGGATCACGCGGACACCGAGCCGGTCGAGCAGTTCGCACTCGCCCGACTCGAAGCTGTGCACGCCGACCAGGCAGAGGCTCTCGGGCGCGAGCGCCGGGCTGTGAGCCGCAATTCCGGTCAGCGCCGGCGCGCCATGGCCGAGCAGCACCGCGAGCGGCATGCCGTGCACGCGCCCGCTGGGGCTCGTCTCCGGCGTGTGGGCATCCATGTGGGCATCGAACCAGATTAGACCGAGCCGGCCGCGCGGCGCCAGCCCGTCGGAAGCGCCCGACCAGGTGCCGATCGCGCAGCTATGATCGCCACCGAACACGCAGAAGCGCCGCCCCGCCGCGACCGACCGCGCGGTCGCCGCTGCCAGGTCGCGGCACATGCGCGCGATGGAGTCGAGCGTGCCGGACTCCGCATCCGGCTCGGCGACGGTGCCGCGCCAGCGCGCCGCGACGCCTTGGCCGGCGAGAAAGCCCTCGAGCCCCAGCGCGGCCAGCGCATCCGGCGCAAGTCGCGTGCCGGGATGACGCCCGCCCCGCCCGCCGGCGGCGCCGTGCAGATCGACAAGGGTTCGGGTCAACGCATCCATTCGGTCAGCCTCGGCCCCCTCGGTTAATATAGGGTCGATGTGACAGAAGTTCACACAGTAACCGAACAGTGCCGAACGGCGGCGAACAACCAGCACCCTCACAAATGGCTAGGGAATCAGGCGAATCAGCATCGAAGCCGCCCGTTGCGGTTCGCCCGTGTTCGGGGTAAAACGTTACCCATATCAGTTTCGGGTAGCGGGTAGCGGGCCTGCTGCCGGGCACTTGCGGAGGTGCCATGCGGTTTATGAAGTCCACTATTGAGGCGCTGAAAAAGCGCGCCGCCCGATATGAGGTGTGGGAGGACGGCAAGACCGGCCTCGGCATCCGCGTGTCGCCTTC
>CAWFOW010000007.1:0-60752 GCA_963817535.1 uncultured Alphaproteobacteria bacterium
CCAGAAGGTCGGCTATCCCGGGGTTACACTGGCGGCATTACAGGGCGAAGCCGCGAAATAAGAGATATCGGGACGGCGCCCGCTACTTATCTTTCAAGAAATCGGCCACCGGTCCTTCGACGAACTGATTGGGACGCCAGCCCTTAATTACGTTGTCGATTAGAAAATAATCTGCGGCTGACAAACCAATTGCAGATGCGGCTGCCAAACCAGTTGGCACAAATGCCTCGGTGAGTAGCCCCATTCCCACAAAAAGGGCGAAGCGTACAGTCCTAGTGGGTAATTTTTCTAACCATGTATTATTTGTCGCAGCACGATGATACTCGGCCAAAAGTTTTGCATCTGGGTTCTTGCCACGAAGCCAGTCCTTAAATTTCTTACCCTCTTCCAAGAGTTTCAAATATTCACCGAAGCGGCTTGGGTCCTGATTGATTGCATCCCGGATCGAATTGGCTCCCCGCAAGAACAAGTCTTGGAATAAGACTAACTGCTCTGCGTTCGCTCTTCTTTTCGCTAAGATATCACGGAATTTTTCTTGCATTAACAAGGAAGAAATGTCGTTCGTGAGATATTCTGCCATGTATCGAGAGGCTAGTGCCAGATCAGCACGTGCTTCAAGTATGTGGCTTAGTATGAATTCCGGAGTTATGGAGCTGTGCTTAGGAGATACGAATTTGTGATATTCGGAATTCAATGTAGAAAAATCTAGATTGGTTCCAATCATTATGCCTCCGCCTTCCACGTACGGCTCAAAATACCAACCAACGGGAAGGTTGAGGTTCGGGATCAACCCACGCAAAGTTATTTCTGCAGCGTGACGCACGTAATCACGGTCGGACATGTCCTGTACGGCCGCGTCGGTTACGCCTCCCGCGTCCCCGAACCCCTCATGGAAGGAGGCGACTTCGATTAAGTCGAGAAAGCGCTTCGATGCTCTTCGTGTTGCCGCTGATTTTTCCAATTCTCGCTCAAAGACCGCAATAATTGCATCATTTCCCTTCTTGCGGCCTTCTTGTTTCGATCCCGCGAACTCCCAACTGATAAAATGATGTTCTTTGACATTGTTTCTGGTGTCTGTGTGTACGCCAAGACTGTTTCGATAATAAGTGACAGTTATCCATCCTTCCGATAGTAGAGAAAGAAGTAATTGAGGCCCGATTGTATTGAGTAGAGACCGAAGGCTGCCGTGCTCTAAGACCACATGAGTGTTTTGATAGAAAAATAGGGCCTCTGCTAAGGTGCCTGCGTCTAAAGCGGCCCGGGTATTCTCTGGTCTACGCAAAACGATGTTCTCAAACATGTGTCGCCCCGCCGACGTCGAAGCTTCATTCTAGGCGAAGCGTTACTCTTAATCATTAGCGAAACGTGCAGTCACGTTGGGTGCAGGGTCAATCTCGTTTCATGTCATATCCGCGTGCGCCCGGCGCTTTTTCCCCCCGTGCCTCCGGCCGATGCTGAGTTCCACGGGTCCCATTCGGCCATTGACGGCGAAGGCCCTCATCGCGCACCACGACAGGCAAAACAAGTCAGCGCCAGGTTGATCCGGTCGGGCGTCACCACGTCACACAGCAGGACACACCACGCCTGTTCATCGCCAGGATTGCGGAGGGAGCGCCTGTTGGGCCGGTCAAGCATCTGGCGCAGCGATGGGTGTGATAGCCGCTTCTGACTTAGACATCTCCTGCGCGACAGAGTTCCGTCCGATGGATCGTCAGAACCGTCAGATCGTCAGAAGCCAAGCGCTCGTCTACGTCGACTTTGCGTCACCGAGCTATCTCTACCAACTTGGCGACGGTTGTGGCGCCGACATGGCCTCTCGACCGGCTGTGCCGGACTAAAATCCTAGAGTTTGCGGGGCGAAAAATGCTCGCCTGGCAGTCCAAAAGGCTAGGGAATTGGCCGCTCTAGACACGCCGGCGAGCCTAATGGCCTCTATCGGCCTCTAATGGTCTCTAACGAAATCCCAAATCGCAAAGTTGCTCCAATCCTGTGCGATGCCTCTGACGAAGTCGGCCGCGAGGGTTTTTTTCTTCCCCCCGCCTCCGATTTTGGCCCAAACGCGTGGGCTGAATTTCGCCCGGAAATGCCGGTTCGCCATCGCCCGGCTTTGCCCCCATGTCCCCCGTGATTGACCACCAGCGTCAACATTCCGACCGACCGTTCCGGGTCAGCGGTTGAAGGCAGCTAGCTCGGATCGGAAGTAGCCAATGGTGAGGAACCGGGCGTTCCTTGCAACCAATAGTTCGATCCTGGTCTTCGATCCTGGTCCATCTGTCACAGTGAACTGTGACGCGCGTCCGGCCCACCCCGTGAAAGGCACGGTCAGCTTGGCGTTAGGCCGGCCAGCCTGTCACACCTGTGTCACACCTAGCCCGAAAAACAGCCCGAAATCGGCTATTGCCGACGTGAGTGAGACACCCCATCTTTCAGCTTAGACGGTTGATCGCATTGGGTCTTTTTTGCCGGCGAAGGAGCTGAGCCGGCACGAGCGCTGCCCTCCGAAGGCAGAGGTCGTGAGTTCGAATCTCGCCGGGCGCGCCAGATTTCCGGACACTCATCCCCGCACGAAGGCCCGTCGAGGTCGGCCCGCCGCACTTGTGTCGCCGCGGTGGAGATCGTCGATGGCGACAGGTCGCCGGCCGCGACTGTCGGCCGGCGCGAAGCGGCGGGCCGGGAGCATTTGTGGCAAATCGTCGCCGATCCCGGTTGCAACCGGAAGCCAAATTCCTACCCTTCTCTCGACGTCCGATCTCGACGAAGCGATTTTCGGATCCGCGCCTTGCGATGCACGGCGGTTGACGGCAGCCGGCTTCCGGTCTCGATGGCTACCGATCGCGCGCCGTGGCGATTCGCCGGATTGTGTTCTTCGCGGGTCGAGGCGCTGAAAGACGACGCCGAACACGGGCCCTGATCCAAGCTGGGGAGTGGAACATGCAAGCCGAACCGAGCCACGCCGGCATCGCTGCGCTGGCGGTCGTTGTGAACCTTCTGGAGACATTGGTCGACAGGGGCACGCTGTCCGAAAATGACCTGAAAGCCATTCTCCAGGTCGCGGCCGACGATCTGGCCGAGGCGACCACGGAGCTCAACCAGGGCGGCATAAAGACGCTCGCTCAACTCGCCCAGGACCGTTATTCCCATTCGCTGAAGATGAAGCGCGGCTAGCGCCTTTGGTGTCGCCGCAACCCTGCAACCGTGGACCCGATCGAATGACGGAAGAAGCGCAGGGCGAGCCCGGATGGCAAAATTCAGCACCTCACCGGGCTGTCACGACGGAATGTTTACGGCGACTCCGATTGCCCTTATAAATTTTGAATTCTCTAGTAAAATCATATGAAATCACGACAACAAACGCTGTTCAATTCAACCTTGTATTAAAACTTTCCGGCTCATTCTTCCTGTCGAGAAACCTCGCCTCCGGATGCGTTTGAACGTGAGACGACCCCGATGACGAACGGTTCGCATGCCTGGGTCGCCGCTATTCGCCGCCTCAGGCGCATTCACGCTGGCGAGGTATTGAACCTACGAGGTGGAAGGGCCCGGAACAATGAAACGGAAGCCCGAAGCGACCGTAAAGATGAAGCTTTATCGCGGGCTTGGACTGCCCTTGCTCGCCGGTGCGGAACGTGAGCACGCCGACTATTTCTTTGACGAGGCCACGTGGCAGCGGATCAAGGAGGCGAGCGAGATGGAAGGCGTCGAGACGCGTGCCCTGATTTGTGACCTGGTCGAATGGGCTCTCCGCGCCCGTGCCAGCGGCCAATATCGCGTTGGCGATCAGGGGGCCATCCCGGAAGCCATCGAGGCCACGGAACGGCCGAACTAGCCGAGGCGCTCGCACAGCCGTGCAGTCGGGAGGGCCCGGGCGCGCGCGGCGCCCTCGCCTCGATGCAGCGACAACTCCTCTCTCATTCGGAGGGCATACCCATGATCACCGAATATCTCGAGAAGCTGAAAAGAGGCGTGGATTGGGTCCTCTGGTGGCGCGTTGATCAAGACGAGTTGGACCGGCAGGTTGCCGAATACGACGCGTTGGGCATCACCCGATCGGCGCGCAAAATAAGCTTCGCCCTCTTGCTCCTTAGCGCGCTGATCACCGCGACGCTTGTGTACGCGCTCGGCCTGCGCATGTGGGGATATGTCGACGCCGCCCTGCTGGCGGGGCTGGGCTTTTTGACCTACAGGGGCCAGCGGTGGGCCATTCTCGCGGCGATGGTCGTTTGGACCCTCCAGGAGCTGGCGCTGGTCTTCTCTCCCACGTCCGCAACCGTCCATGTCAGCGCTGTCGTATCGCTGGTCTGGTGGGCGATCTACATGCATGCCCTTTTCATGGCCTGGTGCGTCGAGAACGCCAGGGACGCGACGGGCAGGCATGCGGTCAGAACGTAGAAACGGGCGAACTGGAAAGCCGGGCGCGCCAGATTCCCTGAATTTCCGGAACGCGATCCCTACGCCCGCCAGAAGGGCTTCGCCGCTTCGTAGTCGACATGGGCGCGGGTGAGTCCGATATCGGCGAGTGTGCGGCTGTCGATGGCGAGGGCGGCGCGCCGGCGCGCGGTGCGCCCGCGCCACGCGGCCAAGGCCTGACGCAACTCGTCGAAACCGCTCTGGATGCCGGCGGCCGGGCAGTGGCCGAACGAGCCGTTCGTCGGGGTGGTGGTGCAGAGCCTCATCTCTCGGTCTCCGATGCGCTTTGCGGGTCTTTGTCTCGAATGCCCCGCGTTCTGATCAGGAGATAGGGTCCGCCCCCGATCCGGCGAAGCGACAAATGTCGCAGATCGGCGGATTTGGCGGTTGGGCCGAGGTCGGCCGCTATTCGGTCAGGCCTCCTGCGGCGCCGCGGCGCGGGGGGCGGCGGCGGGCCGCCGGGGCGCGGGCGGCCAGGGCGGCCGGGTGAGGCCCAGATTGGCGCGCAGCGTGGTGCCCTGGTAGCGCGTGCGGTAGACGCCGCGGCGCTGCAGCTCGGGGATCACCGTCGCGTTGAACTCGGCGAGGCTCGCCGGGAAGACCGGCGGCATGATGTTGAACCCGTCGCAGGCGCGCTCGGCCACCCATTCCTCCATGAAGTCGGCGATCTCGACGGGCGTGCCGATCAGCTGGTAATGGCCGCGCGCCCCGGCGATCTTGCGGTAGAGGTCGCGGATGGTCAGGCCCTCGCGGCGGGCCATCTCGACGAACAGCTCGACCCGGCTTGACGACAGCGCGTCGCGCGGGATCTCGGGCAGCGGGCCCATGATGTCGTGCCCGGCCAGGTCGTAGCCCAGCCGGTTCGACAGGAGCTGCAGCCCGACCTCGGGCACGATCAGCTCCTGCAGCGCCTCGAACTTCGCCTCGGCCTCGGCGCGCGTCGCCCCGATGCAGGGGAACAGGCCGGGCATGATCTTCAAGCTGTCCGGGTCGCGCCCATAGGCCGCCATGCGCCCCTTCACGTCGGCGTAGAACGCCTTGGCGCCCTCGATGGTCGCCTGCACGCCGAACACCACCTCGGCCATCTCGGCGGCCAGCTCCTTGCCGTCCTCCGACGCGCCGGCCTGGACCATCACGGGCTCGCCCTGGGGCGAGGGCGGCACGTTGAGCGGTCCGCGCACCTTGAAGAACGCGCCGGCGTGCTCGAGCACGTGGAGCTTCGCGGGGTCGAGATAGCGCCCGGACGGCACGTCGCGCAGGAAGGCCCCGTCGCCGTACGAGTTCCATAGCCCGCGCACGGCCAGCGCGAACTCGCGCCCGCGGCGATAGCGGTCCGCTTTGTCCATGTGCTTGGCGAGGCCGAAGCTCGCCGCTTCGGCGCGGTTGCCCGACGTCACCAGGTTCCAGCCGGCCCGCCCGCCCGAGGTGAGATCGAGCGAGGCGAACCGCCGGGCCAGCGCGTAGGGCTGGTCGTAGGTGGTCGTGCCCGTGCAGACGAGGCCGAGATGGGTCGTGTGCTGGGCGAGGGCGCACATCAGCGTGAAGGGCTCGATCCACGTGCCGTAGGAATCGTGGATCATCGCATCGAGGCTGCCGCGCCAGAACGACACGGAATCGGCCATGAAGAACATGTCGAACAGGCCGGCCTCGGCGAGCTTCGCGATCTCGACGATATGGGTCAGGTTGCCGCCGGAATCGGGCACGGCGTCGGGGTGGCGCCACGCGGCGATATGGTGGCCGCACGGCCAGTAGAACATGCCGAGCTTCATCTCGCGCCGTTCGCCCATCGTGCTCTCCCGCTCCGAGGCGTTCCTACTCTAGGCCCGGGGGCGGCGGACGTCAGGCCCGAATCGGGGACGCGACGCGCAGGTTCGCCTCGCGTCCCGGTCGCCAAAAGCCGAGGAATTCGGCCGGCTTCATTTTGTCACAGGGCGCCCCGCGTGAAGACCTTGGCAAGTAACCGTGGCGGGATTACTTTCCCGACATTTCGCGCTACCCAACCTCTGGAGCAACCCATGAAGAAGTTAGCGTTCCGGGCCGCGCTCGCGGTCGCGGCCGCTTCGCTCGGCCTCGCGACGGCGGCAAGCCTGCCCGCCTATGCCCAGCAAGCCGAGAAGCCCGCCATGGAGAAGCCCATGGCGAAGCCGATGGCCAAGAAGACCATGGCCAGGAAGGCCCCATCCAAGAACATCATGACGCTGCAGGAGGCGCTGAATAAGCACGGCGCCACCCTGAAGGTCGACGGCATGATGGGCCCCGCCACCCGCGCCGCCCTCAAGAAGTTCCAGGCCGACAATGGGCTGAAGGCGACCGGTCGCGCCGACAAGGCGACGATGACGAAGCTGAAGGCCTGATCGCTCGGGCCTGCGTAACGAAAACGCCGGCGTCCCTCGGGCGCCGGCGTTTTTCGTGGCGAGCGTCGATTTTCGTCGCGCAGCCTAAATTATGACACGATTTAAGGGTGAATTAACCTCATCGCGCCTTCCGCTGTCGTGCCGGCCCTGCCGGCGGAGTCCCCACGGAAGGCCGCGTTCAAGCGGGGCCCGGGTATCCCCCCCACCCGGGCCCCGCAACTTCTTCCCGAACGCCTCGGACTGCCTGACCTACCCCCCGCCGCTGCCGGCCGCACGCGCGATGGTCGAGGCGCGGCGCGACACCAGCCAGTAGAGCGCGACCAGCGGCATCAGCAGGATCAGAACGATCACGGTCAGCGCCGAGGCCGGCCCCATCCCGCCCGAGACCCACAGCCCCCAGACCACGACGGCGAGCGTCGTGTTGCCCTGGGCCGACAGAAGCGTGGCGATTGTCAGCTCGCGATAGGTGAGCAGGGCGAGCCACAGCCAAGCGTAGAGCATCGCCGGCACGAGCAGCGGCATGACCACCCGGCGGAAGGCCGCCCAGCGCCTTGCGCCCGCCACCCACGAGGCTTCTTCCAGCTCGCCATGGATCTGGATCAGCGCGCCGTTCATTACCCGCGTGCCGTAGCTGAGGCGGATGATGACGTAGCAGATCAGGATCAGCCAGATCGAGCCGTAGAGCGGAATCGCCTTGTCGACCACGAACAGGGCGACCAGCAGCGCGCCGACGCCGAAAATGATCCCCGGCACGGCATGCGGCAGGAAGGCGAAGAAGTCGAACGCGGCACGCCAGCGCAGCCGCGAGCGCACCACCACCCACGAGAAGGCGAGGCTCAGCCCGATGACGATGGTCGGCGTCAGCAGGACGAGCAGGCCGGTGTGCTTGACCCCCTCGCCGATCAATTCCCAGGGCAGGCGGTGATAGTTGGCGAAGGACACGAAGTTCAGCGCCTCGAGCGAGGGCGGCCGGAAGAAGCTGAGCAGCGAGGACCAGACCAGCGCCAGCACCGGGATGCCCTGGCCGAGGAAGATGTAGAGGCCCAGCAATCCCCATGCGATCCACGCGCCGCGGCCCAGCGGGATCAGCCGCGGCCGGTAGCCCTTGCCGGTCACCACCTGGAAGCGCGCGGCATTGCGCTGGATGCGCGCGTACCAGACGCTCATCGCGATGGCGAGCGGCACCATCGCCGCGCCCAGCGCCGCGGCGGCGCCGTAGCGCGGCAGGTCGGTGTCCGGGTTGACGTAGAAATAGATCTGGGTCGAGAAGGTGAAGATGCGCCGCGACCAGCCGATGATCGCGGGCACGTCGAACGCCGCGAACCCGATGATGAACGAGTACAGCATCGCCGCCGCGACGCCCGGCCAGATCAGCGGCAGGGTCACGCGGAAGAAGGTCTGGCGATAGCTCGCTCCCGCCGCGTAGGACGCCTCTTCCAGCGCCGGGTCCATCATGCGGAACAACGCCGCCGTCATGACGAAGGTCAGCGGCGCGAGCGCCAGCCCCTCGACCCAGCCCATCCCCACGATCGTCGCGATGTTGAAGGGCGGCGTGGTGAGCCCGAACAGATCCATCGCCCAGCGGTTGAGGATGCCGATGCGCGGCTGCATCAGGAAGATCCAGCCCATCGCGACGGTGAAGCCGGGGATCAGAAGTCCCGTGGTCATGATGGTGAACAACGCCGTCTTGCCCGGCAGGTCGGTGCGCTCGGCCAGCCACGCCATCGGGATGCCGAACGCGCAGGCGACCAGAACGGCGACGGCCGAGAACTGCAGCGTGTTCTCGAGCACGATGTAGGTCTGGGCGTCGCCGAACACGCGCAGATAGTTGGCGAAGCTCGCCTGGCGCTCGGGCGTGCCCGGCAGGCCGGTGTAGAAGCTGAGCCAGATCACCGCGACGGCGAGGCCGAACACCACCAGGCTGGTGGCGGCGGCGATGCCGATCATCGTGCCGGGCATCAGGTCGCGCTCGCGCCGCCCGGCGCGCACACCGCCCGTCGGCCGCGCCGCCGTCAGCTCGGCCATGGCGACGGACCCTGCGGGTCACCCCCCACCCCAACCCTCCCCCTCAAGGGGGGAGGGGGCGTTGCATGCCTACCGGTGCGACCGGTCCGGGTCACAATATTGGCCCTTAGAAACGTACGATTGCCGCCACGTTCCCTCCCCCCTTGAGGGGGAGGGACAGGGAGGGGGGTCTGGCGGAACGCGCCGTCCCCACCTCGCCGCCCAGTTCGAGCACCCGCGCCTACTTCTTCTGGCTCGCGCGCAGCGCCTTGACCATCGGGTCCTTGGCCTTGTCCATCTCGGGGTGCTTGTTGAGGTAGTCGATGGTGATGTCGAGGAACTTGGCGCCCTTCTTCTCGAGCTTCGGCGCGAAGTCGTGGTCGGGCGCATCCGGCAGCGTGTCGAGGTCGACGAGCCAGGTCTTGCGCACGGTCTGCTGGCCCTCGGAGGTCATGGCATAGGCGACATAGAGCGCCGCCGCGGCCTTGTGCGGGGCGTTCTTCGGCACGCCGAGATACCAGAACCGGCGCTGTGCGGCGTCGAGCATGATGGCGTGATCCACGGGCGCCCCGCGCGCCTTCCACTCGTCGGCCTGCTGCGGGCTGCAATCCATCACCATGGCGGCGTACTCGCCGGTCGCGATGCGCTCGCCGTCGCCGCAGCGCAGAAGGCCGGATACCTGGCCCGACAGCTTCTTGATGTAGTCGATCGCCTTGTCCGGGCCCCACCGGTCGGTGGACGAGATCGCCTCGAACCCGGCGGCATAGACCGTGGATGCGATCTTGCCCTTCCAAAAGGGCTGCAGGAAATCGGTCAGCCGCTCAGGCACCTTGTCCTTGGGCACGAGCTGCGTGTTGTAGGTGACGCCCGGGAAGCCGGTGGCGAACCGCACCACCTGGTTGTCCTCCTCGGCCATGTCGGAAGTGATCCGGCCGGGCAGCAGCTTCTGCCAGTCATAGGCCTGGAAGCCGTTGCGCGAGGTCAGCACCTGGGCGAACGGGCCCGGGCCGATATAGAGGTCGGTCGAGGACGCCTTGCCGGCGGCGATCTCGGAGGCGATCTTGTGCGCGGTCGCCGCCATCGAGGCGCCCGGCGCGTAGTGGATCGAAAGCTTGGTGCCGAACATCGCGTTGATGTTCTTCTCGAAGATCTTCTGGCCGCTGGCCCCGCCGAGCACGTCCTGCGACCAGGTCACGTTCAACGTGCCGTCCTTGTTGGCCTCGGCGACGAGCTTCTGCATCTCCGGGCTCATGTCGGCGGCGACGGACGGCGCGTGGGTCAGCGCCAGCATCGCGCCGGCGATGAGGGCGAGCTTCGAGGTCTGCGAGGTCAATCCTGCCAGCATGATCGTCTCCCTTGTGGCCCTGTAGGACGTGTTCTTGGCTGAAACCCTACCAGACGTGCCCACGCCCGTCCATCTGGGCCCCGGTGCCGCGCGCGCCCTTGATCGGCAGGCCGGATAAGGTGACATTGCGGCGATCGGAGAGAGTCGGGGGACGACATGGCGGAACCGGGCACGCCGCCCGTGATCGGAATCATCGGCGGCAGCGGCGTCTACGAGATCGGCGGGCTTCAGAACACTCGCTGGGAGACGGTGAACACGCCGTTCGGTGCGCCGTCCGACGCACTCCTGATGGGCGAGCTCGGCGGCCAGAAGCTCGTGTTCCTGCCGCGTCACGGGCGCGGCCATCGCGTGCCGCCGTCCGAGCTCAACTTCCGCGCCAACATCGACGCGCTGAAGCGGGCAGGCTGCACCGAGATCGTCTCGGTCAGCGCGGTCGGCTCGCTGCGCGCCGAGCTCGCGCCCGGCACGTTCGTCGTCATCGACCAGTTCATCGACCGCACCTTCGCGCGCAAGAAGTCGTTCTTCGAGACCGGGCTCGTGGCGCATGTCTCGATGGCCGATCCGGTCTGCCCGCGCCTCGGCGACGCGATCGAGGATTCGGCGCGCGAGCTCGGCCTCAAGATCGTGCGTGGCGGCACCTACGTCGTGATGGAGGGCCCGCAGTTTTCGACCCGCGCGGAGTCCGAGCTCTACCGGAGCTGGGGCTGCGACGTGATCGGCATGACCAACATGCCGGAGGCCAAGCTCGCCCGCGAGGCGGAGATGTGCTACGCGACCATCGCCATGGTCACCGACTACGATTGCTGGCATCCGCACGACGCGGCGGTGACGGTGGAGGCGGTGATCGCGGTGCTGCTGGAGAACGCCGAGCACGCACGCTCGCTGGTCAAGGCCGTGGCGCCGCGCCTGCATGGCCGCACTGCGCCGTGCCGTGCCGGCTGCCACACCGCGCTCGACAACGCGATCATCACCGCGCCCGATGCGCGCGACCCCGGCATCGCCGCCCGGCTCGACGCCGTCGCCGGCCGCGTGCTGGGCGGGAAGGGTTAACAGGGGCGTTGGCGCATTTCGCTCGCTTGGTGATACGCAGCCCCTCACCCTGTCCCTCTCCCATGGGAGAGGGGACGTTGCGGCGACGGCTGCGAGCCTTTTCGGAGACCGGGTGGGCGGGTAGGACCAAGGTTATCGACACAGGGTCCCCTCTCCCATGGGAGAGGGACAGGGTGAGGGGTCAGGCGTCGAACATGTGTCCGAGGTGGTGGAGGGTCACGGCATGAAGGTTCGCGGAGCCCATACCCGCACCATCTGGCCGAACGCGGACGGGACGGTCGGGATCATCGACCAGACGCGCCTGCCGCACGAATTCGTCACGACCCGGCTCGCATCGATGGCGGACGCCGCGCACGCCATCAAGGCGATGCTGGTCCGCGGCGCGCCGCTGATCGGGGCGACGGCCGCCTACGGGCTCGCGATCGAGATGGCGCGCGAAGCGTCCGACGGCTCGCTCGACGCCGCCCACGCGACGCTGCTCGCGACGCGCCCGACGGCGGTCAATTTGCGCTGGGCGCTCGACGACATGGCGCGCACCCTGCGCCCGCTCGCCCCCGCCGCGCGCGCTGCCACCGCCTGGAAGCGCGCCGGCGCGATCTGCGACGAGGACGTGGCGCTCTGCGAATCCATCGGCCGCCACGGCGCGCCCCTGATCCGCCAGGCATGGGAGAAGGCGGGCAAGTCGCGCCCGGTCAACGTGCTCACCCATTGCAACGCGGGCTGGCTCGCCACGGTCGACTGGGGCACGGCGCTCGCGCCGATCTACATGGCGCACGATGCGGGCGTGCCGGTCCATGTCTGGGTTGACGAGACGCGCCCGCGCAACCAGGGCGCCTCGCTCACCGCGTGGGAGCTGCTGAATCACGGCGTGCCGCACCATGTCGTCGTCGACAATGCCGGCGGGCATCTGATGCAGCAGGGCCAGGTCGATCTCTGCATCGTCGGCACCGACCGCACCACGGCCGCGGGCGACGTGGCGAACAAGATCGGCACCTATCTGAAGGCGCTCGCCGCACACGACAACGGCGTCCCGTTCTATGTCGCGCTGCCCGGCCCGACCATCGACTGGACCATCGAGGACGGACGCACCATCCCGATCGAGGAGCGCGCGGCGACCGAGGTCACGCACATCGCCGGGCGCACGCCGTCGGGCGAGGTGACGACGGTCGCGCTGACGCCCGAAGGCAGCCCCGCCGCCAACCCCGCCTTCGACGTGACGCCGGCCCGCCTCGTCACGGCGCTGGTCACCGAGCGCGGCGTGTGCGCCGCCTCGCGCGAGGGGCTCGCCGGGCTCTACCCCGAGCTGGCGGCGCGAAAGACCGCCTGATGGACTCACGCTGGTCGGACGCGGAGGCGGACGCGGCCGTCGCACGCTACGCGGCGAAGGGCGTGGGCGAGGACCTCGCGCTCCGCGTCTACAGCTCGCGCCTCCTGGGGCGCGATCCGCGCCTTGTGCTGCATGGCGGCGGCAACACCTCGGTCAAGACCACCGTCGCCGACCTCCTGGGCGAGCCGGTCGAGGTGCTGTGCGTCAAGGGCTCGGGCTGGGACCTTTCCGACATCGAGCCGCCGGGCCTGCCCGCCGTGCGCCGTGCGCCGCTCGGGCGCCTTCTCGCACTCGACGTGCTCACCGACGAGGACATGGTCGACTACGTGCGTGGCGCGCTGATGGATTCGTCCGCGCCCAACCCCTCGGTCGAGACGCTGCTGCATGCCTTCCTGCCGCACAAGTTCGTCGACCACACCCATGCCGGCGCGGTGCTGGCGATCACCGACCGGGCGGACGGCGCGAAGGTGGCGGCGGAGGTGTTCGGCGGCCGGCTCGCTTTGGTGCCCTACATCATGCCGGGCTTCGCGCTCGCCAAGAGCTGCGCCGAGATCTACGCCGCTCACCCCGGCGTCGAGGGGCTGGTGCTGCTGAAGCACGGCATCTTCACCTTCGGCGCGACGGCGCGCGAATCCTACGAACGCATGATCGCCGCGGTGACGCTTGCGGAAGACCGCCTCGCGACCAGGCCGCCACGCGGCTTCGCGCAGGTGCGCCTTCCCAACGACATTGCCGCGCCGCACGAGATCGCGCCCATCCTGCGCGGCCTCGTCGCCGGCAAGCCGGCGTCCGAGGGGGCGGAACCGCGCCGCGTGATCCTCTGCCATCGCGCCTCGCCCGCGATCCTCGACTATGTCGGCGGCGCCGAGCTCGCGCGCTACGGCCGCGCCGGGCCGGTCACGCCCGACCATGTGATCCGCACCAAGCCGTGGCCGCTGATCCTGCCCGCGCCGCGCGCCTCTGGCCTCGACGATTTCCGCGCGGCGGCGGACACGGCCGTCGCGGACTACGCGGCGCGCTACTGCGCCTATTTCGAGCGGCACAACGCGAACCAAACAATACCCAAGATCGCGCTCGACCCGATGCCGCTGGTCGTCATGGTGCCGGGCGTCGGTCTTTACGGCGTCGGCAAGTCGGCGAAGGATGCCGCCATCGCCGCCGACCTTGCCGAGACGACGATCAATGTCGTCGCGCAGACCGAGGCGCACGCGCAATTCGAGTCGATCCCGGAGCGCGACATCTTCGATATGGAGTACTGGTCGCTCGAGAAGGCGAAGCTCGGCAAGTCGGCGGAGAAGCCGCTCGCCCGCCACGTCGCGGTGGTCACCGGCGGCGCGTCGGGCATCGGCCGCGCGACGGCGAAGGCGCTCGCCGCCGAGGGGGCCGAGGTCGCGGTCCTCGATCTCGATGCCGACGACGACGGCGCGATCCAATGCGACGTGACCGACGCGGAATCGGTGCGCGACGCCTTCCGCGCAGTGGTGGCGCGTTATGGCGGCGTCGACATCGTGGTCTCCAACGCGGGCGCGGCCTGGCAGGGCCGCATCGGCGAGGTGGACGAGGCGACGTTGCGCCAGAGCTTCGAGCTGAACTTCTGGAGTCACCAGCGCGTCGCCCAGGCGGCGGTCGCGGTGATGCGCGCCCAGCGCATCGGCGGCTGCCTGCTGTTCAACGTGTCCAAGCAGGCGCTCAACCCCGGCCCGGATTTCGGGCCGTACGGTCTGCCCAAGGCGGCGACCTTCGCGCTGATGCGCCAGTACGCCATCGACCACGGGGCCGACGGAATCCGCGCCAATGCGGTCAACGCCGACCGCATCCGCACGGGGTTGCTCGACGACAAGATGATCGCCGCGCGGTCCAAGGCGCGCGGCGTGTCGGCGCGGGACTACATGGCGGGCAATCTGCTGGGCCGCGAGGTGACGGCGGACGAGGTGGCGCGCGCCTTCGTCGCGCTCGCGCTTTCGCGCGCGACGACGGGCGCGGTGCTTACGGTCGACGGCGGCAACATCGCCGCCGCGCCGCGCTAGGAAATCGGACGAACGAGAGGCGAGGGGAACGACGCAGCATGATCCTGGAATCGAACGTCGCGCGGCTGATCGAGACCTGCCGCCCTCTGAAGCGCGTGCTGGACGTGGGCGGCTGGCATCGGCCGTTCCGCCTCGCGACCCACGTGATCGACATCATGCCCTACGAGACGCGGCTCGATTTCGACGCCAACGACCCCGAGAACCCGCAGCGCTTCACGGCCGACAGCTGGGTGGTGCAGGACATCTGCCTCACCCCCTGGCCGTTTCCCGACAAGTTCTTCGATTTCAGCGTCTGCTCGCACACGCTCGAGGACATCCGCGATCCGATGGCGGTGTGCCGCGAGCTCGTGCGCGTCTCCCGTGCCGGCTATATCGAAGTGCCGTCGCGCACCCGCGAGATCTTCTGCAAGGCGCGCTTCGCCCGGGCCAAGATCGCGCTGGGCCGCGTGCCCGACATCGGCTTCACGCATCATCGCTGGTTCTGCGACATCTCCGACAACGAGATCCGGTTCGAGCGCAAGGGGCTCGATTCGATCGCGCGCCCCGACTACTACATCACCCGGGCCGAGCTGGGCCGCAAGCTGTCCGCGGACGAGTCGGGCATCGGGCTGTTCTGGGAGGGTTCGTTCGGCGCGCGCGAGGTGGTCGTTCTGGAAGGCGCCGAGACGGGCTACGCCCAGTTCAAGAAGGACGCGCTCGCGCGGCTGCGCGGAAAGTAGCCAAACGAAAAGGGCGGGCCATGGCCCGCCCTCAGGTTCGTGACTTGCGTTCGGCCTTACGCCGCCGCGCGGTTGGGCGGGGTGAGGTTGGTGCCGAGGAATTCGAGCGCGCGCTTCATCGCGGTCTTCGACGCTTCCTCGTGGAAGCTGCCGCGCTCGTCGCAGGTAAAGCCGTGGCCCGCGCCCTTGTACACGAAGGTCGGGATCTCGGGATGGGCGGCCTTCACCGCCTCGACCTTGTCCATCGGGATCGACTGGTCGAGCTCGCCGAAATGCAACTGCACCGGGCACTTGGGCTTCAGGTCCTTGAACTCCGGCACCTGGCCGCCATAGAAGCTGACGCCCGCCGCGAAACCGTCGAGGTCGCAGCATGCCTTCCATACCACCGAGCCGCCGAAGCAGTAGCCGATGATGCCGACCTTGCCGGCGCCCTTCAGCGCGTCGCGCGCCGCGGCCACGTCGGCCAGGATGTTGTCCCAGGTCAGCTTCTGGCGCAGCGCGACGCCCTTGCCGCGGTCCTCGTCGCCGTAACCCAGATCCACGTCGCGCTCGCCGCGGTCGAACATCTGCGGCGCGACGCAGGCATAGCCCTGGGCAGCGTACTGGTCGGCGACGTTCCTGATGTGGTGGTTGACGCCGAAAATCTCCTGGATCACCACGATGCCGCCTTTGGGCGTGCCCTTCGGGTCGGCCCGGTACGCGCCGAGCTCGAAACCGTCCTTCGCCTTCAGCTTGATTGTCTGGCCCATTGCCGTCTCCTCGGGTTCTTGGGCGCCCCCCACTGAGGCCGGCGCCCGGTTGGTCGGGGCTCGTCCTCGTTTTAGCCGAGCCGCCGCGCCCTGGCAACGGATGGCGGGCGCGCGGGCGCTCCCGTTGGGGAGAGACGCGTCCAGCCCGGCCGCAAAATCTCTTCACGCCGGGCGCACAAATCGACCGCTGGCGCGTTGGTTTCGTGCTATTTTTGTTGCCGTGGCGGTGCTTCTGGCGGGTTGTGGTTGGCCGCCAGGTCGCAGGGATGGGTTGGATGTCCGACGGTAGGCTGGACCGCGACCCGTTGGCGCGCTCGCCCGACCCGGTGCGCGCGCTGGACGTTTACCGCGACGCGCTGTTCCGCGCCATTGCCGAGGCAAGCGCCGACGGCATCATCGGCATCGCCGCCGACGGCACGATCATCGCGTGGAATCCCGGCGCGGAGAATATCTACGGTTATTCGGTGGACGAGGCGGTCGGCCGGCCGCTCACCCTGCTGATCCCGCCGGAGCGCCATGACTACGCGATTGAGCGCGTGGCCTCGTTCCGCAAGTTCGAGCGCATCGAGGCCACCCACCTCACCCGTGACGGGCGGGAGATCGACGTCGCCATCACGCTCTCGCCGATCTTCGACGCCGACGGGACCGTGGTGGCGCAGTCGGCCGTGCTGCGCGACATCACCGCGGACAAGAGGCTGGCGCGCGAGCGCGAACGGCTGGCCGCCGCAATCGCCGCGGCGCACGACTCGATCATCGTCTGGGAGCCGGACGGCACGATCGTGTCGTGGAACGCGGCGTCCGAGCGGCTCTACGGCTACGCCGCGGACGCGGCGATCGGCCAGTCGATACTCATGCTGGTCGAGCCCGAGCGCCACGCGTTCTGGCGCGAGACCGCAGCCCATGTGCTGGCCGGCAAGATGTTCAAACAGTACGAGACCATCCGCGTGCACAAGAGCGGGCGGCGCATCGACGTCTCGCTCACCGTCTCGCTGATCCGGGGCGACGACGGCCGGCCGGTCGGCGTGGTCACCATCGCGCGCGACATCACCGAGCGGAAGCGCGCGGCCGAGCGCCAGCGGTTCCTGCTGAACGAACTCGACCATCGGGTGAAGAACACGCTGGCCGCGGTGCAGTCGATCGCCACCCAGAGCCTGCGCGGTGCCCGCGACCCCGAGGCCGCGCGCCGCAACCTCGATGAGCGGCTGGTCGCGCTCGCCAAGGCCCACGATCTGCTGACCCGCGACCAGTGGACCGGCGTCGCCCTCGGCGAGCTGGCCGGCCAGCTTCTCGCCCCCTATGGCGGGGATGATCCTGCGCGGGTCGTGGTCGCAGGGCCCGAGCTGCGTCTGCCGACCCGCGCCGCGGTCGCGTTCGCCATGGCGTTCCACGAGCTCGCGACGAACGCCGCCAAATATGGCGCGCTCTCCTGCCCGGAAGGGCGCGTCAGGATCGACTGGCAGGTGACGGCGGGCGGCGCGGCCCCCCGGCTGCGCCTGACCTGGCGCGAGGCGGGCGGACCCGAGGTCGTGGTGCCCGGCCGGCGCGGCTTCGGCTCGCGCATGGTCGAGGACGGGCTCGCCCACGAGTTCGGCGGCGAGGTCGTCCTTCGTTACGAGCCGACCGGCGTCGTCTGCGCCATGGATATCCCGCTGCCCGTCCGCGGCCCGGCCGATGGCGAGCCCGGCTGAGCGCCGGTCCGCCCTGCCTTGACGGCGGGCGGGCCGTGTCGTAAAACCCGGCCCGTCGACGCCCCCGTCGCAAGCCTCGGGGGCGCCATTCGTTTCCGGGAGATCCCGATGTCGCGTCGCTGTTCGATCACCGGCAAGGGCGTGCTCGCGGGCAACAATGTCAGCCACGCGAACAACAAGACCCGCCGCCGCTTCCTGCCCAACCTGCAGGAGACGTCGCTCCTGTCCGACGCGCTCGGCGGCACCGTGCGGGTACGTCTCTCGACCCGCGCGATCCGCACTGTCGACCGCAATGGCGGGCTCGACGCCTATCTGCTGAAGACCCCGACCGCGAAGCTCCCCGAGGAGGCGCAGAAGCTCAAGCGCCGCATCAAGAAGGCCGCCGCCAGGGCGGAGGCCCGGGCGGGATGACCGAAGCCGCGGCGCCCGCCGCGGCCGGCGCCGAGGCCACCCCACGGCGCTTCGCGTTCCACGTCACAAGCCACGACACCGCCAGCCGCGCGCGCACCGGCCGGCTCGACACGCCGCACGGCGCGATCGAGACGCCGGCCTTCCTGTTCTGCGCCACCAAGGCGGCGATCAAGGCGGTGACGCCCGATCTCGCCCGCGCCGAGGGCGCGCAGGCGATCCTCGCCAACACATATCATTTGATGCTCCAGCCCGGGCCCGAGATCGTCGCCCGGATGGGCGGGCTGCATCGCTTCATGGGCTGGGACGGGCCCATGCTCACCGATTCCGGCGGGTTCCAGATATTCAGCCTGGGCCGCGGCGGGGGCGGGGTGGAGGACGACGGGCGCATCCCCAACACGCCGCCCGCCGGCCGGCCGAAATCGAACCTCGTGAAGATCACCGAGGAGGGCGCGGCCTTCCGCTCGCACATCGACGGCACGCCGCATCTGCTGACGCCCGAGCGCTCGATCGACATTCAGCGCGCGCTCGGGGCCGACCTCGTGGTCGCGCTCGACGAGTGCCCGCCCGCCCATCTCGACCGCGACGCGACGGCGCGCTCGCTGGCGCTGACCCATCGCTGGGAAGCGCGCTCGCTCGCCCGGTTCGTGCGCCACGACGATGGCCGCCAGGCGCTCTACGGCGTGGTGCAGGGCGGCGTCTACCCCGACCTCCGGCGTGAATCCGCCGCATGGGTCTCGGCCCAGCCCTTCTTCGGCCATGCGATCGGCGGGTTCCTGCCGGCGCGCCAGGAGGACGCGCCGATGTACGAAATGTTCGGCGCCGCGCTCGACGGGCTCGATGCGTCGCGTCCGGTGCATCTGCTCGGTATCGGCGGCGTGCGCGACATCTGGGAAGGCGCCGCGCGCGGCGTCGACACGTTCGACTGCGTCCACCCGACCCGCGTTGCGCGCCACGGCCAGGCGCTGGTGCGCGACGCGGCCGGGTTCCGCATGAATCTCCGCAACGCGCGCTTCCGCGAGGACCCCGCGCCGATCGAGGCGGGCTGTCCGTGCGCGGCGTGCCGGGGCTTCAGCCGCGCCTACCTGCACCACCTCATCAAGGCGGGCGAGGTGACCGGTTTCGTGCTGATCACGCTGCACAACATCTCGTTCATGAACCGGCTGATGGAACGCGTCCGCGCCGCCATCCGCGGCGGCAATTTCCGCGACGAGATGCGCGCCTGGTGCGGAACGGCGGGTTAGGGACTGCGGAGATCGACACCCCTCACCCTGTCCCTCTCTCCTGGGAGAAGGAACGTCGCGCCGAACATTCCGTGTCCCCAACCGAGACCGCGACCTCGATCCGCCGGCGAGGTCGACGAACAAGGTCCCCTCTCCCTGGGGAGAGGGACAGGGTGAGGGGCTAGGTCAACGCGCGCCAGTGCCCGCCAGCGACCGGCGGCGGCGGCGCTCGCCCTGCGCTCGGGTCGGCGCGCGCTCGTCGAACAGCTCGGTCAGTTTTTCCATCACCGTGCCGCCGAGCTGCTCGGCGTCCATGATGGTGACGGCGCGGCGATAGTAGCGCGTGACGTCGTGGCCGATGCCGATGGCCACCAGCTCGACCGACGAGCGCGTCTCGATCCACTCGATGACGTCGCGCAGATGCCGCTCGAGATAGTTGCCGGGATTGACCGAGAGCGTCGAATCGTCGACCGGCGCGCCGTCCGAGATCACCATCAGGATGCGCCGCTGCTCGGGGCGGCCCAGCAGCCGCTCGTGCGCCCACAGCAGCGCCTCGCCGTCGATGTTCTCCTTGAGCAGACCCTCGCGCAGCATCAATCCCAAACTTTTGCGCGCGCGGCGCCACGGCGCATCGGCCGGCTTGTAGACGATGTGGCGTAGATCGTTGAGCCGGCCGGGGTTCGGCGGCTTGCCCTCGGCCAGCCACTTCTCGCGGCTCTGCCCGCCCTTCCACGCCCGCGTGGTGAAGCCCAAAATCTCGACCTTCACGCCGCACCGCTCGAGCGTGCGCGCGAGGATGTCGGCCGACATGGCGGCGACGGTGATCGGCCGGCCGCGCATCGAGCCCGAATTGTCGATCAACAGCGTCACGACGGTGTCGCGGAACTCGGTCTCGCGCTCCTGCTTGTAGGAGAGCGGGTAGACCGGGTTGACCACGACGCGCGACAGGCGTCCGGCGTCGAGCAGTCCTTCGTCCAGGTCGAAGTCCCAGCCGCGCGACTGCTTGGCCAGCAATTTCCGTTGGAGCCGGTTGGCGAGCTTGCCGATGACGGTCTGCAAATTCGAGAGCTGCTGGTCGAGATGCAGGCGCAGCCGCGTCAGCTCCTCGGCCTCGCACAGCTCCTCGGCCGAGACCACCTCGTCGTGGTCGGCGGTGAAGGGGCGGTAGGGCGGATCGCCCGGCCGGTTCGGCAGGAACCCTTCGGGCCGGCGCCAGTTGCGCGCGCGGTCCGAATCCTCCTCGCCCATGCCGGGCATCATCTCTTCCTGGGCCTGCTGCAGCGAGGCGTCGTCGCCGTCCTCGGCGTCGGCGTCCTGCATCTCGCCGGAGGGCGAGCCCGACATCTCCGAGGCTTCGTCCTCGCCTTCGCCCTCGCCGCTGTCGGCCTCGGACGCGCTTTCTTCCGACAACTCGTCGCCTTCGGACTCGTCGGACTGTCCGTCCGAATCCTCGTCGCGCAGATCGAGATGGGCGAGCACCTGGTTGAGCACCTTGGCGTAGGCGGCCTGGTCCTCGATGGTGCGGCCGAGCGCCGTCATGTCGGGGCCGATGCGGCTTTCCAGCCAGTTGCGCCACAGCTCGACGGCACGCCCCGCGGCCTCGGGCGGCGGCGTGCCGGTCAGCCGCTCACGCGCGAGGTAGCGCACCGCCTCGGCCAGCGGCACGTCGTCCTGCGTCTCGGCCCGGCTCAGCCCGGCGGCGCGGCAGCGCTCCTCCGACGCGGCGGCAAGATTGGCGGCGACGCCCTCCATCCGGCGCGCGCCCAGCGTCTCGACGCGCACCTGCTCCAGCGCGTTGAACACGGCGGCCGCGGCCTCGCCATGCGGGGCGACGCGCCCATGCACGGCCGGGTCGTGGTAGCGCAGGCTCAACGCCATCGAGTTCGGCCTCGCCGCGCAGGCGCCGCACCTCGACCGGCGAGAACTCGCGCGACGGGACGGGCAGGCGCGCCTGCGCCTCGACCAGCCGCGCCTCGGCGCCGAACGACACGGTCACGTCGTCGCGCTCGGCCATGGCGCGCATGGCCGCGGCGGTCACGCGCCGGAACGCCTCGATGGGATTCTCTTCGCCGGCCACGACGAGACCTACTTCTTCTTCGCGACGACCGACTCGGCGAGCTCGGCGTTGAAGCAGCGCTGGTAGTACTCGGCGACCACCGGCCGCTCCAGCTCGTCGCACTTGTTGAGGAAGGTCATGCGGAACGCGGCGCCGAGATCGTCGAACAGCCGCGCGTTCTCCGCCCAGGTGATGACGGTGCGCGGCGACATGACGGTCGAGATGTCGCCGGCCATGAAGCCCTGACGCGTCAGGTCGGCGACCGTCACCATGTTCGAGATCGTCTTGCGCCCGCTGTCGGTGTCGTAGGACGGTACCTTGGCCAGCACGATGCGCACCTCGGCATCGTGCGGCAGGTAGTTCAGCGTGGTCACCAGGTTCCAGCGGTCCAGCTGGCCCTGGTTGAGCTGCTGCGTGCCGTGATAGAGCCCCGTCGTGTCGCCCAGCCCGACCGTGTTCGAGGTCGAGAACAGCCGGAAGGCGGGATGCGGGTGGATCACCCGGTTCTGGTCCAGCAGCGTCATGCGCCCGTCCACCTCCAGCACGCGCTGGATGACGAACATCACGTCGGGCCGTCCCGCGTCGTACTCGTCGAACACCAGCGCGACCGGGTTCTGCACCGCCCAGGGCAGGATGCCCTCGCGGAACTCGGTGACCTGGTGGCCGTCGCGAAGCACGATGGCATCCTTGCCGATCAGGTCGATGCGGCTGATATGGCTGTCCAGGTTGACGCGCACGCACGGCCAGTTGAGCCGCGCCGCCACCTGCTCGATATGGGTCGACTTGCCGGTGCCGTGATAGCCCTGGATCATCAGCCGCCGGTTGTGGGCGAACGCGACCAGGACGGCGAGCGTCGTGTCGTGGTCGAAGCAGTACGCGTCGTCGATCGGCGGCACGTGCTCCGAGGCCTGGCTGTAGGCCGGGACCTGCATGTCGTTGTCGAGGCCGAACACCTGGCGGACGGACAGCTTGATGTCGGGGGCACCATCGGGCAACGCGGCCAGCTCGGCGCGGGACGGACTCTTTGCCATGTAACCTTGTTTCCTTTCTTGCCTACCGTTCGGCGCTCAACTGACGCTTCCGCGGCTCATCAGGGTGGAATAGGCTTGATTGATCACCTTCAGCCGCTCCTCCGACGCGCGGTCGCCACCGTTGGCGTCGGGGTGATGGCGCTTCACCAGCTCCTTGTAGCGGGTCTTGATCGCGGCGACCGTGACCGGCGCATCCAGCTGCATCACCGCCAGCGCGCGGTCACGCTCGGATTGCGGCTTCTCGCGTCGCGCCTGCCAGCCCTGTCCGCCGCCGTTCGCGTGGCCATTGGCGTGGCCGTTCGCGCCATTTTCGCCGTTCCTGCCGGCCGGGCCGTGGCTGTCGCCGAACAGGTCGAACGGGTCGTCGAAATGCGGCGCGCCGTTGCGCCGCCCGCCGCGCCACGCTCCGAACGGCCAGGACGGGCGCTGCCACGTCGTGTCGGCACGGATGTGTGCCTCCATCTCGGACTCGG
Organism: uncultured Alphaproteobacteria bacterium; assembly: GCA_963817535.1. Classification (GTDB taxonomy): domain Bacteria; phylum Pseudomonadota; class Alphaproteobacteria; order MPNO01; family DASWLB01; genus CAWGHZ01. The sequence goes on from CAWFOW010000007.1 coordinate 22,862, forward strand.
ACATGCCCGCAAAGTAGTTCCACGACGCGTTGTAGGCGCGCACGTGATCGAGGCAGAACAGGTAGTAATCCGTCAGCTCGTCGCGTCCGCGCGGCGCGCGGTATTCGCCCGCATTCGGGCAGCCGGGGATGTCGCAGGCATGCACCTCCGCCTCCGGCGCACCGGGATTGCGCAAGGGCGGCGGTTGACGCTGAGCCTGACGATTGTGGGCCATCGACGCCAGTATGGGGACGTGGGCGCCCGCTGACAAGCGCAGGAAGGCGCGGTTTTGCCTTGCGCACGGCCGGTCTTGACATGGTGCGCCGCGCGCCGAAGATCGACTGCATCATGACCGTTGCCGACACAATCCGCGACAAGCTCGCGCGCACGTTCCATCCCCTCGCGCTCGATGTGATCGACGAGTCGCATCTGCATGCCGGCCACGCCGGGGCGCGCGAGGGCGGAGAGACCCATTTCCGCGTCGCCATCGTGGCCGACGCCTTCGCCGGCCAGGGGCGTCTCGCGCGCCACCGCGCCGTGCACGCCGCGCTCGCCGACGAGTTGGCGGGCGGGGTGCATGCCTTGTCGGTGATCGCCCGCACCCCCGATGAGGCCGCCAACCGGCCGGCCTGACCACGGCCAGGCGCCTTCCGGGCTGCAACCTGAAGTTGACTCCACGCTGATTTTGGTTGTATACGTATTTTGTTCTGCATCTTATGCGTGCAGAATACAGGTCGACCCGTCACGCCGCCACCGGCCAGGGAGATTGGGCATGAGCACGCTGGTCAGTCGCAACATCACCGTCGCCGGGCACCGCACCAGCGTGCGGCTCGAGCCCGCCATGTGGCACGCCTTCGCCGACATCTGCCGCCGCGAGCGCCAGTCGGCGCACGAGATCTGCTCGGCGATCGACGCGTGCCGCGACGCCTCCACCCTCACCGCCGCGCTGCGGGTGTTCGTCATGGAATATTTCCGGGTCGCCGCGACCGAGGACGGGCATCTGCGGGCCGGGCACGGATTCGGCGCGACCCGTCGGGTCGAACCCGTCGCGGCGCCGGCACTTCGCGCGGACGCGCCGCGCCCCGAACCCTTCCGCATCGCCGCAACGCGATAGGGCGCGCGGCCACGCAAACTTCCCGAAACCGCTTGCGGAGGTTGTTTCCCGTTGCAAGAATAGTTTCAATAACAGGGAGACAACGTCATGCAAGCTCGAACAATTCTCTTCGCCGCCCTCGCAATCTGCGCCGGCGCGACGACGGCCGCCGCGCAGACCGTGGGCATCGCGGCCGGGCGCCAGGGCTTCTGGACCTACTCGACCGGCGCGGCGATCTCGAAGGTCGCGTCCGATGCGGGAATCAACATGCGGGTCCAGCCGTTCAGCGGGACCACGGTCTACGTGCCCGAGATTAACGCCGGCGGCATGCAGTTCGGCCTCGCCAACGAGAACGAGACCTCGTTCGCCGTGCACGGCAAGGTGCTGTACGAGGGCAAGCCGCAGCCCAACCTGCGCGTCGTCGCGGTGATCGCGCCGCTGACGGCGGCGCTGTTCGTCAAGAAGGATTCGTCGATCAAGACGCTGAAGGACCTGAAGGGCAAGCGCGTGGCCTCGGGTTATGGCAGCCAGAAGGTCGTCGAGCTCATTCTCAAGGCCTACCTCGAGAATGCTGGCCTCACCGAGAACGATATCCGGCCGGTGCCGGTGCCCAACGTCGTGCGCGGCGCCGACGATTTCGCCGCAGGGAAGGTCGACTGCTTCTCGTTCGCGCTGGGCGCGGGGGCGGTGCTCAAGACCGACGCGGCGGTCGGGGGCGTACGCGTGCTGCCGATCGACCCGTCGGCCGCGGGCATGGCGGCGATGCACAAGTACCTGCCCGCCGGCTACGCCAACAAGATCGAGCCGCGCAAGGGGCGGGTCGGCGTGGACGAGCCCACGTGGCTCTACTCCTACGACTACCTCGTGCTGGCCAGCACCAAGACGCCCGAGGACATGGTCTACAAGCTGGTCAAGGCGCTGCACGGCCACAAGGACGAACTCGTCGCGTCCTTCAAGCCGCTGGTCGACTTCGATCCCGACCACATGACCAAGTCGTGGCAGGGCGTGCAGTACCATCCGGGCGCGATCAAGTTCTACAAGGAGGTCAACCAGTGGCCGCCGAAGGGGTCGGAAGGCTGAGCGCAGGCGCTTGAGCGACGCGCCCGCAGGCACTGGCGGCGACGGCGCGCCGCCGGCCTGGCTCCGACGGATCAACGGAACCGTCGCGTTCCTGCTGGCGGCCGGCGCGCTGTGCTGGTCTGCCGACCTCTATCGCCAGCTGCTCGGCGTCGTCGCGTATACCGAGCAGTTCCTGGCCGCGGTCCTCGCGCTTGCCGTGCCGCTCGCACTCCTGTCGCTGCCGGCGCGACGCGGCGCGGCGCGCACGCACCTCCCCTGGTACGATGCGGCGTCGGCGCTGGCGGCGTTTCTCGCCGGCGCCTACATGGCGTGGACCTATCCCGAGCTGTCGGAGGAAATGACCTATCTTCCCGCCGACGGGTTGATCGCCGGCGGGATCGTGGTGGTGGCCGCGCTCGAGGGCTTGCGCCGTGCCGTGGGGATGGTGCTGTTCGTCCTGGCGCTGGTGTTCATCTGCTACGCGGCGCTTGGCCATTTCGTGCCGGGCCAGCTCTCCGGCCGGCCGATCGATGTCGGCAAGCTCGCCTATTACCTGGCCTGGGACCAGTCTGCGATGCTCGGCCTGCCGATGCAGATCGGCTCGACCATCGTCATCGCTTTCGTGTTCTTCGGGCAGATCCTGTTCAAGTCGGGCGGGTCCGCCTTCTTTACCGACATTTCCCTGGCGCTGATGGGCCGGTTCCGCGGCGGCTCGGCCAAGATCGCGATCACGGCGTCGGCCCTGTTCGGGTCGATCTCGGGCTCGGCCGTGTCCAACGTGGTGGCGACCGGCGTGATCACCATCCCGCTGATGCGCCAGGGCGGCTATCCGGCCCACCTCGCCGGCGCGATCGAGGCGGTGGCATCCACCGGCGGCCAGCTCATGCCGCCGGTGATGGGCGCGGCCGCCTTCCTGATGGCCGAGTTCCTGCAGGTGCCCTACACCGAGGTCGTGGTCGCGGTCACGATCCCCTCGATCCTCTACTATGTCGGGCTGTTCATCACCGCCGATCTGGAGGCGGCCAAGAACGGCATCGCGCGCGTGCCGGAGTCGCGCATTCCGGCGCTGTTCGGCGTGCTCAAGGCGGGCTGGTATTTCCCGATCCCGTTCGTGGTGCTGATCCTCGCACTGTTCTCGTGGAACCTCAGGCCCGAGCTCTCGGCGCTCTACGCGGCCGTCACGCTGGTGGCATTCAACCTCGTGCTCGGATTCCGCGGCAAGCGGATGAGCCCCCGCGACCTTTTCGAATCGGTGCGCGACACCGGCCAGGCCTCCATCGAGATACTGATGATCACGGCGGCCGCCGGCTTCATCATCGGCTCGCTCGACATTTCCGGTCTCGGATTCGGGCTCACGCTGATCCTGGTGCAGATCGGCTCGTCCAGCTTGGTGGTCCTGCTGCTGCTCGCCGCGCTGGTCTGCATCGTGCTCGGGCTCGGCATGCCGACGGCAGGCGTCTACGTGCTGCTCGCTGCGCTCGTCGCGCCGGCGCTGGTGAAGATGGGCATCTCGCCCATGGGCGCACATCTCTATGTGCTCTATTTCGGCATGCTGTCGATGATCACCCCGCCGGTTGCCATCGCGGCCTATGCCGCAGCGAGCCTCGCCGGCGCCGACGCGATGCGCACGGGCTTCGCCGCGGTGCGGTTCGGCTGGACGGCGTTCGTCATGCCGTTCCTGTTCATCGCCGCGCCGTCGCTGCTGATGGTGGGCACGCCCGGCCAGATTCTGTGGGCGGTCGCCACGGCTGTCGCCGGCGTGTGGCTCGCCTGCGTCGGCGTCGTCGGATATCTGGTACGCCCGGTCGGCTGGCCGACGCGCATAGCGGCGATCGCGGCCGGGCTGATGATGCTGGTGCCGGCGGGTGCGTTCCCGCATGCCTGGGTCACAGATGTCGTGGGTATTGCGCTCGCGTTCGCCGTCGTCGGGCGCGAGTTCGCTTGGCGCCGGGCCAATCCCCAGCCGGCCTAGGTCATCAACTCATTAAATCGCATCCATATTCGGGCTGCGGCGAGCTTGACGGATGCGAGGTAGTTTTCGGGTCTTTTGTCGTAGCGGGTGGCGACGGCTCGAAAGTGCTTGAGCTTGTTGAAGAAGCGCTCGACGAGGTTGCGGTAGCGGTAAAGAAACGGGCTGAAGGCTGGGATGTTGGTGCGGCCGGGCATGGGCTTGATGTTGCCCCACGCGCCGCGCGTGGCGAGGGTTCGCCGGAGCGCGTCGCTGTCGTAGGCCCGGTCGGCGAGCAGGATGTCGCCGGCTTCAAGAGAGCCGAACATGTCTTCGGCACTGCGCCCGTCATGCGCTTGGCCTTCGGTCAGCTTGAGGACGATCGGCAGGCCGTTCGCATCGACCAGCGCATGGATCTTGGTCGTCAGCCCGCCGCGCGAGCGACCCATGCAACGGGATCGGTCGTCTTTTTTTGGGCGTTGGCGGCGTGCTGATGCACGCGGATGCTCGAGGAGTCGATCATCTGGATGTCGCCCTCGTAAGCCTTGGAAACCGCCTCGAGAAGCCGATCCCACACCCCCGCCCTGCGCCAGCGGTTGAAGCGGTTCACGCAGGTCGTGTGCGGACCGTAACGCTCGGGAATGTCGGCCCACGGCGCGCCGGTGCGAAGCCGCCAGAAAATCCCGTTCAACACCCGGCGGTCGTCAACACGCGGCACACCGCGCGGCTTGTTCGGCAGCAGTGGCTGGATCACAGACCACTCGAAATCCGTCAGATCGAAACGTGCCATCTCGGTCTCCCTTCGAGGAGACTGAATCACCCTTCCCAAAAAATGGGAATCCCCTTTATGGGTATGTGACCTAAACCGCTAGAGCATCTTCCGCTCGCGCGGAATCGCGCCAGCCCTCTCCCCCGTCCGGCCACCCGACGACAGTATGCTGGTATGGGTGGCCGGGCGGGGGAGAGGGCCGGACCCGTTCAATCGGAAAATACTCTAATTCACGATGTGCCAGCGCCCGTCCGCTTCGAGGCAAGCGGTGCCGTAGAACGGCGCGCCGCTGGCGTCGATGGTCGCGTCGCCACTGAACGTGCGACAGGCCGGGCCGGTGGCCATGGGTGGCGCGTACACGACCGGCGGGGGCGGCACGTAATAGACCGGCGGCGGCACATAGTAGTAATAGCGCCGCGGCGGCGGGTAATAGTAGGCCGGCGGGCCCAGGTTGAGGCCCAGGAAGAAGCTGCTGTGTCCGCCATGGCGATAGCCGCCGTGGTGCCAGCGGTCGGCGGAGGCCGGCGTGGCCGCGGCGCCGATCAGGCCAATGGCCAGGATGGCCACCGCCGCCATTCGAAGTCCCGTCCGTTTCATGGCAGAATCCTATGCGTTTCCGCCCGCCTCTATAGGCACGGATGACTCTCGGAAATCCCGTCGGGGGTCACAAGTGACAATTTCGCGACCCTGTGGCGCATTTGCGACGCTATCGCAGCCTGCGCCGTTGCGGCATGATCTCGCGCGTCGGGCTTCGCCCGTCTGACGAAGGGCGCCATGGCCGACCGCGACTCCGCCAAGGGAAACTGGATCGAGCTGCTGCGCGAGGGACGCGCCGCCTACACGGTGTTGGTGGTCGGCGGCTCGGCCATCAACGCGCTGCAGATCCTGGTCATCGCCATCATCATGCCGACCGTGGTCGCCGATATCGGCGGCGCGGCCTACTACACCTGGGCGGCCATGATCTACACCGTCGGCTCGATCGTCGGTGCCGCCAGCGTGCCGCCGGTGTGGGCCGCGTTCGGTGCGCGGCGCGGTTACGCGCTGTCCGCGGCGATGCTGCTGGTCGGCACGCTCGGCTGCGCGCTCGCGCCCGACATGGCGACGCTGATCGTCGCGCGCTCGGTGCAGGGCTATGCCGGCGGGCTGGTCTCCGGCGGCGGCATGGCGCTGGTGACCGGACTGTTCGATTCGCGATTGCGCACGCGCGTGCTCGCGCTGTCGCAGGCGACCTTCACCGTCAGCCATCTGTGCGGGCCGGTCGTCGGCGGGCTGTTCGCCGCCATCAACTGGTGGCGGGGCTCGTTCTGGATCATGGTGCCGTTCGTGCTGGGCTTCGCCGCGCTCACCTGGCTGCGCGTGCCCGAACGGCTGGCCGACGACGTGACCCGCGCGCGCACCGCCTTCCCGCTGCGCCGGCTCGTGACGCTTACCGCCGGCGTGATGTGCGTCGCCGCGGTCGGACCGGTCGACCAGCCCGTCCTGCGTGCGGTTCTTGTCGTTGCCGCGATCGTGCTGGTGTGGACGGCGTTCCGGCTCGACGCCCAATCGGGCGACAAATTGTTTCCGACGCGCGCCTTCTCGCTATCCTCTCCGGTCGGTCTCGCGCTGTGGATCCTGTGCCTGGCCGCGCTGACCCAGACCTCGGTGACGCTGTTCCTGCCGCTGCTGCTGCAGGTGGTGCATGGGGTTTCGCCGCTGCTGATCAGCTTCGTCACCATCATCATCTCGTTCGGCTGGACCGTCGGCACGTTCGCGGTGTCGGGCTGGTCGGGCACGCGCGAGCGTGCCGCGCTCGCGACCGGCCCGCTTCTCAGCCTCGCCGGCCTCGCCGGGATCACCGTGACCGCATTCTATCCGCACCTCGTGGCGCTCGGGGTCTCGGCCTTCGTGATGGGCGTGGGCATCGGCACATACATGGTGCATCTGGTCGCGCGCACGCTCGAGGCGGCGGCGCCGGGCGAAAGCCGCACGACCGCGGCGTCGCTGTCGATGACCCGGTCGCTCGGCACCGCATTCGGCGCGGCGATTGCGGGCGTGATCGCGCACGCTGCGGGGCTCGGCGCGGCGACCGATCCGCATGGCGTGGCGAGCGCCGTGTCGGCCGTCTATGAGTGGACGCTGGTGCCGCTCGCCCTTGCCGCGCTCTGCATGTTCCGGCTGCTGCGCCTGATCCCGCGCTCGGCGGGCGCCGTGGCCGCCGAGTAAGGCTAGGGCAAGATCGGGTCAGCCTGGATCAAGCTGACCCGTGAATCTTGCTCTCACCACAAGAGCAAAGCGCAATTCACGTCGCAAGCCGCCTCGGCTTGAGACGATCGCGCTTTAGGGCTTCACGTAGCTCCAGCCTTGCTCCTGAAGCTCGGCGAGGCGGGCAATCCCGGCGGGCACGACGCGCACGCCCTCGCTCAGCGCGAAGTCCTTGCCCTCGTCGCGCTCCATCATCTTGATTGAGTTGCCGCAGGCGCTGAGTGCGACGTCGGGCAGCTTCTCGCGCATGGCATCGAGGTGCGCCTTCACGGGCGAGTCCTTGCGCAGCATGGTGACGCCGAACCCGTTGGCGACGATCTCCATCTCGATCCGCTCGCCTTTCGCCGCATAGTGCTCGGCCGCGTTCCGCGCGTTGCCCAAAGCGAGCTTCATGCTGACCGGGTCGTCCCGATCGACATGCAGCACCAGGCGGTGGAGGCGTCCCGTTGCCGGGGAGGCCGATGCGCCGCGCGCGAGCCCGGCCGTCCCGAGGGCGGCGGCCATCGCGGCCAGAAGGTTCCTGCGATTCATGATCCCTCTCCGTAGGCGGCGCTGGCGCCGGACGGCGCGTGCGGGCGCCGGGGCTTTGCTCCCGCAAGGCCATAACGCGCTGCCGGGCAGTCGGTTCCGCAAGTCCGCCTAGCGCGCGAGCGCCTTCGCCTCGGCGTCGCGCACCGACCGGCGCATCACCTTGCCGACCGGGCTGCGCGGCAGGTCGTCATAGAACACCACGCGCTTCGGCGCCTTGACCGAGCCGAGCTCGGTCTTGGCGAAGGCGATGATGTCGGCCTCGCTCGCCGTCGCGCCGGGGCGAAGCTGCACCGCCGCCGTCACCGCCTCGCCCCATTTCTCGTCGGGCAGGCCGAACACCGCGCAGTCGTGCACGGCGGGATGGCGCACCAGTGCCGCCTCGACGTCGGCGGGATAGACGTTGAACCCGCCGGTGATGATCATGTCCTTGATGCGGTCCTTCAGGAACACGAAGCCGCGTTCGTCGATAAGCCCGCCGTCGCCGGTGTGCAGCCAGCCGTCGATGACGGTCTCGGCGGTCTGGCCGGGCATGTCGAGATAGCCCGACATGACGAGGTCGCCGCCGACCACGATCTCGCCCTCCGCCCCCGGGCCGAGGATGCGGCGCTCGGAATCCATGATGGCGAGCCTGACCAGCGGCGTCGGCTTGCCGACCGAGCCGAGATTGCGCGCGTCCAGGAAATCCTCGGGCGCCATGTAGGTGATGACCTGCGGCGCCTCGGTCTGGCCGTAGTTGGTGGCGAGCACCGGGCCGAACATGCGCTGCGCCTCGCGGATCTTGCCGGGCGGCATCGGCGCCGCGCCGTAGATCAGCCGCTTGAGGCGCGGATAGCTCCGGTCGGCCGCGCCGGGCTCGGCCATCATCATGTAGATCATGGTGGGCGGCAGGAATACGGTCGTCACGCCCCTGGTCGCGAACGCGTCGAGCACGTCGGCCGGGCGCGGGCGCGCGGCGGTTATGACCAGCGTGCCGCCGACCGAGAGCGTCGGCGTGATGTAGCACGACGTGCCGTGCGTCATCGGCGCCGAGAGCAGTACGCGGTCGGTCGCGTCGAGCCCGAGCGCGCGCACCATGCATTCGGCGCCGCACAGCCACGAGCGGTAGGGCTGCAGCACGCCCTTCGGCCGGTTGGTCGTGCCGCCGGTGAACTTGATCGCCTGCGGGTCTTCCGGCGAAAGCGCCGGGCGCGCGGGATGCTGGCCGGCATGCGCCGCTTCGAGCGCCGCCAGCGTGCCGGACGCGCTGCCGCCGCCCGCGCCGACCACGAGGCGCGCCGCGCCGGGCGTGAACTTGTCGAGGCAGTCGGCGTCGGCGACGACGATGGACGGGCACGTCGCCGCGAGCTTGGCGTCGAGCTCGGTTTTCACCTCGCGCGGGTTGAGCGGCACCCAGACCTTGCCGGCGGCCATGACGGCGAGGATCGCGAGCAGGTGTTCGACGGTGTTGTAGCCGCACACCCCGACGCGCGAGCCGGGCTGCGGATCGATCGCTTGCAGCGCGGTCGCGATCGCATCGACCCGCGCGCACAGCGTGGCGTAGCCGATCTCGCCCTCCGGCGCGTCGACGGCGATGGCGTCGGGCGCGCGGTCGCGGCTCGCATAGACAAGGTCGATCGGCAGCATCAGTCGTGCACGCGCAGCCGCTCGCGCGCGTCCGGCTTGAAGCGGATGGAATGGCCCGGCCCCTCGGGCAGCGCGAAGTCGCCCTTCGCATCCCAGGTCGGCGGGTCGTCGAACAGCGGCTCGAGCACCGGGAAGTCCTCCAGCCACTGCATCGCCGGCGCGGCGGCGGCGACATGGATGAACAAGGCCGGGTTGAAGTGCGGCGCGACGACCACGCCGAGATGTTCGGCGATGGTGGCGAGCCGCAGACATTCCGTGATGCCGCCCATCATCGCCGGGTCGGGCTGGGCGAGCGCGCAGCCCTTGCCCTCGAACAGGGGCGCGAACTCGACGCAGCCCTGCAGATGCTCGCCGGTGGCGATGGCGACGGGCGAGGTCGCGGCGAGCTGCGCGAACCCCGCATAGTCGTAGGCGGGCAGCGGCTCCTCCAGCCACAGCATCTCGTGCTCGGCGCAGGCAGCGGCCAGCCAGCGCGCGCGCAAGAGGTCGCAGCGCTCATTCGCGTCGGCCATTAGGTGCACCCCGTCGGGAAGCATGTCGTACACCGCCTCCATGCGCGCGAGGTCGGCGTCGATGCCGGCGACGCGGATCTTCACGCCGCGTATGCCGCGCGCGATGTATTCGTGCACGCGCGCGACGGCCTCGTCCGGCGCCATGAACGGCCACAGCCCGCCCGAGCCGTAGACCGGCATGGTGCGCGCCGCGCCGCCCATCGCGATGCCGAGCGGCACGTCGCGCGCGCGGGCGTGCAGGTCCCAGGCGCAGATGTCGATGGCGCACAGCGCGACATAGCCCGCACCGCGGCCGAGCCGGTTGAGCGAGCCCGCGATGCGCCGCCACAAGGCCTGCGGCGCGAGCGGCGGCTGGCCGGTGACGAACCGCGCCAGCATCGTGCGCGCGAGCATCGCGACCGGCTCGCCGCCGCCGCCCATCACGTAGGAGTAGCCCATGCCGTCATGGCCGTCGGCGTCGCGCATGGTGACGACGATGATGTCGACCACGGTCTGGCCCGACCCGCCGATCGGCACGGGCAGCTCGTAGCGCCACAGCTCGGCCGAACTTTCGACGATGCGCGCGATCATCGGTCCTCCCCATTGTCTTGTCGCGCGAGCTTAGCCGAAGGTCGCACGCCTGTCGCGGGAAGGTCGCCCGAAGACGCATTGCGCGAACCTCAAGGAACCCGAACGAACCTCAACGAACCTGAAGGACCCTCGCGGAACCCGGCCCGCGCCGCGCAAGATGTTGACGTCAAAGGGATGTCGCCGCGCGCGCCCGAAAATCCCTCGCGCGCCCGATCAGCGCCGCGGTCCGATCCACGTATCCTCCACGGCGCGCCCGGCGCGCGCCGCCCGGTCGGCGCCCACGCCCAGCCGCTCGGCAAGCCACAGCATGACGCGCGGGTCATCGGCGGCGACGGCGCGGGCGAGCCCCTCGACGATCTCCAGGCGGAGGGCCGAGAGGCGCACGTTCATGTCGACGACCAGCACGGCACTGTCCGCCGCCGAGGGCCGCCGGGCGCGGCGCACGATCCGGCGGACATGCTGGGGCGAGCAGCCCGCCTCGCGCGCGACCTCGGCGACCGGCCGGCCGGCGCCGACCATCTGCACGATGCGCGCCCAGTCCACCCGCGTCACCCGGCGCGGCTTCGGGACGATCAGGGGGGCGATCAGGGGAGGGGCAGGGCCAGGATCGACGGTGGCGTCAGGGATCGGACCGCGTCCGATGTCCGGGCACGCCGCGGCGAAGGGTTCGGCAACGGGCGCGCACGTGCCGCTCGCGGCCGGCCCGTGGCACGAGGTGAACTGGTGCATGACGGCCTCACAGATGGAGATAGGACGCGGCACCGTATACAGGAATTTATACATAATGTCAAGATTTCCCGCTTTACTTCTCCAGTCATGCCCGGACCCATCGAGGCCCGTGCCCTCTTCCCCCCACCCCCGTCACGCCCGCACCCGCACGTCATGCCCGGAAGTCCGACGGAGCGCGTGCTCTTCCCCCCACGTCATGCCCGGACTTGTTCCGGGCATCTGCGGTGAGGGGGCATTCCGAGGCGTCAATGAATTGGTCGAGGTGCCGGCAACCGCCAGTGCCACGGCAATGGCGTGAGATGCCCGGAACAAGTCCGGGCATGACGGTTGGGGGGAAGGTCCGGGCATGACGGTTGGGGGTGGACTGACGTTGAGGGGCGGTCCGGCGCCTCAGGCTGTCGCAACACCGCAGATGCCCGGAACAAGTCCGGGCATGACGTTACTTCTTGTTGGCATGACGATTTGATCACAGTTCCGGCGGTGCCGGCTTGTCGTCGGCTGGAAGTCCGATGGATAGTTCCGGAATGCGTGGTGGCTGGGTCTACATCGTGACCAACCGGCGCGACGGCACGCTCTATGTCGGCGTGACGAGCGACCTAGCGAAGCGCGTCTGGCAGCATCGAGAGGGCGTCGTCGACGGGTTCACCAAGCGGTACCGGCTGAAGCGGCTGGTCTATTTCGAGCGGTTCGACGGCATCGTTGAGGCGATCCAGCGCGAGAAGACCATGAAGGCCTGGCCGCGCGCCTGGAAGGTGAACGTCGTCGAAGAGCGAAACCCGGACTGGGAGGATTTGTACGAGACGCTCGTGTGAGGGCGGCCAACGACTCCTCCCATGTGATGCGCAGACCCCGCGTCACGCCCGGATCCCTGCATCACGCCCGGAAGTCGTCCGACGGAGCGCGTGCTCTTCCCCCCACGTCATGCCCGGACTTGTTCCGGGCATCTGCGGTGAGGGGGCGTTCCGAGGCGATGGCGATCTGGCCAACGAAGGCCCGTCGTCCGCCAGTGCGGCCGCGATGGCGTGAGATGCCCGGAACAAGTCCGGGCATGACGGTTGGGGGGAAGGTCCGGGCATGACGGTTGGGGGGAAGGTCCGGGCATGACGATCTTTTTCGGGCATGGCGTGCGGGGACCAAGGCCGGGCATGACAAGCTGTTTGTGCGGGAGTTCTACGGCCGTTCCCCCACATACCACTCGCAGATCTGCTCGCCGGTCCAGAACAGGACGCCGGCGTGGCGGGCGATGTGGGCGAGGGCGGCGCGGAAGTGTCGCGCGCGGTGGGCAACGCCCATGAGGTAGGGGTGGACGACCAGCGCCATGACGCGCGCCGAGCCGTCGGTGCCGGCATCGGCGTAGAGCTGGTCGAACTGGTCGATGGCGCGGCGCTGGTACTCGGCGGCCGTGTGGTGCTGCACCGCCATCATGGCGACGTCGTTGATCTCCTGCGTGTAGGGGATCGAGACGATCGGGCCTGAGCGTGTCGCGAGCCGCACCGGCTGCTCGTCGAGCACCCAGTCGCAGACATAGTCGTACCCTTCCTCGACCAGCAGGTCGGGCGTCTCCCAGGTCTCGGTGAGGCCCGGCCCGAGCCAGCCGCGCGGGCGGCGCCCGGTGGCGCGTTCGACCGCCTCGGCGGTGCGGCGTATGTCGGCGCGCTCGTCCTCCACACGCTGCATGTTGCGCTGGGTGAAGCCGTGGCCCATGAACTCCCACCCGCGCGATTTCGCGGCCTCGACGATCGGCGGATAGGCGGCGATGGCCGCGCCGTTGATGGCGAGCGAGGCGGTGACGCCGAACTCGTCGAGGATGCGGGCGAGGCGCCAGAACCCGACCCGGTTGCCGTATTCGTGCCACGCCCAGTTGGGGATGTCGGGGACCGGCTCGCCGCCGGCGGGCGGCGGCAGCACGGTGCGCGGCATCTTCTGCGTCGCGTCCCATTCCTCGACGTTGACGATCACCCAGCAGGCGAGGCGCGCGCCGTCCGGCAAAGCGAGCCGCGCGCGGCCCTCGATGGGATCGTAGGCGAGGCGGTCGGTCGGCAGCATGCGGTCGGTCATGGCGCGCTCCCCAAACGTTTCGGGGAGCTTACACCCGGGCAGCGGGCCGTCGCGGGGCGGATCGGGCCGGGGGTGAAACTTTACCGGTTTGGCCATAGATTGGCCGCAAGCTGCCGTGCGGGGGCGTGGGGAAGGGACGGGCGATGCCGAAGGCGCCGAAAACCAGGAAGGCCGGACCGGCCGCGGTCGAGCGCATCGCGCGCCGGGTGGTGCGCCAGCTTGGCGGGGCGCGCGGACGCCGGGCCGGGGCGTTCGTCCGGCTGCTCTACCGGCATGCGCCCACCGAGCATCTCGACGCCACTTCGCCCGACGACCTTCTGGGCGCGGCCCTGTCGCTGCTCGGATTCGTGGAGGCGCGCAAGCCCGGCCGCGCCGCGGTGCGGCTGATCAATCCCGAGGCCAAGCGCGACGGCTGGTCAACGCCCGCGACGGTGATCGAGATCGCCAACGACGACATGCCGTTCCTGGTGGATTCGGTCAGCGAGGCGCTGAAGGCGATGGAGCTGGCGCCGCGCCTGGTGATCCACCCGGTGATCGCCGTCCGGCGCGACCGCAAGGGGCGCATCGCCGAGATCTATCCCCGCGACGAGGCGCCCGAGAACGCGACGCGCGAATCCGCCATGCATATCGAGATCCGCGCGATCGACCCGGCGGGGCGCGGGCGCGACGTGCGCCAGCAGATCGAGCGCGTGCTGGCCGACGTGCGCGCCGCGGTCGAGGACTGGCCCGAGATGCGCGTCCGCGCGGCAGAGGTGATCGCCGAGCTCGACACCGCGCCGCCGCCGCTTGCCGCCGCCGAGATCGACGAGGCGCGCGAGTTCCTGCGCTGGATCGATTCCAACCATTTCACCTTTCTCGGCTATCGCGAGAGCGATATCGAGCGGTCGCACGGTCGCACGATCATCCATCCCGTGGCCGGCTCGGCCCGCGGCATATTGCGGGCGGAGACGGCGGTGCTGCTCGAAGGCTCCGGCAAGTCGGTCGAGGTGCCGCCCGAGATCGCCGACTTCCTGAGCAAGCCGCAGCTCCTGATGGTGAACAAGGCGAACCGGCGCTCGACCGTGCACCGCGCGGTGCAGCTCGACACCATCGGGGTGAAGCGGTTCGACAAGCACGGCAAGGTGATCGGCGACCGGCTGTTCGTCGGGCTGTTCACCTCGGTCGCCTACAACCGCGCGCCGCGCGACATCCCGCTGCTGCGCCGCAAGGTGCGCGACATCGTCATGCGGTCGGGCCTGCCGCCCGCCGGCCATGACGGCAAGGCGCTGCTGAACATCCTCGAGACGCTGCCGCGCGACGAGCTGTTCCGCATGTCGGAGGACGACCTGCTGGCCACCGCGATGGGCGTGCTGCGGCTGGAGGAGCGGCCGCACGTCGCCCTGTTCGTGCACCGCGACCCGTTCGGACGCTATGTCTCGTGCCTGATCTACGTGCCGCGCGACCGCTACGACACGCTCCTGCGCGAGCGCATGCAGCAGATCGTCGAGGAGGGGGTCGGCGGCAAGACGGATTCGTTCGCGGTCCAGCTCTCGGCGTCGGCGCTGGCGCGCATTCATCTGGTGGTCACCCTACCGCGCGCAGCGAAGCCCGCGCCCGCAAGCGAGATCGAGGCGCGGCTCGCCGAGGCGGCGCGCAACTGGTCGGACGAGCTCAACCTCGCTTTGGCCGAAGTCCATGGCGAGGAGGGCGGGCTCGCCCATTTCCGCAACTACCGCCTCGCCTTCCCGCCCGGCTATCGCGACCAGTTCGAGGCGGCAGCGGCGGTGGCCGACATCGCCAAGCTCGAGGCGGCGCTGGAGACCGGCCGGCTGCACATGAACCTCTACCGCACCGACGGGATGGCGACGAACGGGCTGCGCTTCAAGATCTACACGCACCAGGGGCCGGTGCCGCTCAGCGACGTGCTGCCCATGCTCGAGAACATGGGGTTCAGGGTGATCGACGAGGTGCCGCACGAGGTGGCGCCGGGCCACACCGAGGCGAGCTTCTGGATCCACGATTTCGGGCTCGCCACGCGCTCGGGCCGGCCGGTGGAGCTCGACGGGCTGCGCGCGCCGTTCGAGGACGCGTTCGCGCGCGTCTGGTCGGGCGAGGTGGAGAGCGACGGGCTCAACCGGCTGGTCCTCGACGCGGCGCTGACCTGGCGGCAGGTGGTGATCTTGCGCGCGTGGTCGCGCTACCTGCGCCAGACGGGGATTCCGTTCAGCCAGGACTACATGGCGGAGACCTTGGCGGCCAACGCGCGCGTCGCGGCGCTGATCGTCGATCTGTTCGAGGTGCGGTTGGACCCGGCCGCGCGCAAGGGCGCCGAGGCGCGGGCGAAGCGGCTTCACGCCGACGTGCTGGAAGCGCTGGACGCGGTGGAGAACCCAGACGAGGACCGCATCCTGCGCCGCTTCCTCAATCTCTGCGACTCCACCTTGCGCACCAACTACTACCAGCCCGCGGCCGACGGCGCGCCGAAGCCCTATGTCTCGTTCAAGCTGGACAGCCGCAGGCTCGACGACCTGCCGCTGCCGCGCCCGCTGGTCGAGGTGCTGGTCTATTCGCCGCGCGTCGAGGCGATCCATCTGCGCGGCGGCAAGGTGGCGCGCGGCGGCATCCGCTGGTCGGACCGGCGCGAGGATTTCCGTACCGAGATCCTCGGGCTGATGAAGGCGCAGATGACCAAGAACGCCGTGATCGTGCCGGTCGGCGCGAAGGGCGGGTTCGTGGTCAAGCGTCCGCCGGCCGAGGGCGGGCGCGACGCGCTGATGGCGGAGGGGATCGCCTGCTACCGCACCTTCATGCAGGGGCTCCTCGACATCACCGACAATCTGGTGCGCGGCAAGGTGGCGCCGCCCGCGAGCGTCGTGCGGCTCGACGGCGACGACCCCTATCTCGTGGTCGCGGCCGACAAGGGCACGGCGACCTTCTCCGACATCGCCAACGGGATCGCCGCCGAGTACGGATTCTGGCTGGACGACGCGTTCGCCTCCGGCGGGTCGGCCGGGTGGGACCACAAGAAGATGGGCATCACCGCGCGCGGCGCGTGGGAGTCGGTGAAGCGGCACTTCCGCGAACTGGGCACCGACATCCAGGCCCAGGACTTCACCGTGGTCGGCGTCGGCGACATGTCGGGAGACGTGTTCGGCAACGGCATGCTGCTGTCGCCGCACATCAGGCTGGTCGGCGCGTTCAACCACCTGCACATCTTCGTCGATCCCGACCCCGATCCGAAGGCGAGCTTCGCCGAGCGCAAGCGGCTGTTCGGGCTCGCGCGCTCGTCCTGGTCGGACTATGACGCCAAGCTGATCTCGAAGGGCGGCGGCGTGTTCGATCGGCGCGCCAAGCAGATCAAGGTGACCGAGCCGATGCGCCGCGCCTTCGGGCTGGGCGCGGGCGACAGCGTGACGCCGGCCGAGCTGGTGCGCGCGATGCTGAAGGCCCAGGTCGACCTGCTGTGGTTCGGCGGCATCGGGACGTTCGTCAAGTCGCACAACGAGTCGCATGGCGAGGCGGGCGATCGCGCCAACGACGCGCTGCGCGTCGACGGGCGCGAGCTGCGCGCGCGGGTGGTGGGCGAGGGGGCCAATCTCGGCGTCACCCAGCTCGGCCGCATCGAGTACGCGCTGGCGGGCGGGCGCATCAACACCGACTTCATCGACAACTCGGCCGGCGTCGACACGTCGGACCACGAGGTCAACATCAAGATCCTGACGCGCGCGGCGATGGAGGAGGCGGGCTTAACCCGCAAAAGGCGCGACAGGATGCTCGCGGCCATGACCGACGAGGTCGCCGCTCTGGTGCTGCTCGACAATTACCGCCAGGCGATGACGCTCACCCATATCGAGACGCAGGGCGCGGTTTTGCTCGACGAGCATGCGCGCTTCGTCCGCGCGCTGGAGCGTTCCGGCCGGCTCGACCGCGCAGTCGAGTACCTGCCTGACGACGACACGATCGCCGAGCGCCGCCAGAAGGGGCTCGGCCTTGTCCGGCCCGAGCTCGCCGTGCTGCTCGCCTACGGCAAGATGGCGCTCTACGACGCGCTGATCCACGGCGACGTGCCGGACGATCCGTTCCTCACCCACGATATCGGGCTCTACTTCCCGGCGCCGCTGCGCAAGGCCTACGGCAAGCTGATCGCGAAGCATCGCCTCCGGCGCGAGATCAGCGCGACCTATTTGACCAACAGCCTGGTCAACCGGATGGGGCCGAGCTTCGTCAACGAAACCGCCTACCAGACCGGCCAGCCGGCCGACCGGATCGCGCGCGCCTACCTGATGGCGCGCCAGGTGTTCGGGGTGCGCGCGCTGTGGGCCGAGATCGAGGCCCAGGACAACAAGGCGCCGGCTGCCGCGCAGGTCGCGATGAACCTCGAGATCATGGCGCTGCTGCGCCGGGCGACGCACTGGTTCCTGCGCCAGGGCCTTGCCGACAAGCCGATCCCCGAGGTCATCGCGCGCTTCCAGGGCGGCGTCGCGGGGCTGGTCGAGGGGGCGCGGGCTCTGGTCAATGACGAGCTGGCGGCGCAGATCGCCGAGCGGGCGCGGCGCTACGAGGAGGCCGGCGCACCCGCCGCGCTGGCCGGCAAGGTCGCGGCGCTCGGCGCCTACGCCGCGGCGCCCGACATCGTGCGCATCGCCGCCGCGGCGAAGCGCACGACCGACGAGGTGGCGCGGCTCTACTTCACGCTGGGCGACCGGTTCGGCTTCACCTGGCTGCGCCGCGCTGCCGAGGGGGTCACCGCGGAGAGCGAATGGCAGAAGCTCGCCCTCGCTTCGGTGGTGGACGACCTCTACGTCCAGCAATGCACCCTGGCGACCCAGGTGATCGCGACCGCGAACGGCGTGCGCGACGCCGGCGCCGCGGTCGCGCGCTGGGAGGCGAGGCAGGATCACGAGGCGGCCCGCGTGGTCGATCTCCTGCGCGAGCTGCGCTCGGCGGGCGGCGCGGACCTCGCCATGCTCACCGTCGCCTGCCGGGAGATCCGCGCCATGGTGCAGGGATAAGGACGTTGGATCATCGAAGCTGCGGATCCGAATGGATATTCGACACGATGGTCGATGCGGTCCCCTCACCCTGTCCCTCTCCCGCGGGGAGAGGGGACGCCGCGTTGTCGTCCTTGACGTTTGTCGAGCACACGGAATGTCCCAGCGACGCGGAACGGGCATCGCGCGGTTCCCTCTCCCATGGGGAGAGGGACAGGGTGAGGGGCAAGGCGATCGGTCGTGCTGCCGTCGGACTTCTCGTCGCACTCGCGGTTGCGGGCGGGGCGCACGCGGCGCCGATCCAGACCGTGCCGGGAGACGGCTCGGAATCGCTGCCGCTCGGGCTCGAAGTGAACGTCGCGCCGAAGTCGCCGCTCGCGATCGTCCAGGACGCGATCCGGGCGCACAATTACAAGGGGGCCATCAAGCTCGTCGAAGACTACCTGAAGGTCCATCCGGACAGTTTCGACGCGATGGAGCTCTACGGTTCGGCCCTCGCCCTCGACGGCCAGCTCGACGCGGCGCTGGTGCCGCTGCGCCGCGCGGTCCGCAAGGCGCCCACCTTGTGGACCGTCCACACAAGGATCGGCGACATCCTGATGACCCAGGGCCGCCGCGATGCCGCGAAGCACGCCTACCTGGTGGCGACCGTCATGTGGCCCAAGGCGAACCGCGCGCACCAGCGGCTCGGGGTCATTTTCGAGGAAGAAGGCGACATCGACCGCGCGATCGAGGAGTACGAAAAGGGCATCGCCGGGCTCGCCGACGAGTATGTCGACGTGAAGGTCAATCTCGCCCAGCTTCTCAACCGCAAGCACGAGTACGACAAGGCGCTGCGCACGCTCGGCGCGGTCCTGCCGCTGTCGTCGAAGGACGGGCTGGGCCACATGGTGCTGGGCACCACCTATCTCGCACTCGGGCGCGATGAGGAAGCGCAGGCCCGGTTCGACCGGCTGCGCGAACTCGAGCCGAACAGCGACCGCACGAACCTCGCGCTCGGCACCGCCTATACCATCATCGGTGACGCGGACAAGGCGCGGCAGGCGTTCGTCGATGCCGCGAAGCGCCAGCCCGAGTCGCCCGTCGCCCACATTGCCTTGGCCCAGCTCGAAGCCGGGTTCAAGAATTTCGGTGCGGCGATCGAGGATTTGAAGACGGCGTCGCGCCTCGATCCGGACGCGATCCGGCCGCGCAAGCTGCTGGGCGACATGCTGATGCAGAAGGGCGAACCGGAGAAGGCGATCGAGGTCTATCGCGCGATCTCGATATCGCCGAAGGCGGGGCCCGACGTCTTCGAAGCCCTGGGCAACGCGTACCAGGTCACGGGTCGGATCGATGACGCCGAACATATCTTCACGGCGATGACCGAGCGGTTCTCGGAGTACGAGCGCGGCTATCTTCGGCTCGGGCTCCTGTACGGTTACAAGCGCAACTACAAGCTCGCGGCGCGGACGCTTTCCAAGGGCCTGCTTCTCGCGCCGGACTACCTGCCGCTGATGAGGGCGCTGGTGGCCGCCGACCGGCGCCTCGGCAATATCGACGGCGCGATCGAGACACAGACGCGGGTGGTGAACGCAGATCCCTACAACACGGACGAAGCGTCGCGGCTTGCGGTGCTGTACGACAGCTCGGGCTATGCCGAGCGCGCGGAGCTTCTCTATCGCCGCGTTCTGGCGAAGCGCCCGGACGACGTGTCGACCCTCAACAACCTGGCGCTGATCCTGGGCGGGCGCGGCGACGTGAAGGAGGGGCTGGCGCTCGCCGCCAAGGCCGCGAAGCTTGTCCCGCGCAGCCCCAACGTGGGCGACACGCACGCCTGGCTGCTCCATCTCAGCGGCGACAACGACCAGGCATTCGCGATCCTGAATGCCGCGCGCCAGGCGGCGCCGAAGAACCCCACGATCCTCTATCACCTGGCGATGGTTCAGCGCGCCCGGGGCGACAAGAAGGCTGCGCGCGCGAGCGTCGAGCAGGCCCTGAAGCTTTCGACCACGTTCCGCGAGGCGAGCGACGCCAAGCGCCTCCTCGAAGTGCTGAATTAGGGCGAGCCGCCGCCGGGATTGAAGCCCTTATCCTTCGACAGGCTCAGGATGAGGATTTTTGTTCCGACCTCACCCTGAGCTTGTCGAAGGGCGAGGTGGTCGCACGGCAACTCGAACAAGGTCGATATCCTTATACGAGATCGCCGCTACTCGCCCGGCACGACCGCCGGCGCGGTGCGCGGCACCACGAGGCGCGTCAGGCGCACGATGAACAGCACCGAGAACGCCACCGGCACCAGGGCGAACAGGTAGACCGCGTCGATCGCGCTTGTCACCGTCTCGGTGTCGATATGCGCGCCGAGCCCGGCGACGTTCGCGACCATCCCGGCCATGGCGGTGCCGACCGCGCCACCCAGTGAGCGCACCATCGACAGCGACGATGCGGTCACCGCCTCCTCGCCGCGCTGCGCCGCACCCATGACCCGGGCGCCGAGATGCACGTTGTGGATGCCGATGCCCCAGCCGAACACGAAGGCGGCGGCGAACAGAACGGCCAGCGTGGCGCCGTGCGCCGTCGTCGCCAGCATCGCCACGGCAATCAGGATGAACACCGGCCCCGACTGCAGGGCGAAGCGCTCGCGCCCGCCGGACCAGCCGGCGACCCAGAAGGTCGAGATCGTCCAGGCGGTGGAGATCACCAGGTTGGTCACGCCGACCAGCAGCGGCGTCACGTCGTGCACGATCTGCAGGGTCAGCGGCAGGAAGATGGTGATCGCCGCCTGGACCCCGCCGACGATGATCAGGATCCAGTAGCCGAGCCCGACGGCGCGCGTCACCGACAGCGGATGCGACGGGAACAGCCGGTGCTCCGCCGTCGCATCGACGCGGAACGCCCCCCAGATGGCGACGAGCGAGGCGATCAGCAGCGCCGCGCGCAGCACCATCTCGTGGAGCTGCCCGGCCTCGGCGACGCCCAGCACGCCGCCGGCCAGCAAGGCGAGGCGGAGGCCGGGCAGGGTCGCGCGGTCGTCGCCGCCGCGCCCGTGGGTGAGGTTCGCCGGTACCTTCGCCCAGGCGACCGCGCCGAAGATCAGCACCAGCGGCAGGGTCGACCAGAACGAGCCGCGCCACCAGCCGATCTCGGCGAAGGCGCCGCCGAAGAACGGCCCGACCAGCGAGCAGATCGTCCATGTACCCTGGTAGAGGGCGAGGACGCGGGTGCGCTGGTTCGGCTGGAACAGCCGGCTGACCAGCCCCATCGTGCCGCCCATGATCAGCCCGGCGCCGAGGCCCTGGACGGTCCGCGCGATGTCGAGCGTCAGCATGTCCGGCGCCATCGCGCAGCCCAGCGTGCCGATCGCGTAGACCAGCGAGGCCAGCATGAAGGATTGCCGCGCGCCCACCGCGCGCCACACCGGCCCGACGCTCGCCGCGCCGGTGATCGTGCCGACCTGGAACAGCATCGAGGCCCACACGTAGTAGGCCGCGCCGCCGATCTCGGCGACCACGGTCGGCATGATCGTGACGATGATCAGGATCTGCAGCGAGAACAGCACCACGCCGAGCATGACCAGCGCGGTAAAGGTCGCGTTCTCGCCGCGAAACAGCTCGCCCCAGCTCGCCTTATCGGCCGGGGCGCGATCGGGCCCGTCGGTCATGAAATCCCACCCAGTGACGGGCCATATTGCCGCATCTGGGGCAGCAAGGGAATGCGGGCGCGGCGGGAGGGCCCGGCGGGCGGATCAGCGGTCGGAGGGGTAGTTGAAGCCGTTCCCGCTCGAGTTGGGCCTGTAGGAATTGGGCGCGCCGTATGCGGCGGGACCGCCGTCCGTGCCCGACGGGCCATAGCCCGCGGAATCGTCCGGGACGGGCGTGCCGTCGGGATAGCGCGACCCGTAGCGGCGCGGTGGGCTGTCGGGCGCAATCGGGCTGTACGGGCTGGACATCGAGTCGCGGTCGCGCGACCCGTAGCGGCGCGACGTGCCATTGGGATCTGTCGGGTCGTACCGGCCGGGTGCGCCGGCGCTGTCGGTCGGGCCGTTGGCATCGGGTGCGGGCTCGGGGGCATCGAGGATCTTGAAGATCCGGTTGTCCTTCTCGTCGGGCTTCGCCGTGTCCCCCGTCTCCGTGCCCGCGCCGATGGGCGCGGCGGAAGGGCTTGCGACGCTGCCGGTCAGCGCGGGCTGCTTCTCGACCCCAGGCACGACGCCGAGCGGTACGTTGTAGTGTCCGGCACCGACCAACGACCCGTCGATTCCGAGGCCGGCCGTGCCGCCCGGGGGTCCCGTCGCCGCGCCGGCGGTGTCGCCGCCCAGGGCGGGGTCCGTGCCGCTGTCGCCCGTCGCGTCGCCGGTGAGGCTGCCGGCGCCCGGCGCGCCGTCTTGCGGCCCCGCGACGGTGGCGGGCATCTCGAAGCCCGGAATCTGGATGCCGCTGTCGTCCTCGCCGCCGGAACCGAGGGCGCCGGCGCGCCGCTGGCGGGCGGCCGTCTCGGCCGCAAGTCGCTTGCGGGCGACGGCCAGTACAGTTCGGTAGTTCTGGACCTGGGGGGCCAGCCGGACCGCTTTTTCCAGCTCGGTGACGGCGTACCGGGTGTAGCCGGACTTGAGCATGGCGACGCCGGCGCGGGCGGCCTGGCGGGCGGCGAAGGCGTTGTATTCGCGGAGCGCGTCGGCGTCGGACTCGCTGGTATCGGGACCGGGCGCCTGCGCCCACGCCAGGCCCGGAACCCCGACCAGCAGGGTGGCGGCCAGGGCGGCCGGCCGCAGCACGGCGGCCATTCTCGATCTACGGGACATACATTCCTCGGTCCGCGCTCTCGCTCCCCATATGGGGTACGGGTGCGGCAAAATCATGGCCGCCAACGCGTTTTATGACGGGTCGGAGCTTGTCAGCGCCTTAACGATGTCGGCAAACGCCGCGTCGGCGAGCGCCCGCAGCTCGTCGGGGGTGCGGTCCTGGATCGGGTGGGCGACGAACACGACCGCCGGGGCATAGCCCAGCGCGCGCGACTGGGCGGCCGCCGCCTCGACGAACTCGGTGGTGGCGATGCCGACGCCGACCACGCCGCGCTCCTCCAGCCCCTTCAGGTCGTGCATACAGCACGACGTGCAGGAGCCTCAATCGGCCAGCGCCTCGATGACGGCCTGGCAGCTTGTGCCGATCTCGGCGCGGAGGTCTTCGGGCGCGACCACCGAGAAGCGCGGCTTCCGGAAGCGCTCGACCTTGAGGCCGCGCGCGGTGAGAAGCTCGGCGATGCGGTCGAGGAACTCGTCGCCGCGCGGCTTGGCGATGTCGAGCAGCGCGACCGTCAGGCCGTCGAGCGTGGCCGGGCGGGCGATGCGCTCGCGCATGACGGGCGCGACCTCCGCGGTGGGATCGAGCAGGATGACGGGCTCGCTCATCGCGCGATCTCCTTGATGACCGGGTTGATGGTGATCGAGCCGAGGCCCGAGATGATGGCGGTGTACTTGCCGGCCGAGCCGCCGGCGCGGGCGATGTTGAGGCTGCCGGTGCGGAACTTCGGCACCGTGGCGGCGGCGAGGTCGGTGTCGCTCATCGGCCCCTTGCCGGCGCGGCCGGTCACGACTTCGGAAAGCGGGATGTCGAGCCGCGCATGCAGCTCGTCCTTGAGCCGCGCCTTCGACCAGCCGGCCTCGTGGAACACCGTCGCGTGCTCGCCCGCGACGATCAGGAAGGCCGAGACGTCGTTCACCTGGCCCGGATGGTAGAGCGCGCGCAGGCACCCGGCATAGGAGTTGGCGAGGTCGGCGGCCGCGCGCGAGATGTGGTCGACGATCGGCGTCACCCCGTCGCCGGTGAACAGGGTCACGGTCGAGGCGTCGGGTGCGAAGCCGCGCTCGGCCGGGTAGGACTCCCATGCCGGGTCGACATCCTCGGCGAAGCAGAACGTGTATTTGCCGGGATTGCCGAACACGGCGCGGTCGATCTCGCCGGGCCGTCCGCCGCCGATATTGCGCACGACGAGCTGCAGCGCGCGGCCGATGGTGGCGTTGGCGCGGTTGCCCTGGCCCAGCGCATTGCCTTTGGCGTTCATGCCGATGGCGGCGGCGATCGGGCCGGAGACCATCACGACCGGCGCGACGGCGTTGGTGGTGGCGACGACGCCATGCAGCCCGAACTCGGGGATCAGCGCGGCCTCGACGGCGGCGATCACGACCGGCAGATAGGACGGGCGGCAGCCGGCCATGACGGCGTTGATCGCGATCTTCTCGATCGAGCATTCGACGCGGTTGGGCGGGATCAGACCGACGATCTCGGCCGGGTCGCGCGTCGTGCCCTCGAGCATCTCGAGCACGCGCTCGGCGGTGGGCGGCACGACGGGCAGCCCGTCCGTCCAGCCGCGCTCGTAGCAGTACTCGATCGGCTCGATCTCGTCGGGCACCGGGATGCGCCGCGCGCCAAGGCCGGTTTCGCCGAACCGGACCTTGAGCCGGTTCGCCATGCCGTGCTCGACCGTGCGCGAGCCGCACCCCGGCCGGTTCTCCGGCAGCTCGGCGCCGAGGTCGTTCACGCCGGTCAGCGCGCGCCATTCGTCGCGGTTCCAGCCGATACAGCGCCCGGTCTCCGCGCCGTTTTCGATGCGCACCAGGGTGGGCACGATCTCGATGCCGAGGCGCCACGACGCCACGAGGCCGGTGTCGTCGGCGACGCCGGCAAGCCCCGCCGGAAACTCCGGGTCGTCCTGGGTGTAGATGGCGAGGTTCGCGCCCGCGAGCCGCGCCAGCACCGGCACGACCAGCCGGCAGGTCGGGCATTCCTCCTTGACCACCGCCACCAGCCCGTCGGGCAAGGCAAGGGTCGTGCGGGGCGCGTCGTCCATGCGCGGACTATAGCACCGTCGCGCACGCCCGGCGCCCATGCCATGATCGGCCAAACGACGGGAGGACACGATGAAAGGTCACGAGGGCAAGGTCGCGGTCATCACCGGCGGCGCGCGCGGGCTCGGCCAGGCCTATGCCAGGCGGCTGGCGGAGGAGGGGGTGGACGTCGCCATCGCCGACCTGGGCGCGGGGGAGGAGACGGTCGCACTTGTCGAGGCGGCGGGGCGCCGCGCGCTCCACGTGCCGTGCGACGTGTCGAAGCCCGAGGACGTCGCGCGCCTCGCCGCCGAGGTCGGGCGGGCCTTCGGGCGCTGCGACATCCTGGTCAACAACGCGGGCGTGTTCCCGAACAAGCCCTTCGCCGAGATGGATTTCGCCGACTGGCGCCGCGTGCTGTCCATAAACCTCGACGCGATGTTCCTCACTGCGCACGCGTTCGTGCCCGGCATGCGCGCGCGCGGGTGGGGGCGCATCGTCAACATGGCGTCGAACACGTTCGCGACGCCGGTGACGAATTTCGTGCACTACATCGCGTCGAAGGGCGGGGTCATCGGCTTCACCCGCGCGCTCGCCTCCGAGCTCGGCCCGCACGGCATCACCGTCAACGCCATTGCGCCAAGCCTGACCCGCACGCCGGGAACGCTCTCGCCCGATGGCCAGCCGGCCGACCGCTTCGCGATGGTCGCGAACCTTCAGGCGATCAAGCGCAGCGAGGAGCCGGACGACCTGGTCGGCACGCTCGCCTTCCTGACGTCGGACGAGTCCGCCTTCATCACCGGCCAGACCATCGTCGTCGACGGCGGCTGGGTGCGGAACTGAGGGGACCCCCCTCCCCAACCCTCCCCCTCAAGGGGGGAGGGGGCGTGTTCCCTAAGGAAGCGTCATGCCCCGGACTTGTTCCGGGCATCTCTCTTTCTCGCGCCGTGTCTCGCTTTCCGGCGCAGAGCCGCACGCGTACACCGCAGATGCCCGGAACGAACTTTCCCTCACCCTGCCGCGGCGATGGGGCGCAGGGACGCGGCGGCGGCGGCCAGCATCGGGGCGTCGATCAGGCAGGCGTGCGGGAACCGGATGCGGACGGCGGTGCCGACGCCGACCGTGCTTTCGAGGGCGAGCGTCCCGCCATGCTGCTCGACCAGCGCCTTGGCGAGCGGTAGGCCGAGGCCGGTGCCTTCATAGGCGAACTCCGGGTTCTTCTTGATCTGGCCGAACTGCGACAGCGCCTTCGGAATATCCTCGGGCGCGATGCCGACGCCGGTGTCGGTGACCGCAAGCTCGAGCCCGCCATCCTCGGTCCGCGTGCCGGACAGGGTGACCGCGCCGCCCGTGGCGGTGAACTTGATCGCGTTGGTCAGCAGGTTGACGAAGATCTGCTTGAGCTTGCGCGGATCGGCGTCGACCGCCGGCAGCCCGTCCTCGATCTCGAGGCCGAGGGCGATCCCGCCGGTGGCCGCTCGCTGGGCCACCAGCTTCAGCGCCGCGGCCGCGTTTTGGGCCACGTTCACAGGCTGGCGCATCAGTTCGTCCTTGCCCGCCTCGATCTTGGACAAATCGAGAATGTCGTTGATCAGCGCCAGCAGATGCTGGCCGGATTCGTGAATGTCGCGGATATATTCCCAGTAGCGCGTATTGCCGATCGGCCCATGCGTGCCGGTGCGGATCATCTCGGAGAAGCCGATGATCGCGTTGAGCGGCGTGCGCAGCTCGTGACTGACTGCGGCGAGGAACTCGGATTTGGCGCGGCTCGCCACCTCGGCCTCGTGCTTGGCGTGGCGCAGCGCGTCCTCGACCCGCTTGCGCTCGGTGATGTCGAGGACGGTGCCGCGCAGCCCCGCCGGCTGGCCGTCGCGCAGGATCGGCCTTGAATGCACCGTCACCGGGAAGGCCGACCCGTCCTTGCGCAGCCCGCCGTAGTCGGTGTGGCCGAGATCCTTTCCGGCAAAGACCGCGCGGATGTTCTCGATGCAGCGGGGGCGGTCCTCCGGCACGATCATGTCGAGCGCGGTCAGGCCGCGCGCCAGCTCGTCGTCGCCATAGCCGGTGAGCGCGCGCGCCTGGCGGTTGAGATAGATCAGCCGGCCCTGGGCGTCGGTCTCGAACACCACCTCGGGCAGCAGGTCGACGAGGTCGCGGAAGCGGCTCTCGCTTTCGGACAGGGCTTTCTCGACATGGGCGTTGCGGGCGGCGAGGCGCCGGCT
Source organism: uncultured Alphaproteobacteria bacterium (assembly GCA_963817535.1). GTDB lineage: Bacteria > Pseudomonadota > Alphaproteobacteria > MPNO01 > DASWLB01 > CAWGHZ01. The sequence goes on from CAWFOW010000007.1 coordinate 49,971, forward strand.
CGTCTGCCAGGCGACGACCAGCCCGAACCCCGCCGCGCAGCTCGCCACCGCCACCGCCACCCAGCGCTGCGCTTGCAGGGCCTCGTCCCCCTCGAACAGGGCGGCGAAGGCGAACTCGCACGCCACGATCAGCCCGGCAATCGCCAGGATCGAGGCAATGACGAGGCAGACGAGCTTGCGCGATGGCATGGCCGCCTCAGATTCGGTAGGAATGGTTAATATTGTGTTGAGCGGCCCGGGCGCCCGAACGGCGCAGGCCAATGGGGAGGAACGATTTCATGAAGCTGCTTACCTTCGCCGTCCCGAACGGGGCGCATGTCGGCACGGTCGCGTCCGAGGGCATCGTCGATCTGACACGCGCGCTGGCGGTGACGCATCCGGCGGTCGCCGCGCGCGAGTCGGTGCTGGCCATCATCCGCTCGGGTGTCGACATCGACGCCATTGTCGAGGAATGCCTCGCCCAGCTCCGCAAGGAGGGACGTCTCAAGACCTATCTGGTCGAGGCGCCCAGCTACCTGCCGCCGATCCTGAGCCCGCCCAAGATTCTGGCTCTGGCGCTCAACTACCAGGCGCATATCGACGAGACGAACCTCGATTTCTACAACGAGCCGATCGTGTTCGAGAAATACCCGTCAACGATGGTCGGTCATGACGGCGAGATCGAGCTGCCGCCCTTCCCGCAGAAGGTGGACGAGGAGCACGAGCTGGGGCTGGTCGTCGCGCGCGACTGCCGCCACGTGCGGGTCGCCGACGCGCCCGGCTACGTGTTCGGCTGGACGCTGTGCAACGACGTCTCGGCGCGCGACCGCCAGCGCGAGCGGCTGAAGATGGGCCAGCCTTATTCCTACGCGAAGAACTTCGCGACGTTCTGCCCGATGGGACCGTGGATCGTGACGGCGAAGGAACTGCCCGACCCGCGCAACCTGAAGCAGGAGGTGCGGATCAACGGCAAGGTCACGCGCAAGGGCAACACCAAGGACATGATCTTCGACCCGTACGAGGTGCTGGCCTACTGCTCGGACTACGCGCCGCTCGAGGCGGGCGACGTGATCTCCCTCGGCACGTACTCGGGCGAGAAGCAGATCCGCGCCGGCGACGTGGTGGAGCTCGACACCGACAAGATCGGCGTTCTGCGCAACCGCGTGGTCAAGGCGAAGGCGGAGTGGGCCTCGTTCGCCGCCGGCAAGCCGACCGGCCCGATGGTGAAGGCGAAGAAGCGGTAGGAGCCGAGCTCTCCAACCGACCCCGGCGATCCCGACTTTTTCTCGTCATTGCGAGTCGCGCAGCGACGAAGCAATCCAGCGGCAGCAGACGTCGCCCTGGATTGCTTCGCTACGCTCGCAATGACGGCAACGGGCGCGCGTCAGTACGCCGTCGTGGCGGAGCGGTCGGGCTCCCCCAGCTCGGCGCCCCACATCTTCTCGAGATTGTAGAAGGCGCGCACCTCGGGCCGGAACAGGTGGACGATCACGTCGCCGGCGTCGATCAGCACCCAGTCGCGCTGGCGCAACCCTTCCGGGCGGACGCCCTTGATGCCGTTTTCCTTGAGGCGCTTGACGAGCTGGTCGGCAAGGGCGGCGACCTGACGGTTCGACTGGCCGGATGCGATGACCATGTAGTCGCCGAGGGAGGATTTGCCGGCGAGGGGGAGGACGACGACGTCTTCCGCCTGTCCGTCATCGAGCACGCTGGTTACGAGCGCGAGCACCTGCTCCGGCGTGGTCGCGCGCGATGGTCGGTCTACGATCTGCACCTCCTTCGTTTCACCGCCGGACCCGGGCGCGGGACCTGCGCGATGCGCGCAGCGCCGTCCCCGAGGCGGGGTGGAGCTGCGCCAGCACGAACACCCAGGCGGGCGGCGTCGCTTCGGCCAGATTGGCCGCGTCGCGCTGGCGCCGCCGCTGGCGGGCATAGCGCGCGGCCGCCTTGCCGGCGAGCGCCCTTAAAGAATATGGAGCCCGGCCGAAAACCGCAACGGGAACAAGCTCGAAGATGCGCGTCCAGCGGCGCCAGCGCGGGATTTGCGCCAAATTGTCGGCGCCCATCAGCCAGACGAACCGGACGCAGGGACAGGAAGCGACCAGCGCCTCGAGCGTGTCGACGGTGAAGCGCGTGCCGAGCCGCGCTTCGAGGTCGGTGACCCGAATGCGCGCCTCGCCTTCGGCGCGCTTCTTAGCGTCGGCGAGGCGCCTGGCGAACGGCGCCATGCCGTCCTCGGGCTTCAGCGGATTCTGCGGCGAGACCAGCCACCACACCTCGTCGAGGCGGAGCCGCGAAAGCGCGAGGCTGCTGATATGAAGATGGCCGTCATGGGCGGGGTTGAACGAGCCACCGAGCAGCCCGATGCGCCGTCCGGGCTGCGGGGCGAGCGCCGCGTGGATGACCGCGCGCGCGATCAGGGCCGGACCTGCCCCGCGCCGTGGACGACGTACTTGAAGGTGGTGAGCTGCTCGACCCCGACCGGCCCGCGCGCGTGCAGCCGGCCGGTCGAGATGCCGATCTCGGCGCCCATGCCGAACTCGCCGCCGTCGGCGAACTGGGTCGAGGCATTGTGCAGCACGATGGCGGAATCGATCTCGGCGAGGAAGCGCCGCGCGGCCGCTTCGTCGGCGGTCACGATGGAGTCCGTATGGTGCGAGCCATGGCGGTTGATGTGTTCGATCGCCGCGTCGACGCCGTCGACCACCGCGATCGAGACGATCGCGTCGAGATACTCGGTCTCCCAGTCGGCCTCGGTGGCGGGCACGACGCGCGCGTCGATCGCCTGCACCGCCGGGTCGCCGCGGATCTCGCAGCCGGCGCCGGCGAGATCGGCGATGATGCCGGGAAGCTGGTCCTTCGCGACGGCGCGGTCGACCAGCACCGTCTCGCACGCGCCGCACACGCCGGTGCGGCGCATCTTGGCGTTGAGCACGATGGCGCGGGCCATGGCGGGGTCCGCGGCGCGGTCGACATAGACGTGGCAGATGCCCTCGAGATGCGCGATCACTGGAATGCGGCTCTCGGCCTGTACGCGCGCGATCAGCGACTTGCCGCCGCGCGGCACGATGATGTCGATCAGCTCGGGCAGGGTCAGCATCGCGCCGACGGCTTCGCGGTCGCGCGTGGGGACGAGCTGGATCGCGGCCTCGGGCAGGCCGGCCGCGCTGAGCCCCGCGCGCAGGCACTCGGCGATCGCGGTCGACGAATGCAGGCTTTCCGAGCCGCCGCGCAATATCGCCGCGTTGCCCGACTTGAGGCACAGCGCGCCCGCGTCGGCGGTCACGTTGGGCCGCGATTCATAGATGATGCCGATGACGCCGAGCGGTACCCGCACGCGCGTGATGCGGAGCCCGTTGGGCCGGGTCCAGTCGGCCATGACCTGGCCGATCGGGTCGGGCAGCGCGGCGATCTCCTCCAGCCCCTTGGCCATCGCCTCGATGCGGTCGTCGTCGAGCAGCAGCCGGTCGCGCAGGGCGGCCGTTAGCCCCTTGGCATCCGCACCCTGCATGTCGCGCGCGTTGGCGGCAAGGATCCCGGCCTTGCGGGCGCGAATCTCGGCGGCGGCGGCGGCGAGCGCGGCGTTGCGCGCCTCGCCCGAGGATTGGCCGAGCGCCTGCATGGCGCCGCGCGCCGCCCGCGCCATATCGGCGACCAGACGCCTTGCGTCGACGGTCTGGGCTGCGGTGTCGGTGCGGGTCGCGTTCATCCGGGCCTCGTCCGGCTCATCGCCGGACGGTAGCCCAGGGACGCGCCGATTTCACCGGTTTTGTGCGGGCAGCAGCGAGGTCGGCGCGCCGGGCTCGGGCCCGACCGGGCGGACCCCCGGCGGCGTGTCGAGCGGCATGACGGTCACGCTGTCGGCGCGGACCATGCGCTGCCCATCGTCCGCCCCCTCGTTCATCGCATGCTTCTGATAGGTGAACTCGGTCGCGTTCTTCAGCTCGTCCGGTGTGCCCTTGTAGAACACCGCGCGTCCCTGGGCGATGACCTTGTTGTAGGGCACCGCCACCAGCTTGGCGCCGATGCCGAGCGCCCGGCCGACCGAGAGTACGACGAAGCCGACCTTGCCGTCCTTCTGGATCAGCAGGTCGTCGACCTTGCCGATCTCGACGCCCTTCGAGTTGGTCACCTCGTGACCGATCAGGCTGGTCGCGCGCGCCTCGAAATCGGGCGTGATCTTGAGCACCTGCGCCGTCGCCGGTGCGGCGATCGCCGCACCCAGCAGGACGGCGGCAACGCGTGCCGAAATAAGTTTGGTTCGTGCCATCGGATCGCTCCTGGCGTTGCCTTCGCGTTTCTTTCCTCAACGTTTCATATGGTCGCGTGTCCGCGCGAACGGAACGGCGGAGGCGCCTCGTCCCGCAAATGTCACGCCCTCCTCACAAAGGCGCCCCGGCGGATAAGGCGAACCGTCCCAGGTGTTCGGCGTTGTTGCATCGTGCGGCCATGCAGCGGCCGGAAAGGAAGGTAAAAGATGCTCGGTTGGGCGCTGATCTTTTTCTTGATCGCGATTGTTGCCGGCTTGTTCGGGTTCACCGGCGTTTATGCGGCAGCCGCCGGAATCGCGCAGATTCTTTTCTTCGTGTTCTTGGTGCTGCTGATCGTCAGCCTGATCGCGCACGTGGTCGGGGGGCGTCGCGGCCCGCCGGCCCTGTAGCGGTCGTGGGGCGCGGTTCGGCAGGTGCGTCGAGCACCAGATCGTCGCGGTGGATCATCTCGTCCCGCCCGCGATAGCCGAGCCGCGCCGCGATCTCCGCCGTCCTGCGTCCCATGATCAAACGCGCGTCGGCGGCGGCATAGGCGCTGAGGCCGCAGCCGATGCGCCGCCCATCGGGGCCGCGCAGCTCGACGACGTCGCCGCGCTCGAACGCGCCGTGAACGCCGGCGACACCCGCGGGCAGCAGGCTTTTGCCGGACAGCAACGCGGCGACCGCGCCGGCGTCGACCGTGATGGTACCAGCCGGCGTGACGTGGGCGGCGATCCAGCGCTTGCGTGCGGTGCGCGGGTTGGCGCCCGGCAGGAACCAGGTGCAGCGCGCGCCGTCGTCGATGGCGGCGAGCGGGCTGTTCGGCTTGCCGTCGGCGATCACCATGCGGCAGCCGGCCGCGAACGCGATCTTGGCGGCGGCGAGCTTGGTGACCATGCCGCCCGACGAATGGCCGGGGAGGGTAGGGCCCGCCATGCGCTCGATCTCGGCGGTGACCGCGCGCACTTCGGGGACGAATTCGGCGGCGGGATCGGTGCGCGGATCGGACTCGTAGAGCCCGTCGATGTCGGACAGCAGCGCCAGCGTGTCGGCGCTGGTCATCTGCGCGACGCGCGCGGCGAGCCGGTCGTTGTCGCCGAAGCGGATCTCGTCGGTCGCGACCGTGTCGTTCTCGTTGATCAGCGGCACCGCGCCGAGGCGGAACAGGGTCTCCATCGTCGCCCGCGCGTTGAGGTGGCGGCGCCGCTCCTCCGTGTCGGAGGGGGTGAGCAGCACCTGCGCGACGGTGAGGCCGGTGCGGCCGAGAATATCCTGCCAGGCGCGTGCCAGCTCGATCTGGCCGGCCGCAGCGGCGGCCTGCTTCTCCTCGAGCCGCAGCGTGCCGCGCGCGAGGCCGAGACGGCGCCGTCCGATCGCGACCGCGCCGGACGAGACGATCGCGATCTCGATCCCCTTGTCGCGCAGGTTTGCCACATCGGCGGCGAGCGCGCCCAGCCAGCGGCGGCGCAGCCGGCCGGTCGCCTCGTCGATCAGCAGGGCCGAGCCGATCTTGACGACCAGCCGGCGTGACGTCGCCAGACGATGATGCGCGGTCATGGCGTGTAGGCCGTGACCGGCGCCTCGGGCACCAGCGCCCGGCGTGCGGCGAGAAGCGCGCGCAGCGCCTCGCGCGTGCCCTCGCCGGTCGCGCCGGAAAGCCGCAGCACGGGCCGGCCGGCGGCATCCTCGAGCGCCTTGGCGCGCGCCTCGCGCGTCGCGTCGTCGAGCGCGTCGCACTTGTTGAGGGCCAGGATCTCGGTCTTCTCCGCGAGCTCGTGGCCGTAGGATTCGAGCTCGGCGCGCACCGTGCGCCAGGCCGCGACCGGATCGTCCTCGGTGCCGTCGACGAGGTGCAGCAGCACGACGCAGCGCTCGATATGGCCGAGGAAGCGGACGCCGAGGCCTGCGCCTTCGTGCGCGCCCTCGATCAGGCCGGGAATGTCGGCCAGCACGAAGGATTCGCCGTCCACCGTAACGACGCCGAGATTGGGGGAGAGGGTGGTGAACGGGTAGTCGGCGATCTTGGGCCGGGCCTGCGATACCGCGGCGAGGAAGGTCGACTTGCCCGCATTGGGCAGGCCGACGAGCCCGGCGTCGGCGATCAGCTTGAGGCGCAGCCAGACCCACAGCTCCTCGCCCTCGCCGCCGGGATCGGCGCGGCGCGGCGCCTGGTTGACCGACGACTTGAACCGCACATTGCCGCGCCCGCCCTGGCCGCCCTTGGCGAGCACCACGCGCTCGCCCGGCCGGGTGAGGTCGGCAAGCACCGTCTCCTTGTCCTCGGCAAGTATCTGCGTGCCGGCGGGCACCTGGATGACGAGGTCCGCACCGGATGCGCCGGTGCGGTTGGCGCCCATCCCGTGGCCGCCCTTCTTGGCGCGGAAATGCTGGCGGTAGCGGAAATCGATCAGCGTGTTGAGGCCGGGCACCGCCTCGAACGCCACGTCGCCGCCGCGCCCGCCATCGCCCCCGTCCGGGCCGCCGAACTCGATGAACTTCTCACGCCGGAACGAGACGCAGCCCGCGCCGCCGTCGCCGGACCGGAGATAGATCTTCGCCTCGTCGAGGAACTTCATGGCGGCCATTCGCGACGCTCATCGAGCGGCGCGCAAACTCCAAAGTCCCAAATCGAAAAGGGGGAATGGCGCGCCATTCCCCCCGAAAACCGTCGCGCTCGGGGGCGCTTCAGGCCTGCGGTTCGACCGAAATGAAGGTGCGATTGCCCGAGTGGCGGAAGGCGACGCGCCCCGGGGCGGTCGCGAAGATGGTGTGATCCTTGCCCATGCCGACATTCGCGCCGGGATGCACCTTGGTGCCGCGCTGGCGGATCAGGATGTTGCCCGAGACCACGGCCTCGCCACCCGACTTCTTCACGCCGAGCCGGCGGCCGGCCGAGTCGCGGCCGTTGCGGGACGACCCGCCTGCCTTCTTGTGCGCCATTATTCGCTCTCCTCGGATTCGGCCTCGGGCGCGGGGGCCGCGGCCGGCGTCTTCGCGCGGCTGCGCGGCGCGCGCTTGGGCTTCGCCGCCGCCGCGGGGGCGGCCGAGCGTTCCTGGCCTGCCGGGAGGATCTCCTGGATGCGCAGGACGGTCAGAAGCTGGCGATGGCCCTTGGTGCGGTGATAGCCCTGGCGGCGCTTTTTCTTGAAGATGAGGATTTTGTCGCCCTTGGCCTGGTCGAGCACGGTGGCCGCGACGCGGGCGCCATCGACCAGCGGCGTGCCGAACGTGGCGGTGGCGCCGATGCCGCCGATGGCCAGCACCTCGGCCAGCTCGATCTCGGCGCCCGGCTCGCCGGCCAGGCGCTCGACCTTGATCACGTCGTCGGGCGCGACCTTGTATTGCTTTCCGCCGGTGCGGATGACTGCGAACATCTTTTTCTCGCAACGGGTCGCGGGCGGAGCAGGCGCCGGCACATTGCCGACTCGCGCGCCGCCCGGGTTCAGGAGTGGCCGGAATATAGCGGGGGAGGGGCGAAAGTCAACGTCCCCGGGCGACGCGTCCCGGCGAGGTCAGGATCAGCCGGACCTGCACGCAAACGGTTCCCATCGGGCGCGATTTGCACTAGGTTCCGCGCGCCCGCGGGGGCCCCGCCCCGGAAGGCGCCGGAGGGGTGCCAGAGTGGTCGATCGGGGCGGTCTCGAAAACCGTTGTACGTGCAAGCGTACCGTGGGTTCGAATCCCACCCCCTCCGCCACCGACTAACTCGTTGTTATACAAAGAAAAATAGTCCCTCTCGGGCGGCGCAAATTGCCGCCATGTTTCCGGGGCTTGCCGGATCGATGCGGTTCGTGCCCGCCGCCTGAGACCGGCTCGGTGCGGCGATCGGCGCGGTGATATCGCGAAAGTCTTCTACGGCGATTTTGGTGGTACGGCCACGGCATCGGCCGGTGCCCGGCGGCTTTCGCTGCCGTGCACTACCTCTTGATCCGTGTCGCATGAAGATGCAGGGCGAGCAGGCGGACATGAGGGGTGTGCGGCTCGGCTCGCGCAAGCGACGGCGTCTCAAAAGCCGCTTCAGCCATCGCGGCAACGTCTATCCCCGTGTAGGTCGATCGCGGACTTTGCCCACGTCTGAAGATGGATCGCGGCTGTGCGCGGGGCAAGATCGGCCGAGGCATGCCGCACATCTGCTGCGACTTCCCGCAGCGCATCTCGCGATCGGCTCATCCGGATTAGCGCGATTGAATGAGTGCGCGCTGGTCAGCCCAGGCGATCGAGACACGAGTCTCGTTGACGAGCCTCTTTGCGGTGAGGTCGAGAGGGTGCTTGTCGTGCAAGATCGCCTTGGCGACGTCGGGGGCGAGGAAGCTGAGGCGGAGCACCCGCGTGAAATACGAGGCCGCGACCCCTGCCTCCGCGGCCAGCTGCGCCATTGTGGTCCCGTCGCTGCGCATCAGCATCGCCTGGTACCGGTGGGCGAGGGCGAGCACCCGGTGAATGCTATGGTCGGCTTTCCGACGCTCGGCACCGTTCGGACCATCGACAAGGAGCCGGGTCTCCATCCCGGCGCGCTTGAGGCGCGCGCGAACCGCAAGCGTCAGGCTCGGCCCGTGATCGGCCGACGCCGGTGACCCGCAAAGCTGATGGTCTGACCCAGACAACATCGAGATCAGACGAACGGGTTGGATGCGGATCTCCACCGTCTCCGGCATCAAGTCGATGCGGTCGACCAGGGCCGCGACTGTAGCGCGGCGTTCGGAGGGCGTCATTCCGTTCCACTGTTGGGCGACGTCGGCGGCGCGACCGACCAAATCGGCCCGGCGGTTTGCCTCGGCGACGTGCGGTTCGATAGCGGCATAGACCTCCGACGCGGACATCAGGAACAACCGCAGCCGCTCATCGACCAGTGCTTCAAGATCGGCCGCCGGCACGCGGCGGCCACTCGGCGCATTGCTCCGCCGGCCCCGGACGAGGCCGCTTGAGACATAGTAGCGGTAACGCGCGCCCTTCTTGTTGGCGTGGGTCGGGCTCATCCTGGCGCCCAAATCGTCATAGAGAAGCCCGGCCAGCAGGCTCGGGTTCTGTGCGCCGGCCCCGTTCGCCCGATCGGTGCGATTGGATATGAGCTTGCACTGCACCTCGTCCCACAGCGCCTGATCGACGATCGGATCGTGCTCGCCCGGATAGCTGGCTTCTTTGTGGGCGATCTCGCCGCGGTAAATCCGGTTCTGCAACATCAGATACAGCGCGCCGCGGGCGAGAGCCTTGCCGCCAGTCTCTCGCCCGTACCGATCGACCCGCACTTTGCTCCTGACGCCGTCGCGGTCGAGCTCATCCTTGAGCCCCCAGACCGAGCCGAGCGCAACATAGCGGCGGTATACGGAGCAGCCCGGCAATGAACTCGCCCTGCCCGATGCGCGCCTCGACGCGGCGCCTGATATTGTCGGGCGCATTAGGCTGGGTACTGGGTTCGTCATTCCGCGGCGGCCAGAACCGGAGGTGTGCTGTCATTCGTCGCCAGCTTGAGGGCTCGCGCGATTTCGGCGGCGATAGCATTTGCCAATAGTGGCGGAACAGCATTGCCGATTTGGCGGAAGGCGGCGTTCATCGCGCCCTGGAATATAAATCCGTCCGGAAAGCTTTGTAGCCGCGCGGCTTCACGTACAGAGATTGTGCGAGCTTGGTTGCTGGCGTAATGAATGTGGAATACGTATCCTTGCCCAGATGAGCGGTCAGGGTGCACGACGGCCTGTCAGGTTCAAGCTTGCGCCACTTATTTGGAAATTTGTGAGGATCATAAGGGGGGACGATGGAGGCTCTGGCTTCCTGCCAGTCCTTCGTATTAGGCAATAGAGGCCTTCCTTCGCGATGACGCTTCAGCAACAGATCGATGAAACGAAAGATCGCACGGCGGTACATCGCCGGATATTGTTCGCCATGTTTCATAGCGGCGAAATGACGGTAATACGCCGTTCCGCCGGCCTAGCGAGACGCGATGTGGAGAAATTCGTTTGCCCATCCGATTGGTATGTCGTGCGATCGACGCACTAGTCGCTCCGCGGTCATCGCCACTGGGTGCCGCCCTTCCAGAATTCCCCCGACGATCTCCGGCGCGAGCCACGCCGAGTCGCACGACCCGCGTGAAATAAGGCCCGCTCACACCCTGTTCGGCCGCGATCGCCTCCAACGTTTTACCCTCGGCACGGAGCAGCGCGTCGCGAAACCGGTGCGCGCGGACGATCAGCCGGATGAGGGTGCGGTCGGGCTTCGGCTTGTCGTCATAGGATCGACCCCGTCGATGATCATGCGGACGTCCAACCCCGCCCGCTTCATCTGTGCCGGAACGGTCAGGGTGAGCCGAGTGATGCCGGTCGCTCGTATCTGACGCTGGCCCCAATCCCGTGTCGTCCCCCAGGAGGCCAGAAGCGAGCGGTGACGGCGCGAGATGAATTTGGACTCGATCGTCATGGACCTCGATGCGGGCGACGGTCGCGAGGAGGAGCGTGCGGGCCTGTACGTGCGGCAGTTCCGGCCATTTCGCCGCAATCTCGGCTGCACGATCGACGATCCGCTTTCCGTCCGCAGCGGCCGCGACATCGATCGTGATCGC
>CAWFOW010000008.1:0-230000 GCA_963817535.1 uncultured Alphaproteobacteria bacterium
ATTTTTCATGACCGGAGCGGTCCGCGGCTTCAGGGTCCCAGAGATTGAACCCGCCTACCCCCCACCTCTCGCCGCTTCGTCGGGCGACAGCCAAAATGCCAGCTCGATCCCCTATAATCGGCGCAGGTGACCGGTGGCACTTACTCTGAATTTCTTGAGGCCGTACAGCAATTCGGAGCACACGAGGCTTACATGCGACGTGGGCCCCGATCAGACCCGCAGTTGAGGCCAAGCCGAATGGTCAGCGACCGAGCGTTCCCGGAGCGTTACGGCTAAGGTATTGATATTATTTAAGAGTAACGCGGTAACGCCGGTAACGCTCTTCTCTGGGCGTTCTCAATGCTCGTGGGACGCTTCTGACCGGCGTTTCGAGCGTTTCTGCGTTACCGGTGCGGAATTATCTTTGCGCTTCAAGGCCCGGAAGGAAACGGTCGTGCGGAACGATGTTGGTAACGGCTACAGCGGCACATCGGGCATGGGTTCGCTGCCCTCCGGCTCCGGGAGGTAGCTGGCAGGGATCGCCGTCGCCCGGTGGGTAGAGGCGGCGAACTTCACCCCGCCCGAGCGGCGCCACGGCATGACGCCGGTGAGGTAGCGCAGCGCCACCCTATGATTGCCGTTCGCCCATTGCGGCTTGTCGCGGAACAGCTCGAGGATGAAGCGGTGGTTGTTGGCGACGAGCAGTATGTCGAACGCCGGGTCCAGCTCACCCTGCGGGTTCCGCTGGCGCTCGAGCCGGACGCCCATGCGCAGAAGGTCGGCGCGCGCCTCGGCCCCGCTCGGCAGCCGTGCATGCGCGATGCGCTCGCCGATCGTCAGCATCCGGCCCCCTGAGACGATGCCGGAAGGTGAGGAGGTGATCCAGCTCCAGCACTCGAGCCCCTCGTCGCCCGGCCCGTCATCGTCTCTGGCCCACAGCACGCCGGCGATCCGCGTGAGCCGGTCGGCGATGCGCTCAGCGCTGGGAAGGTCATCGCAGACCAGCAGTTCATAACCCGCGAGCAGCGTCGCGAAGTGGTCAGCCTCGCGCGGCCGCGCTGGGCCAGCGCGTTGCGGTAGAGCTGCAGCGTCGACTGAAAGCGCACCCAGCCGTCGATCGCGCGACGCCAGAGGGCCCGCCCGAGCCCGTGCGCCAGCTCGATCGCATCCTTCCCCCGCGCGATGCCAGCGCCATCGTCGTCGCCCTCTGGCAGCTTTCGCAAGGCGAGCGACGTGAGGCGCGAGCGATCGGCCGGCTTGAACGCCGGTGGCATGATCCCGAATAATGCGGCCGACCCAACCACCCGGAAGGTGTGGGCCAGGCCCTCGGCCGATCCGCGCCGACCGCGCGCCGTCGCCCTGCGACATTCGCCGCAGGAGGTTGACGACCATCTGGACCTTGTCGCCGCCCTCGCCACCCTCAGCCTCGTCAAGTACGATCGCCCGCGCCTCCGAGCTAAAGACTGGCGCAGCCCCGCTTCGCTGTAATCGTCGAACGGTTCCTACGCCATGGGCCCGAGTGCGCCCTGCATGACTTGCGAGAGCCAGGTTTTCCCGCTGCCCCATGGGGCTTGGATGTATATGTGCGAGCGCCAGTCGGTCGCGGCGCCGAGCAGCGCCTGCCCGACAAAACCCAGGAACAGCACCGGGCCGGCAACCGGATCATCCCAGACCCAATTCGCGAGCGCACCTTCGAGTCCGCGACACTCGGCCGCGCTCGCGGGCTTTTCGGCCGGCCTGCCAATCGCCGGCTTGGCTGGATAGATCGCGCCCTCGTAGAACAGGCCGGCATCGTGCCGGCGGCTGCCGATCAGGACAGTATCGCCGGTGTGGATCAGGACGTCGGTGGTGGCAGCGCGGCCCGCGCGCCACGTGCCCGTCCCGCGTACAGGCGTGCGGTTATCCCACAGTCCGGCGCGCTTGCACTCCCGCTGGAGCCATGCCGCTGCCGCGTCGGCGGCCCAGCCCACCACATCGCCCTTGCGCGTCTCGGAGAAATGCGCGCGGAACCACCCTTCGTCGCCCATCACCAGGGTGCGTAGCCCAGCAGCCGACATCTTCTCGCCGGCGATCGAGCGAGCTCGCCGGCCGGCGTCAGGAAATAGCAAATTCCGTCGGAGTGACCGAGGGACTCGAGCGGACAGGTGCGCTTCCGCTCGCGATATGTCTCCAGCCCGGGCGGCGCTGGCGTGGAGCCTCCCAGCCCGGCCGCCGGGTCGAAAGCGTCGCCTTCGCTCGCCTTGCCGTGAAATTGGCTAGGCTGCACCGACGAGGATTTGTCGACGTCCGTTTCAATGTTCTGTGCCGCCAATTCAGCCGGGGATTTTGGCTCAATTTCTTCGCTCATATGCCTCTCCAGTTGCCAGAGTGGTCGGCATCTGGGGAAGGGATGCCGCATGCCGGACTCCCAACGTGGGCTGGTCGCGGCAGAGGCGGGCAGTCTGGCCTAACGAAGCACGACTGGGCGGGGCCTGCGGACAAAACCCGGATTATCGGTAGGCGTGTGGGGGCTGGTTGCGGTCCGATGCTATCGGGAGCGGCCTACCTCTATTGGCAGGCAGCTTGTCTCACGCGCGCGCAGAAGCGGTTGGGAAGCTTCCGATCGAGTGGCGGTTCAGTTTGGCGATCTCCTGATGTTCGGCCCGCTTTCGCTCGATGGAACCCCACCACTCCGTTACTGCCCGCAGGTACCGCTCGATTTGGCGGCCATCCGGAATCTGCCCCGTCGCGCACGCGAACATTTCACGGGCAAACCCGTGCCATGGTCCATTTTCGGCCCGCGTCGCTTCCCCGGGGCTGATGCGCTCGAATATAAAAAATAGACAGAGGACGAACCTGAATTCGGGCTTGCCAATCACCTCTCTGTAGAAGTTGGTGCGTCCGCCCTTCGTCGGGTCGGGGATGCGGTCTGCGGGCAAAAAGGTGCATTCAAATTCGTGAATTGCTCGCTCCACGTTTCGAGCGGTCCCGACATCGTTGATGTCCGTCCATTTCCCACCTCGGAGGATGGCCAACGTGCTGCAGAGTGCGTCGTGATCCTCACGTTCTGGGATCGCGGCAAGAAGCGTAAGTCCGCATAGGGTGACGCTCCCTAAATCAGCCATCGCGCTATTGAACTCCCTACGGGCCGAGGCGACGTGTTCCTCATTGCGAGGCAACCTGCCCAAGGTCGCCGCATATCCCTTTGCGGCAGCCTTGGCCCTATGAATTGCTCGGAGTCCCGTCGCGACGGACCTGTGGCTCGCGCGTTCCCTGCGCCGCTCTGCGCGATATATGAGGGCTGCTTGCTCGAGTTCCCTCTCCAGCTGCCGGTCGGTGTGCTGGCCAAGTTCTACCAAATGTCGCGGAACGTGTAGCTCTTTGGTTCGGCGGCTGCGGCGCCGATCCCCCACTTCCTCTCGAAGAATGGTGAGGGCTGCTTCCAAATGGGATCGGTGTACCTCCCCCTCCGGTAACTGCGAAACTTCACCTGAGCTGTACGCCCGCCGGATGGGTTTTGTCCGCACTTCAGCCCTCGATTCGTATGCCGTGTCCGACAAGTACGGGTCGACCAACGAATCAGCAAACGTCATCACAGCGTGGGCGGACAAAGACCAGACGCGGAGATCTCTCCCACCCCAGCTGCCCCAGGCCGGGAGCGGCCGAGCGCGCAATCGGCTCCCGCAACCCCATTGCCCGAGGCCGCCGGCCGCAGCGCCGATTTGTCAGGAGACTGGCAAAATCGGCTGAAACTCGCCATTTTTTCGGACCTTCCCGAGACTTTGCCGATCACCGAAGCAGAGTTAGACCTTCTGGAGGTGGCGCTGGCCGACGTGATCGCCGAGCTGGCCGGCCACTGATCGGGACCTATGAAGGAGGCGCGGCATGCGCGTGGCCCTGTATTTGAGAGTGTCAACCGCCCGTCAGGCGGAGAAGGACCTCTCCATCCCCGACCAGCGCAATCAGCTCGAAGCCTGGTGCCGGGACAAGGGCTGGCCGGTCGTCATGGAATACGTGGAGCCTGGCGCTTCAGCCACCGACGAGCGCCGCCCCCAGTTCCAGCGCATGATGGACGACGCCGGCCGGGACGACCGGCCGTTCGATGCGGTGCTGGTGCACAGCTTCTCGCGCTTCTTCCGCGACTCCTTCCAGTTCGAGCTGCACCGCCGCACTCTGGAGAAGAGCGGCGTCGCCCTGATCTCGATCACCCAGGCGGTGTCGCAGGACCCATCTGGGCAGATGTTCCGCCAGCTGTGCTCCATGTTCGACGAGTATCAGAGTCGCGAGAGAACGCCAAGCACGTCCTGCGCGCCATGAAGGAAAATGCCCGCCACGGGTTCTGGAACGGCGGGCCCCCGCCCTACGGCTATCGTGCCGTCACCGTCGAGGTCCGGGCAGATGCAAACAAGAAGCGGCTTGAGATCGATCCGGCCGAGGCCGCCATCGTGCGGGAGGTCTTCGAGCTCCACCGGCAGGGAAACGGCATCCGCAGCATCGCCCATCATCTCAGCTGCAAGGGCCTCACCTATCGCAAGGGCCGGAAGTTCACCGGCGGGCTCGTCCACCAGATCCTGACCCGCGAGGCCTATGCCGGCACGTTCACTTCAACCGCACCCAGGCCAAGACGAAGGCCCGCAAGCGCGCCGACGAGTGGGTCGCGTTCGAGACGCCCGGTCATCATCGACCCGGAGTGTTCCGAAAGGTGCAGCGCGCGCTCGAAGCGCGGCGGCCGACCCGCAAACCGCCCCGCGTCGTGAACGGGCCGACCCTGCTGACCGGCGTCGCCAAGTGCGCCGACTGCGGTGGCGGCATGACCATCCGCACCGGCAAGGGTGGCCGGTATCGGTACTACAGCTGCAACAACCGGATCGCAGAGGGCGCCACCAGCTGCAAGGGGCGGAGCATCCCGATGGACGTTCTGGACGGCATCGTGCTGGACCAGCTCGAGAGCCGGGTGTTCGCCCCCGATCGGCTGCAGGCCCTTCTGACCGCCCTCCTCGACCGGAAGGCCAACCGGCATGAGGACCTGGCGGTGAAGGCGAAGGAGCTGCGCAAGCAGCTCCGTTCAACCGAGGAAAAGATCGAGCGGCTCTACGCCGCCCTCGCGGAGGGCACGGTCGCCGATACCGATCTGTTCCGCCGATCCCTTGCCAAGCTGGAACAGGACCGGGAAGAGCAGACCCGCCTCGCGGCGTCCCTGGAGCGCCGGCAGGCCATCCCGCGTCAGATGGTGTCGAAGGAGAACCTCGCCCGGTTCGCGGCCGCGGCTTCGGAGCGCCTGAGGGCCTCCGATCGGTCTCTCGGCAAGGGCTATATCCGCCAGTTCATCGACCGGATCGAGGTCGCGGACGACCAGATCCGGATCTACGGCTCCAAGGCCGCCCTCGCCGAGGGCCTTGCAACCCTAGGAAAACCGGGCACTTCATCCGGTGCCCAGTTTTGACCAGGGTTGGTGGGCGCACCAGGACTCGAACCTGGGACCCGCTGATTAAGAGTCAGCTGCTCTACCAACTGAGCTATGCGCCCCCCGGCCCGCGAGCGGGGTGGAGGGCATATAGCAAGTTAGGCCGGCCTTGTCACCACCGTGCGGCGGTTGGGCGGGGCAGGCGGTGGCGCGGCGGCGCGGTCAGTACTCGTCGCCCTGGCCGTGGCGGCCGATGCGCACGTTGCGGTGGATCGAGGCCGAAAGCAGCAGCCCGAACCCGATCATCAGGCTGAGCAGCGCGGTCCCGCCATAGGAGATCAGCGGCAGCGGCACGCCCACCACCGGAATCAGCCCCATCACCATCGCGATATTGATGAACACGTAGAAGAAGAAGGTGGTGGTCACCCCCATGCCCAACAGCCGCCCGAACTGATTTCGCACCCGGAGCGACAGCGCGATGCCGAGCGCGATCAGGAGCCCGTAGAGCACCAGCAGCCCGACGCCGCCGACAATTCCCATCTCCTCGGCCAGCATGGTAAAGATGAAGTCGGTCTGCTTCTCGGGCAGGAAGTTGAGGTGGCTCTGCGTGCCCAGCAGGAACCCCTTGCCCCACAGCCCGCCCGAGCCGAGCGCGATCTTGGACTGAAGGATGTGGTAGCCGGCGCCGAGCGGGTCGGATTCCGGGTCGAGGAAGGTGAGGATGCGGTCGCGCTGGTAGCCCTTGAGCATGCCCCAGGCGAGCGGCACCGCGGCCCCCGCACCGGCCAGCACGACGCCGAACATCCAGAGCCGGACCCCCGCCAGGAAGAAGATCGCCCCGGCCACGGCGAGCAGCATCATCGCCGTGCCGAGATCGGGCTGCTTGAGAACAAGCGCCGCCGGCGCGGCGACCATCAGGAGGGGCGGGATCAGGTAGGTCGGACGCGCCACGTCCTCGAGCATCGCGCTATGGAAGTAGCGTGCGAGCGCCAGGATCAGCGCGATCTTCATGATCTCGGACGGCTGTAGCTGGAAGAAACCGAGGCTGATCCAGCGCTGCGCGCCCATCCCGACCGAGCCGATCACGTCGACCGCCCCTACCAGCGCGAGCGCGGCGAGATAAATCCAGTAGGCGTAGCGCAGCCAGATGCGGATATCGACCAGCGCCACCGCGATCATCAGGACGAGCGCGACGACGAACCGTGCCATCTGGCGCGTCGCCCAGGGCGAGAAGTGACCGTTCGCCGCCGAGTACAGCATCGCGAACCCGACCGACGCCAGCACGCATACGAGCGCGACCAGCGACCAGTTGACGTGCAGCAGCTTCTGGCCGAGCG
Organism: uncultured Alphaproteobacteria bacterium; assembly: GCA_963817535.1. GTDB lineage: Bacteria > Pseudomonadota > Alphaproteobacteria > MPNO01 > DASWLB01 > CAWGHZ01. The sequence continues at coordinate 6,700 of CAWFOW010000008.1, forward strand.
AGAGGCGCGCGGGATCGGTGTGGGCCGCTTCCATCAGCCGCGCTCCGTCTCGGCGTCGCCAGTGGCGAGCACCGGGCCGCGGTCATGGCCGGACGGGTCCTTGAGCTGGGTGGCGAGCAACAGATCGCGCGCGATAGGCGCGCACACCGCCGAGCCGCCGCCACCATGCTCGACCACGACGGCGCAGGCATAGCGCGGCTGGTCGGCGGGCACGAACGCGATGAACAGCGCGTTGTCGCGCTCCTTCCAGGGCAGGTCCTCGTTCTTGGTGACGTGGGTCTCGCGCTCGTGGCGGGTGATGCGGCGCACCTGCGAGGTGCCGGATTTGCCGGCGATTTCGAAGGGCTGGCCCTTGATCCGCGCGCCGCGCGCCGTGCCGTGCGTGCCGTTGGAGACCGCCCACATGCCGTGCCGCACGGTGGCAAGCGCCGAGTCGGGAATGCCGACGCTGGGCCAGTCGGGCACGGGCTTGGGTGCGGACATCTCGCCGCGCACCAGGTCGCGCGTGAGACGCGGCACCACCGCCTTGCCGCCATTGGCGATGCGCGAGGCCAGCACGCAGAGCTGCAGCGGCGAGGCCAGCACGAAGCCCTGGCCAATGCCGGCGACCAGCGTCTCGCCTTGCTGCCAGGCGACGCCGGTCGCCTTCTTCTTCCAGGCGCGGGTCGGGATCAGGCCGGGCTTCTCGCCGGGGATCTCGATCCCCAATCTCTGGCCCAGCCCCATCTTCTCGGCCGCGGAGGCGATCGCGTCGACGCCCACCCGGCGCGCCAGGTCGTAGAAGTAGCAGTCGCACGACTGCTCGATGCCGCCCACCATGTCGAGCCAGCCATGGCCGTAGCGCTTCCAGCAATGGAACCGCGTGTTGCCCAGGTCGGTATAGCCGCGGCAGAACACGCGGTGGTCCGGGCCGATGCCGGCCATCTGCGCGGCGGCGGCGACCACCGGCTTGAAGGTGGAGCCGGGCGCGTACTGGCCGGCGATCGCCTTGTTGGTGAGCGGTGCGCGGTCGTCGCCCGAAAGCTGCGACCATTCCTCCGGCGTCAGCCCGCGCGCGAAAGCGTTTGGGTCGAACGAGGGCGAGGATGCCATCACCAGCACCTCACCGCTGTTCACGTCCATCACCACCGCGGCGGCCGAGCGCTCGGTCTCGAGCCGGCTCATCGCCAGACGCTGCAGCTCCATGTCGAAGGTGAGCGCGATATCATGGCCGGGCGTGCCCTCGGCGCGCGCCAGCTCGCGCATCACGCGCCCGACGGCGTTGACCTCGAGCTCGCTGTTGCCGGCCTTGCCGCGCAGCGCCAGGTCGTCGACCTTCTCGACGCCGTTCTTGCCGACGCGGAAGCCGGGCAGAGTGAGCAGCGGGTCGGACGACGCCTGCTGCTCCTTCTCCGAGACGGAGGCGACGTAGCCGATGACGTGGGCGACGACCGGTCCCTCGGGATATTCGCGCGTCTGGCCGACGTCTATGGACAGGCCCGGCAGGTCGGGCGCGTTCACCTCGATGCGCGCCACCTCGTCCCAGGTCAGGTTCTCGCGCACCGTGACCGGCACGAAGCCGCGGTTGCGACGCACCTCGCGCAGCACGCGCCGGCGCAGCGGCTCGGGCAGGTCGGTGACGCGGGCGAGCGCATCGAGCGTCGCCTCGACATCGGGCGTCTCCTCGGGCACCAGCAACACGCGGTAGTCGTCCCGGTTGACCGCCAGCTTCACGCCGTTGCGGTCGAGGATGCGCCCGCGCGGCGGCGGCAGCAGGCGCAGATGGATGCGGTTCTCCTCGGCCAGCAGCTTGTAGCGCGGCGCGTCGAGCACCTGGAGCTGGTACATGCGCGCCGCCAGCACGCCGAACAGGGCGAGCTGGCCGCCGGCGACCAGCGCGGCGCGGCGGCCGAACGACTTGCCGCGCGCATTGTCACGGTACATGGCGCAGCTCGGGATGCAGCTCGGGCAGGACGGCGTGGTGCAGCCTTGCGTTCAGCCAGCCCACGAATGGGTAGAGCCCGACCGTCACCAGCCCGGAGAACAGGGCGGGCATGGGCTGGACGAAGCGGACGGCGAGGATCGACATCAGCGCCCAGCCCAGAAGCGCGGCGCAGAGCCCGACCAGCGAAAACGCCCACCACACCACCAGGAACGATTTGTTCTGGAAGAACCGGCGCTGGGTGACGATAGCGCCATAGGCGGCGAGCAGGACCAGCGCGTTGAGTCCGACGGGCGTTCCCGTCAGCGCGTCCTGCACCAGCCCGACGGCGAAGGCGACCGCAGCGGGGAACAGGTCCGGCCGGTAGATCGCCCAGTAGAACACGGCCATCAAGGCGAGGTCCGGTGCGACCGCGCCATAGCCCGGCAGGTAAAGCGGCGTGGTGCCCAGGATGACGGCGGCAAGCGCGATGGCGACCGGCAGCAGATTCCGCGCCGCCGCATCCATGCGCTGGAGAAGGGCGTTCACGGTGCGGTACCGCCGCAGTGACCCCTCACCCTGTCCCTCTCCCCATAGGAGAGGGGACGATGCGCCGACCGACCGACGAACCTGCCCGGACCTCGGTTCGCGGTCTGGGAAAAGGTTGTGCGTTCAGGGTTCCCTCTCCCCGCGGGCGAGGGACAGGGTGAGGGGGTGGCGGTCGGGAGGGTGGCGGGGATCATGCCAATGCCGGGCCCGTCTACCGCCTCACGTCTTCGTCGGCGGCGTCGAGCGGCGCGACGCCCGGATAGTCGACCACCCGCACGAACTCCAGCCGATCGAAATCGACCAGAGGCGCGATGCGCACGACGCCGTCCTTCACCGTCGCAACGATGCCGAGCGGCAGGCCCGGCGGGAACAGCCCGCCCTGGCCCGAGGTGACGATCCGGTCGCCGACGGCCACCTCGACCGAGGAGGCGAGGAAGGCGAGGCGCGGCCGCGGCCCGTTATCGCCGACCATGATCGCCCGTGCGCGGGTGGATTCGATCGCCACCGGGATGCGCGAGTTGATGTCGGTGATCAGCAGCACGCGCGCCGAATGCAGCCCTGCCTCGAAGATGCGTCCCGCGACGCCCTCGCCGGTGATAACGGCCTGGCCCTTGCGTACGCCCTCGCGCCGCCCGGCATTGACGATCTTGGAGCGGACGAACGCGCCGCCCGGATCGGCGATGACGCGCGCCGACACGAAGCGTGCCCTTGCGTCGGGCACGAAGTGGAGCAGGGTCTGGAGACGGGCGTTGTCGACGGCAAGGCGGCGCGCCGCCGCCTGCCAGGCAAGCAGCCGCGCGTTCTCCTCGCGCAGCCGGGCGTTCTCCGAGCGCAGTTCGAGCAGGTTCCGGGCGTTCTCGACGATATCGTTGACGGTCGCGGCCGGACGGGACAGCACGTTCATCACCGGCGCGGTCAGGTCGACCACGCCGGTGCGGAACCTGTCGATCAGGATGGATTCGCCCTTGCCGAGCAGCATCAGCACGAAGGCCGTCGCGACCAGCAGAAGATAGGCGAAGCGCTGGACCGCGACCTTGACGGGCGCGGCCAGCCGGGCCACCGAACCGGTTCGGGTTCTCAACGCCAACGCAACGATCCCCACGCAGCGCGCAGGACCGCCGGGTGTGGTACCCGGCGATCAGGCATCAGTACATCGTGTGCAGAACGTTCTTCAGCGTCTTCATCTCCTCGAGGCAGCGCCCGGTGCCGAGTGCGACACAGGAGAGCGGCTCGTCGGCGAGCGAGACGGGCAGGCCCGTCGCGTGACGCAGCACGATGTCGAGATTGCCGAGCAGCGCGCCGCCGCCCGTCAGCACGATGCCCTTGTCGACGATGTCGGCCGCAAGCTCGGGCGCGGTGTGCTCGAGCGCGACCTTGACCGCCTCGACGATGGCGCCGACCGGCTCGGCGAGCAACTCGGCGATCTGGCGCTCCGAGATCAGCAGCTCCTTCGGCACGCCGTTCATCAGGTCGCGCCCCTTGATCTCCATCTGGTCGCCTTCGCCGTTGGCGGGCACGCAGGCCGACCCGATCTCCTTCTTGATCCGCTCGGCGGAGCCTTCGCCGACCAGAAGGTTATGGTTGCGGCGGATATAGGCGATGATCGCCTCGTCCATCTTGTCGCCGCCGACGCGCACCGAACGCGAATAGACGATGCCGCCAAGCGAGAGCACCGCGACCTCGGTCGTGCCGCCGCCGATATCGACCACCATCGAGCCGGTCGGCTCGGTGACCGGAAGGCCGGCGCCGATCGCCGCGGCCATCGGCTCCTCGATGAGGAACACCCGGCGCGCGCCGGCCAACTCGGCCAATTCCTGAATCGCGCGGCGCTCGACCGCCGTCGAGCCCGAGGGCACGCAGACGATGATCTGCGGGCTCGCGAACGAGCGGCGGTTGTGCACCTTGCGGATGAAATGCTTGATCATTTCCTCCGCGATCTCGAAATCCGCGATCACGCCGTCGCGCAGGGGGCGGATCGCCTCGATGTTGCCGGGCGTGCGCCCGAGCATCATCTTCGCCTCGTCGCCGACCGCGAGCACGTGCTTCTTGCCCTTGTAGGTGGCGATCGCCACCACCGAGGGCTCGTTGAGCACGATGCCGCGGCCCTTGACGTAGACGAGCGTGTTCGCCGTCCCAAGGTCGATCGCCATGTCGGCGGAAAGCATCCCCAAAAGCTTCGAAAACATCTGGTTTCCTAGTCCCTTCCACCCGTTAGGGAATGGCCGCCCTGGGCCGGCGCCATACGCTAACCGTTGTTGATACGCGGGATCCTTCTCATGCCGAAAGCGCCTCCGGGGCGGTCCGCTCCCGTTTCACCAGGAGCTTGTTCAGTGCGTTGACGTAGGCGCGGGCCGACGCGACCAGCGTGTCGGTATCCGCGCCCTGGCCGTTGACCGTCTTGCCGTTTTCCTCGAGCCGGACCGTCACCTCCGCCTGCGCGTCGGTGCCTTCGGTCACGGCGTGAACCTGGTAGAGCTGCAGCCGCGCCTCGTGCGGGTAGAGCGCGCGGATGGACTGGAAGATGGCGTCGACCGGCCCGTCGCCGGTGCCCTTGTGGCTCCGGCTCTCGCCGTCCACCTCGAGCTCCAGCTCGGCCGTGGGCGGGCCCTTCGAGCCGCAGACGACGCCCAGCGCCACGAACCGGATGCGGTCGTGGTCGCGCAGCACCGCGTCGTCGACCAGGGCGACCAGGTCCTCGTCGAAGACGTCCTTCTTCTTGTCGGCGAGGTCCTTGAACCGGCGGAACGCCTCGTTCAAGGCGTTGTCGCCCAGCTCGTAGCCCAGCTCCTTCAGCTTCACGCGGAAGGCGTGCCGCCCGGAATGCTTGCCCATCACCAGCTTCGACCGGATCAGCCCGACCAACTCCGGCGTCATGATCTCGTAGGTCTGGGCGTTCTTCAAAACGCCGTCCTGATGGATGCCCGCCTCGTGCGCGAAGGCGTTGGCGCCCACGATCGCCTTGTTCGGCTGCACGACGAAGCCGGTGATCGCCGAGACCAGGCGCGAGACCTTGGTGATGTTCTCGGTCTTGATGTTGGTGGCGAAGGGCAGGAAGTCGGGCCGCGTGCGGATGGCCATCACGACCTCTTCCAGCGCGCAGTTGCCCGCCCGCTCACCGAGCCCGTTGATGGTGCACTCGATCTGGCGCGCGCCCGCCTTGACCGCGGCCAGCGCGTTGGCGACGGCGAGACCCAGATCGTTGTGGCAATGGGCCGAGAACACCGCCTTGTCCGCGTTCGGCACGCGGTCGAACAGCATGGTGAAGATCGCGCCGAACTCGCCCGGTACGGCATAGCCCACCGTGTCGGGGATGTTGATGGTGGTGGCGCCCGCCTTGATCGCGGCCTCCACCGTGCGGCACAGGAAGTCTGGATCGGTGCGCGAGCCGTCCTCCGGCGACCATTCGACGTCGTCGGTGTAGCGGCGCGCGCGCGTGACGGAATCGACGACCGCGTCCAGCACCTCCTCCGGCGACATCTGCAGCTTGTACTTCATGTGCAGCGCGGAGGTGGAGATGAAGGTGTGGATGCGGCTGCGCTTCGCCGGCTTCAGCGCCTCCGCCGCCCGCTCGATATCGTCGCGCGCCGAGCGGGCGAGCCCGCAGACGATCAATTCGGTGACAACCTTCGAGATTTCGTTGACCGCCGCGAAGTCGCCGTTGGAGGCGATCGGGAATCCGGCCTCCATCACGTCGACGCCGAGCTCCTCCAGAGCTTCGGCGATCCGCAGCTTCTCTTCCAAATTCATCGAGGCGCCCGGCGATTGCTCGCCGTCGCGCATGGTGGTGTCGAAAATAACGACCCGGTTCTTGTCGGTCGTGCTCATCACAGTTCCTTCGCTCGGTCGATTGCGGTTGCGACTACGATTCCCCCTGAGAACGGGCCGAAAGAACCCGGCTCAGGGGCAAATAAGTCGCAGCCCACCGTCGAGCGTCAGCGAGAGCGGCCGGGCCGACATGGGGGCGCGCACGGCCGTGCGGCAACCTGCCGCCCGATCCGTCCAATCCTTGCGCGCCCACGCCTTGGTCACGTGCTCCCCTTGCGGGATTCCCCGCCCCCTCGTCGATCCGTTGCCGCAGCGGCCGTTAATCGGTGCTACCGCATGCAAACTCTGAACAAAAAAGGTTAATCCTTTATCTCTAAGCCGAATATAGGTGGCCCTGCAACGGTTTTCAGGCGGAAACGCGGCTTAAGGACCGGTTTCCGGCGGGTCGGGGTGGCGCCGGCCCCAACGCTACCGATTGGGGCTGGTCCCGCCCGCGCCCCCAAGGTATGAACCCGGCGGTCGCCACGGTCCAGTGGTAAAGCGGAAACAAGCAACCGAAAGTAGTCCCATGCAATTCGGCCTGTTCGACCATTTCGAGCGCGTTCCCGACCGGCCTTTGGCCGACCAGTTCGACGAGCGTCTGGAATTCGCTGCCGCCGCCGACGCGGCCGGGCTCTATGCCCTGCACGTCGCCGAGCACCATTCGACCCCCCTCAACATGGTGCCCGAGCCGAGCGTCTATCTCGGTGCGGTGGCGCGGGCGACCAGCCGGCTGCGGATGGGACCCCTGGTCTACCTCCTGCCGCTCTATTCGCCGCTGCGCCTCGCCGAGGAGATCTGCATGCTCGACCATATGAGCCGCGGCCGGCTCGAGGTCGGCGTCGGCCGCGGCGTCTCGCCCTACGAGATCGGCTACCACAAGGTCGACCACACCAAGTCGCGCGACATCTTTCTCGACGGCTATGGCTGCCTGACCACGGCGCTCCGCGAGGAGCGGTTCGACTATCACGGTCCGTATTACGACTACTCCGACGTGCCGATGCCGCTGAAGCCGCTGCAGGCGCCGCTGCCTTTCTGGTACGCCTCGTCCGGCGCCGAGGGCTCCGCCTGGGCCGGCGAGCAGGGGATGCATTACGTTACCAACGGCCCCAGCGGGCGGGCGAAGGAGAACATCGACGCGTTCAAGGCGGCGCTCAAGGCGCGCGGCGCGGTGGCGAGCCCGAAGGCGGAGTTCCCGGCGCTCGACGGGCTGCCGGCGGGGGCCGCGATCGGGGTGCTGCGCCATATCGTCGTCGCCGACACCGACGCCGAGGCTCAAAAGATCATGAAGCCCGCCCTCGAGTTCCACGTCGCCCACCTCAACTGGCTGCGCAAGCTCCATGGCGGCGCGGCCGCGGTGCACCAGGCCAACGTCCATCGCGGCGAGAGCTTCGAAAGCTGGGTCGAGAACGAGATGGCGGTGTGCGGCTCGCCCGCCACGGTCGCGGCCGAGCTCGCCCGCCAACGCGACGCGATGGGGGTGAACTACATCATCGCGTATCTCTTCTTCGGCACGCTGCCGTTCGAGGCCGCGCTCCGGTCGCTCCATTTGTTCCGCAGCGAGGTGATGCCGAAGCTGGGGTAGGCGGCGCGTTCCGCCTCGATCGTCATGCCCGGACTTGTTCCGGGCATCTACGGACGACCCGCGGCACGTCCCATGCCCGTCATCGCAGATGGCCGGAACAAGTCCGGCCATGACGGTCTTGTTGGTGGATGGTGGCGGGCAACGCCATTCACATCGCGCGTTCCCTGCCCCACAATGCTCTTGCCAGCGTGAGCGTAGGGAGGAGCGTCATGAAGAACAGCGCGAACGGGATCCGGACCTCGCATGCGGGACGGCTGCCCGCGCCGGCGGGCTGGGACGAGAAGACGGGATCGGCTGAGGCGGCGGCCCTCGAGACCGTCAAGCGCCAGGTCGAGATCGGCATCGACTGCGTCTCGGACGGCGAGTTCTGGAACAGGCGCACCTTCGCGGCCTACGGCATGAACCTCGAGGGCGTGACGGTGCGCGACCTCAAGCCGGGCGAGGTCGGCTCGACGCGCGAGGACACGCGCGAGCATGACGAGTTCCCGGGACTTTATGCCGCCATGTCGCGCGCGGGCACGCTGTTCTGCGTGCCGGGCGAGCGGCCGATCCCGCCGATCACGCGCAAGATGGTCATCACCGCGCCGGTCAAGCCGAAGGGCAAGGCGGCGCTCGACGCCGAGCTGAAGATCTTCCGTGCGGCATGCGACAAGGCCAGCGCGGACGAGGCGTTCGTCTGCGTGCTGGCGCCGGGCTGGCTCGACCACTTCGTCTACAACGAGTTCTACAAGACCGACGAGGAGTTCGTGTACGCCCTCGCCGACGCGCTGAAGGACGAATACCGCGCGGTCGTCGAGGCGGGCTTCATCCTGCAGCTCGACGATCCGGGCATCGTCACCTCGTGGGACATGCTGCGGCCCGAGCCGAAGCTCGCCGACTACCGCAAGCATGCGGAGCTGCGCGTCGAGGCGCTCAACCACGCGCTCAAGGGGCTGCCGGCCGAGAGCGTGCGCTACCATTTCTGCTGGGGAAGCTGGCACGGCGCGCACACACACGACCTGCCGCTCAAGGACATCGTCGACGTCGCGCTCAAGGCCCACGCGCAGTGCGTCTCGTTCGAGGCGGGCAATGCGCGCCACGAGCACGAGTGGGAGGTGTGGAAGGACGTGAAGCTTGCGCCCGGCCGGCTGCTGATGCCGGGCGTGGTCAGCCACGCGACCAACATCGTCGAGCACCCGGAGCTGATCGCGGCCCGGCTGCGCAACTTCGCGCGCGTCGCCGGCCGCGAGAACGTGATCGGCGGCTCCGACTGCGGGCTCGGCGGCCGGCTGCACGACGAGATCGTGTGGGCCAAGCTCCAGTCGCTCGCCGACGGCGCGAAGCTCGCCTCGAAGGGGTAGGGCGCGGGCGGGCGGGAAATTCTCGCCCGCACAGCCCAACAGTCATGCCCGGACTTGTTCCGGGCATGACGAACGAGGGGAACGCCTACTTCCCGAGATGCTTCTTCAGGCGCGGGAACACCTTCAGCGTGTTCTCCTCGAAGATCGCCTTCTTCTGCGCGTCCGAGATCGAGGCCGCGTCGACATAGCGCTTGGTGTCGTCGTATTCGAACCCGGTGGTGGGATCGATGCCGCGCACCGCGCCCACCATCTCCGACGCGAACAGGATGTTCTTGGTCGGGATGACCTTGGTCAGCAGGTCGATGCCCGGCTGGTGATAGACGCACGTGTCGAAATAGACGTTCTTCATCACGTGCTCGTCCAGCAGCGGCTTCTTCAAATTCTGGGCGAGGCCGCGATAGCGCCCCCAATGGAACGGCACCGCGCCGCCGCCATGCGGGATGATGAAGCGCAAATTCGGGAAGTCCTTGAACAGGTCGGCGGTGATGAACTGCATGAAGGCGATCGTGTCGCCCGCGATGTAGTGCGCGCCGGTGTGGTGGACCGCCGGGTTGCACGAGGCCGAGACGTGGACCATCGCCGGCACGTCGAGCTCGCACATCTTCTCGTAGAGCGGGTACCACCACTTGTCGGCGAGCGACGGCTCCTTCCAGTAGCCGCCCGACGGGTCGGGATTCAGGTTGCAGCCGACGAAGCCCAGCTCGTTCACGCAGCGCTCGAGCTCGGCGATGCAGTTCTTCGGGTCGACGCCCGGCGACTGGGGAAGCTGGCAGACCCCGACGAAATTGTCGGGGAACAGCCCGACCACGCGGTGGATCATGTCGTTGCAGGCGACCGACCAGTTCTGGCTGGTCGTCGCGTCGCCGATATGGTGGCCCATGCCGGCCGCGCGCGGCGAGAAGATGGTGAGGTCGGTGCCGCGCTCGCGCTGCAGCTTCAACTGCGCGCCCTCGATCGAGGCGCGGATCTGGTCGTCGGTGATCTTGAGGGCAGCCGGCTTCGGCTGGGTCTTCTCCTTGATCTGGGCGACCTGCGAGTCGCGATAGTCCTGCAGCTCCTTCGGCGCGGTGGTGTAGTGGCCGTGGCAATCGATGATCATGAATGCGTTCCCCGTATCTCGGTTATTTCGCCCGACCCGAAAGCTCCAGGCCCTTGGTGAGACCGGCGTAGGAACGGGTCGGCGCCGGCATCAGGAAGCGGTAGCCCTCCTTGAGCACCCGGTCGACATTGTTCGCGTCGACATGCGGATGGCCGACCGGCACGTTGTGCTTCTTGCAGATCGCGCGGATCTCGCTCATCGCGCTCAAGAGGTCGGGATGGTCGTACTGGCGCGCACAGCCCAGCTCCTGCGACAGGTCCCCTTCGCCGATCAGGCACACCCCGATGCCGGGCACCTTGCCCAGCATGTCGTCCAGGTTCTTGATCGCCAGCGTCTCCTCGATCATCAGGATGACGAGCACCTCGCCGTCCGGGGCGAGCGGCCAGACGTCGGCCTTCTTGTAGTATTCCTGCTGCGTCAGGCCCCAGTAGCGCGCGGCGGCGCCCGGCGCGTCGCCTCGGATGCCCGCGGGCTCGAAGATCGGCTTGTCCGGAAGGCGCGGATAGCGGCAGGCGGCGACGGCGTTGTAGGCTTGGTCGACCGTCGAGACGTGCGGCCAGACGATGCCGTAGGCGCCGAGGTCGAGCGCCTGCTTGGCCGGCCACTGGCTCATCTCGACGCCGTTGGGCGGGATGCGCACCATCGGCGTCACGGGCGGGGCCAGCGTGCCGCCGGTCACGATCTGGCGCCGGTTCAGCATGTATTGCAGGCAATCGCGCAGGGCGCGGATGTCGTAGGGGCCGTGCTCCATCTCGAACACGATGCCGTCGTACTTGGACGCGGCGAAGGCCAGCGTGTCCTCGATGTCGGTGCGTGCGAAGGCGGTGAAGGCGGGCTTGCCCTCCTCCAGCGCCTTGATCACGCCGTTGAGACGCGGAATGTCGACCATCTTCTCTCTCCTGGCGCTTCTTGCCGCCCCGTGCTGGCGCGGGGGCCGGTCGGTTGGGTCGTGGCTTACGCCACCTCACGGCGGCGCGCAAGGCGGGCCGGGCTTAGGTCGCCGCCTTGATGCGCCCGTCGATCTCGGCGGAGTCGATATCGTAGCGCAGCGCGCGGAAAATCTGGTTGTTCGAGGCGCCGAACTCATTGCGATTGTAGAAGGGCGAGACGAACTCCCACACGATCTCGCCCGCGCCCGTCACCTCGAAGACGCGGCCGTGCAGCCCCTCGCAGATCAGCGTGTTGCCGTTGGCGAGGCGGTGCGCGCCGCTGATGTGCGAGGAAAAGAACGTCGGCGGCGGCGATCCGCGATATTCCCACACGGTTTCGCCCGATTGGGGATCGAATTCCACGACGCGCGACTGGGCGATGCCCACCAGCTCGGTGCCATTGGCGAACAGCGTGATGTTGCCGTTGGCAAGCATGCGGCAATCGTGCTGGCCGCCCCAGCTTGCGTCCTGACGTTCCCACGCGAAGCCGCCCGTCTTGCGGTCGATGATCGCAACCAGGTCGAGCGAGCGCCAGCTTACCATCACGTCGCCGTCGGGAAGCGGGAAGCAGCAGTTCGGATGCGCGTATTCCTCGCGCGACAGCGTCGGGCGTAGCGGGTAGCGTTCGTAGGAGAAGTGCTCGCGGGCGCGCCATTCCCACGCGATCTCGCCGGCCGGCGTCACCTCGCGCACGATGTCGCCGTAGATGCCGCCCGCCGCGTGCTCGGTGCCGGGCCGGCCGCCCTGGACGCGCGCGGCGGCCGCGCCGGTCAGCAGCTCCCACGCGAGATAGACCGTGTTGCCGTCGTCGCGGCGGCGGAAGTCATGGTGCTGGTCGTGGTCGACATGCTCCCACAGCACCTTGCCGTACCAGTCGAGCTCGACGATGTGGCCGCCGCGCGCCACCAGGTTCGGCCCGGGATCGGTGCGCACCGCGGCCAGCAGCCGCCCGCCGGGCAATAGCTGGGCGGTCGTGGCCGGGCCGGGCAGGCGCCATTCGTGGCGCACCGCGCCGGTCATTCCGATCAGGTAGCTCGACCGGCCGGCGAGCGGCGTGATCAGCGTGAAGCCGGGCCGGGCCCGCCCGGGGTCATACTCGGTCACGCCATAACGCAGCGGGCGCATCGTGCGGTCAGTGCGTCGTGCGCAGCTTGGCGAGCTCGGCGCGGTAGGCGGCGAGCACGTGCGCCCCGTCCGGAGTGCGCTTCACCCATTCGTCGGCGATGGGGGCGAGGATCTTCTTCCACCGCTCGGTCTCCTTTGGATCGAGGGTGGAGACATGGTGGCCGGGCAGCTTTTTCACGTCGGCGCGCGATTCGTCCTCGACCGTGTCGGACAGATTGCCCATCAGGCGCGAATAGACCTCGCCCGAATGCTTGTCGATCGCGGCCTTGGCCTTCGCCGGCAGGCGCTCGTAGGACTGCTTGTTCATCAGCATCCCGCCTGGATTGTTGCCGAACGGCACGTCCAGATCGTACTTGGTCAGCTCGTAGGTCTTGAAGGTCTGGGTGCCGGTCCAGCCCATCACCACGCCGTCGATCAGGCCCCGGTTGATCAACTCGTAGAAGCTGCCGGGCACCATGGTGATCGGCGTGCCGCCAAGCAGCGTCAGCTCCTCGGCCGAGCCGCGCGACAGCGTGCCCAGCTTGATGCCCTTCATGTCCTCGGCCGTGCGGATCGGCCGGTTGGTGTGCAGCCCTGACGGGTTGTAGACGAAGAGCGCGAGCACGTGGACGTTGGCGAACTCGTCTGCCGTGATGCCCGTCTTGTAGAGCTGCCACAAGGCGAGGCTCGCGTCGGTCGCGCTGTTCACCTCGAATGGCAGCTCGGCCACCAGCGCCTTCTTGAACGTCCCCTGAAGATGGCCGATGGCGCCGTACATGCAATCGACCACGCCGGTCAGCGTGCGGTCATAGACGTTGCGCTGGTTCACCACCGACCCGCCGACGAACACCGTGAATTTGATCGTGCCGCCCGAATCCTTCTCGACCGCCTCGGTCCACGGCATCACGGCGCGCGTATTCGGCCAGGACTTGCCCGGCACCGGCGAGCCGTATTTGAGGTTGATGGGCTCGACCGCCCCGGCGGCGAGCGGCAGCAGGGCCAGCGCGGCGGCCGCGACGAAGGTTTTCGGCATCCGGATCATGGCGTCCTCCCCGTTCGTTTGACTGTTGGGAAAGACTTTAGCGCCAAGCCCGGCCGGGCGCGAGAGGCGAGGCGCCGACAAGCCCCTTGCCCGATAGGGCCTGAGGACCCAAGCTCCGCACGTTGAATTGGCGATCGCGAACCGTGACGAGGTCGACCCCTCACCCTGCCCCTCTCCCGAGGGAGAGGGAACGTTGCGACGACGATTCTTAAATCCGTCCGCGTTCCGGCCTTCGATCGGGCGCCGCTATGCGGATACAGGTTCCCCTCTCCCCGCGGGAGAGGGACAGGGTGAGGGGATGGCGCTGAAGCGTTGACCGCCTCTCGCGCGGAGGACAAGCGGGGCAAAACCATGCAGCGTTTCGACTACATCATCGTGGGGGCGGGCTCGGCCGGGTGCGTGCTCGCCAACCGGCTGAGCGAGGGGCGCGACGCCAAGGTGCTGCTTCTCGAGGCGGGCGGGCGCGACACCGATTTCCGCATCCACATGCCGCTCGCGATGCGGACGCTCACATTCCACCCCAAGGTGAACTGGGGCTTCGCGACCGAGCCCGAGCCGCACTGTTATGGCCGGACCATTCCGGTGCCGCGCGGGCGCGTGCTGGGCGGCACCTCGTCGATCAACGCGATGATCTACGCGCGCGGCCATCCGCTCGACTACGACCAGTGGCGCCAGATGGGCTGCGAGGGCTGGGGATATGCCGACGTGCTGCCCTACTTCAAGCGGTCGGAGCGCAGCTTCCGCGGCGCGGACGAATTCCACGGCGCGGACGGCCCGCTGAAGACGACGCCGCCCGGCATCCCGAGCCCGCTCTACGACCTGTTCGCGGCGGCGGCCGAAAGCGTCGGCTATCCGCGCTCGTCCGACTATAACGGCGCCGAGCCCGAGGGGGTGGCGCAGTCGCAGATGACCATCGGCGACGGCAGGCGCTTTTCCACCGCGCGCGCCTTTCTGCGCCCGGCGCTGGGCCGGCCGAATTTGCGCGTCGCGGTGCGCGCGCTGGCCGAGCGGGTGGTCGTCGAGAACGGCCGCGCCGTGGGCGTCGCTTTCCGCCAGGGCGTCAAGCGCTTCATCGCTTATTGCGACCGCGAGGTGATCCTCGCGGGCGGCACCTACAACTCGCCGCAGCTCTTGATGCTCTCGGGCATCGGCCCGGCGGACGAGCTGCGCGCGCTGGGCATCGAGCCGGTTCTCGACCGGCCCGACGTCGGGCGCAATCTGCAGGAGCACGTGAACAGCTTCGCGACGTTCCATCTCGCGAAGCCGATCTCGCTGCAGCCGCTGCTGCGCTTCGACCGGATGACGATGAACGTCGCGCGCTGGGCGGTGACCGGGTCGGGTCCTGCCGGCAGCTTCCCGACGAGCTGCGTCTCGTTCATCCGCGTGCGCCCGGAGAGCGAGCGGCCCGAGATCGAGCTGCTGGTCAGTCCGGTCGCGCCCGACGGGAACATGTGGTTCCCGGGCGTGAAGAAGCCGGTCGGCCACCGCTTCTCAAGCCGTATCGCGGTGCTGCATCCGCGCAGCAAGGGCCGCGTCACGCTGCGCTCGGCGGATCCCGCCGACCCGCCGCGCATCCTGTGGAATCTGTTCGACGACCCGTACGACGTCGAGACGCTGCGGCTCGGGTTGCGGGCGGTGCGCCGGATCTTCGCGGCCGAGCCGCTGGCCGGCGTGGTCGCCGGCGAGCAGCGCCCGGGGGACGCGGTCCAGACCGACGCGGAGATCGACGAGTTCCTGCGCCGCAACTGCGAGACCGCGCACCACCCGGCGGGCACGTGCCGCATGGGCCCCGACGACGCGGCCGTGGTCGATTCCGAGCTGCGCGTGAGGGGCATCGAATCCCTGCGCGTCGTCGATTGCTCGGTCATGCCGAACGTCGTCGGCTCCAACACCAACGCGCCGACCATCATGATCGCCGAGAAGGCGTCGGACATGATCCGCGGGCGCGGGACGCTTGCCCAAGCGGCGGCTGAATGACGCTTGGCCCTACTCCTGCTTCAGGTGCACGTCGCGCTGCGGGAACGGGATGGTGATGCCGTCGGCGTCGAGCCGTTCCTTCAGCTTGCGGATCATGTCGAAGCGCACGGACCAGTAGTCCGCGGCGTTGCACCAGAACCGGACGACCAGGTTCACTGAGGAATCGGCGAGCTCGGTTACCGCCACCATCGGGGCAGGGTCGGCCAGGATGCGCGCCTCGGCGTCGATCACCGCCTGGCACGACGCCATCGCCTTGCCGATGTCGTCGCCGTAGGAAATGCCGACCGGCAGGTCCATGCGGCGCGTCGGGAGGCGGCTGTAGTTCTTCACCGCCGAGCCCCAGACTTGGCCGTTCGGCACGAGCAGCTGCACATTGTCGGGCGTCCAGAGTTCGGTCATGAACAGGTTGAGGGCCTTGACCGTGCCGCCCTGGCCGCCCGCCTCGACATAGTCGCCGACGCGGAACGGGCGGAACAGCAGCAGCATCACCCCCGCCGCGACATTCGACAGCGTCCCCTGTAGCGCGAGACCGATGGCCAGCGCACCGGCGCCGAGCACCGCCAGGATGCTGGCCGTCTGGATGCCGAACTGCGCCAGCACGGCAAAGACCGTGAAGATCAGGATCGTGTAGCGGACGATCTCGCCGAAGAAGTGGCGCAGCATCACGTCGACGCGCTCGCTGCGCGACAATGTACGCACCACCACGCGGCTGGCCCATCCCGCGCCGATCCACCCGACGATCAGGATGACGATGGCGCCCACGACATCGAGACCATAGGTCGCAAGCACAGCCACGACCTGGTCCCAGGTTTCCCTCACCGAATCCATCGGTCCCCCTCATTCGTGCCGATCACGCCGCGTCGCACACTACATCGGGCAATGCCGGCCATAAAGCGGTACGGGCGCGCCAGTCGTGACCGGTCCGGGACCGTGGTGTGATCGCGGGCCGCAGCCAGGAACCGGCGGCCGCCGCGTCGCGTTGGCCGGGCACCATGAACAAAAAGGAGATGCAAGATGCGCAAGACCAAGATGCTTGCCGCTGCTAGCGCTCTCGCTCTCGCGACCGCAGCGTTCCCCGCTGTGGCCGGCGACATGTCGCATCCGCCGATGAGGCCGTCGCAGCAGGGTGCGCAGCTCAACGATGGACAGCCGGCCTTCCCGCAGGGCCTCGCCGGCCAGAACCTTCTGAACACGCACGGCGACGTCGTGGGCACGATTAAGCGCGCCGAGGGACAGCAGATCGTGGTCGGCGTCGGGTCCTATCTCGGCATGGGCGAGCACGACATCGTTCTCGACCGCGACGAGGTGAACCTGACCGAGAACGGCGCCGCGACGACACCGCTTTCGATTACCGACCTTCAGAAAAAGCCGGCATACAACGCCAAGACGACGATCCCTGGCGGTCAGTCCGGAGATCGGTTCGCGCCGCGCTAGGTCGCCATTGCGGCCTTGTCGCGTTGATGCAATGCGCGAATCGCGGAGCGATCCGGGCTCTGCCCGGATCGCTTTGCCGCGCGCAGGGTATCAGCCCGCAGCCAGCGCCTTGATCCAGGCGAGCTGGGCGGGCAGGCAGATCGTCTTCAAATCGTAGGTGGCGCGCGCGAACGCGCGGGCGTTGGCGCCGAGCCGGGCGCGCTCATCAGCATTCTCGGCCAGTTCGCAGACCGTGTCGGCGAGCTTCGCCACGTCGAAGAACGGAAACAGCCGGCCGGTCTCGCCGTCGCGGATTGCCTCGCGGAGCGGGGGCGTGTCGCTCGCCGCGATGGCGCAGCCCGCGCTCATCGCCTCCAGCAGGCTCCAGGACAGCACGAACGGGTAGGTCAGGTACACGTGCACCGTGGAAAGCTGCAGCAGCGGCACGAAGTGGCGGTACGGCACGTTGCCGACGAAATGGATGCGGCTCATGTCGAGCCGGTCGCGCATTTCGGCGAGGAAGATGTCCTTCCAGGTGCGGCCGTGCGGCGGGCGGGCGCCGTAGCTGACGCCCGTGCCGCCGACGATCAGAACGTGGGCCTTCGGGCGCCGCCGCAAGATGTCGGGCAACGCCCGCATGAACACGTGGTAGCCGCGATAGGGCTCCAGGTTGCGATTGACGAAGGTGATCACCTCGTCGGCGCGGCTGAGGGCAAGCCCGCTGGCGAGCGACGCGCGCACGTCGCCCTTGGGCGCGACCAGGTCGGTGTCGATGCCGTCATGGGCGACGGTGATGCGGCTCCGCATCGGCTCGGGAAAGGTCGAAGCCTGCCACTCGGTGGGCGACAGCCCGGCGTTGCTCACCTGGAAGTGCAGCAGGTTGCACGCGTTTTTCAGCCGTACGCGACAGAGGTCGGCGACGTCCAGCGACGGGAACTCGGGATCGAACCCGACGTCGGCACCTTCGACCCGGTAGAAGAACTCGCAATACATGCCGAACCGCGCCTCGGGCCACGCGTCCCTGAGGAACAGCCCGTCGCCCCAGCCCGGATGGGCGACGATCGCGTCCGGTGAGAATCCTTCGGCGCGCAACGCCTGGGCCGCGCGAAACGACAACTCGCCGCGGATCGTCTGCATCTCGAAATCGCGGACCCAAGGATGGATCCCCTGGGCAGGCTGGCGTTCGGGCTGATAGGTGACCACGCGCACGCCGCGCCAGGATTCGGGCACGTTGCGGCGGATGGCGAGCGCCACCACCTCGTGCCCCTCGGCAGCGAGGGCGGGGGCGACGTGGCGGAACTGGGCCGGGAAGTTCTGGTGGGCGAACAGGAACCGCATCTCGCCTTCGCATTCTCAGGGCAGCAGCCGGCGACGTTAGTGGAGTGTCGCGCCGCGCGCCACCGTGCCGGGCCCGGCGGAACCCTGTCTTGCCTGCCGCGTTATCCAATCCGCCACGAGTTGCCGTGAGGCTGAGGAGGATGCCATGCCGAGAGTGGTTCGCGGCCGAATCGCACTGCCCATCGCCGTCGCCCTCGCCGGGCTCGGCGCGCTGATATTGCGGCCCGAGGGGTTTGCGCAGCAGGCGCCGGGGGGAGACGACTCGCCGCCGGCGCAGGCGCAGCCGGCGCCGCCCCAGCCGCAGCCCGGCCCGCCCCAGGCACAGCCGATGCCGCGTCCGCCGGCGCAGGCGGATGGCGGCGATGGCGGCGGGGCGCTGCTCAAGGTCGACGTCATACGCCTGCAGCGCGGGCTGCGCGCCTCGCGCGTGGTCGGCGCGACCGTGTACAACGATGCGAACGCCAAGATCGGCACGGTGGACGACCTGATCATCGAGGGCGGCGACCGGCTGCTGTTCGGCGTGATCTCGGTGGGCGGATTCCTGGGCGTCGGCGAGCGGCTGGTCGCGGTCCCGTACCAGGCGATGGAGATTCGGCCCGACAAGGTGGTGCTGAGCGGCGTGACCAAGGCCGATCTCGAAGGCGCCCCCGAATTCCGCTATGCCAAGGCGGAAAAGGCGAAAGAGTAAACGTCGCTAGTTTGGCGGGGCGTTGCGCGCCAGCACGCGCCGCGCCGCGTCGCACACCTCCTGCAGGGTGAACGGCTTGGCGATCACGTCGTCGATCAGCGCGTCGAGATTGTGCGCGCGCTCGCGCTCGGCGGGGTAGCCCGTCATCAGCAGGACCGGCAGCGCCGGGTAGTCCTTCGCTACCTTGAGCGCCAGCTCGATCCCGTCGAGCTCGGGCATCAGGATATCGGCAAGGATCAGGTCGTACGGCTCGGCGGCGAGCGCGGCGAGCGCCTTCACCCCGTCCTCGACGGTGCGCACGACATGCCCGTCCGCGCCCAGGGCGCGCGCCACGAATTCGCGCACGGCGACCGAGTCTTCTGCGACGAGGATCTTCGCCACGCCCGCACTCCCTTGGAACGGCGTCGTTGCGCCGCTCGCCCATGGTGGGCCGACAGCCTTTCCAATTCATGAATACGGGGGCGTGGAAGCCGACCGGCCGCGTGCGCCCTCGGCAAATCCTGTGCTATTCCCCCGCCATGCGGACCGACGTATTCGATTTCGACCTGCCGCGCGAGCTGATCGCCCAGCACCCGGCCGAGCCCCGCGATTCCGCGCGGCTCCTGGAGGTGCGGGCGGGCGGACTCGCCGACCGGATCGTGCGCGACCTGCCCGGCCTGCTTCGCCCGGGCGACCTTCTGGTGTTCAACGACACCAAGGTGATCCCGGCGCGGCTGTTCGGCCGCCGCGGCGCGGCGAAGATCGAGGTCACCCTGCACCGCGCCGAAAGCGAGACCGCGTGGCGCGCCTTCGCCCGGCCCGCGCGCCGGCTGCGCATCGGCGACGCGGTCGCGTTCGATGGCGGGCTCGCGGCGACGGTGGCCGCACGCCACGAGGCGGGCGAGGTGACCCTCGCGTTCGCGCTGTCGGGCGCGGCGTTGATGGCGGCGATCGAAGCCTCGGGCCACGTGCCGCTGCCGCCCTATATCCGCCGTGCATCGGGCGACAACCCTTCGGACCGCGCCGACTACCAGACCATGTTCGCCCGCCGTCCGGGCGCCGTCGCGGCGCCGACCGCCGGGCTGCACTTCACCCCGGCGCTGGTGGCGTCCCTCGAGGCGCGCGGCGTGGCGCGCCAGGCGGTGACGCTGCATGTGGGGGCAGGGACCTTCCTGCCGGTGAAGGTCGAGGACACGGCCGAGCACCGCATGCATGCGGAGTATGGCGAGGTCTCGGCCGATGCGGCCGCGGCAATCGACCGCGCCCGAGAGGCGGGGGGGCGGATCGTCGCGTGCGGCACGACCAGCCTCCGGATCCTCGAATCCGCAGCGGATGAGACGGGCCGCGTGCAACCGTTCGCCGGCGAGACCTCGCTTTTCATTACGCCGGGCTACCGCTTCCGCGCGGTCGACCTGCTGCTGACCAACTTCCATCTGCCGCGCTCGACCCTGTTCATGCTGGTCGCGGCCTTCGCTGGGCTCGATCGGATGAAGGCCGCCTACGAGCACGCCAAGCGCGCGGGCTACCGGTTCTATTCGTATGGCGACGCCTGCCTGCTGCACCCGGTTGGCCCGGAGGGGGAGCGGGCCGGCGCGATTTCGCGCGAGCGAAAGATGATCTAGATTGCCGCCATGTCCGATACGCAAGAGACGCGGCTCACCCAGCTCGGCCACCCGACGGCGCTGCCGGACTCGCCGGAAAAGGCGGTGCTGGAGAGGGTGCCCAACCCGAACCGCGGCACGGCATACCTGGTGCGGTTCACCTGCCCCGAGTTCACGGCGCTCTGCCCGATCACGGGTCAGCCGGACTTCGCGCATCTGGTGATCGACTACGTGCCCGACGCGTGGCTGGTGGAATCGAAGTCGCTGAAGCTCTATCTCGGCGCGTTCCGCAACCATGGTGCTTTCCACGAGGCCTGCACCCTGGCCATCGCCCAGCGGCTCGGCCGCGAGATCGCGCCAGGCTGGCTCCGCATCGGCGGCTACTGGTACCCGCGCGGCGGCATGCCGATCGACGTGTTCTACCAGACCGGTGTGCCGCCCGACGGGCTGTGGCTGCCCGACCAGGGGGTTGCGCCCTATCGCGGCCGTGGCTGAGCCGGCGCATGTGGCGGCGCCGACCGCGGCGGAGATCGCCGCCGGCGTGAAGGATGCGGCGACGGCCGAAGGGTTCGACGCGGTCGGGATCGCGCCCGCCGAGATCGGCGACGGCCCGGCCCGCGACCTTATGGACTATCTGGCGCGCGGCTATCACGGCGACATGGGCTGGCTTGCCGCAAAGGCGGCGCGGCGCGCATCGCCCCGGGCGCTCTGGCCCGAGGCGCGGAGCGTGATCGTGGTCGGGGCAAGCTACGCGCCGGTGGGCGATCCGCTGGCGCTGACCGCCCAGCCTGAGCGCGGCACCGTGTCGGTCTATGCGCGCGGGCGCGACTATCACGACGTGCTCAAGGGGCGGCTGCGTCGGCTGGCGAGCTGGATTGCTGCTGAATTCGCCTGCGAGGTGAAGCTGTTCGTCGATACCGCGCCGGTGATGGAAAAGCCGCTCGCCGCCCGTGCCGGGCTCGGCTGGCAGGGCAAGCATACCAACGTCGTCTCGCGCGACCACGGCTCGTGGCTGTTCCTGGGCGAGATCTACACCACGCTCGACCTGCCGCCCGACGGGCCGGCGCCGGACCGCTGCGGCACCTGCCGGCGCTGCCAGGATTCCTGCCCGACCGCGGCGTTCCCGGAGCCCTATCGGCTGGATGCGCGGCGCTGCATCTCGTATCTCACGATCGAGCATAAGGGCCACATCGCGCCCGAGTTCCGCGAACCGATGGGCAACCGCATCTATGGTTGCGACGACTGCCTTGCGGTGTGCCCCTGGAACAAGTTCGCCGCCCGCACGCGCGACTACGCCTTCCTGCCGCGGCTCGAGCTGACCGCGCCGCGCCTGGCCGATCTCGCCGGGCTCGACGACGCCGGGTTCCGCGAGGTGTTCTCGGGCTCGCCCATCAAGCGGATCGGGCGCGACCGGTTCGTCCGCAACGTATTGATCGCGATCGGCAATTCGGGCGCGGCCGCCCTCGTTCCCGTCGCCGAATCCCGGCTTGCCGACTCCTCGGCCCTCGTCCGGGCCATGGCGGTGTGGGCGCTCTCGCGCCTCGCCGAACCGGCCGCGTTCGCCCGGCTGCGTGCGGCCCGCCTGGCGGGCGAGGCCGATCCGGCGGTCCGGAAGGAATGGGGTGAACGGGCGCCGGCCCGGCGTTAACCATTCGGCGACGCCGCTTTACAGTTTTCTTTCAGGACGGCTCGAATCCGGTGAAAAGCGTCGGAAAATTTTACACGTGACCCGACAACATTCCTGCCCCCTCCTGTAATATCTTGCATTTTCAATAACTTGAAAATTTTGGCACGAATCTTGCATCTAACCGGTCAGGGCGCGGCATGCCGACCGCGCCTGAGTGCAAGAACGGTAGTCAAGTGAGGGAACTATGGTTGTGCGGGGTGGTCGTCGTTTGAACGAAATTCGTACCTTCGACGCGTTGCGTTGGTTGCGCGTGGGCGTCTCCGTTTCCGCAGTCGCCGCCGTGGCGGCCTTCGCCGCGCCGGGTGCGCGCGCCGGACAGATCGAGTTCTTTTCGATCGACGTCCACGACGGGAGCCTGTCGGACTGGGGCGTCACCACCGGTGACAACAACACCAGCACGTATCCCTGTTTGAACAGCAGCGCGGGGAATTGCACGCTGCCTGCCGGCGTGACGACCCCGGCGAGCAACACGATTCTCACGCCGCTGGGCGCTTCGTCCGGCGACACGTACGTCACGCATCGCGATATCGATGCGACGACGATCAACAAGACCTTTGCCCTGACGCCGAGCTCGCACGCCCTCAATCCGTTCGTCGAGGATTCGAGCGACACAGCGGGCACGGGTGGATCGGTCGGTCCGCACCAGGGCGGGCAGAACTACGACGCCGAGTTCATGGCGGTCGCGGCGCGCGCGCCGACTGCGCAGGTCAAGGACGCCACGATCTATGTCGGCATCCAGAGCGGCCTGCGCCCCGACAATGGCGGCGAGCTGTTCGGCCCCGGCGACATTCGGATCGTCGTCCACTCGCAGAACTCGAACAACGCCGGCGACCACACGTTCGGCATCGAGGTCGGCGGCGGCGCGCCGTGCCCGAGCGGCGGATGCACGGGCGGCCAGGGCGGCGCCGTCGACGTAACGGGCGGGGCCCACGTCGAAGGTTCGACATATACCCTGCACAATGGCGGATATACCCAGTCGACGGATTCCTCCAACGGCCTGTTTGTCGGCGGGCTCTACGAGAACACGAGCTGGATCAACGGCAACGACAACTTTCCCACCCAGCTCGCCGGCGGTAGTCTCGTGAACATCGGCGGGACCGATCAGATCGCCGAATTTCACGCGACCTGGGACGACGTGACCCAGCAGCACTCGATCATCGAGCTGGGCCTTAGTGCGGCGTTCCTCGAGCAGTTCCTCAACAACGACATGAACTCGCCGGACTTTGGTGCGGTCAGCTTCTCGGTCTACTGGGGCCCGGCCTGTTACAACGACATCGTCGCGACGGACGTGTCCATCGCCTGGCCGGATGTGCCCGAGCCGGGGACGCTGACGGTCTTCACGCTGGGACTTCTCGGCATGGGCGCGGCGCGCGCCCGGCGCCGCAAGGCGGCCCGCGCCGCCTGACCCGAACAACGGGTGTGCGAAGGGGGCGGCTTCGGCCGCCCTTTTTCGATTCCGGCGCCGTTACGTCGCGCGACGGCTCTGGACACGGGGTGGCGCGCCTCCCTATAACGTGTGCCATGCGCGCGGAAACATACGATCTCATCGCCGGCATCGAGCGCTCACTCGGGCTGCTCGGGAGGCATCTTTGACGTCGCTGCCTCGGAAAGGCGCCTCGCCGAGCTGAACGCGAAGGCGGAGAACCCCGACCTCTGGAACGACCCGGCGGCGGCGCAGGCCGTGATGCGCGAGCGCACGCGGCTCGACCATGCCCTGACCGCCCTCCGCGCCCTCGGGGCCGAGCTTGCCGACAACCGCGAGTTGATCGAGCTGGGCGAGGCCGAGGACGATCCGGGCGTCGTCGCCGAGGCCGAGGCGGCGCTCGAGAAGCTGCGCGACCGCGCGGCCAAGCTCGAGCTGGAAAGCCTGCTGTCCGGCGAGGCCGACGTCAATGACTGCTTCCTCGAGGTCCATGCCGGGGCCGGCGGCACCGAGTTGCAGGACTGGGCCGAGATGCTGGCGCGCATGTACATGCGCTGGGCCGAGGACCACGACTACAAGGTCGAGTGGCTGGAAGAGAGCGCGGGCGAGCAGGCGGGGATCAAGTCGGCCACGCTGCGCATCTCGGGCCTCAACGCCTATGGCTGGCTCAAGACCGAGTCCGGCGTGCACCGCCTCGTCCGTATCTCGCCGTTCGACGCCAATGCGCGGCGCCAGACCAGCTTCGCCTCGGTCTGGGTCTATCCGGTGATCGACGAGACGATCGACATCGAGATCCTCGACAAGGATTTGCGGGTCGACACCTATCGCGCCTCGGGCGCCGGCGGCCAGCACGTCAACAAGACCAACTCCGCCGTCCGGCTGACCCATCTGCCGACCGGCATCGTGGTCGCCTGCCAGACCGACCGGTCGCAGCACCGCAACCGCGCCGCCGCCATGGCCATGCTGCGCGCCCGGCTGTACGAGGCCGAGCTGCGCAAGCGCGAGGAGGCGGCCCAGGCCACCCACGACGCCAAAACCGACATCGGCTGGGGCCACCAGATCCGCTCCTACGTCCTGCACCCCTACCAGATGGTCAAGGATTTGCGGACCGACGTCGAAACGTCGAACACCCAGGCGGTGCTCGACGGCGACATCGACGCCTTCATGGCCGCGGCGCTCGCCAGCCGCGTCGGCGGAACCGCATCACCGGATACCGCATAACGGCGTGATGCGCAGAATTCGCAGGCCCTGAGAGTTCTGCGACAAGTCTTCCTTTTGAAGATTTTCCTTGTGCGTAAATCCCAAATGCGTAGCATTGAAACGTTCAATGCCGCACATCTGCCGGGAATTCACGTCCGGACATTCGTCCGGCCGGTTTTCAATCTCAACGACAATGTGGTGGCGTAAAGGACCGCTACGCGGGTGGCGTGGCGGCAAGACGCATAATGGGAGGCGACATGGCGACCGGTATCGTGAAGTGGTTCAACGCGGCCAAGGGGTATGGCTTCATCACACCCGACGAGGGCGGCAAGGACGTATTTGTGCATATTTCCGCCGTACAGCAGGCGGGGTTCCATTCGCTCGACGAGGGTCAGCGTATCAGCTACGAAGCCGTCAACGAGCCGCGCGGCATGAAGGCGACCAACATCGCCGCCGGATAGCGCGGCTTCGACCAAGCCGGCCCGGCACCCTGGCTTCGAGGCACCGAGACACGGGAAGGACCGCCTTCCTGCGTCTCCGTGCCTTCGTGCCCGGGCGCTGGGCCGCGGCTGCCCGTTCGACCTTGCCCGGCGGGCCGGCGACGGCTATATACGCCCAGCCGCCGGCGGCGGGCATTCTGGAGACGCGCGATGAAGGCCGACATCCACCCGGACTACCACGAGATCAACGTGATCATGACCGACGGGACGACCTACAAGACCCGGTCGACCTGGGGAAAGCCCGGCGACACGCTCCGGCTCGACATCGATTCGCGCTCGCACCCGGCCTGGACGGGCCAGCACCGGCTGGTCGATTCTGGCGGCCAAGTCGCCAAGTTCAACAAGCGGTTCGCGGGGCTGGGGCTGAAGAACTGACGCTCCTGGCGCCCGACGCAAAAAAGAGCCGCCCGAAGGCGGCTCAAGTTCAACAGGGAGGCGTCAAAAGGATTGGATGAGGATCCAATGACATTCCGGACGAACCGGTCTGTCGAGATTGAACATAGTGGCATGCAGTAAACGAATGGTTAACGGCGCGACTTGAAATCGCATTCGCCGTCAAATCTGCATCATTTTCTGAATGCGCCACGGGCCGCGGAACCTATTGATCCAGCGGCCTTTTTTGCGCCCTGCCGGCAGCGGGCCCGAATCGGCGAAAAAAATAATGGGATCAAGGGCATTTTCCGCTCGCGCGGAATCGCTCCAGCCCGCTCCCCCTCCCGGCCACCCAACGACAGTATGCTGTATGGGTAGCCGGCAGGGGGAGCGGGCCGGTGCCGTTTGACGGGAAACGACCTATTCGCCCTTGGGGGGCTCGATCGCGCCGTCCTGCTCGATCCAGGCATCCATTCCGCCCTCGATATGGGCGACCGGCTTCAGCCCCATGTCCTGGGCCGTCTTGGCCGCCAGTGCCGAGCGCAGCCCGCCGGCGCAGTAGAAGACGAAGGTCTTGTCCTCGGAAAAGAATGGCTTGTGGTAGGTCGTCGACGGGTCGAGCCAGAATTCCAGCATGCCGCGCGGCACGTGACGCGCCCCGGGGATGCGCCCGGTCTTGGCGAGCTCGCGCACGTCGCGCAGGTCGATGAACACCACGTCGTCGCGCCCGACCAGCGCCTTGGCGTCGGCGACGCTCAGCGTCTTCACCGACGCGTTGGCCTCGTCCACCATCTGCTGCGCCGTACGGGTGATGGTCTGTGGCATGGCGTTCCCTCATGGTTGCGGGTCGGGGCGCGACTCTGCCATATCGCGCCGCGAGGCACTAGAATGCGCGCGATGTCATCGCCGATCCTGTCCCTGCTCAGCGCCGACGCCCTCGCCCGCCACACCGCCGACGGGCTGTGGCGCGACGAGACGATCTACGACGTCGCGGCCGGCCACGCGCGCGCAACACCCGACGGGATCGCGCTGATCGACCGCTGGCGGCGCATCGGCTGGCGCGATCTGGTGGCGCTCGCCGATGCCGTCGCCGCAGACTTCGCGGGCCACGGACTCGCGCCCGGCCAGCGCGTGCTGCTCTGGCTGCCCGGCCGGATCGAGACCGTCGCGGCGCTGCTCGCCTGCTCGCGCGCGGGTCTCGTCGGCAGCCCCTCGCCCCACCGCAACCACACCGTGGCGGAGGTGATGGCGCTGGCGACGCGCACGCGCGCCGCGGCGATCCTTTATCAGCCCGGCTTCGGCGCCGACGGCGCCACGGCCGATCTCGAGGCCCAGCTTGCCGAGCTGCCATCGCTCCGCCGCGTGCTGAACCTGCCGCCGGCGGGGCCGAATGCGCCCTTCGCCGGGCTTCTCCGCGACGGGCCGTCGCGGCCACCCGCGCGCGACGCCAACGCGGTCTCCTACCTCGCCTTCACCTCGGGCTCGACCGGCCAGCCCAAGGGGGTGATGCATTCCGACAACACGCTGCTGGTCTGCCCGCGCGCGATCGCCGCGGACTGGCGGATCGGCGCGGACTCGGCCGTCTATTCGCTGAGCCCGTTCTCGCACAATCTCGGCATGGGAGCGTGGCTCACCGCCCTGGTCGCCGGATGTCCGTTCGTGCTGCATGATCGCGCGCGCGGCGAAAGCCTGGTGGACCGGCTGGTCGAAACCGGCACGACCTACCTGGTCGGCGTGCCGACCCATGCGGTGGATCTCGTCACCGAGCTCGACGCGCGCGGCCTCGACCAATGCGGTCGGCTTACCGGCTTCCGCGTC
Organism: uncultured Alphaproteobacteria bacterium; assembly: GCA_963817535.1. Taxonomy (GTDB): domain Bacteria; phylum Pseudomonadota; class Alphaproteobacteria; order MPNO01; family DASWLB01; genus CAWGHZ01. The sequence goes on from CAWFOW010000008.1 coordinate 34,048, forward strand.
TCGGGCGCGGCGGCCTCGCCCAAGGTGATGGAGGCGCTGCTCGCGCACCGCATCACGCCCCAATCGGGCTACGGCATGACCGAGAACAACGCGCACCAGTACACGCTGCCCGACGACGACGCGGCGCTGATCGCCGGCACGTCGGGCAAGGCGTGCCGCGGCTACGCGCTGTGCGCCTTCGATCCCGACGACCGCAACGTCGCGCTCGCGCCCGGCGAGGTGGGCGAGATCGGCGGGCAGGGCGCGTGCCTGATGCTCGGCTATTTCGACGACCAGCTCGCGACCGAGGCGGCGTTCAACGCCGACGGCTGGTTCATGACCGGCGATCTGGGCTGGCTCGACGCGAACGGATATCTGCGCATCACCGGCCGCAAGAAGGACGTCATCATCCGCGGCGGGCACAACGTCAATCCGGGCCGGATCGAGGCGCTGGCGCTGGGCCATGCCGACGTGGCGCATGCCGCCGCGCTGGGCGTCGCCGACGACCGGCTGGGCGAGCGCATCTGCCTCGCCGTCGGCGCGCGTTCCGGCGCGCGCGTCACGGCCGAGGCGGTCCTCGCCCATCTCGAGCGCGCCGGCCTGTCGCGCTACGAGATGCCGGAGCTGTTCGCCGCGCTTGACGAGGTGCCGCTGATGGCGAACGGCAAGTTGCGCAAGAGCGAGATCGTGGCGTGGATCCGCGAGGGGCGCATCGCGCCCGTGCCGGTGACGCGCGCCGAAGCGAAGGGGTAGGCGCATGCGTGCGGTGGTGGTGGACGCGTACGGGCCGTTCGAAAACACGCGCTACGGCGAATTTCCCGACCCGGTCGCGGGGCCGGGCGAATTGCTGGTCGAGGTGCGCGCGACCGCCGCCAACCTTGTCGACATCATCCAGATCGAAGGCGGCTACCAGTTCCGCCCGAACCTGCCGTTCGTGCCCGGCAAGGGTCCGGCCGGGGTGGTGCGCGCCGTGGGCACGAACGTGACGGGGTTCGCCGCGGGCGACCGCATCCTCGCCATGGCCGAACTCGGCGGCTTCGCCGAGCTGGCGGCCGTGCCGGCGCGCCAGTGCTATCGCCTGCCCGATGCGCTCTCCTTCGTCGATGCCGCGTCGATGGCGCTGATCTACGACACGGCCTGGTTCGCGCTGCGCGAGCGCGGCCGCGTGCAGCCGGGCGAGACGGTGCTGGTGCTGGGCGCGACCGGCGGCGTCGGGCTCGCCGCCGTCCAACTCGCCAAGGCGCTCGGCGCACGCGTCCTCGCCGCCGCCGCCAACCCGGCCAAGTTCGAACTGGCGATGGAGGCCGGCGCCGATGCGATCGTCGATCTGTCGCGGCCCGACCTGAACGAGTCGCTCCGGGCGCAGGTCTTCGCCGAGACCGACGGCCGCGGCGCGGACGTGGTGATCGACCCGCTGGGCGGCGACATCTTCGACGCGGCGATCCGCGCCGTCGCCTGGCGCGGCCGGCTGGTTGTCGTCGGGTTCGCCGCCGGGCGCATCCCGACGCTGCGCGCCAACTACCTGCTGGTGAAGAACATCGAGGTCTCGGGCCTGCAGATCAGCGACTATCGCCGCCGCCTGCCGGACATGGCCGCCGAATGCTTCCGCGAGCTGTTCGCCCTGACCACGGCCGGGAAGATCGGCCCGCCGCCGACGGCCACCCTGCCGATCGCGCGCTACCAGGAAGCGCTCACGGCGCTGCGCGACCGCACCGCGCGCGGCCGCATCGTGCTGACGCAGGGCGGTTGAGTCCGAACGCGAAACCTATCCGTTCGCCCTGAGGAGCCGGCCTGAGGCCGGTGTCTCGAAGGGCGTGGCGGCACGTTCGTCGGACTTCGTCCTTCGAGACGGCCGCTTCGCGCCCTCCTCAGAACGAACGGAGAAAAGGGGCACGAGTCCCGCCGCTTTCTACTCCGCGGCGATGCCGCCGAGGGCGAGCGTCGCGGCGGGAACCTGCTTCACCTCGTGCGCGTGCAGCAAAGGCAGCACGTCGCGCCCGAAGCGCTGGATCTCCTCCATCATCAGCTCGCCCGGCACCGCGCCGAGATTGAGGTTGAGGACCAGCACGTTCGCGCCCGACCGCTCCCCGAGCCCGATCAGATGGTCGGCGACCTCCTTCGGCGAGCCCCAGGCGAGCTCGCCCTCGCGCACGCGCCGCTCGATGTCGGACATTTCCGTGCGGCGGATCTTCTCGCGGTCCATGCCGGCCGAGGCACGGTTCTCCGGCCGGATGTAGTCGTACGAGTTCGAGGTCACGTAGCCGCCGCGGTTCGGCTCGCGCACGCCGGCCAGCGAGCCGTGATGCCAAAGCGTCTGGTTGAAATAGAGGAAGTTGGGACCGTTCTCCTTCAGCGCGGCGTCCTGGCTGTCGGACACCCAGGCATCGACCAGCAGGCCGAGCTGGTTCGGCCGGATCGTGCGGCCCTGCGCGGCGAGCGCCTTGGCGAAATAGCCGACCATGTCGGCCGTCACCCCTTCGGCGCCCGAAGGCAGCACGGCGCTCATGTCGTACTTCGCTGCCCACTCGATCAATTCCTTCGAGCCGGTGAACGGCATCCACAGCGGCGGGTGCGGCTGCTGGAAGGGGCGCGGCCAGATCGAGATGTCCTTGAACGACCAGAACTGGCCCTCGTAGGAGAACACCTCCTCGGTCCAGGCCTTCATGATGATCTCGAACGCCTCCTCGAACCGGGCGCGGGATTCCGACATCTTCACCTGGAACACGCCGTACTCGCGCTGGTTGCCGCGCGCGAAGCCCGCCAGCATGCGCCCGTGCGACATGCAGTCGGCCATCGCGATCTCCTCGGCGATGCGCAGCGGGTTGTGCAGCGGCAGCAGGTTGCCGAGCTGGAGGAACTTGAGGTTCCTGGTGTGTTGGGCGCCGACCGCCGCCATCATGTTGGGCGAATTCATCATGCCGTGCACGGTGGTGTGGTGCTCGTTGAGCCCGACCCCGTCGAAGCCCAGCCGGTCCATCTCGGCCCACAGCCTGATCGAGTCGTCGTAGGTCTTGGCTGCGATCTCGGGGTCGAAATGCCGGCCGGGCAGGGGGTAGGGGATCAGTCGCTCGGCCTTGAACTCGTCGAAATGCCGCGTGTACGGCATCAAATCGAACACAAACACCTGCATCGCGACTCTCTCCTCAAAAGGCCGCGTTGTTTAGCACAATTCCAGCGTGGAGCGGGCCAGGAAATGCGCGGACAACCGCCGTTTTCGCGCCATCGGCGTTGCCCAAAAATGCGTCATCCCGGACGGCGCGCAAGGCCGTCCGGGATGGTGGTCTCGCCCCTACTCCGCGGCGGCGCGGCGGGCCGGCGTGGCGGTCTCGACCGGGTTGCGGCCGACGAAGAACGCGCTGTTCGGGTCCGCGGTCGGGTTCAGGCCCGGACCGCTGCAATCCCGTGCGCAGCATGTTCATCTGGTTCTCGTGGATCTTCATCGTCGGGTGGCGCAGCGGCCCGCCGTTATAGCCGTTGAGCCAGCCCTGGTAGCCCCACACCATCCGGTTCAGGAAATGCCCGCCCGCCGACGAGCCGTTCACCGCCGCGTTCGCCTGTCGCGCCGGCTGGATCTTCCAGTAGATCTCCGTCGCCTCGTCGAACTTGCCTTCCTGCAGCAGGTTCATCACGTGCGGGATGGTGGGCCCGAAATAATGCGTGTTCGACGTGCCGGTGAACTGGATCGGTACCAGCTGGGCGAGCGGGATCAAATCCTTCTCCAGCGGCGTCTCGACGATCACCTCCTTGCCGAACAGCCGGTAGCACTCGACGAACCCCATGATCAGCGGCATGCCGCCCTCGGCCTTGATCGCCACGATGTTGGGGCAGTTGTCGAGCAGCTTGCGGATCACCGTGGCCGGGATGTCCGACGGGTGCAGCCGGTCGAACCCCCACAGCGGCACCGGGAACAGCAGGATGGCGAGGTTCGTCGCGTCGCAGAACGCCTTGGTGTAGGCGTAGATCTCGTCGAGGTCCTTCGGATAGAAGTTCGACGGGTAGGACAGCAGGACGAGTTCGCACCCGTTCGCCTCGGCGAGCTTCGCCGCCTCGATGTTCTCGGCGAGCGTGCCGAATGCCGCGTGCAGCACCAGCTTCAGCCGTCCCTTGGACTCGTCGTTCGCCACCGCGAAGAACCGGCCGTACTCCTCCAACGTGATCGCGGTCTCCGAGACCAGCAGCGTGCTCGAGAAGCCGTGCTCCAGCGAGACCCGCACGTCGTGGCGGATGCCCTTCTCGTTCAGCCCCTTCAAATCCGCCGTATAGGACGGGATGATGACGTTCGCGCAGCCCTTCAGATGCTGCCACGCCCAATCGCGGGCCTCTGATTTCCGGTAGCTCGGCATGGAATCCTCCTGATGCGTTCGCGTTGACTCAGGGGCGCGGCTTGGCGCCGCCGCCCTTGGTGAGAAACGATACCGGCAACGTGGTGGCGAGGCCGCGCGCCGTGGCCAGATCCAGCGCCAGCTCGGCCACCACGATGTCCTGGATCGCCGAGCCGACCGACTTGAACATCGGCAGCCGCGCGGTGGCCAGGCGCTGGGCGGCCTTGCCGGCGACCAGGTCGGCCAGCGCCACCATCTTGTGGTCGAACGCGACACCCGAGGCGGCGGCGGCGATCATGTCGCCGGTCTCCTCGGTCACCTCCTCGATCGTGTCGCAGACGATCAGGTCGCACGCCTCGACCACGCTGGAATCGATCTCGCGCTGCTCGGGCAGGGTGGAGCCGATCGAGACGACCAGCGTGCCCGGCACCAGCCAGTCGCCGTAGAGGATCGGCGATTCGTCGCGCGAGCGCGCGGCGCCGACGACGATGCTCGCCCCGGCGACGGCGGCCTCGGCGCTCGCCACCGCCTCGCAGGGCGCGCCGAGCTCAGCCGCGAACTCGGCGGCGAAGGCCTCGCGCTTGGCCGGTGTCGGGCTGAACACCTTGAGCGCGGCGACCGGGCGCACCGAGGCGATCGCGCGCACGTGCGTGTGCGCCTCCAGCCCTGAGCCCAGCACGCCCAGCGTGCAGGCGCCCGGCGCCGCCATGCGTTCGACGGCGAGCGCCGAGGTCGCGGCGGTCCGGAGCGCCGTGATCGCGTTGCCGTCGACGAAGCCGGCGACCCGGCCGGTCTCCTGATCGATCAGCACCACGACATATTCGAGGGTCTTGCGCCGGCCGATGCCGAACACCTTGGCGCCCATGCAGCGCGCGCCCGGCGGCACAGCGGTGAGGGTGCGGAGCCAGTTCCCCGTGGCGCCGCGCGCCACCGTGCGGGGCGGGCTCGCCCCCTCATGCTGCGGCTCGGCATAGGCCCGGGCCAGGCGGTCGACCATCTCGCGCCAGCCCAGCACCTGCTCGGCGACCGCGGCGTCGATGAACATCGGATGCGCGCCGACGGAGGAGGCGTCGGCTGCCGTACGATCCTGTGAAGCGCCGATCCGCGCCATACTTCCTCCCGGAGGGGGCAGCTTGGGTCGCCACTGGCCCCAAGTCAACGGCCTCGTCCGGTCCGGGAACGGCTTCTAGTGGTCCGATTCCGACATTTGCTTACCCTTGCGGCAACGTCGTGAGCAAATGTCGGAATCGCTCCACTAGCGTGAACGTTCGCGGCGCGGCGCCTCGCGGGTTTCGGGTCTTTCGGACGCCTCGCGGTTCAGGCGTTCGATCACGGCCCGCCGGTAGCGCGGGTCCCAGATCACCTTGTCGTAGTCGATGTCGTCGAGCTCGATCTCGTCGTCTCGTCGCGCCATGACCGCTCCTCTCCCCACGCACCCCGACCATAGGGTCTGCACGCGGGCGTGGGCAGAACGAATCGTCGAGCCGAGCGTAATACCTGTGGGAAAGCTGGGGAAATTAACGTTTGCGGCGGAACCACCGGGACGGTTGAAACGATGAAAAATTTGGCGTTATGTTTTGTTTCCAAAGCGGGTCCAGCGGGGGCGCGAGACATGCTTTTGGTCAGGGCACTCGATCGTCTCGTCCAAGTCGGGGCACTAACCATCATCGATGCCAACGGCCGCAGGCATGAGGTCGGCGGCCGCGTCGATGGCAAGCGCGCGACGGTGCGGCTGCACGACCGGGCGCTGCACCGCAGGCTGCTGTTCGATCCCTATCTCGGTGTCGGCGAGGCCTATATGGACGGGCGGCTGACCATCGAGGACGGCACGCTCGGCGATTTTCTCGAGGTGCTGGCGCTCAACGAGGAGGCGTCGGACCACTTCGTCTTCCGGCTCGACGATTGGATCGGCCGGCGGGCGCGCTTCCTTCAGCAATACAACCCGGCCAGCCGGGCGCGAAAGAACGTCGCACACCATTACGACCTGTCGGACGAGCTGTACCAGCTGTTCCTCGACCGCGACCGGCAGTATTCCTGCGCCTATTTCCGGTCCGACGACGACACGCTGGAGCAGGCACAGGACAACAAGAAGCGCCACATCGCGGCCAAGCTTCTGCTCAAGCCGGGCCAGAAGGTGCTCGACATCGGCTCGGGCTGGGGCGGGCTCGCGCTTTACCTCGCGCGCGCCGCCGACGTCGACGTTACCGGCATTACGCTCTCGGCCGAGCAGCACAAGCTGTCGAACGAGCGCGCGCGCCAGGCCGGGCTCGCCGACCGGGTGCGGTTCGAGCTCGCCGATTATCGCGAGCTCGGCGAGCGCTACGACCGCATCGTCTCGGTCGGCATGTTCGAGCATGTCGGTGCGCAGCATTTCCGTACCTATTTCCGCCACGTGCGCGACATGCTGACCGACGACGGGGTGTGCCTGCTGCACGCGATCGGCCGGATGGAGCCGCCGGGCAACACCAGCCCGTGGCTCCGCAAGTACATCTTCCCGGGCGGCTACACGCCGGCGCTCTCGGAGACGCTGGCGGCCATCGAGCGCGAGCGGCTCTATGTCTGCGACATCGAGATCCTCAGGCTGCACTACGCCAAGACGCTCGCCCATTGGCACGACCGGTTCCAGGCCAACCGCGACCGCGTGCGCGAGCTCTATGACGAGCGCTTCTGCCGGATGTGGGAATTCTACCTGAAAGGCTGCGAGGTGGCATTCAAGCACTGGAACCAGATGGTGTTCCAGATGCAGCTCTCCCGCAGCCAGGAGGCCGTGCCGCTAGTCCGCGACTACGTCACCGAGTTCGAGCGAGCGCACGACGCGCGCGGCGCTCCCCGGTCCGGCATGGCGGCCTGACGGGCCACGCCTGCCTCAGCCTCGCATCGCCGCCGCACTTCCCCTATTTTCCGCGTATGAACCAGGACAACATGATCTTGGCCGCCGCGGTGGCCGGCGCGGCGTGGCTGATGTTCCGCTCGCGCAAGAAGGGCGGAAAGATCGGGCTGTTCGGCCGTACCGGCCAGCCGGTCGGCGGCGCCGCCAAGCCCGGCCAGCCGGCCCAGAGCTCGATGCCGCGGCTCGGCACGCCCGGCACGGTGACGCCCGACCAGCTGCGCGCGCTCGAGCGCTTCAACTTCACGCCCGACAAGAAGTGGAGCCGCGAGGAGGCCGACCTGATCCTCGACGCGGTCGCCTATCTGCGCGCGGTGTGCGCCGACGCCATCCGCCAGGCCGAGCCGCCCCTGCCGATCCAGAACGGACTGCTGCGCACCATCCTGACCGACCAGGATTTGCGCGACTATGTGCGCGCCTGGGGCGAGCGGCGCCGCGCGGCGGGCGAGGCGGGCGAGGAGCCGGTGCTCGCCCACAACAACCAGTTCGAGCGTGTCGCCGACGCCGCCCGCGAGCTGACGGGAAGGAGCTGATGCTGCAACATCGTCATGCCCGGACTTGTTCCGGGCATGACGAACTGGGTTGAGGGCGGTCGTGCGCTGGTCCGGCGCTACGCGGCCTGGACGAACGCGGCCATGACCTTCTTGCGGCCGGCCTTGTCGAACTCGATCTCGAGCTTGTCGCCCTCGGCGGCGCGGATCTTGCCGTAGCCGAACTTCTGGTGGAACACGCGCACGCCCACCGCGAGGCCCTGCTCCGCGGCGTCGGCGGACGGCGCGTTGCGCACAAGGCGCGCGCTGCCCTCGATCACCAGATCGTCGCGCCGTCCCGCGCCGCGCAGGCGCTGGAAGCCGGGGCCGCGCGTCGCCGCCCGCCGCTCCCAGTCGAAATCGGTTTCGGTTTCGGCAAGCGCGCCCGCGCCCGGGAAGCGCCCGGCCCGGTAAAGGCCCGGATCGGACGTCACCTCGACATGGCCGGGGGGCAGCTCGTCGATGAAGCGCGACGGGATGGCGCTGGTCCACTGGTTGTGCACGCGCCGGTTGGCGACGAACGAGATCAATGCGCGCTCGCGCGCGCGGGTCAGCCCGACATAGGCGAGGCGGCGCTCCTCCTCCAGCCCCGCCGCGGCGGCGTCGTCCAAGGTGCGCTGGTGCGGGAACAGCCCTTCCTCCCAGCCGGGCAGGAAGACCGTGTCGAACTCCAGCCCCTTGGCGGCGTGCAAGGTCATCACGTTCACCTGGTCCGCCGCGCCGCCGGCGTCGTTCTCCATCACCAGGCTGACATGCTCGAGAAACCCGGCGAGGTTCTCGAACTCGGCCATGGCCGTGGTCAGCTCCTTGAGGTTCTCCAGCCGGCCGGGCGCGTCGGGCGACTTGTCCTGGCGCCACATCTCGGTGTAGCCGGATTCGTCGAGCACGGCCTCGGCGATTTCGACCTGGTCGTGCGTATCCGCCATCTGGCGCCAGCGCGCGAAATCGCCGATCAGCCGGCGCAGCGCGGCGCGCGCCTGCGGCTTCAGCTCGTCGGTCTCGATCAGCTTCGCGGCGGCGAGCGTCAGCGGCACCGCCTCGCTGCGCGCCAGCGTGTGCAGCGTCTGCATCGTGGCGCCGCCGATGCCGCGGCGCGGCGTGTTGACGATGCGCTCGAACGCCAGGTCGTCGGCGGGCTGGGCGATGACGCGCAGATAGGCGATGGCGTCGCGGATCTCGGCGCGCTCGTAGAAGCGCGGCCCCCCGATCACGCGATAGGGGATGCCGAGGGTGACGAAGCGCTCCTCGAACTCGCGCATCTGGAACGACGCGCGCACCAGGATGGCGATGGAATTCAGCGCTGCGCCTGCGCGCTGGATCGCCTCGATCTCTTCGGCCACCTCGCGCGCCTCGGTCTCGCCGTCCCACAGCGCGCGCACGCTGACCTTGGGCCCGCCCGCGTTCTCGGTCCACAGCGTCTTGCCTAGCCGGCCGGCGTTCTTCGCGATCAGCCCCGAGGCGGCGGCCAGGATCTCGGGCGTCGAGCGGTAGTTCTGCTCCAGCCTTATGATCTTGGCGCCGGGGAAATCCTTCTCGAACTTCAGGATGTTGCCGACCTCGGCGCCGCGCCAGGAATAGATCGACTGGTCGTCGTCGCCGACGCAGCACAGGTTCTTGTGCTTCTGCGCCAAAAGCCGCAGCCATAGATACTGTGCGACGTTGGTGTCCTGGTACTCGTCGACCAGGATGTACTTGAACCGGCGCTGATAGTCCTCCAGCACGTCCTGGTGTTTGGTGAACAAAGCGAGGTTGTGCAGCAGCAGGTCGCCGAAATCGGCGGCGTTGAGCTGGGCGAGCCGCGCCTGGTAGGCCTTGTAGAGCGAAAGCGCCTGGCCGTTGGCATAGCCTCCGTCGTCGGCGGGCGTCACCTTGTCGGGGGTGAGGCCGCGATCCTTCCAGCGCTGTATGACGTTCATCAGCCCGCGCACCGGCCAGCGCTTCTCGTCGATATCGGCCGCCTGCATGATCTGCTTCAACAGGCGAAGCTGGTCGTCGGCGTCGAGGATGGTGAAGCTCGATTGCAGCCCCACGAGCTCGGCATGACGGCGCAATATGCGCGTCGCGATGGCGTGGAACGTGCCCAGCCACATGCCGTCCGCCGCCTGTCCCAGCAGCGACGCCACGCGCGCGCGCATCTCGTGCGCCGCCTTGTTGGTGAAGGTGACGGCCAGCACCTGGCCCGGGAACGCCTTGCCCGACAGCAGGATATGGGCGAGGCGCGTGGTCAGCACGCGGGTCTTGCCGGTGCCGGCGCCGGCCAGTACCAGAAGCGGGCCGTCCGTCGTCACGACCGCGTCGCGCTGGGGCGGGTTCAGGGCCGCGAGATAGGGCGGCTCGCCGCGCGCGCCGCTTGCCTGCGGGGCGGGCGCGTGGGTGATCATGTCGGGTTCGGCCATGGACCCCGCACTATAGCAGAGCCCGCCGGAGGGAGCCCGGAAATCGGGCGAATCGGGAAGCTCGACGGCCCGGCAATCCCAACCTTCGTCATTGCGAGCGAAGCGAAGCAATCCAGCACATACTGGATTGCTTCGTCGCTGCGCGCCTCGCAATGATGGCGGAGGAAACGCCTACCGGTTCGGCTTGGCGATCACGCTGTTGTGCAGCGTGCCGATCACCGAATTGCGGATCTCGACCTTGTCGCCCGGATGCAGGAACTTCTCGTCCGAGGGCGTGCCGTCGGGCAGCAGCGGGCTGGAATCCGCCGCGGTGCCCTTCGCCGTGCCCGAGGCGATCATGTCGCCCGGATAGAAGGTGAAGTCGCGCGACAGGTGCTCCAGATACTCGCCGAACGAGAACACCATGTCCTTGGTCGAGAACTTCTGGCGCAGCTCGCCGTTCACGTAGGTCTCGACGTCGCCGTTCAGCGCGTCCAGCCCTTCGCCGACCACGATGCACGGCCCGATTGAGCAGGACGTGTCGAAGTTCTTCTGCATGGCGAATTTCAGCGGGCCGGGCTCGATGGCGAGCCGTACCGACCAGTCGCCCAGCAGGGTCGCGCCCCAGATATAGTCCTTGATGTCGGCGGCGCGGACGTCCTTGCCCTGCTTGCCGATGACGATGGCAAGCTCGCCCTCGTAGTCGAGCCGCTTGGCGCGCGCCGGATAGATCACGTCGCCATTGTCGGGCGTCGACTCGCGGTCGACCTTCCAGAAGCCCCAGATGCCTTCCTTGCGGATATGGGCGCGAAAATCGCCGTCCGCGATGGGCCGCATCTCGCCGCGCTTCGCCGCGCGCTCGTACATGGCGCCGGCATGGTCGGCGAAGTTGCCGCCGGCGCAGGCGACGCGCGCGCCGCGCGGGCGGGGCGCGTGGAGCTTGACCTCGCCCTGCTTGAACACGATCGCCTCGCCGCGCGGGCCCTTCTGGTCGGCGGCCTTGCCGGAGAGGTAGTCGAGCGCCGCCTGGGCGCCGTCGAGCGCCGCCTTGCCGCCCTCGATGAGCTGGCCGAGCTCTGCAGGCACGACGCCCGCCGCCATCTCGACCGCGTTGCGCGTGTCCTTAGTCTCGCGCAGATACTTGGCGTAGGCGAGCGACAGATCGACCACCGAGCCGTTGTGGATTGCGCCCGTGCGCTTCTCGGGGCCGTAGACGACGATCTTCATGACGTTCCTCCGTATGGGCAGATTGACGCGCAGTCTAGGATGTCCGCGCCGTTTTGCAATCGAGACGGAGGACGGGGCGTTGCCGCAGATGCCGGCCCCTCACCCTGTCCCTCTCCCAAGGGAGAGGGGACCCTGAACGCTCACTCTTGCCCGCCGGTCACGAACGGGATGCGGACAGGGAGGTGGCTTGTGGGGTGCGGCGTCCCCTCTCCCTTGGGAGAGGGACAGGGTGAGGGGTAATGCCCGCGCCGGCGTCGCGCCGGACCTACCGCCGTCGCACCTTGCCGAATTTCGACCGGCCGCGGCGCTGGCTGGCGGTCGCCTGGGCGATGCGGGTGGCGAGGCGCCGCTCGGGCGGCACGATCCCGAGGTCGGTTTCTTCCAGACGCTTGATCTCGTCGCGTAGCCGGGCGGCCTCCTCGAACTCGAGGTCGCCGGCGGCCTGGCGCATGCGCTTCTCCAAATCGGCGAGATGGGCCTGGAGGTTGTGCCCGACCAGATGCGACACCTCGTCGTCGCCGGTATCGACGGTCACATGGTCGGCCTCGTAGACCGAATGCAATATGTCGCCGATCTGCTTGCGGATGCTTTCCGGCGTGATGCCGTTGGCGGCGTTGAAGGCCTGCTGCTTCTCGCGCCTGCGGTTGGTCTCGCCGATCGCATAGTCGAGCGAGCGGGTCATCTTGTCGGCATAGAGGATCACGCGGCCGTCGATGTTGCGCGCGGCGCGCCCGATGGTCTGGACGAGCGACGTGCCGGAGCGCAGGAACCCCTCCTTGTCGGCGTCGAGGATGGCGACCAGCGCGCATTCCGGGATGTCGAGCCCCTCGCGCAACAGGTTGATGCCGACCAGTATGTCGAACGCGCCGAGCCTGAGGTCGCGGATGATCTCGATGCGTTCCAGCGTATCGATGTCGGAATGCAGATAGCGCACGCGCAAGCCCGCCTCGCCCATATACTCGGTCAGGTCCTCCGCCATGCGCTTGGTGAGCGTGGTGACCAGCACGCGCTGGCTTTTCTTCGCCGCCTCGCGGCACTCGCCCAGCAGATCGTCCACCTGGTTCTCGACCGGGCGGACCAGGCAGACGGGATCGACCAGACCGGTCGGGCGGATCACCTGCTCGACGAACACGCCGCCGGTGCGCTCCATCTCCCACGGGCCGGGCGTCGCCGAGACGAACATGGATTGCGGGCGCATCGCGTCCCACTCCTCGAACTTGAGCGGGCGGTTGTCGATGCAGGAGGGCAGGCGGAAGCCGAACTCGGCCAGCGTCGACTTGCGGTTGAAGTCGCCGCGATACATGCCGCCGATCTGCGGCACGGTGACGTGGCTTTCGTCGACCACCAGCAGCGCGTCGGCCGGCAGATACTCGAACAGGGTCGGCGGCGGCTCGCCCGGCGCGCGGCCGGTCAGGTAGCGCGAGTAGTTCTCGATGCCGGCGCAGTGGCCGGTCGCCTCCAGCATCTCGAGGTCGAATGTGGTGCGCTGGCCCAGCCGCTCGGCCTCCAGGGGCTTTCCCGCCTTCTGGAACCAGTCGAGCCGCTCGGCCAGCTCCTCGCGGATGCCGACGATCGCCTGGCGGACGGTCGGGCGCGGCGTCACGTAGTGGCTGTTCGGATAGATCGTGACCTCGGCGAGCGTCGCGGTCTTCTCGCCGGTCAGCGGGTCGAACTCGTGGATGGATTCCACCTCGTCGCCGAACAGGGTCAGGCGCCAGGCCCGGTCCTCGTAGTGCGCCGGGAAGATCTCCAGATTGTCGCCGCGCGCGCGGAAGGCGCCGCGCACGAAGCTGGTGTCGTTGCGCCGGTATTGCAGCTCGACCAGCCGGCGCAGCAGCGCGTCGCGGTCGACCGTCTCGCCCGCCTTCACCGCGAACGACATCTCCGAATACGACTCGACCGAACCGATGCCGTAGATGCACGAGACCGACGCCACGATGATCACGTCCGGCCGCTCGATCAGCGCGCGCGTCGCGGCGTGACGCATGCGGTCGATCTGCTCGTTGATCGACGCGTCCTTCTCGATATAGGTGTCCGTCCGCGGGACGTAGGCTTCGGGCTGGTAGTAGTCGTAGTACGACACGAAGTACTCGACCGCGTTGTTCGGGAAGAACGACTTCATCTCGCCGTAGAGCTGGGCGGCGAGCGTCTTGTTGGGGGCGAGGATCAGGGTCGGGCGCGCGACCTTCTGGATCACGTGGGCTATGGTGAAGGTCTTGCCCGAGCCGGTGACGCCCAGCAGCACCTGGTCGCGCTCGCCCTTTTCCAGCCCGTCCAGCAGTTCGGCGATCGCCTGCGGCTGGTCGCCCGCCGGCTTGTAGTCCGATTCGATCTGGAAGGGCCGCCCGACGTCGGCATCCGGGCGCTCGGCGATGCGGGTGCTCATGGGCTGAATATAGGATCGGCCCCGCCGGGCTGGCTAGGGCTTGCTGGCGGCAAGGCGTGTCAAGACGAGGATAAGAGCCGGCAGTTCGCGCGCAACGATGGTCCAGACGATATCGAGATTGACGTCGTCGTACCCGTGAATGAGCCGGTCGCGAGTCCCGACGATTTCGCGCCAAGGAATTTCGGGTGCACGTTCGCGGAACTCTGGTGAGACGCGGCGTGCCGCCTCGCCGAGAACTTCGAGCAGCCGCACCACGGCCAAGGCCAGCTTTTCGTCCGAATCGAGTTGATCCCGCGACGTTCCCCGTGTGAATTCGGCGATTTTTCGGGCCGCGTCCAGCATTTGCCGGACGGACACGCTGTCGTCACGCCGCGACATAGAGCTCTTCGGCCTCGCGCAGAACCTGATCACGGAAGTGGCGGCTGAGCCCCCCCGGCGTGTTCAGGTCGACGCGGCGGCCGAGAATCTCCGACAGCTCGTCCCCCATGGTCACGAACCCGAATCCGGGCGTGTGGCCGGGCTCGAACTCGACCAGCACGTCAACGTCGGAATCCGGCCGGAAGTCGTCGCGCAGTGCCGAGCCGAACAGTGCCAATCGCCGGATGTGATGCCTCTGGCAGAACGCGGCCACCTGACGTTCAGGGATTTTGAGCCTAGTTCGCATAATCCTGCATTATAGCAGATAGCGGCGGCCTCATCGTGCTCCCTGCGAGCGGCTGCGGCGCCGGGGCGGGGTTGCCTGCGCGCAAGGCGCGGCAAGGCGGCCGTCTGGCCTTCGGGCGGCGGCGTTGGTATAGTCCGGCGGCGGATTTCCGGCTCCGAAGGGCGGCCGGCCGCCATGCAGAACACGAGGGTCCATGAGGGTCGCACGCGTCATCCGCTCGGTCTTCGTCGTGCTCACGCTCGCCGGGGCGCTTGCCGCCTGCGGGAGCGGCGACGACCAGCCGAAATACGTCGAGCGCAGCGTCGAGGACCTCTACAACGCGGCGGTCAACGCGCTCGAGGTGGAGAACTGGGTCGAGGCCGCGCGGCTGTTCGACGAGGTCGAGCGCCAGCACCCCTACTCGGTATGGGCGATCAAGGCCCAGCTCATGGCCGGCTACGCGCAGTACGAGGCGAATCGCTACGACGAGGCGATCCTCGCGCTCAACCGATTCGTGCAGCTCCACCCCGGCAATCGCGACGTGCCCTACGCCATCTACCTGAAGGCGTTGTGCTACTACGAGCAGATCTCCGACGTGGAGCGCGACCAGCAGATGTCGCAGGAGGCGCTGGGCGCGCTGCAGGACCTGGTGCGCCGCTTCCCCGACTCCAAATACGCCCGCGACGCGCGGCTCAAGATCGACCTGACGCGCGACCACCTGGCCGGCAAGGAGATGGAGGTCGGGCGCTACTACCTGACGCGCGGCGACTATCTGGCCGCCATCAACCGCTTCCGCGCCGTGGTCGACAAGTACCAGACCACCACCCACGTGCCCGAGGCGCTGCACCGGCTGGTGGAGGCCTACACCGCGCTCGGGCTGAAGGACGAGGCGCAGCGCGCGGCGGCTGTGCTCGGCCACAACTATCCGGGTAGCGAGTGGTACATGGATTCCTACGAGCTCGCGACCGGCGTGGACGTGCGCAAGAACGGCGGCGGGCAGTCGGGCGGCGAGAAGCCCGGCTTCTTCTCGCGCACGATGGGCTGGCTGTTCTAGCGCCACCCGGATGTTGGCCGCGCTCGCCATTCGCGACATCGTCCTCGTCGACCGCCTCGATCTCGCTTTCCGGCCCGGCCTCGCGGTGCTGACCGGCGAGACCGGCGCGGGCAAGTCGATCCTGCTCGATGCGCTGGGGCTCGCGCTGGGCGCGCGCGCCGATGCCGGGCTGGTGCGCCAGGGCGCGGCCGGCGCGGCCAGCGTCGCCGCGACGTTCGATCTGGCGCCCGGCCATGCGGTGCTCGCCGCCCTCGCTGAACACGGGCTCGACACGCCGGAGCCGGGCGAGCCGCTGATCCTGCGCCGCACGCTGGCGGCCGACGGCAAGTCGCGCGCCTTCGTCAACGACCAGCCGGTCGGCGTCGCGGTGCTGCGCGAGATCGGCGAGGCGCTGGTCGAGATCGAGGGCAGCCGCGGCGATGTCGGTCTGATGAACCCCGAGCTGCACCGCGACGCGCTCGATGCGTTCGGCGGCCTCGCCAAACACGCCGAGGCGGTGCGCACGGCCTGGCGCGCCTGGCGCGAAGCCGTTTCTGCGCTCGACGCGGCGCGCGCGGCCCGCGATCGTTCGGCGAGCGAGGAGGACTATCTGCGCCACGTCGCGTCCGAGCTGGATGCGCTCGATCCCAAGCCGGGCGAGGAGGCGGCGCTGGCCGAGAAGCGCGCGCTGCTCGCCGGGGCCGGCAAGATCGCCGAGGCGCTGGCGACCGCCGAGGCGGCGCTCGCCGGCGGCGGGGTGGAGCAGGGGCTCGCGCAGGCGCGGCGCGCGCTCGACCGGGTGGCGCTCGCCGCGGGCGGGCGGCTCGACGCCGTGCTCGCCGCGCTCGACCGGGCCGCCAACGAGACCGCCGAGGCCGTGTCCGCGCTGGAAAAGGCGGGCGCCGAACTCGACCTCGACCCGCGCAAATTGGACCGGGCGGAGGAGCGGCTGTTCGCGTTGCGCGCCGCCGCGCGGCGTCATTCGACCACGGTCGATCTGCTGCCCGATCTGCGCGCCTCATTCGCCGCGCGCCTCGCCGCGCTGGAGGATGGCGGCGCCGGGCTCGCGCGCCTGACCAGGGAGGAGGCGGCGGCCCGCGCGGCCTATCTGCGCGCCGCGACCGCCCTGTCCGAAGGCCGCGCCAAGGCCGCCGCGAAGCTCGACAAGGCGGTCGCCGCCGAGCTTCCTGCCCTCAAGCTCGAGAAATCGGTGTTCCGTACCCAGCTCGAAACGCTCGCCGAGCCGCAATGGTCCGAGCACGGGACCGAGCGCGTGCGCTTCGCGGTCGCGACCAACCCCGGCGCCGCGCCCGGCCCGATCGGGCGCATCGCCTCGCGCGGCGAGATGTCCCGGTTCCTGCTGGCGCTGCGCGTGGTGCTGGCCGAGGCGGGCGCGGTGCCGACGCTGGTGCTCGACGAGGTCGATGCCGGCATCGGCGGCGCGACCGCGGCGGCGGTGGGCGAGCGCCTGTCGCGGTTGGGCGCGCGCATCCAGCTTCTGGTCGTCACCCATTCGCCCCAGGTCGCGGCATGCGGCGCGATGCACTGGCGCGTCGTCAAGGGCGCGGCCAAGGGTGCGACCGTCACCCGCGCCGAGGCGCTCGACGAGGCGACGCGCCGCGAGGAGATCGCCCGCATGCTGGCCGGCGCAAGCATCACCGATGAGGCGCGCGCCGCCGCCGCCAGCCTGATCGCGGGACCGGCGCGGTGACGGCGATGACGGGCCGGTCTACCCCTCTCCCTGTCCCTCCCCCTCAGGGGGGGAGGGAACGCTGGTTCGACAGCCTTTCCATCCTGCCAACGCCGAGCCCGCACCCGACACCGCACGGACCGCTGGGCACGCCCCCTCCCCCCTTGAGGGGGAGGGTTGGGGAGGGGGGGCCTGACGCGAAGGCTTCTCCCGCGGTGGCTCCATGACCGCCGCCGACAAAGCCGTCGAGGAACTCTCCGCCGCCGAGGCGAAGCGCGAGCTTGCCCGGCTCGCCAAGGAGATCTCCGCGCATGACGCGCGCTACTACCAGCAGGATGCGCCGACGATCTCGGACGCCGATTACGATGCGCTGCGCCGGCGCAACGAGGCGATCGAGGCGAAGTTTCCCGACCTGGTGCGCGAGGACTCGCCCTCGAAGCGCGTCGGCGCCGCGCCTTCCGAGCAGTTCGCCAAGGTGCGCCACCGCGTACCGATGCTGTCGCTCGGCAATGCCTTCGCGCCGGAAGAGGTGGCGGAGTTCTTCGGCCGCATCCGCCGCTTCCTCGGGCTCGCCGCCGACGTGCCGGTCGAGATCGTCGCCGAGCCCAAGATCGACGGGCTCTCGATCAATCTGCTCTACGAGGACGGGCGGTTCGTCCAGGGCGCGACGCGCGGCGACGGCACCGAGGGCGAGGACGTGACGCGCAACCTCCGCACCATCGGCGACATTCCCGAGAAGATGTCCGGCAAGGCGCCGCCGCGGATCGAGGTGCGCGGCGAGGTCTATATGAGCCACGCCGATTTCCTCGCGCTCAACGAGGCGCGCGAGAAGGACGGCGAGCCGCGCTTCGCCAACCCGCGCAACGCCGCGGCCGGCTCGCTCCGCCAGCTCGACTGGCGCATCACCCAGCGGCGCAAGCTGCGCTTCTTCGCCTATGCGTGGGGCGAGGCGTCGGAGCGGCCGGCCGACACGCACTGGGCGTTCCTCGAACGGCTGAAGCGCTGGGGCTTCAACGTGAATCCGCTGGCCACGCGCTGCACCGGCGTGGACGAGACGCTGAAATTCTACGAGCGCATCGGGGCGGAGCGCGCCGGGCTCGACTACGACATCGACGGCGTCGTCTACAAGGTGGACTCGCTCGACTGGCAGGAGCGGCTGGGCTTCGTCTCGCGCGCGCCGCGCTGGGCGATCGCGCACAAGTTCGCCGCCGAGCAGGTCGAGACCACGCTCCGCGAGATCAAGGTCTCGGTCGGGCGCACCGGCGCGCTCACCCCTTACGCCGTTCTCGAGCCGGTGGTCGTCGGCGGCGCGACCGTCTCGCTCGCCACGCTGCACAACGAGGACGACATCGCCCGCAAGGACATCCGCGCCGGCGACGTGGTGATCGTCCAGCGCGCGGGCGACGTGATCCCCCAGGTGGTCGGGCCGGTGCTGGCCAAGCGCCCCAAGGGCACGAAACCGTTCGTCATGCCCGAGCATTGTCCCGATTGCGGCTCGCTCGCCGTGCGCGAGGAGGGCGAGGCGGTGCGCCGCTGCACCGGCGGGCTGATCTGCCCCACCCAGGCCGTCCAGCGCCTCGTCCATTTCGCCTCGCGCGATGCGTTCGACATCGAGGGGATGGGCGAGAAGCGGATGGAGGAGTTCTGGAAGGAAGGGCTGGTCCGCTCGCCCGTCGACATTTTCCACATGGACCGCCACGCCGCCGCGCTCGCAGAATGGGAGGGCTGGGGGGCGCGCTCGGTGGAAAAGCTGCTCGCCGCCATCGAGGCGCGCAAGACCATCGCGTTCGAGCGGTTCATCTACGCGCTCGGCATCCCGCAGGTAGGCCAGGCGACGGCGCGCTGGATCGCGCGCCACTACGAGACGCTCGATCGCTGGCGCGCGGCGATGGTCGAGGCCGCGAAGGAGCGCGCCGCGCACGAGGACGAGCACAAGAAGCCCGAGCTGATCGGCGAGGCCTATGCCGAGCTCTGCGACATCCAGGGCATCGGCATGACGATGGCCGACGACATCGCGGGCTTCTTCGGCGAGCCGCGCAACCTCGAGATCCTCGACACGTTGGGCGGGATCCTGACAATCGAGGCGCCGGAGGTGCGCGCCGCCGCCTCGCCGGTCACCGGCAAGACGGTCGTGTTCACCGGCACGCTCGAAACCATGACCCGGCAGGAGGCCAAGGCCCGCGCCGAGGCGCTGGGCGCCCACGTCGCCGGCTCGGTCTCGAAGAAGACCGACTACGTCGTCGTCGGCACCGACGCGGGCTCCAAGGCGAAGAAGGCGACCGAGCTCGGCGTCGCCACCCTCACCGAGGCCGAATGGCGCGATCTGGTGGGCGGGTAGCCGTTTGCGGTAATCTGCGTTCGCCTCATTGCGAGGCGTGGAGCCCCCGATATGTACGTTGTTACTCCCGGCCGGCCGCGTCGTGGCCGACGCTTGGCGTTGGCCATCGCGCTGGTGGCGGCAAGTGCGTTTGCGGCACCGGCATCCGCTCGCGCCGGCGTGATCGTGGTCGCCATCGCGAACTACGTGGCCTCGGTCGGTATCCCGCGCGCGGACTATTTCAACGGGGTGCTGCTGACCGAGCACGATCTCGACCAGGAGCAGTCCTATATGCTCTCGGCCAAGCGCTATATTCGTGAAACCGAGGCCGATCTGGATCTGCTCCTGGCCCAAGCCGGTGACGGGAGCGTGGACCTTCTGTTAGACGAGGCCGACCCGCTGATCGACAAGCGCACCGACGTCATGGACTCGCATGACCGCTACGCCGACGATTTCATCGTGCTGAACCCGGACGGGAGCTGGATCGGCCAGCTCTATCTCGACCAGTCGGGAGACCGGCCGGCCGGCGTGTATGCCGACCTTTCCGGCACCTACCGGAACCTGGCGGTGGTCGCCGAGCCGGCGCCAATCATTCCGATGATGCTTGCGATGACCGTGCTGGCGCTCCGGCGGCGCTCGCTTCGCGCGCAATGACGGGGACGGCGTGCCGGGTATAATGCCCCCGCCGCCGATGGGCGGCCCATAAGGGGGAAGCCGAATGGCCGTGAAGGCGAAGAGGCCGGCGGGGGAGGCCAAGGCCAAACGACCCGCCAGAGGCCGCGAGAAGAAGCCCGTCACCATCGACTTCCACGCCCACATCGTGGTGCCCGAGGTGTTCGCGGTGACCGGCCGGCACGGGCTGCACGCGCGGCTCGGCATGAAGGGCGCGTCCTCGCTCGGCGGGGCCGCGCAGTCCGAGCTCACCATGCGCAAGATGACCGGCACGACGGAACGCCTCGCCGACATGGATGCGATGGGCGTCGACATCCAGGTGATCTCGCCCTCGCTGGTTCATGTCGGCACGTCCTGGGCCGATCCCGAC
The DNA here is from genome assembly GCA_963817535.1 of uncultured Alphaproteobacteria bacterium. Taxonomy (GTDB): domain Bacteria; phylum Pseudomonadota; class Alphaproteobacteria; order MPNO01; family DASWLB01; genus CAWGHZ01. The sequence continues at coordinate 54,479 of CAWFOW010000008.1, forward strand.
ACCGCCCTCGCGCTCGACCGCAAGACCAACGACGCCGTCGCCGAAATGGTGGCAAGCCACCCGGACCGGCTGGTGGGCATCGGTACGGTGCCGCTGCACGCACCGGCCGCGGCGGCGAAGGAGCTCGACCGCTGCGTCACGCGTCTCAAGCTCCGCGGCGTCACCATCTCGACCGACGTGAACGGCGCCGAGATCGGCGATCCGAAGTTCCGCCCGTTCTGGAAGAAGGCCGAGGCGCTCGGCGCCTGCGTCTTCGTCCACCCGTCGGGCAACGACGCCGCGCGGCTGCGCCGCTACGGTCTTTCCTTCCATGTCGGCCAGCCCTTCGAGGAGGCGCTGGCCATGACCTCGCTGGTCTATGACGGCATCCTCGACCGGTTTCCCAAGCTGAAGATCGCCATCGCCCATGGCGGCGGCTATTTGCCGTTCTATGCCGGCCGGCTCGACCATGCGCTCCATCGCGGGCTCGGCGACCTCAAGCTTGCCGGCGACATGAGCCACTACATCCGCAAGCTCTACATGGACACGGTGCTGTTCAACCCGGACATGCTGGAATATTTGACCACCAAGGTCAGCCACCGCCACATCATGATGGGCAGCGACTGGCCGTTCGCCGAGCCGCGCCCCGTCCACTACGTGCGCCGCGCGAAGCGTCTCGCGCGCGCGGTGCAGGACGACATACTGGGCGCCAACGCCGCGCGCCTGCTCGGCATCTCGATCTGAAAGGCACGTGATGAAGTTCGGTCTCTTCTCCAACAGCCGCCGGCCCGATCACGCCACTTACGCCGACGGGTGGGACGCCGACATCGACGAGATCGTCGCGGCCGACGCGCTCGGCATCGACGAGGCGTGGGTGAGCGAGCACGAGGTGCCGGCCGAGCTCATCATCTGCCGCGCCGCCTCGCTGACCACGCGCATCGGGCTCGGCTCGGCGGTGCGCCCGCTCGCCTACTACCACCCGCTGCAGGTCGCGACCGAGGCGAACGCGTGCGACCACCTCACCCGCGGGCGCTACCGGCTCGGCATCGGGTTCGGGTTCGGCGCGACGCCGAAGGAGATGGAACGGCGCGGTCTCGACTGGTCGAAGACGCGCGAAATGCTGCACGCCTCGATCGACCTGATCCAGCGCCTGTGGGCGGCGGACGAGCCGATCGACTATGACGGCCCGTTCTGGAAGGGGAAGGGCATGCAGCTTCTGCCGCGTCCCTATCGCCGGCCGCACCCGCCCGTCGCCGTCGCCGCGAACAACACGATCGGCACCGTCGAGATGGCCGGCCGGCACGGCTTCCAAGTGCTGACCTCCAACTTCATCGCACCGGCCAAGCTGCACGAGTTCGGCGGCGTGCTGGCCGAAAGCGCACGCGCCGCGGGGCGTGCGCCGTCGCGCGCCGGGCTGGTCGCCTGCCGCACCATCTACGTCGCCGAGAACGACCGCATCGCGCGCGAGGACATGCGCGAGAGCTACAATCGCACCATCGCGTGGGAGGCGAAGAACACGCCGCACGCCCAGGCGGCGCGCATCCCGAAGGGCGGGACGTGGCGCGACATACGCTACGACGACCTCGTCGATCGCGGCGACATCTTCGTCGGCTCGCCCGAGACGGTGCGCGGTCATATCGAGGCGTTTTTCGTCGAGACCGGCGGGTTTGGCGAGCTGATGATCCATGGCGGGCGCGACTACGCCACGCCGGAGAAGCGCCGCGCCTCGCTGGAGCTGTTCATGTCCGAGGTGGCGCCCAGGCTGCGTGCGCTCGACGCCGATGCCGCTGCCGCCCAGGCGGCGCAGTAGCGCGCGTCACGGCGTGCCGGCGCGGACCTGGAAATACGCATATAGCGTCGCTGCCACGATCGCGGCGACCGCCAGGAACGCAACGGCGATAGCGGCAATCTCGTAGCGGCGGCGGTGGGATGGGCGGCCGCGACGAGCCACGAATGTTCCAGACCTGTTCGCCGGCGGGCGATGGCGCGCGCCGCGCTAGCGTCCGATGAGGTGCGCGCCGAAGGCGTAGATAACGCCGAGCAATCCGATCACGAAGCACGTCGAAAGCGTCAGCCACGTCCGCGCAGGCGGTCGCGCGCGAACATTCCCTGTCGGCATTTCGGTCCCCTTATGCGTTGCGACGCCGTCCCCAGACGTGATGCGTAGGACCGTTCCCGAAAAGGGCGCGCCGCAGATTTGATCGAATGTCGCCCGGCGGCAGATGTTGCGGTCGCGAAACCGTTCCAGGGATGGGCCCGTCGCCGCGTCGGTCGACGTCGGGCGGACTTCTACGTGTCGGTGCGTTTTACATATTCCGGCACAAGTCGGGCCAAAACGTCGGAGGATTTTACAAGGCGGCGTATCGCGCGGCGCCGTCTTCTCCGAGACTCGGCCGAAATGGCCGCTTTTCCCCATTTGGCACGCTTCTTGCATCGACTTAACTGTTCGCGCCCGTCACTTGGGGAGGGGCCGTCGGCCTGGAGAGGGACATGAAACGGGGATTCGTCGCGCGCGAGCGGTTCCTCGGGCTGCGGGCGTCGCTGCTTTGGCTGGGCCCCATGACACTGGCTGCGGCCTTGGCCGTTCAGCCCGCCGCGGCCGGTATCGTGCAGACGAACCTGGTATCGGACATCGGCGGGCTCGCCGCCGTCACCGACCCGAACCTGGTCGATCCGCGGGGCATTGCCTTCTCCCCCACCTCACCGTTCTGGGTGGCGAACACCGGCACCGGCCTGGGAACGCTTTACAACGGCGCCGGCGCGATCCAGCCGCTCGTCGTCACCGTGCCGCCGCAGCTTGGCGGAACGCCGCCCGGGCGGCCGACCGGGGTGGTGTTCAATGCCACGGCGGATTTCGAGGTCGGCCCGGGAGCCCCGGCGCGGTTCCTCTTCGCGACGCAGGACGGCACGATCTCCGGGTGGAGCCCGGCCGCAAGTGCGACCACCGCCTTGGTCCAAGTCTCCGACGTCAACGCCGTCTATACCGGGCTGACGAACGGCGTGGCCGCCGCCGCGAACTACATCTACGTGGCGAATTTCGCCGCGGGACGGATCGACACGTTTAATGGGACGTTCGCGCCTACGACGACCCCCGGTGGTTTCACCGACCCGACCCTGCCGGCGGGCTACGCGCCCTTCAACATCCAGAACCTCGGCGGCGTGCTTTACGTCACCTATGCCTTGCAGGACGCAACCGGCAAGGCGCCCGACACCGGCGCCGGCCACGGCATCGTCGACGCCTTTTCGACCGACGGCGTGCTGCTCCGGCGGGTCGTCAGCAACGGCCCGCTCGACACGCCGTGGGGCCTCGCCCTTGCCCCGGCGGGGTTCGACATGTTCGGTGGCGACCTGCTGGTCGGAAACTTCGGCGACGGGAAGATCAACGCCTTCGATCCGCTGACCGGGATGCTCGAGGGAACGCTGGCCGACCTGATGGGCGATCCCCTGGTGATCGAGGGGCTCTGGGGGCTGATCTTCGGCAATGGCGGCAACGGGGGCGACCCGCAGACCCTCTATTTCACGGCCGGAATTCCGGGCCCCGATACGGTCGGAAGCCACGGGCTGCTCGGCAGCCTGGCGGCGGAATCGACGGTTGCCGCGCCCGAGCCCGCGAGCCTCGCCTTGTTCGGCTTCGGCCTCGCCGGGCTGGGATTTGTGCGGCGGCGCAGCCGAGGCCGGTCGTACTAGGTCTTGTAGCTGGGATCGAGCCGGTCGAGCTTGCGGCGCAGGGCCGGCCACTCGTGGACGCCGATGGTCCGGTACCCCTCGGACGAGTTGAGGAACCGGTTGCGCTCGATCGTGTCCGCGATCACCGCGTCCGGCAACGGCACCGTCTCGACGCCGGCCTGCTGGATCGCGAGCTGGGCGCGGCAGGCCCGTTCGGCGCGATAGCACCACATGAACGCCTCGCCCGGCGTGCGGCCCATCGCGATCATGCCGTGATTGCGCAGGAACAGCACGTTGTAGTGGCCCACCGCGGCGGCGATCCGGTCGCGCTCGCCGGGGTCGGTCTCGATGCCGGCATAGTCGTAATAGCCCGCATGCGCGATCACGTGCAGCGCATGCTGGGTGATCGGCAGCAGCCCGTCCCTCTGCGTGGCGACGCCGACATTGGCCTGGGTATGGGTGTGGATCGCGCATGTCACGTCGGGCCGCGCGCCGAGGATCGCGCCGTGGATCGTGACGCCCGCCGGGTTGACCTTGTGATTGCTGTCGCTGAGCACCCGGCCGTCGTAATCGACCTTCAGCAGCATCGACGCGGTCATCTCCTCCCACAGGAAGCCATAGGGATTGAGGAGGAAGTGATCCGGCTCGCCCGGCACGCGGTGCGAGATGTGCGTGCCGAGCAGGTCCGACCAGCCATACAGATCGACCAGCCGGTAGAGCGCCGCCAAGTCGATGCGTGCCTGCCACTCGCCGTCGGTCGGTGTCGCCATGGTCCGATCCCACCGCTGCTGTGCGCGATCCGGGCGCCGAGTATGGCAAGGACGCGGCGGCGAAGCAAAGGCGCCGTCTCTACGAAGGCACGGGGCGGTCGCGCGGCCGGTTGCACCCCCTTATCGTCATGGCCGGACTTGTTCCGGCCATCCACGGGCAGCCACGGGGTTATCCACCGGCAATGTGATTTAGGCTGTCCAAAGGGGCCTCAGGCGCCGCGCGAACGACGGGCTCGGCGCTTCGTTTTTCTGGCGGTTATTCGAACTTAAACGGGCACGGCCGAGACGATATTCCTGGCCGCGACAGGCCGGCGCTCTTCTTCTAGTCATTGTCCCAGTCGTTACCTTCCCCCGGCTTGCGGGGGCGGTCGTCGTTGAGGGCGGGAACGTTTTCAAACACGAGATTGTTGGAGGTTCCATCAAGATTTGGCTCATAGCGCCTCAAATATCCGGCTCGATGCCTGCCCTTAAAGCGGTCCATGTAGTCCACGTAGCCATAAAGCCAGAAAGCTTTTCTCCCATCCCTTATGGCGAGACAATCAAAACAACTAAATTCGCTCAACCTCGGATTAGTGATGAATGTTGCATTCCTAACCAAGAAATGGCTAACGGCCGCATGATCTGGTGGCGGGCATGGCAACGCAGTGGGCTTATTTTCAATGGCGAATGTGATGAATACGTCGCTTACTCTCGCGGGCGTTTGCCCATTATTTTTAATCTCAATCGGCACACAAATCGATCCTTTATATTCATCGATGATGAGAGCCTTTTTGTGCGATGCGGTGATGTATGCGCGTTCTGCCGCGCGGAAGTGATCTCGTCCTTGGCCAGCATCCAGCCACAGCACGCCGGTAAAGCCAGCAATAAAAATAGTAGCGAGAGCGACAACCAAGTCGTCATTCGCTTCAAATGTATAGACCGCACAATCAAAATAATTAGGGATATTCTTGGTCTTATTTGGGTCTTCGCCCCCGCGATCTTTTTGGCTATAGGTGTCGCTGTCTATGCAAATCTGAAACGTATCTGATCTCTCTAATGAGCAGACAATCACAATTAGGCCGAGAACCACAAGAACAATGGAGGGAACATTCCTACGAATATATGCGGTCAACATCCGCAAATTGCTGCTCCGAAAATGTCTGCATTCTCACGATTGTTGTACCTAAAGCAAAATTCGGCAACATACAGCGGAAGATGTTTGGTGCTGACCTTGTGATAGCTGCCGACGATGCCGCGTCTGAGGATTGACCGGAAGCCCTCAATGGTGTTTGTGCGGATGTTGCCGTGCACGTACAGGTTTGCGCTGTGATCGGCCCTTCCGTGCGAGTAGGGTGTGCGCGGATAGCGATAGGCCGCGTGTTCGTCCGTGGCGAGCGAGCTCACTTTGTTGGAAACGACCTCAGTCACGAAAGCCCATTTGCCAGTAAACCTGATGGGCGCTGATACCCTACTCGCTGGTGAGAATCAGGTGAATGACGCAGAACCAGCCACGCAGCCCAATATTCGAATTTTTAGAGATTATACCGACCAAGACAGAGAATCGGTATCCCCGGGGGCGCAGCTATAGCATTGCCAGTGGAAGGGGCGTCGTCATGGCGAGGAGCGTCCTTCGACGGTCACCCGCCCTCATCCTGAGCCTGTCGAAGGACGAGGGCGGGCGACCGCTCAGGATGAGGGCGACGAAGCAATCCAGTCGGCGTTCTGGATTGCTTCGCCTCGGGCCGTAGCCCGAGGCTCGCAATGACGGCGAGCTTGACAATAGGATCAAATACCTGTATAATGCGCGCCGACCCATTGATCTCGCGCGGACGGACAGCGACCTGGGGGATTTTTCGGGCGCATCGCGCGAAATTCGTTCGGGAACAAGGGGTTACCGTGTGACAGGCGCCTCTGCCGGGGTTCCTTGAGGTTCCTTCAGGTTCCTTCGGGTTCCTTGAGCGTGAGGTTCCTTGGGGTTCCGTCGGTTCGGCCGGCGCCCGTGGCGGTCGCACCGGTTTCGCGAGTTGGGGGGATCGATTACAGTCCGGCCATGGCGAGCAAGCCCCCAATCGCAACGAAGACCGCCGCCGCGCCGGGCGCCGACATCCCGGCCGAGTTCATGCGCAAGGCCGAGACCCTGTCGGAGGCGCTGCCCTACATGCGCCGCTACGCGGGCTCGACCTTCGTGGTGAAGTATGGCGGCCACGCGATGGGCGAGGAGCAGCTCGCGCGCGACTTCGCCCGCGACATCGTGCTGCTGCGCCAGGTCGGCATCAACCCGGTGGTGGTCCATGGCGGCGGGCCGCAGATCGGCCAGATGCTCGAGCGGCTGAAGATCAAGTCGTCCTTCGTCGACGGGCTGCGCGTCACCGACCAGGCCACCGTCGAGATCGTCGAGATGGTGCTGTCGGGCTCGATCAACAAGCAGATCGTCACCGCCATCAACGCGGCGGGCGGCTCGGCGGTCGGGCTGTCGGGCAAGGATGGCGGGCTGATCGAGGCGGAGAAGCTGACCCGCACGCGGCGCGATCCGGACTCCAACATCGAGAGCGTGCTCGGACCTCGGCTTCGTCGGCGAGCCGTCCCGCGTCAACCCGCACATCATCGAGGCGTTCCGCGGCACCGACGTGATCCCGGTGATCGCGCCGATCGGGCTCGGCAGGGACGGCACCACCTACAACATCAACGCCGACACGGCGGCCGGCGCGGTGGCCGCGTCGCTCTCGGCGCGGCGGCTGCTGATGCTGACCGACGTGAAGGGCGTGCTCGACAAGTCGGGCAGGCTGGTCGCGGAGATGACCGCGGACGAGGCGCGCCGCCTGATCGCCGACGGCACGATCTCGGGCGGCATGATCCCCAAGGTCGAGACCTGCCTCGCCGCCGTCGATGCGGGGGTCGAGGCCGCGGTGATCCTCGACGGGCGCGTGCCGCACGCGGTGCTGCTCGAGATCTTCACCGAGCATGGCGTCGGCACGCTGATCCGCCGCGACGGTGCCGTCACGCGCTGAGCCTGACAAGGGTGGGGCCATGGCGCCCGCGCCGGACGACGAGTTCTATGCCGCGATCGCGCCCTTCGACCGGTTCGAGGACGTGGCCGACGAGGCGCGCTACCGGCCCGTGCCCCCCGACTGGTGGGTGGGCACGGCCGACGTGGTGAACTCCACCGCCGCCATCGCCGAAGGCCGCTACAAGGCGGTGAACGTGGTGGGGGCCAGCGCGATCGCCTCCGTCTCCAACGCGGTCGGGCGCAAGCCATTCCCGTTCGTGTTCGGCGGCGACGGCGCGTCCTTCGCCGTTCCCGGCGGCTGGCGCGCGACGGTCGAGGGCGCGCTCGCCGCGACGCGCGTATGGGCGGACGAGGAGGTCGGGCTCAAGCTCCGCGCGGCCATGGTGCCGGTCGCCGACATCCGCGCGGCCGGGGCCGACGTCGCCGTCGCGCGATTCCGGGTGGCGCCGGACCTCGCCTACGCCATGTTCGCCGGCGGCGGCATCGCCTGGGCCGAGGCCGCGACCAAGGCCGGCCGCTACGAGGTGCCGCCCGCCGGCGCCGGCGCGCGGCCCGACCTCACCGGGCTTTCCTGCCGGTTCCGGCCGATCGAGGCCGCAGAGGGCGAGGTGGTTTCGCTGCTGGTGCGCCCGTGCGAGGGCGCCTCGCCGGCCGCGTTCGCCGCGCTGGTGCGCCGGCTGCTCGGGATCGTCGGCAGCGCCGGGCGCGGCGGCAGCCCGATGCCGGCCGAGGGTCCGCCCTTCGCCTGGCCGCCGCGGAATCTCGGGCTCGAGGTGCGCACGACGCGCGGGGCGCGGCCGAGCGTGCTGTGGGGCGCATTCATCCTGGCCCAGCACACGATGCTGAACGTCCTCCACGCGCTGGGGGCGAAGCTGCCCGGCTTCGATCCGCGCCTCTATCGCCGCGAGCTGGCCGCCAACACCGACTTTCGCAAGTACGACGACGGGCTGAAGCTGACGGTCGCGTGCACCCCCGACCTGGTGGCCCGGCTCGAGGTGGCGCTGGAGCGAGCGGAGGTCGAGGGCATCGCCGATTACGGGCTGCACCGCCAGTCGGCGGCGCTGATGACCTGCTTCGTGCCCGACCCGTTCGCCAAGGACCACATGCATTTCGTCGATGGCGCGGCCGGCGGCTACGCCAAGGCGGCGGAGATGCTCAAGGCGTCCCTCTTGCGGCGCAAGCCGGCGTAGGCGAGGTCAGGCCTTCTCGACCTTCAGGATCACGCCGTCGACCGCGACCACCTTGATGCGCGTGCCGACCGCCATGTCCTCGCCTTCGATCCGCCAGGTGGAATCGTCGACCCGTATCTTGCCGCGCCCCTCGACGATCGGCTCGTCCAGCGTGAAGGTGCGGCCGAGATAATGGTGGCCGCGCCGGTTCAGCGTCGGCTGGTCGCTGATTGTCGGATGGCCACGCTGGTAGGCGCGCCACGCGACGACCGAGATCACCGAGAGCGCCGCGAAGAACAGCGCCTGGTACTCCCAGGCCGTATGCGGCGCGACGAGCAGCAGCACGCCGGTCGCGCCGGCGGCCACCCCCATCCACAGGAAGAAGAACCCCGGTGCGAGCGATTCGACGATGATCAGCGCGACACCCAGCACCCACCAGTGCCAGAACTCGATCGCCTCGACGGGCAGGGTCATTGCCGGTCGCGTCCCAGCGCCTCGCGGGCGATATCGGCGATCCCGCCGACCGCGCCGATCACGCTGGTCGCCTCGAGCGGCAGGAACAGGATCTTCTGGTTGGGCGAGGCGGCGAACTTGCCGAGCGCCTCGATATAGCGCTGGGCGACGAAATAGTTGATCGCCTGGATGTTGCCGCCCGCGATGGCCGCCGACACCACGGTCGCGGCCTTCGCCTCGGCCTCGGCCGCGCGCTCGCGCGCCTCGGCGTCGCGATAGGCGGCCTCGCGCCGCCCTTCGGCGGCCAGGATCGCGCCCTGCTTCTCGCCCTCGGCCTTCAGGATCTCGGCCTGGCGCTGGCCTTCGGCCTCGAGGATCGAGGCGCGCTTGTCGCGCTCGGCCTTCATCTGGCGCGCCATGGAATCGACCAGGTCGCGCGGCGGCGCGATGTCCTTGATCTCGATGCGCGCGACCTTGACGCCCCACGGCGTCGTCGCCTCGTCGACCACGTGAAGCAGCTTTACGTTGATCTTGTCGCGCTGCGACAGCAGCTCGTCGAGGTCCATCGAGCCCATGACCGTGCGGATGTTGGTCATGGTCAGGTTGAGGATCGCGTTCTCCAGATTGTTCACCTCGTACGATGCCTTGGCCGCGTCCAGCACCTGGTAGAACACCACCCCGTCGACCGAGACCATCGCGTTGTCGCGGGTGATGACCTCCTGCGTCGGCACGTCGAGCACGGTTTCCATCATGCTGACGCGCATGCCGACCCGGTCGACGATCGGGACGATCAGATTGAGGCCGGGGCCCAGCGTGCGCAGGTAGCGGCCGAACCGTTCGACCGTGAACTCGGTGCCCTGCGGCACGGACTTGACGCCGGCGAACACCAGGACGATGGCCAGCGCCAGGATGGCGACGACGAAGATCGAGAAACCGCTGAGAATAGGCACCTTGTGCTCCTGGCAGGGGCGCGCGGGGCGCGGACGGGATCCGAACGCGGTTGGGGGTACGCAGACCGACACGCCCCGATATTCGGGGCGGGATGGTTAACAGACAGCTAGGCCCGGAAGCTGGTCAGTTCCGCCCCTTGGGCTTGCGCACCTTCTTGCCCTTGGCCTCCTGCTCCTCGCGCCACAGCCGGACCAGCGCCTGGCCGCCCTCGTTGATGGCAGAGAAGCCGTTGAACAAAGCGGCGATCTCGACCGCCTTGTGCAGCTCGGGCCAGGTCGCGCCGTGCTTGCGCGCCGCCTTGGCGTGCCAGTACGTGCCGGCCGAGGCCTTCGCGGCGAGGTGGGACAGCGCCATGAGCTGCTTGGTCTTGTCGTCGAGCGGGCCCTCGTACAGCGCCTTGGCGCGGAACTCCTCCAGCGCCTCGGTGAACTCGGGCGCCTGGTCGATGCCGAACGTCATGCGCTGGTTGGGGAACAGCGGGAATTCGCCGAACGACGGCACGTAGTACTTGTCGACGTATTTCTTGAAATTCTTGGGCATCTTGTCGGGCATGGCTCCCCCTGCGGGCGGTTATCGTTTGGGACGAGGACGCGCGGCGGTGGGCTTGGGCCGCGCGGTCGTGCGCGATGCGGTGGCGGTCTCGGTGGCGAATTCGCCGGGTGCGGTGATCTCGAGCATCTCCAGGTCGGCCGAGTAGTCGATCAGGTCGTGCACGATGCCCGGCGGCTGGTGGATGCAGTCGCCCTTGCGGACGGTGAACTCGCCCTCGCCCTCGTAGAAGAACTTCGCCCAGCCCTTCAGGATGTAGACGATCTGGAAGTCGAGCCGGTGGCGATGCTCGCCCATCGGCTTTCCGAGGCGGCGCCGCGCGCGGATCACGTGCGCACCGTAGCGCCCGCCGGTGGCTGTGCGCACGCCGAGGTCGCGATACTCGAACACCGGGCGCAAGCCGCCGCCCGCGAACGCGGTATCGCGCGTGGTGGTGACCGCGAACCTCATCGGCTTCCTGGGCATGGATGCCTCCCTGGCGCGCATCATAGCGCGCCAGGGAGGCTTCCGTCAGGCTATTGACCCCCGGCTGAGCGCAGAGGGTGGTGCGTGTCGCGCGGATATTAGGTCGCGCGCCTGCGTCGCATCATGCCGAGTCCGGCGAGGCCGACGCCGAAGAGTGCCAGGCTGGCCGGTTCCGGAACGCCGGTCACATCGATGATGCGCTGAGCCGTGACGAATATTCCGTCTTCCGACTGGTTGGGCAAGCCCGGGAACATCGTGCCCGTGCCCTCGATTAGCGTAATGCTGAACATGTTGCTCATTGAATCGTAGTGGACTTGCCAGAGCCGCGCGTTCGACCCGTCCTCACTGGTGACGATCGCATCGCCGAGAAAATTGGTGAATTCGCTGGCCGGCGCGAACTGGACGTTGACCGGATAGTTCGCCACATAGAAGCCCTCGAGCGGATTTCCGGAACTGCCGAGGTTGAGCGGTACGAAGCTGACAGTCTCGGCGGTCGGTACGGCGCCGATCGGCGTGATCTGGCCCAACGCATCGACCAGACGCAAATTGCCGCTGCCCTCGGACGCGACCAGGAGTTGCCCAGCATACGGTCCCCAGGCATTCGTAGCGATGTCCATGCCCTCCGTATCCTCGCGCATCGAGGCGAGGAGCGTCGCCGTACCGGTCGATGTCACGGTGTAGATGTTGCCCGACCGTGTCGAGACGATCATGCGTCCGCCGAAGCTGTTGCCTGGATCAAACAGGATTTGCCGGATGTTTTCAGCGGCACCGCTCGCCTGAGTAAGCGTTGTGAAGAGTGTGGGCGCGCCGCCCGCATTCGCGATACGCCATATCTGACCGTTGGCCTCGGAGCCTGTGTAGATGTTGCCGGTACCGAATCCGCCCTGGGAGAGCGACGCCGCGAGCACGACTTCACCTGAGGCACCGGGTATCGGATCGCCGAACTTCTGAACGTTGCCGCCGGTCAAATCGGTGGAGTAGAGCTGATTGTTGTTGGGTCCGAAATACACGGAACCGACGAACTTGTTGCCGGCGTAGTTGAACGCGATCGTCGAATTCTGGCCCTCGGCGGCGGCGATGTCGGCGCCCGAGACGAACGTCGAGAAATTTATCGGGCTTGCTTCGGCCTGGAAGCCGAATGTGACGCCCGCCAGAAATCCGGCCACTGCCACCACCGGATGCCGCCTACTGATCGACATCTTGCATCCTCCCTGTGCTCGGCGCGAAATCGCGCGAGCGATACGGGGGACAATGCAAGAAATGTGCCAGTATGATTAACGCGGCCATTTCCGCCAAGTTGTGCCCAAATCGGTGAGCCTGGAACTGCCAATATGTAAAAAGAACCGACGTTTCTTCGAACCGAAAAGCCAAAATCTGTAAAATTCACCGACAAAATCGGGTTGCATGAACTTCCAACATGCTGGAGACGTCTACGAAGGTCCTGGATCACAGAAAGATTATAGAACTGCCGATCGAATCGGAACTTTCCGTTTCCAGAATCGCAACTCAAAATCATGAATGCGAGCCCTTCCTCGAATTAAGAGTTTCGGCAAACGGAACGCACGGCCGGAAAGCCGGACGTGGGTCTGCAAATGCTGGCGGGTTGGCTGCTGAGAGTCTGGTGCCGCCTGTAGGACTCGAACCTACGACCCTCGCATTACGAATGCGATGCTCTACCAACTGAGCTAAGGCGGCTTTGCGCAGCGGGCCGCAAGTTACGCCCGGGGCGGGGGAGCGTCAATCTCGGGAGGCGGGGCGGCGGGCGGCGCGGGCTCCGGCGCGATGGCGGGCAGGCCGGCCGCGGGCTCGGTGCCGAGGAGCGGGGTTGCGGCGCGCTCCGGCACGGTCCAGTCGATGGTGGCGAAGGCGCCGCAGGCCGGGCAGAGCGCTAACCATTCGGGCGATTCCGCACCGCATTCGCCGCACAGCCAAGCGGGGTCGGGCGGCGCCGCGGCGGCGCGCACCAGCCAGTCGCGCTCGGCGGTCGCATCGTGCGGGTCCTCGGCGGCAAGGCGGGCACGGAGCCGGCAGGCGCGCGGACCCGGCGGCTGGTCGAGAGCGAGCGCGTCGAGCTCGCGGGCCGCGATCGCCCAGAGCCGGGCGTCGATGGCCGCCTCGGCGCGGGCGAGGCGGCTTTCCGGATCGTGCGCGTTGGCCCCGGTCAGCGTTTCGACCCGCCTATAGCGGTCCGCCGCATCGCCGGCATCTGCGCCGGCCTTGAGGAAGGCGCGCAGCAAAGCGGGGTGCGGCGTGGTCTGCCACGCGGCCTCGACGAGCTTGCGAGTGGTGCGGCGCCGTCCGGCGGCGGCCTCGACCGCGGTACGTTCGATGGCGGCGGCGGCGGCGAAGCCGGGATCGGCGCGCTGCGCCTTGCGCGCATGGGCGCGCGCTTCTGTGATGCGACCGGTCTCGCGATCCATGTGGGCGAGGGCGAGGTGCAGCGCCGCCTCCTTGCGCCCGGCCTCGGCGCCGGTGACCGCGCGCGCCTTGACCGCGCGGGCGAGCGTCGCCAGCGCCTCGTTCCAACGCCCCTCGCGGGCCTGCTCGTCGAGCCGCATCGTCATCACCCAGGGCGTATCCGGACGCATCTCGTGTGCGCGCTCGATCAGCCGGCGCATCTCGGCGCGGTCGCCCGCGCGCTCGGCCTGCATCAACAGCCCGCGCACGCCGAGGAAGGCGGTCTCCGGCCGCTCGAGCATCGCGGTGAAGTAACGCCGGGCGGCGGCCTCGTCGCCGCCGAGCTGGGCAGCCTGGGCGGCCAGCAGCATGGTCAGCGGAGGATCGGCGAGCAGGGCGTCGGCCCGCTTGGACTGGCGGGCCGCCTCGGTCGCGTCACCCGCCGCGACCGCGACCATGCCCTGCGTTAGCGCGCGGTAGCCGCGGTCGCGCCGCCTGGAACGCCGCGACGCGGCGATGCGCGCCGGCGCGCGGCCGGCCGAGGCCAGGAGGCCGAGCAGAAATGCGAGCACCACCGACAGGATCGCGAGAGCGAACACGAGGAGCGCGACGCTGGTATCGACGCGCCAGCCCTGCCAGTCGAGCGTCACGCTGCCCGGCCGGTCGGCGAGCCACGCGCCGCCGGCGGCGAGCGCGGCGAAGACCGCGACAAGGATCAGCGTCCGGATCATTGGGCCGGTTTCGCCGCGGGACCGGTGGCGGGCGCCGGGCCGGAGGCCGGATGCAGATAGGACTGCATGGCGAGGTCGGACATCGCCTTGGCCGCGCGCAGCGCGTCGCGCCGGGCGCGCGCGTCGCCGAGCCACGCGGCGGCGGCCTCGGCCGGCTTGCCGGTGAGCTTCGTCACCTCGTCCACCGCGCCGGCGAGGTCGCCCGCCTTCATGTCGGCCTCGGCGCGCGCGACGATGGCCTGTGGCGAATCACCCGTGGCGTCGGCGTCGGTGCGCCGGACCATGAACAGCGACGCAAGCCGCGCCAGCACGCGGTCGGTCCAGCCCGCGCCCTCGGGCGCGATCGCGGCCCGCGCGACCTCGTCGGCGACCTTGGGGAAGCGGGCGGCGAGCGCCGCGTCGGTCGCGACGCCGGTGCGCGCGCGCGGCAGCAGCATCGCGACCTGATGCTGCACGTCCATGTCGTCCTTGGCGAGCGCGGCGACGGTCGCGAGCGGGGTGGCGTAGGGCGCGCCGGTGCGCACCGCCTCGGAAAGCTGGGCGGTGGCGACCACCAGACCGGCCGCTTCCTGCATGCCCGACCTCTGAGCCGATGCGGCGGTCTCGACCGCGGCGACGCGCGCGCTCAGCGCCTTCACCGCGTCGGCGAGCGGGGCGATCTGGCCGCCCTGTCCGGCCACTGCGCCGACTTGCGACGCGAGCGCGTTGACCTTCTGGTCGAGCGCGTCGACGCGCGCCTTGGCTGCTGCCGCGTCGCCCGCGCCTTGCGACAGCTTGGAGACGCGGTCGTCGAGCGCCGCGAGCTTCGCGTCGAGCGCGTCGCGCGCCTTGGCGTTCGCGTCGGTCTTGCTGCCGATCTCGTCCTGGCGCTTGGCGAGGTTGGTCATCTGCGCCGCGAGCTGCGACTTGAGCGCGGCGAGATCGGATTCGAGCCTGTCGATACGCGGCGCGGCCGTCCTTGTATCCGGCCCGAGCCCAGCCGCCTCGCGCCACAGCGGGAAGGTGCCGGCCGCCGCGCCCGCGAGTGCGATGACCACCGCGATCACGGCGATCGCGACCGGGGCGCGCGAGGGGCGCGGCGCGGCGGGCGGGGGCGGTGCGGCGTCGGCGGGTTGGTCTTCCATGTCCGTCTCCGCTCGGGCGGGGATGTTGGAATCGAGGGCGGCGAGCAGAGCGCCCTGGGTGGGCCGGTCCGCCACCGCGACGGATTTCCAGTCGAGCCCGGCGAGCGCATCGGCCACCGCGGGCGACAGGCAGATGGCGGTGACCGGTGACAGAGCGTCGCCGAGCTGCGCGTCGCGGACGAGCCCGGCGAAGATCTGGGCCGTGCGTGGCGAGTAGAACAGCGCGATGTCGAGCGTGCCCTCGGCCAGCGCGCGGCGGGTCTCGTCGCCCAGCGCGTCGGCCGGGACGGCGCGGTAGAGCTCGGCCGTGCGCAGCTCGAACTCCGCGGCCTCGAGCGTGTCGGCTAGGTCGCCCGCGACGTCGGCGCCGCGCGCATGCAGCAGCGCGCCCTTGTCCGGGTCGCATTCGTCGATGACCAGCCGGGCGAGGGCGGCGGAATCGCCGGCCGCGCTCTTCACGTCGGCGAAGCCGGCCTGGCGGGCGGCCGAAGCGGTGGAGTCGCCCACGGCATAGGCGGGCAGGTCGCGGCGCGTCTCGGCCCGCGCGAAGGCGCGCACGCCGTTGGTGCTGGTGAACAGCACGGCCTGCACGCCATCGAGCGCGACCGGTGCCTCCGCGATCGCCTCGATGCGCAGCATCGGGTCGATCAGCGGCACGATGTCGCGCGCGCGCAGCGCCTCGGCGAGCGGTTCCGCGTCGTCGGCCGGGCGGGTGACGAGTGCGCGCGTCATGTGGCGAAGAACCCTGGCGGCGCGCGCCGGCGAAGCGCCGCGCCGACCATCGCGCCGAGCCGTTCGGCCTCGTCCGCCGTGCCCTGGGCGCGCGACTCCACGAAATTGGTGCCGTCGGGCAGGGCGATCTGGCCGCGCACCGCCAGCGCGTCGCCGTCGAGCGTGGCGAGCACCGCGACCGGCGTGGTGCAGGTACCGCCGAGAATGGCGAGGGCGGCGCGCTCGGCGGTCACGCGTACCATGGTTTCGGCGTGGCTTGCGGCACCGAGCAGCGTGCGCAGCGCCGCGTCGTCGGCCCGGCACTCGGCGCCGATTGCGCCTTGGCAGGCGGCGGGCAGCAGCTCGTCCGGCTCGAGCACGCAGGTGATGGCATCGGTCCGGCCGATGCGGCGCAGCCCGGCCAGCGCCAGGATTGTGGCGTCCACCGCGCCGGCCTCGAGCTTGGCGAGGCGGGTCTCGACGTTGCCGCGGAACTCGACGATGCGGAAATCGGGCCGCGCATTGAGCAGCAACGCCCGCCGGCGCGGCGACGAGGTGCCGATGGTCGCGCCCTGGGGCAGGGCGGCGATCGAGGGGGCCGCGCGCGCGATCAGCGCGTCGCGCGGGTCCTCGCGTTTCAGCACGCAGGCGAGGGCAAGGCCCGCGGGCCGCTCGGCCGGGACGTCCTTCATCGAATGGACGGCGAGGTCGACGCGGCCGCCCAGCAGGGCCTCGTCCAGCTCCTTGACGAACAGCCCCTTGCCCCCCTCCTCGGCGAGCGGGCGCTCGGTCTTGTCGCCCGAGGTGCGGATCGGCACCAGCTCGACCGCGCCTTCGGCGGCCAGGGCGGGATCGGCGGCGATCAGCGCATCGCGCATCGCATTCGCCTGCACGAGCGCCAACCGGCTCCCGCGCGTGCCTATCCTGATCGGTGCCGCCATGCCCCACCCTTAGCGCACAAGCCCTTTCTCGCAAAGCCGTTTGGGATAGATTGCCCCCATGCTGGTCCTGGGCATCGAGACGAGTTGCGACGAAACCGCGGCGGCTGTGGTCGACGAGGCGCGTCATATCCACGCCGACGTGGTGCTGAGCCAGCTCGACGATCACCGCCCGTTCGGCGGTATCGTGCCCGAGATCGCGGCCCGCGCCCATCTCGACGCGCTCGATTCCATCGTCGCCCGCGCCATGGCGGAGGCGGGGATCGGGTTCGGCGCGCTCGACGCGGTGGCGGCGACCGGCGGTCCCGGGCTGATCGGCGGGGTGATCGTCGGGGTGATGACCGCGAAGGCCATCGCTGCCGCGCGTGGCATCCCGTTCGTCGGGGTCAACCACCTGGAGGGCCACGCCCTGACGGCGCGGCTGACCGACGGGATCGACTTCCCCTATCTGGTGCTGCTGGCGACCGGCGGGCACTGCCAGCTCCTGATCGCCGAGGGGGTGGGGGCCTATCGCCGGCTCGGCACCACGCTCGACGACGCGGTGGGCGAGGCGTTCGACAAGGCGGCCAAGATGCTGGGCCTGCCCTATCCCGGCGGGCCGGAAATCGAGCGGATGGCGCGGGCCGGAGATGCGCGCCGGTTCGACCTGCCGCGCCCGCTGAAGGGCCGGCCGGGCTGCGATTTCTCCTTCTCCGGCCTCAAGACCGCGGTGCGCCACGTTGTCGCCTCCCTGCCGCCGGGCCCGCCCTCGGTCCGCGACGTCGCCGACCTCGCGGCCGGGGTGCAGGCGGCGATCACCGATGTGATCGTGGACCGCACCAGGAACGCCGTCGCCGCGTTCCGCGCGGCCCATCCTGGGGGCCGGACGCTGGTGGTGTCGGGCGGGGTCGCGGCCAACCTGGCGCTGCGCGGCACGCTCGGCGACCTCGCCGAGGCCGAGGGGCTTTCGTTCCTTGCACCGCCCCAGCGGCTCTGCACCGACAACGGCGCGATGATCGCCTGGGCCGGGCTCGAACGGCTGCGGCTCGGCCGGACCGACGGGCTCGATTTCGCGCCCCGGCCGCGCTGGCCGCTCGACCCCGACGCGCCGCGCGCCCTCGGTGCCGGGGTGAAGGCGTAGAGCCGCGGCGGCGATCCGTATTAGAGTGTGTGCGGAACTTGCGGAGAGCGACGATGGACGGAAGCGCCAAGACCAAGCGCCGCTTCGTGGTGCGCCAGCCCGACGAGGGCACGTCGTACTGGCAGCCGGTGCCGGCCAGCGGCTATGCGGAGGTTATGCTGACGCCCGCCGACACCGGCCATGATGGCTACTCGACCGGGTTCCAGACCGTCGCGCCGGGCGGGCGGGTGCGTGCGCACTCTCACGATGCACAGGTCGAGCTGCAGGTCTGCTTCCGCGGCACGGGCCACATCGAAATCGACGGCGAGACGCATCCGCTATCGCCCGGCACGATGTGCTTTCTCGGGCGCGATGCGATGCACGAGATCGTCAATGACGGGCCGGACGCGCTGGTCATGCTGTGGCTGATTGCGCCGGCCGGGCTGGAGGATTTCTTCGCCGCGATCGGCCGGGCGCGCACGCCGGGCGAGGCCGCGCCCGAGCCGTTCGCCCGCCCGACCGGCGTGGTCGAGATCGAGCGTTCCCTCGGCCTTCAGAACACGAAAGCCTGACCATGCCCAAGGCGGATATCGGCGACGCGGAGATCTATTACGAGGCGACGGGCGACGGCCCGCCCGTCATGCTGGTGCCGGGACTCGGCGGGATCGGCTCGTTCTGGGCGCCCCAGGTGGCGGGGCTCGCCGACCGGTTCCGCTGTGTCACCCACGACCATCGCGGCTGCGGCCAGTCCACCCGGACGCGAGGCGCCTACACGGTCGAGGGCATGGCCGACGACACGCTGCGGCTGATGGATGCGCTCGGCATCGAGAAGGCGCATCTCGTCGGCCATTCGACCGGCGGCGCGATCGGCCAGATCATCGCGCTCGACCATCCCGAGCGGCTGGCAAGCCTGGTGCTCAGCGCGACCTGGGCGGGACCGGACCCGTTCTTCCGCCGCTGCTTCGAGATCCGCAAGGAGACACTTTCGAAGCTGGGCTTGGCCAGCTATCTGCGCGTCTCCAACGCGTTCCTGTGGGCGCCGGGCTGGATCAAGGACCACGATCCCGATCTTCTGCGCCAGGAGCAGGCGACACTCGCCAACCCGCCAGACCTCGAGATCGCGCTGGCGCGCATCGACGCCATCGTGCAGTTCGAGCGCCGCGGCAAGGTGGGGGCAATCACGACTCCAACGCTGATCATCGTCGCCCGCGACGACATGGTGACGCCGGTGCATTTGTCCGAGGAGATCGCGGCCGAGATCGCGGGCGCGCGCCTCGTGCGGCTCGAACGCGGTGGGCATTTCGTCCCCGCCGCCGATCCCGCCGCCTACAACGCGCCGGTGCGTTCGTTCCTCCTGGCGCAGGCTGGCTGACCCTTCCGCCTTGCGCGGTTATCGCGGATCGCACAGAGTCACCCCGCCAGCGGCCGTCAGGGAGGACCGCCATGTTCCGCGCGACCGAGGGAGTGAAGCTCCCCACCACCATCATCGGCTCGCTGCCGCGGCCGTCCTGGTACACCGAGAATCTCGGACGGCGGAACTTCCGCGATGCGATGGTCGAGCTGAAGTTCCGCGAGCAGTATCTCGACACGGTCTCGCTCTATCTGCACGAGCAGGAGGCTGCGGGGCTCGACATCTGCACCGACGGCGACGCCCATTTCGATGCCGATGTCGGTGGGCATAGCTGGTTCTGCTACGCGCCGAACCATATGGACGGGTTCGGCGGCTCGAACCCCTACCGCGTCGACGGCGGGCGGGCCGGATTCGTCACGCCGCGCGGCCACATCATGCACGACGTGCTGGAGACGCGCGTGATGCCCGACCTGGTCGGCCCGGTCGGGCGCGGCAACCTGCAATACACCGACATCTGGAAGTCGGCCCAGCGCCAGACGACCAAGCCGGTCAAGTTCGGCACGATCACCGCCGAGCTGCTGGGGATGGGGGTGCGCGACTACCACTATAAGGATCTGCGCACGGCGATCCTCGCCATCGCCGAGGCGCTGAACGCCGAGCTCACCGAGCTTGCGGCTGCCGGTTGCCCCGCGATCCAGATCGAGGAGCCGCAGATCCACCTGCTGGCGGCGAAGGGGATCAGCGACAACGTGCTGACGCCCGACTTCATGGTCGAGGTGTTCAACGTGACGGTGCGGGGCCTGCGCGCCAGGACCGAGGTGTGGTGCCACACCTGCTGGGGCAACCCGGCGCAGCAGCGCCTGTTCCCGACGGTGCAGAGCTATTCGCCCGCGATCCCTTCGCTCGATCGCGTCGATGCCGACGTCATCACGTTCGAATCATGCTCGTCGGGCGGGATCGACCTGCCGGAAATCGGCAAGGGTATCTCGGACGACAAGAAGGTCGCGATCGGGGTGATCGACCACCACACGCTACAGGTCGAGACGCCCGACGAGGTGGCCGCCCAGGTGCGCGACGGGATCAAGCATATCGGCGTCGACCGGCTGGTGCTGGCGTCCGATTGCGGCATGGGGCGCGAGGGGATGAGCCGGCGCCACGCCTTCTACAAGATGGTCTCGATCGTCCAGGGAACCAACAAGGTGCGCGCCGAGCAGGGCCTGCCCGAGGCGCCGTGCCTCGCCGCCGACAACCGCTACTCGATGGTGCTGGCGACTTCCTGATTGTCACCCCGGACGGCGCGCGAAGCGCGTCGATCCGGGGCACATGTTCCGGCAGAAGTAATGGGGCAATATGGATCCCGGCTCGCGCCGCAAACGCCGTTTGCGGCTTGGCCGGGATGACAAGCTTGAATGTGTTCAGCGTCGACCGAGCGCGGTCTCGATGGCGCGGCCGACCGCCATCAGTTTGGCGTCGCCCATCGTCTCGCCCATGACCATCAGCCCGACCGGACCTTCGTCCGGCGCGTGGCAGGGGATGGTCAGCGCGCAGCGGTCGAGATAGTTGCCGACCGAGGTGTTGCGCAGCATCAGGAAGTTGGTCGTACCGTAGAGCTGCTCGTCGGCGTCGAGCGGCGCGATGGCGGCCGCGACCGTCGCCACGGTCGGCATCAGGATCGCGTCGTAGGGCGCGCTGCGCGCGGCGGACTCGGCGATGGTGCGCGCGCGGACGCGGCTGAGCTCGACATAGTCGGCGGCGTCGAGGTTCGCGCCGCGCCCGATGCGGACGCGCACGCGCGGGTCGTACAGCTTGCCGCGTGCCTCGATGCGCTTGCGGTGGATGGCGTGGGCCTCGGCCGCCAGCACGCCACCATGCGGCGACTCGTCGGGGATGCGCGCGATCTCGGGGAAGTCGATCTCGGCGATGCGCGCGCCGGCGGCGGACAGGGCCGAAAGCGCCCGCGCGAAGGCGCGCCCGACCGTCTCGTCGAGACCGTCGAGCACGAAGGTCTTCGGCACACAGAAGCGCAGGCCCGCGATGGGCAGCGCCTCGGGCACGATCGGCGGCGCGCCCGCCATCACGGCATCGACCAGCGCGCAGCACGCGACGGTCGGCGCGAGCGGGCCGACCGAATCGAGGCTGTAGGAAAGCGGGAAGGCGCCGTCGCGCGGAATGCGCCGGGCGGTCGGCTTGAAGCCGGTGAGGCCGCACAGCGCGGCAGGGATGCGCACCGACCCGCCCGTGTCGGTGCCGATGGCGAAGGCGGCCATGCCGTCGGCGACCGAGACCGCCGCGCCGGAGGAGGACCCGCCGGGGATGCGCCCGGTCGCCCGGTCCCACGGGTTGCGCGGCGTGTCGAAATGGGCGTTGAGGCCGAGGCCGGAATAGGCGAACTCGGTCATGTTGGTGCGCCCGACCACGATCGCACCGGCAGCGCGCAGCCGCGCGATGGCGGGCGCGTCGGAAGTGGCCGGCGCCTCCTCCGCCATCGATTTCGACGCGGCCGTGGTCACGTCGCCCGCGAGGTCGAACAGGTCCTTGACCGAGACGGGGAGCCCCGCGAGCGGCGAGGGGACGATGCCGGCGCGGCGCAGCGAATCGCTCGCCGCGGCCGCCGCGCGCGCCTGGGCGTCGTGCACCTTGAGGAAGATGCGCCGCCCCTCGCCGGAGGTATCGGCGATGCGGGCGAGCGCGTCCTCCACCAGCCGGGTGGCAGTGGTGCGCCCCGCGGCGAGATCGGCGGCAAGCGAAAGAATGGGTGTCACGACGCCCTCCTCCGCCGACGGTAGGAAGCGCGGTGCACGGCGTCAAGCGGCGATGGCGGCTTGCCGTCGGACGGGTCGAGCCGCTACGCTTGCCGGTGGGGCCGCAAGTTGCGGCGGGAGTGGATTTTCGGATGATCGGACCCAAGGCCGGGGCGGTGCGCGCGCCGGGACAGCCCGCGGTGGTGTTCACCGTGCTGCTGCCGTTTTCGCTCGGCTACTACATGTCCTATCTGTTCCGGGCGGTCAACGCGATCATCTCGCCGAACCTCGTCGCCGATATCGGGCTGGGCGCGGCCGAGCTCGGGCTTCTCACCAGCGTCTATTTCTTCGTGTTCGCGATCTGCCAGGTGCCGCTCGGGCTGATGCTCGACCGCTACGGGCCGCGGCGCGTGCAGTCCGTGCTTCTGCTGTTCGCCGCGTTCGGCGCGGCCCTGTTCGCCGTGGGCGACAGCTTCGCCGCGCTGACGATCGGGCGCGGCTGCATCGGGCTTGGGGTCTCGACCTGCCTGATGGCGTGCTTCAAGGCGAATGCGATGTGGTGGCCGCGCGACCGCCTGCCCTTGATGAACGGCTGCGCCACGGCGTTCGGCGCGCTCGGCGCGCTGTCCGCGACGATTCCGGTGGAGCTGCTGATTCCGCTGGTCGGCTGGCGCGGCATCTTCTGGATCCTGTGCGCCCTGACGCTGGCGTCGGCGGCGTTGATCTTTTTCGCCGTGCCCGAGGCGCCGGGCGAGCGCGGCGGTCCGACCGACACGCTGAGGGCGCAGATCGCGGGGCTTGGCGACATCTTCGGCAGCGCGATCTTCTGGCGGCTGTCGGTCGCGGCCTCCGTCAACACCGCCGCGGTGATGTCCTACCAGACGCTTTGGGCGGCGCCGTGGCTGCGCGACGTGGCGGGGCTCGATTCGGCGCAGGTCGCGAACGGGCTGTTCCTGTTCAACATCGGATTCCTGTGCGGCGTGTTCGGCTCGGGCGCGCTGGCCGACGCGGCGCTCAGGCGTGGCATCCCGCCGGTGTGGGGCGTGATCTTCGCGATCTTCGGCACGCTGACCGTCGAGGCGATGTTCGCCATGAACGCGACGGCGATCGCGCTTCCGCTGTGCTTTGCCTTCGGCTGCTTCGGCTCGGCCGGCATCCTGGTCTATGCGCTCTATGGCCGTTATTTTCCGGCGAGCCTGGCCGGTCGAACCAACTCGGCACAGAACATGCTCTCCTTCGTGGTCGCGTTCATACTGCAGTGGGGCATCGGCGAAATCGTCGGGTTGTGGCCCGCGCTGGCCGGTGGCGGCTACCCGGCAGCGGCGCATCAGGCGGGTATGCTGGCGACGCTCGCGGTGACGGCGGCGGCGGCGTTGTGGCTGGTCTGGCCGCGCCGCGGGGCCGGGCGACTCGCATCCGTCCCGGAGGATTGAGCGTGGCCGTGCCCGAGGACCGGACCTACCCGACGCGCCCCTATGTCGGCGTCGGTGTCGTGGTGTTCCGCCGCGACGAGGTGCTGCTGTGCAAGCGCGGCAAGGAGCCGCGGCGCGACGGCTGGTCGATCCCGGGCGGCGCGCAGGAGACCGGCGAGACCGTGTTCGAGGCGGGGCGGCGCGAGCTGGCCGAGGAGACCGGTGTCGACGCCGAGATCTTCGCGCTGATCGACGTGATCGACGCGATCAGCCGCGACGGGGACGGGCGCGTCCGTATGCACTACACGCTGGTCGACGTGGTCGGCGAATGGCGCGCCGGCGAGGCGGCGGCGGCCGACGACGTGGCCGAAGTGATGTGGTGCAAGATCGACGAGGTCGAGCGCTTCGTCACCTGGTCCGAGACCCTGCGGGTGATTCGCGAGGCGGCCGGGATGCGCCAGGCGCGGTGAGCGCGCCGCCGGTCCACGGCTGGCCCGCGACCGTCGCCGAGGCGCGGGCGATCCAGGAGACGCTCGCGCATTGCGTCGAGACGCGCGACCGGTTCGGGCCGGTCCGCCGGATCGCCGGGATCGACGTGGGGTTCGAGGGGCCGGGCCGCGCCGCCATGGCGTGCGCCGCGATCGTCGTGCTCAGCTTTCCCGAGCTTGCCGTGCTGGAGCGATGCGTGGCGCGGGCGGTGCCGAACTTCCCGTACGTGCCGGGCTATCTCTCGTTTCGCGAGCTGCCGGTCGTGCTCGAGGCGCTGGCGCGGGTCTCGCGGCCGCCGGACCTGATCCTGTGCGACGGGCAGGGCCTCGCCCACCCGCGGCGGTTCGGACTCGCCTGCCATCTCGGCGTGCTTGCCGACATCCCGACGATCGGTGTCGCGAAGTCGCTGTTGGTCGGCACGCATGGCGCGCTCGGCGAGGAGCGCGGCGCGACGGCGGAGCTGATGGACAAGGGCGAGGTGATCGGGCGCGCTCTCAGGACCCGCGCCGGCACGCGGCCGGTCTATGTCTCGGTCGGCCACCGCGTCTCGCTCGCCCGCGCTGCGGAGATCGTGCTGGCCTGCGCGCCGCGCTACCGCCTGCCCGAGACGACGCGGCAGGCCGATTCGCTGTCGAAGCGGCGGGACTGAACGGCGTTTCCCCAAAACGAAGGGGGCGGCCGAAGCCGCCCCCTGGTCTGTTCGCTCCTGCCGCGACTAGAAGTCGAGGCGGATGGAGGTGATCAGCGCACCGCCCGAGAAGTTGCGAGGCGTCACGCTGCCCGCACCGTCGGCACCGGCGGCCAGATTCTCGCCGTTATAGTCCGCGTAAGCCAGGTACGCGCGGGCCTCGATTCCAGGCGCCAGGCTGCGGCCATAAGCGAGCATCGCCATGGTGGCAACGTTGTCGCCGCTGACCAGGCGAGAGCCTTCTTCACTGCCGCGCTGCCAGGTCAAGCTGACCGCGTTCGGGCCCCAGCGGTAGATGCCGCCGGCGTTGAACATGTTCCCGTCCTTGGTGTAGGTGGTCGGGAACGGACCGGAGCCATACGCGCCGTTGCCGCGGTCCATGTTCCACACCGCCTTGTAGCCGAACACAAAGCGGAACGGCCCGTAATCGATGCGGAAGCCCGTGCCGAACTGGCCGGGGTTAGACTGGCGGCCGAGCGCGGCGTTGGATGCGTTCTGCGCGGTGACATAGCCCGCCGCGATACCGATGCCGACCTGATCGATCTTCATCGTGTAGTTCGCGCCGAACGCCCACTCGTCGTGCCAGCCCGAACCGTCACCGGCGACGGCGACGTGCACCGGCAGGCCACGGCCAGTATTGCCGCCCGCGCCGTTCTGGAGCTGCTGGCTCAATTCGGGCGCGTAGTTCACACCGACCTGGAACCCGCCGATACGCGGCGAGACGTAGATGATCTTGCTCGCGTCGCTGTCGAACAACTCCAGCTTCGGATCGGTCAGCGCGCCCGCCACCGGGCTGCCCTGGGTGAAGCCAACCGGGATCGGGATCCACGGCGTGACGTCATAGGTGAGCGAGCCGCCGGCGTTGGTCACGAAGGTCGTGATGTAACCGGTGGTCATCAGCGAGGCGACCGGGTCTTCGTTGCCCAGGATCACCTGGCCGAAGCCGTTGCGCAGGGTCAACGTCTGCTCGTCGATGATGTTGCCCGGGCTGCCGGTCACTTCGTATTCGACGTGGGCCACGATCTGCAGGCCGTTGTCGAGCTTGCCCGAGCCGGTGAAGTGGATTTCCGCCTCGGTCTGCTGGTCGACCTGGCCGACCGGCACGCCCGTGGCGAAGGTGGCGTCACGGAAAGCGTAGCCGACGAACTGCTCCATGTAGCCGCCGACCTTCAACTGGACCGGGTTCGGCTTGCGCATCATCTGCGCGTCGGCTTGGCTCGCCAAGCCGAACATACCCGCGGCGACGAGCGCCGAGGTCGTCATGAGTCCCTTTTTCATATCCCCTCCACGACGCTGGCAAGAAAACCTGCCACGCCAAAGCCATTGATAACGGGCGAGCCTTTATAGAGCGGATATCTGAAGAAGGTAAATCGGACGACCTTCACTTTGGCGTTAGTTTCTAACGCCTTAGAGGGCAACACAGTGAGTGTGAAACAAAAACAATCGGCCCGCCCCCCGTGAAGGGGGCGGGCCGTGGAAGGCTCCGGTGCGTCCGGTGGAGGGGGGCCTTCAGCCGGCCCCCCTTCTTTTCGGCTCGCCGCGACTAGAAGTCGAGGCGGATGGAGGTGATCAGCGCGGCCCCGTTGAAGCTGCCGGGCGTCACGCTGCCCGCGCCGTCGGCGCCGGGCGCCAGGTTCTCGCGGTTGTAGTCCGCGTAGGCCAGGTATGCGCGGGCCTGGATTCCAGGCGCCAGGCTGCGGCCATAGGCGAGCATGGCGAGGTTGGCGACGTTGTCGCCGCTCACCAGGCGCGAGCCTTCTTCACTGCCGCGCTGCCAGGTCAGGCTGACCGCGTTCGGGCCCCAGCGGTAGATGCCGCCGGCCGTGTACATGTTCCCGTCCTTCGTAGTAGGTGGTCGGGAACGGACCGGAACCGAACGCGCCGTTGCCGCGGTCCATGTTCCACACGCGTCTTGTAGCCGAACACGAAGCGGAACGGCCCGTAATCGATGCGGAAGCCCGTGCCGAACTGGCTGGGATTAGACTGGCGGCCGAGCGCGGCGTTGGATGCATTCTGCGCAGTGGCGTAACCGGCCGCGATGCCGATACCGACCTGATCGATCTTCATCGTGTAGTTCGCGCCGAACGCCCACTCGTCGTGCCAGCCCGCACCGTCACCGGCGACGGCGACGTGCACCGGCAGGCCACGGCCGGTATTGCCGCCCGCGCCGTTCTGGAGCTGCTGGCTCAATTCGGGCGCGTAGTTCACACCGACCTGGAACCCGCCGATACGCGGCGAGACATAGATGATCTTGCTCGCGTCGCTGTCGAACGACTCGAGCTTCGGATCGGTCAGCGCGCCCGCCACAGGGCTGCCCTGGGTGAAGCCGGCCGGGATCGGAACCCACGGCGTGATGTCGTAGGTGAGCGACCCGCCGGCATTGGTCACGAAGGTGGTGATGTAGCCGGTGGTCATCAGCGAGGACACCGGATCTTCGTTGCCGAGGATCACCTGGCCGAACCCGTTGCGCAGGGTCAGCGTCTGCTCGTCGATGACGTTGCCCGGGCTGCCCGTCACTTCGTATTCGACGTGAGCGCGGATCTGCAGGCCGTTATCCAGCTTCGCCTGGCCGGTGAAGTGGATTTCCGCCTCGGTCTGCTGGTCGAACTGGCCCGAAGGCACGCCATTGTAGAAGCTGGCATCCTTGAACGCGTAGCCGACGAACTGCTCCATGTAGCCGCCGACCTTCAACTGGACCGGGTTCGGCTTGCGCATCATCTGCGCATCGGCCTGGCTCGCAAAGCCAAGCATACCTGCGGCGACGAGCGCCGAGGTTGTCATGAGTCCCTTTTTCATATCCCCTCCACTTGCTCAGGTGACCGATACCCGTTATCGCACCGGAGACGTTAACGACGACGAAACGTCGATCATTCTCGCAACAACAGCTCAACGAGCCGTGAACTAGCGGCGCAAAATAGCCTCACTGAGTTCACGATACAAGAACATTTTACCCTAAAACGCCACAGGATGCGGGGCCTACAAGGGTCCCGCGGCCCGATTCGGGGAGGGTGTGCCGAAGGCCGCCCTCGATCCCGGCTCCGGAACGGCCGCGCGTCGAATCGGCTGTCATGATAGCTTCATCGGCGTGGTCCAGAGTTCGGTCCCATGGCATCGGCCCGTCGGTTCCTGCGCGATTCCGAGCCGTCCTTCGACTGCCGAGCCAACCCGCCTTCCCCGGCCAGAACGCCCGGTATCCGCCCTTTCGCGGGCGGCATTCCGGCGCCGGGTGGATTCCCACACCCAAATCGGAGGTCAACTTGGGCAAGCGTAATGCGCGCAAGGCCACTCACGAGTTCGGCCGTTGGTGTTCATCCTCTGTTCTTGAATTCCGAATCCATGGGCGCGCATAGCGGCGAGCATGGCGCGCGGTACGTGCGGAACGTGCGCCCGAAGAGCGCGAACCAGGCCGCGCTCGTCGAGGCGCTGGAGACGTCGCGGGTGGTGATCGCGCTGGGGCCGGCCGGGACCGGCAAGACGTTCCTCGCCATCGCCAAGGCTGTCGAGGCGCTGGAGGCGGGCACGGTGCGGCGAATCGTGCTGTGCCGGCCGGCGGTCGAGGCGGGCGAGAGCCTGGGCTACCTGCCGGGCGACCTGCATGCCAAGCTCGCCCCCTATCTGCGGCCGATCACCGACGCGCTGGGCGAACGGCTGGGCGGCAAGCGGTTGCGCGCCCTGATCGCCGACGGCACGATCGAGGTGGCGCCGGTCGCCTACATGCGCGGGCGCACGCTGAACCACGCCGCGGTCATCATCGACGAGGCGCAGAACTGCACGTTCGGCCAGCTCAAGATGCTGCTGACCCGGCTGGGCTGGCAGTCGACCATGGTGCTGACCGGGGATCCCGACCAGAACGACCTGCTGCCCGGCCTGTCGGGGCTGACCGACATCGCGGACCGGCTCGAGAGCATGGCCGGGGTGCGGGTGATCCGCATGACCGATGGCGACGTCGTGCGCCACCCGATGGTGGCGGCGATGCTGTCGGTGCTGTAGCGGGAGGGGAAGCGGGAGCGGTCGGGGCGCGCCGTCCCGCCGCCCGACTCTCACGCCTTCGGCGGCAGGCCGGCGATGTAGCCCACGGCGGCCGCCCGCCGGTGGCGGAAGCGCGAATCGATCAGCGGCGCGAGGCTTGCCCTCACCCGGTCGTGCAACCCCTTCTCCCAGTCGCCGGGATGCTGGAAGTTGCTCATGATGTAGGCGAAGCCATTGAGGTCGTCGACGGCTTGCAGCCCGGTCGACTCGGCCCCGGCCGGGCAGGAGAGGATGCGCGCCAGCCTGCCGGTGTCGACGTTGTAGGCCCACAGGAAGTTGTTCACGTGGTTGCCGGAATCCTCGCCGATGAACAGGGTCCGCAGCCGTTCCGAAAATTTGAGATTGTCGGGATTGGCGACGCGGTCGGGATCGGCGGTGTTGCCGAGCGCGTCGGGCGCCGCCAGGTCGCGCCCCACCAGCGCCGGGACGGCGCGCATCGCCACCGGCACCCAGGCGCTCGGGATCGGCTTGCCCGCGCTGTCGGTGCCGCCGTCGCCCAGAGTCACGCCATAGACCGCGCCGGCCTCGATCGGCGCGACCTCGATGCCGCTCGTCCCGTCCGACATCGACTTATAGATGTAGGACATGGCGAGGTAGGCGATCCGGTCCTTGGCGTTGACGGTGACGCCCTCCATCTTGGTGAAGGCGAGCGTGCCGCCCACGGTCGGTGCGTAGCGGTGCGTCTCGAGGAACGCGGCCGCCTTCTCCATGCCCGGCCTGAACTTCACCCACTGGCGCTTGCCGCCGAATCCGATCGAAGAGAAGGACGGATCGTGCGGGTCGGCGGTCTTCACCTCGACGAAGTCGGCGGCGGTCAGCGAGTCGGCCAGCCGCTCGATCTCGGCGCTGGTGGCGTGGCCGAGCGCGATCCAGGACAGGTCGAACGCGCCGCCCGCCTCCAGCGCCTCGCCCGGGCGCTGCGCCACCTTGGCGACGTAGAGCGTGCCGGCGGAAAGGTCTTCCGGCTTGTCGGCGACGAACATGAACAGCCCGCCATTCGTCGCATCGTCGCCCATCAGCACGGTGCGCCGGTCGGGCATGACCTGCACCAGCTCGTGCGAGATGCGGCCGAGGCAGTAATGCTTCTTCAGCGTGCCGGTGCCGTCGGCGTTCACCACGACCTCTGGCAGGTGGCCGTAATGGTAGGGGTTCGCCTTGTCCGGATCGCCATAGAGGTTCCGGCTGAACGCGCGGAACCGGGCGTTCCTGGCGATGGTCGCCGCGTCGGGCTCGTACTCCTCGCTCGCGAGATGCGTGTTCCAGGGCGACAGGCTCGCCCCGCAGGTGATCCACAGCCCGTGCGCCGCGGCGGAATCGACCGTTCGGTAGGCGACCAGCTTCAGCGCGCCCGAGCGCGGGTCCTGGTCGAGCGTGAGCACGGCGATCGGCGAGGGGAGCTGGCCGTACATCCTCTCGTCGGCCGCGTTACGAGAGGTGTACTCGAACTGCACGACGGCGAAGACGGTGTTGCCGGCAACGCCGGGCGCGCGCGCCCCGTCCCTCGTCAGCAGGCTGTAGCCGTCCGGGCAGTCGGAAAAGAACTGGGTGGGCGTCGGGCCGCTGTGGTCCATGAGCGGCTTGCCGGCAATGTCGTAATACCCGCCGGCCAAGGTGGTGCCGCCCGCGCCGTCCGGCACCGCGTCGCCGGTCAGGAACAGCTTCCGGTAGCCCAGCCGGAAGCTCTGCACGCCGCTCTCGCCGCCGCTCACCACCATGTGGGATTCGACCGTCGTCTGCGCCTGCGCCGACGGGGTCGTAGGCGCGGCCATGCCGATGAACTCGGCCGTGACCGGGCCGGCCGCGCCGGTCGTCGCCGCAGCGGCGCCACGCGCGACGGCGCCCAGGACGGTGAAGCCGGCCACCGGGATCAGCGGCGCTCCGGCGAGCAGTCGCAGCACCTCGCGGCGCGAGGAACGGGCAGCTTCGGTCATGGAGGATCCTTTCGATCAGGCCGCGTGATGATGACCTGCGAAGTTTTCGGTTCCGTGACAGCGGCGTTGGGACGACACTCCGCCGCGGCCGTTGATTTACGTCAAGGGCGCGAAGCGACGGCATGGTATTGAGACACCGTTCCGCGCCGCCTCGGCCCTCCGCCGCGTACCGGCCCGAAATGAGGGGAGAAGAAACATGATCCGGACCATCGTCGTTGCCTATGACGGCTCCGACCACGCGAAGAAGGCTTTGGCGCTCGCCAGCGAGATCGGCGCCAAGTTCGGCGCGCGCCTCGTCGTCCTGCACGCGCTGCTGCGCGACGCGAGCTCGGAGACGCTGCGCAAGCTTGCCACCAAGCGCGACCTGACCAAGGAGCAGCGCGACCTGCTCGACAATTACGAGATCGACATCCAGTCCGCCATGGCGACGGCCGGGATGGCGGGAAGCTACGGCCCGATCCCCGCACCGCGCGAGGTGCTGGAGCCGGTCGGCCGCCAGGTGCTGGCGCGCGCCGAGAAGATCGCGAAGGAAGCCGGCGTGAAGAAGGTCGTCGGCGCGCTGACCGACGGCGATCCGGGCGACGCCATCGTCGAGCATGCGAGGCGCGAGAAGGCCGACCTGATCGTGATGGGCACGCGCGGGTTCGGGGAGTTCAAGGGCATGCTGCTCGGCAGCGTGTCGCACAAGGTGAGCTCGCGCGCGACCTGCGCCGTGCTCACCGTGAAGTAGCGATCTGCTCCATCGCGGCGAGACGGTTGACGGAGAAGCGATCCGGGTTTGCCCGGATCGCTTCTCTGCGTCGGCCGTCCCGGACTTGATCCCGTCCGCTTATCCCGTCGCCATCATGGTGTCGCGCATCAGCAGGTACTTGGTCTGGGCGTTCGAGGCGGCGCGGTAGTAGTTCACCAGCTCGTCCCACGGGCCGGCGATCCTCTGAAAGCCGGAGATGAAGACCACGATGGTGCCGACATCGATGCCGCGATGGATCACCATCCAGCCGCCGACCATCAGGATGGCGAGCGGGCCGGCCGCGTCGAGGAAGTTGCCGAGTGCGGTGAGAAAGAACTTGCGCCGGTAGATATGCACGCGCGTGTCGTAGGCGCTGGTCGCGGTGCGCCGGAACGGCTCGGCGAACGATGCGGCCGCGGCGCCGCCCGCACCGGTCTGGACCACCAGGTCGCCCAGCCGGCGCACCTGGCGCGCATAGACCCGGGCGAGCCGGTTGATCGCATGCTGCACGCGCGGCACGATGAAGAATTGCGGCAGGTACACGATCACCGCGAAGCTCGCGATCAACGGCTCCAGCCATAACAGGTAGCCCGTGATGGCGATGACCGTACCGCCTTGCAGCAGCGGCAGCGAGATCGCGTCGCCGACGAACCCGCCGACGTCTTCGGCTTCCGAGGCGACCATCGAGACCACGGCGCCGCTCTCCAGCCTCGACCCGTCGTCATCCGGACGTGCGGCCGCGAGCATCGGGGCGATGCGGCCGAAGATCGCCTCGCGCAGCCGGCGGGTCGTGTCCTCGACCAGCTTCCCGCGCGACAGGTTGAGCGCGTATTTGAGCCCGCCCTGGACCAGCAGCGTGACGAGATAGAGCGCGCCGAGAGCGACCAGGAGCGTCGGGCTGCGCTCGCCCAGAGCGTCGTTCATGATGCGGCGCTGCAGCTCGAGCGGCGCCATCGACAGCCCGACGACCACGAGGGTCAGCAGGCAGATCGGCAGCTGGCGCCGGACGGTGGTGTCCAGGATGTAGCGGTAGATCGAGGGGGGCATCGGGATGTTCCAGTGGCCCGGGCACGATGGCCCGTCCGCCTTGCGATCCTGCCCAAATCCCGCTGAGCGGCCTTGACCTGCGTCAAGGCGCGCTGTCAGAGCATCATCCGCCGCGCGGAGGAGCGGGCCGGAGTAAGATCGAAAAAGACGCCTTATTTCGGCAGGCCGGCGCCGATGCCGAAGGGCGGTTCGCGCCAGCGCGGCACGTAGATCGCGCCGTCCACCAGCACCTCGGGCAGAGGGTGGCCGGTCATCTCGCCGGTCCAGTAGCGCGCCGCCAGCTCCGGCCACTCGTCGGGCACCGAGTTCGAGCCAGCGCATGTCGGCCTTGTGCAGGCGAGCGCCCTTGACCACGCGCACCTCGATGACGTGGCGTGTGTCGCCGCGGCACCAGTTCTCGAGCAGGTAGCGCACAACCTGCAGGTCGTCGTAGAGGAAGATGGCGTCGGCCCGGCTCGGCAGCAGCCGGGCCCGCGCGAGACGCACGGACTCCCACGCGTCCTCCTGCTCGTTCGAGGCCGGCCGCAGCGCGTAGGGCGAGGCGGCCCGCCCGAGGCCGCGCACGTAGTTGAACTGCGATGCCGACGCGAGCAGCCCCTCGTTCAGGGCGGTGTTATGGAACAAGAACCCGGCGGTCGGGGTCGAGACCAGCCAGAACCGCTTTTTCCATAGCTCATGCACCCGGCCTTTGCAGACGACGGACAGGTCGCCGCGACGGGCCGGCTTCGACCCGTCCACGCGCCGCAGTCGCGCCTGTCGCACGTCGCCGAACATCGCACCCACTATGGGATTCGAAGGTAAACGGCACGTTGCCGAGGGCTGGGACAAAATGGCCCCCATCCGCCGTCGACCGGTCAGCTTCCGGGACGCGAATGGGGGCCGGAATGGTAGCGGGGGAGGGATTTGAACCCCCGACCAAAGGATTATGATTCCTCTGCTCTACCGCTGAGCTACCCCGCCCCCGCCCCCGCGCCGGCGTCGCGCGCCGGCCCGAAATGGCGAGGCCCGGCTATACGGCCAGCCGCGACAGCCTGTCAACCGGGCTGCAGGGCGCTATCACGACGGCTGGCTCGACTCGGCGATGAGGTCGCCGATCAGGGCGATCACCCGGTCGGGATCGTAGGGCTTGGAGATGATCCTCGCGCCCTCGCGCTCGGCCTCGCTGGCCGCAGCGCTGTAGCCGGTCGACAGCAGGATCGGCACGCCGGGGAAGTCGCTGCGGACCACGCGCGCGAACTGCACGCCCGACATGGTTCCGGGCATCACGATGTCGGAGAAGATCGCGTCGACCCGCCCGTCGGCGCGCAGCTGGGCGAGCGCGGCGTCGGCCGTTTCGGCCGCCACCACCCGGTAGCCCGCCGACTCGAAGAGCTGCGCGGTGAAGTGGGCGAGCCGGCGGTTGTCCTCCACGATCAACACCGTGGCGCCCGGGCTGTCCGATGCAGCCGGCCGCGCGCTGGTCGTCAGCCGCGCCCCGGTCGCCGGCTGCACCGAAACCGGTGGGCCGGAGCCGACTGGAAGGTGGAATGTCACGGTGGTGCCCACGCTCGGGGTCGAGTCGATGTCAACCGCGCCGCCCGACTGGGTGGCGAAACCGTAGACCTGGCTGAGGCCCAGCCCGGTGCCCTTGCCGACCTCCTTGGTGGTGAAGAACGGCTCGAACACCCGCGGCAGGGCGTCGGGCGCGATGCCGATGCCGGTGTCGGCGATGCTCACGGAGACGAAGTCCGAAGGCGCGCCGGTCACCGGGTCGGGCCGTGACTCTTTTCGAGCGGAGATGGTCAGCACTCCGCCGTCGGGCATCGCGTCGCGCGCGTTCAGGCAGACATTGAGCAGCGCCAGCTCGAACTGCTGGGCGTCGATCAGGACCGGCGGCAAGTCGTCGGCCACGTCACGCACGACGCTGATGTTGTCGCTCAGGATGCGGTCCGCGAAGCGGCACATCTCCTGCAGCCGCTCGGCCGTGTCGAGGCTTTCCGGTCGGATGTCCTGGCGGCGCGAGAACGACAGCAGCTGCTTGGTCACGCTCTCGCCGCGCTGGATGGTGCGGCGCATCTCGTTCATCACGTAGCCAACACGTTCGTTCGGGCCGGCCATCCGCTCGATCAGCGCGAGGCCCGACAGCATGACCGCGAGAAGATTGTTGAAGTCGTGCGCGACGCCGCCGGTCATCCGGCCGATCGCCTCCAGCTTTTGCGACTCGAAGAGCTGCTCCCGGGCGCGTTCGAGCTCCTTCTGCGCCTCATGCCGCTCGGTGAGGTCGCGGGTGATCTTGGCGAAGCCGATCGGCTCGCCCTGCTCGTCGTCGACGCGGGTCAGCGTGATGCCCGCCCAGAACCGCGAGCCGTCCTTGCGCAAGCGCCATCCCTCGCTTTCGAAGTGACCGTCGCGCAACGCCTTAGCCAATGCCTGCTCGGGATAGCCCGCTGCCACGTCCTCGGGCGTGAAAAACGTCCGATAGTGGCGGCCGGTGATCTCCTCGGCGCGATAGCCCTTGATGCGCTCGGCGCCCGGGTTCCAGCTCGCGACATTGCCGTCGAGGCGGATCATGTAGATCGCGTAGTCGACAACGGCGTCGACCAGCAGGCGAAAGCGGCGCTCGCTCGCGGCGAGCTCCGACGTGCGCTGATCGAGCGCGCGACCCGGCTGCATGCGGAGTGCGAAATCCGAAACGGCACGCGCGGCGCGTTGCCGGAAGCGGCGAAACCCGCTTGTCTCTGTAACGGCGTCCGCGGTCATCACGCCCGCAAGGAATCCCTCTCTTATCGTCGCGTCGTTGCCGACCACCCGTGCGCCGCGGCCTGATGGAATGCCGCATTTTGCGGCCCATAGAGTCAATACGTACCATTACGGACGGTCAAACCCCGGATAGGCGTCCCGGCGCGGTTCGTTTAGGATGCGTTCATCGCCTCGGGAGAAGCGTATTGGGTTCTGCGGAAGGCGAAAGGTCCGGCGACGGCGCCAGGACGCCGGGACGGAACGGGCACCGTGTCCTGATCGTCGAGCATGAGACGCTGATAGGGCTCTATCTGGTCCAGCTATTGGGCGAACTGGAATATGACGTATCCGGCCCGGCCGCGTCCGCGGGCCCGGCGTTCGATCTTGCCGGGGCGTCGCATCCCGACATTGCTCTCGTCGATCTTGGCCTCAGCGGACGCATCGACGGCCTCTCGGTCGCCATTGCGCTCCGCGACCGGTTCGAAATCCCGACGATCTTCCTGTCCGACACGCTGGATGCCGTGACGCTCCGGCGCGCCGAGGTGGCGGCACCGCTCGATCTCATTCGAAAGCCGTTCTCGGCGGATCGGGTCGCATCCGCGCTGAAGACCGCGTTCGCTGAAGGGTAAGGCCGCGCGCTACAGCCCGTAGCGTTTCCACAACGCCCAGGCATCGAGCGCCGGCAGAAGCTCGGCCGCCGCGTCGGCGATGTCGGCAGGTCCTGCCCCGGCGAGGCCGAGCCGGCGGCGCAGCAGACCGCGGCGGACGCCCACCGGGCGGAGCCGTACCTTGTCGCCGAAGCGCGCGCGCATCACCGACCGCACGTCGCCGAGGCCGTCGATCAGCCCGAGCCCCAGCGCCTCGCGGCCGGACCAGAACGCGCCGGAGAACAGCTCGGCCTCGTCGCCCTTGAGCCTGCCGGTGCGCCGCGCGCGCACCATGTCCTTGAACTGGGCGTGAATGTCGTCCTGGATGGCGCGAAGCCGCGCCACGTCCTCCGGCGCCTCGGGGCGGAACGGGTCGAGCATGCCCTTGTTGGCACCGGCGGTGTGCACGCGCCGCTCGATGCCATGGCGGGCGAGCAGGTCCTGAAAGCCGAACCCGGCCGCGATCACCCCGATCGAGCCGACGATCGAGGCCGCGTCGGCGTAGATTTCGTCGGCGGCGCAGGCGAGCCAGTAGCCGCCCGAGGCGGCGACGTCCTCGGCAAAGGCGATGACCGGCACGTTGCGCTCGGCGGCGGCGGCCTGGATGCGGTTGGCGATCAGCGCGCTCTGGACGGCCGAGCCGCCGGGCGAGTTGATGGCAAGCGCGACGGCGACCAGGCCGCGCCCGTGGAAGGCGCGCGCGATCGCGGGCTCGAACGCCTGCAGGTTGAGGCCCCCGCCCCGCAGCCCGCCGCGCCCGCCGATCACCCCGCCAAGGCGCAGCACGTTGACGGTCGGGCGTGGCCGGAAGGGCGGACGGTCGAACGGCCAGGCGATGGGACGCGACGGATCGGGACTGAGTAGACGGCTCATCGATCCAATGTAGTGTCGCTCGGGCCCATTTGCGACGGGGCTGGCGCGGCCCGCGCGGGACGATATAATTCGGACCCGAACCGTTCGAGGGAGGAAGCCATGGCCGACGGAACCGCCCGGTTGATGCCGAAGCCGGCGCCCGACAAGCAGCCGCTGAAGGCCAACGTCTACGATGTGAGCCGCGCGCTGGTCTCGACGCTGACGCCCATGTTCCCCTATCTCGACGAAGGCGCGATCGTGCCGACGGTGGCGCTGTTCTATGGCGACCCGGTCGGCGGGTACGGCTATTTCCAGCACGTCAACACGGTGGACGAGATCGCCATCATCTTCGGCGCGGGCGGCGTGACGGGCCGCGGCAAGGGCGGGCTGGTGCGGCTGTCGACGCGCGACCACGGCGTCGGCAACCTGCTGACCGATCCCACGAGCCCGCAATCCTACTCGCTGGTCACCATCACGCAGCGCCAGTCGACCGGCGTCGAGCAGCGCGAGTCCGTGTCGTTCGACTGCGAGAAGTGCGGCACGCAGCTCTTCAAGCACGAATACGCCTCGCGCGCGCCGCGTCGCGGCCATCAGCGCGAGGATATGGGGCCGATCCCGGCGCTGCCGACCGTTATCGAAAGCGCCAACGGCGCCGAGGCGTTCAATTCCGACGCGGCGAACCGCACCTGCAAGAAGTGCGGCCATGTGAACCCGGAGTTCCCACTCGATCGCTGGGGCTGGGCGCGCTACCGCAACCAAACCC
Organism: uncultured Alphaproteobacteria bacterium; assembly: GCA_963817535.1. Taxonomy (GTDB): domain Bacteria; phylum Pseudomonadota; class Alphaproteobacteria; order MPNO01; family DASWLB01; genus CAWGHZ01. Next base: position 91,865 of record CAWFOW010000008.1, read on the forward strand.
GGGCGGTGCGCGACGCGCACGACTCGCTGCTCGGAGCGGACGGCTAGGAAACAAGCCCGAAACGGGCGCAGCACACCAGGAGGAAACGCCATGGCGCAGAAGGCACGGTTCGATGCGTTCGCCGAGGGCGAGGCGCATGGACCCTATGACGAATATCCGATCCTGCCGCCGGAATCCGACCTTCAGATCTGCATCAGCCATAACGACCGGCCGCAGCCGTTCCATCTGATGTGCGAGCAGGACACGGTGATCGTCACCATGTCGGGGCGCGGGCGCGTCGAGTTCGCCGAGGGGCCGGCCCGCTACCACACGTTCGAGCCTGGCGATTTCATCTATGTGCCGGGCGGCACGGCGCACCGCATCGTGCCCGACCGGCCCGCGGTGCAGCTTCGCTACAAGGCGGTGGTCGCGGGTCTCGAGGGCGTCGCCTGGCATTGCGAGTCGTGCGGCACCGAGATCGCCCGCGAGGTGTGGGACACCGCCGAGGAGCTGCCGCAGGAGGGATATCTCCGCGCCTGCGCCGCGTTCAACGAAGACGCCGCACGACGCAAATGCCCGAACTGCGGCTCGGTGCACGCGGCCATCGACCTCGCGCCCTTCCGCTGGGCGGACGTGGCGAAGGAGGTACGCGACGACCGCGCCCGCACGGCGGCGAAGGAGACCGCGAAGGCGGCGAAGCCGGCCAAGGCCGCGGGTTGATGCCGGGCCGCATCGTCGCGCTCGACCTTCGTCCGGCGGAGGTGCTGGCGCCGGGTCCGGGCATGCAGGACATCGTGCGCCCGCGCATCTACGGGCGTATCGCCGACGAGGGTTGCGGCAAGGACGTGGCGTTCCTGGTGCTGCACCCGGCCGTCAACTTCATGCACCACTACCTGATCGAGCCGCTGCAGGGGCTTGGCCGCGCAACGCTCGGGCTCAACACGCGCTACGTGAACAACGACTCTCAGCTCCTGATGGAGCATGTGATCCAGGATGTCGGCGCCGGGGTGAAGTTCCTGCGCGACCAGGGCTACCGGAAGGTCGTGCTGATCGGCAATTCGGGCGGCGGCTCGGTCGATGCGTACTATCAGTCGCAGGCCGAGAAGCTGACCGTCGCCACCACGCCGGACGGGCGTGCGTTCGACCTGCGCGCGGAGGACCTGCCGCCCGCCGACGCCATCGTGCTGGCCAGCGCACACACCAGCCGCGCCTGGCAGCTGCGCGACAATCTCGACCCGTCGGTGATCGACGAGCACGACGCGCTGGCCGCCGACCCCGCGCTCGACATGTTCAACCCGGAGAACGGCCCGCCCTTCGCCAAGGATTGGCTCGCCCGGTTCCGCACGGCGCAGCTCGCCCGTTACGACCGGATCAACGACCGGGTGCTCGCCCGGCTGCGTCAGCTCGATGCGATGGGCGAGGACGCGCGCGCCGTCGACGAGGCGTTCGTCATCCACCGCACCTATGCCCGCCCGGCGACGCTCGACGCCACGATCGATCCCAACGACCGGCCGGTGCGCGCGACGATCTGGGGCGGGGCGATGGCGACCAACTACGCGCCCAACGTGCTGGGCCGCCACACCGGGCTGCGCTCGTTCCTCAGCCAGTGGAGCCGGCTGAGCCGGGCGGACGGGCCGGTGCGGCTCGCCGAGACGTCGGTGCCGGTGCTCAATGTGACCTTCTCGGCGGACGAGGGGCTGTATCCGTCCGAAGCGGCGCAGTATTCCGATGCGGTCGCGGGGCGCGCCACCGAATACCTGCTGAAGGGCGCCACGCATTTCCCCTACAAGCAGCCGAACGGCGACAAGCTGATCGCGGAGCTCGCCAGCGTCGTCGCCGACTGGGCCGCGTCGATCTAGGATGAGTTCATGAAAGCTTCCCTGTTCTGCACCACCCGCTATGACGGGCCGGCATCGCACGCGGTCTGGCCCGAGCCGGCCGACCAGTACCAATCCGAATGGGCCGAGCGGTCGATGGCCCGCACCATTGCGATGTTCAAGCTGGGCGACGAGCTGGGCTTCGACTGGGTGACCACCGCCGAGCATCACTTCGCGCCGTTCTCGATGACGCCCAACCCGATGGTGATGGCCGCCTCGCTGACGGGCATCGTCAAGAAGGCGAAGGTCGCGGTGCTGGGCCCCGATATCCCGATCCTCAATCCGGTGCGCGTCGCCGAAGAGCTGGCGATGATCGACACCATGACCGGCGGGCGCGCGATCGCCGGTCTGATGCGCGGCTCGGTCAACGAGTACGTCACCTACAACATCAACCCGGCCGAATCGCGCGAGCGGTTCGAGGAGGCACTGCAGCTCATCCGCATGTGCTGGACGGAAGCCCAGCCGTTCGGCTGGCAGGGGCGGTACTACGAATACCGCACGATCTGCATCTGGCCCCGCCCGGTGCAGAAGCCGCACCCGCCGATCTACATCTCGGCGGCGACGCCGGAGTCGGGCGAGTTCGCGGCGAAGAACCGCCTCGGCGTCGGCTTCGCCTTCACCACCGTGCAGCGCGCCGCCGAAGCCGCGAAGTATTATCGCGAGCAGTGCCGCGTCCATGGCTGGGAGGCGACGCCCGACAACGTGATCTACCGCCTCGCCATGCACGTTGCCGAGACCGACGAGCAGGCCATCGCCGATATGGAGGAGGCAGCCGGCGTGCTGCCGTCGGTCGGGCTCTCGATGCGCAACCCGGCCATCGAGAAGGCCGCGGCTTCGGCCGGCTATTACGGGCGCGACATCGAGGGCCAGCGCGCGCGGCTGCATTCGCGCGGCGCGCTCTCCGACCGGATCGAGCGCGGCCAGCTGCTGGTCGGCAATCCCGACACGGTCGTGAAGCAGATCGCGCGCATCAAGGACATAATGGGCGCCGGCATCCTCGACCTGGTCGTCACCGCCCAGCTCGGCGACAAGACGATGCGCTCCATCGAGATGTTCGGCACCAAGGTGCTGCCGCGCATGCATGCCATGTAAGTGAAAGGCGATACCAGATGACGGAACAACAGACCGCGGTGCAGGCGCCGCCCGGCGCGGCATTCACCGAGTCCTTCGTCGAGGCGGACGGATTCCGCATCCGCTACATGGAGGCAGGGGAGGGCGAGGCGCTGGTGTGCCTGCATGGCGGCGGCGGGCTGCGCCTTGCCTATGCGCACGATATGCTCGCCAGGACGAACCGCGTGATCGCGTTCGAGGTGCCGGGCTTCGGGGCCTCGCCGGTCAACGACCGCACGAAGACCATCGAGGAGCTGGGCGGCACGATGAACGCCGCCGTCGCCGCCCTCGGCATCGAGCGCTACAATTTGATGGGCACGTCGTTCGGGTCGAAGGTCGCGCTGTGGATGGCGCTCAAAAGCCCCGCGTCGGTTCCGGCCATCGTGCTGATTTCGCCGGCCGCGATCCGGCTGGGCGCGACCACGCCGCCCACCCATGTCTCGCCGGAAGAGGCGATGCGGATGCTCTACCGCCATCCCGAGCGCCAGCCGCGCCTGCCGCCGCCGCCGCCCGGGCTGATGGAGAAGCACCGCGCCCTGACCGACCGGCTGCTCGGCCCGCCGCGCGATCCGGCGTTCGAGGCGCGGCTTGCCGACCTTCAGATGCCGGTGCTGGCGCTGTTCGGCACGGCAGATCCGGTGACGCCGCCGGCCGGTGGTCACCTGTATCGCGAGGCGCTGCCGAACTGCCACCTGGTCTTCGTCTACGACGCGGCGCACGCCATCGACGGCGACCGGCCCGAGGCGACCGCGTCCATCGTCGACGACTTCCTGAAGCGGCACGAGCAGTTCCTGGTGCAGAATCGTTCGAGCGTGATCCACCCGTAATTTCGAGCCGCCGAAGGCAGCGCGGCAATCCAGGTCAGCTATTCCCGCGACGCGGGACGTGTGCTCATATCGGCAGGCGCAGGCGGGCGCGCAGCCCGCCCATCGGCGAGTCGTCGAGCGCGATGTCGCCGCCATGGCCGCGGATCACGTCGCGCGCGATGGTGAGGCCGAGCCCGGTGCCGCCGGTCTCGCGCGAGCGTGAGCCTTCCATCCGGTAGAACGGGCGGAACACCGCCTCGCGCTGGTCGGGCGGAATGCCCGGCCCGTCGTCGTCGATGACGATCTCGATCGCGCCATCGCGGCGCTGGGCGGCGACGACGACGTTTCGCGCGTGGCCGATCGCGTTGTTCACCACGTTGGTGAGACAGCGCTTGAGCGCATTGGGCTTTACGGTGACGGCCAGCGCGCCGGTGCATCGGAGCTCGACCTTCGCACCCTGTCGGCGGGCACCGTCCACCACCTCGCCCAGCACGTCGCCGAGGTCGGTGGGCGTGGCCGCCTCGGTGCCTTCGCCGCGCGCGAAGGCCAGGTACTCGGCCAGCATCCGTTCCATCTCCACGACGTCGCTGCGCAGCGCCGCGACGTCGCCGGCGTCGCGCATGGCAAGCTGCAGCTTCATGCGGGTCAGCGGCGTGCGCAGATCGTGGCTGACGCCGGCCAGCATCTCGGTGCGCTGGGTGATCATGCGCTGGATGGATTCGCGCATGGCGTTGAAGGCGGCGGCGGCCTGGCGCACCTCGGACGCGCCGGACGGCTTGAAGTCGTCGACGTCGCGCCCCTTGCCGAACCGGTCCATCGCGCGGGCAAGGCGGCGGATCGGCCGCACCTGGTTGCGCATGAACAGGCTCGCCACCGCGAACAGCACGAGCGACGTGCCCACCATCCACAGCACGAAGATATAGGTCGTCGAGGTGAACAGCCGGTCGCGGCTGATCTCGGCGTCGAGCACGCCATCCTGGAGCTGGACGCGCACCAGAACCTCGCGCGGCTTGTAGTCGGTGTCGATGTAGATCGGACGGCGCAGATAGCCGGTGAGCTCGCGCCGGAGCAGCCGGTGAAGCTGGCCCGAGCCGCGGTCGAGCCCCGTGTTGGGCAGGATCGCACCGGCGTGGTAGGCGAGCTGGATGGCGAGCGGCCGGCCCAGCGCGTCGAGCGTCGCATCGGTCGCGGCAGGCGCGCCACCGCTTCGGTCGAGCTGGTCGATGGCGACGGACAGCTCGCCCGCCACCGCGCCGGCGAGGCGCCGCGTCACCGTCTCCCAGTGCCGGTCGTAGAAGAACCAGGTGGAGATCACCTGCAGCAGGATCAGCGGCATCACGATGATCAGCAGCGCGCGCCCGAACAGCGAGCGGGGCAGGAAGCGCTTCACCAGGGGTTCGGGCACCGCTTCGCGCTCAGTCGGGGCGCAGCACGTAGCCCTCGCCGCGCACCGTCTGCAGATAGCGGGGCAGGCGCGGGTCGGGCTCGATCTTGCGGCGCAGGCGGGTGATCTGGACGTCGACCGTGCGGTCGCTGCCGTCGATGCGCGAGCGGCGGATCAGCTCGTCGCGGGTGAGCGTGCGGTTCGGGCTTTCGGCGAACACCTTGAGAAGGCTCACCTCGGCGCCGGTCAGTCGGACCGCCACCCCGTCCCTCGACAGCACCTCGCGCGCGACGTCGAACGACAGCGCGCCGAGCCCGACCGTCTCGGGCGTGGGCTCGGTCTGGGCGCGGCGCAGCACGGCCTTGAGGCGCAGCACCAGCTCGCGCGGCTCGAACGGCTTGACCAGGTAGTCGTCGGCGCCGGACTCGAACCCGCCGATGCGGTCGTCCGGCTCGCTCATCGCGGTGAGCAGCAGGATCGGAACGCCCGAGCCCGCGCGCAGCGTGCGGGTGAGCTCGAGCCCCGATTCGCCCGGCATCATCACGTCGAGTACCAGCGCGTCGAAGCTGAGCCCGGCCATCTGTGCGCGCGCGTCCGCGGCGTCGCGGGCGACAGTCACGCGGAAGCCGTTATCGCCCAGATAGCGCGACAGCAGATCGCGCAGACGCATGTCATCGTCGACCACCAGGATATGGGGCATGTCGCTCATCGGGCGGGATTATAGCACCCCGCAGGGTGACCCACCGGAACGCGCTACTCCGCCGCCGTCCGCAGCGCGCGCTCCTCGGCCAGCAGGATATCCAGCAGACGCCGAGACTGCAGCCCGCCGCCGTCGCCGATCACGTCCACCTGACGCGCGGCCGGATCGAAATCGATGATGCGCTGCTCGGCCTCCAGCATGTCCCTGTCCTGGTCGAAGGCGCGCAGGGTCTGCTCCTCCACCATCCTGGTCATCGCCGTATTCTCGATCATGTAGTTGCGGCAGCTTCCGAAGAAGTAGTGGCAGCTCGTCTCCGTCTCGGGCGTCATCGAATCGAGCACGAAGAAGGTCTGGTTCAGCGTGCCCGCCGCGCCGGGCTTGCGGCCGGCCTCGGTGGTGGTGATCTCGATCACCACGTTTGCGGGCGGGGTGTAGGTCATGACCTTCTTCTGGTCGATCTTGTGGTCGATCCCTTCCATCCGCCAGCGCTCCGGCGGGTTCAGGTCCTTCGCGATGCGAGTACCGCGCGCCCAGTCGGTGCCGCGCTCCCACACCAGATCGGGCTGCGTATCTTCCGCCACGCCCAACAGGCCCGCATGCAGCACCGGCACGTGCGACAAATCCATCAGATTGTCGACCAGCAGCATGTAGTTGCAGGCGATCGGCAGGTAGCCCGACCACGCCGCCCAGGCCGGATCGTCGTTCCAGAAGAAGTCGGGGGCCTTGGCGGGATCGGCGAGGGCGGGGTCGCCCATCCAGATCCAGACATAGCCGTGCCGGTCGACGATCGGATAGCTGCGGACGCGCGCGTCCGGCGGCACTCTGTCCTGGCCGGGGACCCAGACCACCCGGCCGGACGCGTCGTAGAGGAACCCGTGATAGCCGCAGCGCAGATTGTCGCCCTCGACCTTGCCGAGCGAGAGCGGCGCACGGCGATGGCAGCAGCGATCCTCGAGCGCGCAGATCGTGCCGTCCGCGGTGCGGAACATCACCACCGGCTCGCCCAGGAACACGCGCCCCAGCGGAGCCTTGCCGATCTCGTGCGCCAGGGCGGCGCAGTACCACTGGTTCCGCAGGTACATCGGCTCTCTCCCTAACCTCGCCGTTCGCCCTGAGGAGCCTGCGCAGCAGGCGTCTCGAAGGGCGCGGCGGCATGACCTCGCGGCTTCGTCCTTCGAGACGCGCCCTGCGGGCGCTCCTCAGGACGAACGGAGAAATTCATACGTGCTCGGCATCACTCCGCGGCGGCGGCGCGCACCCCCTGCTCCTCGGCCAGCAGGCGCTCGACCAGCCGGCGCGACTGGAGCCCGCCGGTATCGCCCATCACGTCGACCTGAGCGGCCCGCGGGGCGAGGTCGATGATCTTCTGCTCGCCCTCCAGCATGTCCTTGTCCTCGAGGAAGGCGATCACGATGCGCTCGATCATCAGCTTGGTCAGCGCCGTGTCGTCGACATAGTAGTTGCGGCAGCCCCCGAAGAAGTAATGGCAGGTGGTCTCGGTCTCGGGCGTCATGGTGTCGAGCACGATCAGCGTCTGGTCGACGCGGCTCGCCGCGCCTTTCTTGCCCAACTCGGTGGTGCGGATGTCGATCACCACGTTGGCGGGCGGGGTGAACTCCATCACCTTCACCTGGTCGACCTTGACGTCGAGTCCCTCGGCCTTCATGCGCGCCGACGGCGACAGGCCGGTGGCGACGCGCGTGCCGCGCACGAAGTCGGGCCCGCGCTTCCAGTCGAGGTCGGGGTTGGTGTCCTCGGGGCTGCCGATCGTGTTCGCGTGCAGGAACGCGACGTGCGACAGATCCATCAGATTGTCGACCATCAGCAGGTAGCTGCACTCGATGCGCATGTAGTCCGACGCCGCCGCCCAGGCCGGGTCGTCGTTCCAGGTGAAGGCGGGCGCCTTGGCGGGATCGGCGAGCGCCGGATCGCCCATCCAGATCCAGACATAGCCATGCTTGTCGACGATCGGATAGCTGCGCACGCGCGCATCCGGCGGCACCTTGTCCTGGCCCGGCACCCAGATCACCCGGCCGGTCGCGTCGTACAGGAACCCGTGATAGCCGCAGCGCAGATTGTCGCCTTCCACCTTGCCCTTCGACAGAGGTGCGCGGCGATGGCAGCAGCGATCCTCGAGCGCGACGATCTCGCCCCTCGCGGTGCGGAACATCACCACCGGCTCGCCCAGGAACACGCGGCCGAGCGGGGCCGCACCGATCTCCTGCGCCAGGGCGGCGCAATACCATTGGTTGCGAAGGAACATGCCGCTTCTCCGTCTCTCGCGCGATGGTGCTTAAAACTATAGCAGATTTGGCGGCCGATCGGCCAACGACCTGCGACATAAGGGCCGTGGCCCGTGGCGCCATTGACGAGGTCCCGGCACCTCCCTATTTTCCGCGGCGGGCCACGCCTCCCCAACGGGGCGCAGCTCTTCTGCAAGGGAGAGAGATATGACTGACCCCGCCGCGAAGCCGGCCACCCGGCCGGCAAACCCCTGCTTCTCATCCGGACCCTGCGCGAAACGACCCGGCTGGTCGGTGGACCAGCTTGCCGGCGCGCTGGTCGGCCGCTCGCACCGGTCCAAGCCCGGCAAGGCCAAGCTCGGCGCGGTGATCGACCGCTCGCGGGCGATCCTCGGCATTCCCGCCGACTGGCGCATCGGCATCGTTCCCGCCTCCGACACCGGGGCGGTCGAGATGGCGCTGTGGTCGCTGCTGGGCGCGCGGCCGGTCGATCTGTTTTCCTGGGAAAGCTTCGGCGCCGGCTGGGTCACCGATACGGTGAAGCAGCTCAAGCTCAGGGACGCGCGCGTATTCGAGGCGCCATACGGCGCCCTGCCCGATCTCGCGCAGTGGAACCCGAAGCACGACATCGTCTTCACCTGGAACGGCACGACCTCGGGCGTGCGGGTGCCGGACGGCAACTGGATTCCCGACGACCGCGAGGGGCTGACCATCTGCGACGCGACCTCGGCCGTGTTCGCGATGGATCTGCCATGGAAGAAGCTCGACGTCGTCACCTGGTCCTGGCAGAAGGCGATGGGCGGCGAGGCCGCGCACGGCATGCTGGTGCTCTCGCCCCGCGCGGTCGAGCGGCTGACCGGCTACACGCCGCCCTGGCCGCTGCCCAAGATCTTCCGCATGACGTCGGGCGGAAAGCTTTCCGAGGCGATCTTCAAGGGCGACACGATCAACACGCCCTCGATGCTGTGCGTCGAGGATGCGCTCGACGGGCTCGAATGGGCCGAGCGCATCGGCGGGCTGAAGGGGCTGATCGGTCGTGCCGACGCCAACCTCGCCGCCATCGCGCGCTGGGTGAAGGAGTCGATCTGGGCGGAGTTCCTCGCCGAGGATACGGCGATCCGCTCGTCCACCTCGGTCTGCCTCAAGATCGTCGACCCATGGCTCGACGGGCTGGATGAGAAGGTCGCGGCCGGGGTGCCCAAGCGCATCGCGGCGCTGCTGGAGGCGGAAGGCGTGGCGTTCGACATCGACGCCTATCGCGACGCGCCCCCGGGGCTGCGCATCTGGGCGGGCTCGACCGTCGAGACCGCCGATCTCGAAGCTTTGTTCCCCTGGCTCGACTGGGCCTTCGCCAAGGTCAAGTACGAAACCGGCAACGAAACCCTCCTCTCGGCGAAGGTGTAGCCATGCCCAAGGTTCTGATTTCCGACGCGCTCAGCGCGGAGGCGGCCGACGTGTTCCGCCAGGCCGGCATCGAGGTCGACGTCAAGGTGGGCATGAAGCCCGAGGAGCTGATCGCCTGCATCGGCGAATATGACGGGCTGGCCGTGCGGTCGGCCACCAAGGTCACGCAGAAGGTGATCGAAGCGGCGACCAAGCTGAAGGTCGTCGGGCGCGCCGGCATCGGGGTCGACAATATCGACATCCCGGCCGCGTCGGCCAAGGGCATCGTGGTGATGAACACGCCTTACGGCAACGCCATCACCACCGCCGAGCACGCCATCGCGATGATGTTCGCGCTCGCCCGCCAGATTCCCACGGCTGACCGGTCGACCCAGGCCGGCAAGTGGGAGAAGAACCGCTTCATGGGCGTCGAGCTCTACGGCAAGACGCTCGGCATCATCGGCTGCGGCAATATCGGCTCGATCGTCGCCGACCGCGCGCTCGGCCTCAAGATGAAGGTCATCGCCTACGACCCGTACCTCACGCCCGAGCGCGCGACGTCGCTTGGCGTCGAGAAGGTGGAGCTCGACGATCTGTTCACCCGCGCCGATTTCATCACGCTGCACACGCCGCTGACCGAGGCGACGCGCGATATCGTGAATGCCGCGGCTTTCGCCAGGATGAAGAAGGGCGTGCGCATCATCAACTGCGCGCGCGGCGAGCTGATCGAGGAGAAGGCGTTGATCGACGCGGTCGAGACCGGCAAGGTGGCGGGCATCGCGATCGACGTGTTCCGCACCGAGCCCGCGAAGGAGTTCGCGCTGTTCGGCAACGAGGTACTGGTGGCGACGCCGCATCTCGGCGCGTCCACCACCGAGGCGCAGGAGAAGGTGGCGGTCCAGGTCGCCGAGCAGATGGCGGCCTATCTCAACACCGGCGCGGTGACCAACGCGATCAACATGCCGTCGCTCTCGGCCGAGGACGCGGCGCGGCTGCGCCCCTATATCCGCCTTGCCGAGCAGCTCGGCAGCCTGCTCGGCCAGGTGGCCAACTCGGCGGCCCGGCGCGTCACGGTCGAGTACGAGGGCAACGCGACCGACCTCAACGTGAAGCCGCTGACCGCCTGCGTGCTCAAGGGGCTGCTCGCGCCGATCCTCGAATCGGTGAACATCGTATCGGCGCCGGTCGTCGCCGCCGCGCGCGGCATCGACGTCAGCGAGGTCACACACGAGCGCGACAGCGAGTACCAGACGCTGATCCGCGTCACGATGGAGACCGAGCACCGGGTGCGCACCGCGGCCGGCACGCTATTCGGCGACAAGCCCCGCATCGTCGAGATCGACGGCATCCCGACCGAGGCCGAGCTGTCGGCCCACATGCTGTATACGGTGAACCAGGACAAGCCCGGCTATATCGGCCGGCTCGGCTCCACGCTGGGCGATGCGGGCGTCAACATCGCGACGTTCCACCTCGGCCGCAAGACGCTGGGCGGCGATGCCATCGCGCTCCTCGAGGTCGACCAGCATGTCGGCGCCGACGTGCTCGACAAGGTCGCGCATTTGCCGGGCGTCGTGCAGGCCAAATCGCTCGCGTTCGGGTAGGGATCACCCCCCACCCTGTCCCTCCCCCACAAGGGGGGAGGGAACGAACGGCACGGGCTCGGGCGATAGCTCCCTCCCCCTCGATGGGGGAGGGTTGGGGTGGGGGTGGAGCCCGGGTGCGCTGTTGCGCTTGGCCCCTACGCCGCCGGCGCGTCGGCAAGCGGGCGCGCGGGCCGCGCCGTTTCAAGAGGTCGGGTTGGGCAAAAAATCGGCGGAAAATGCTGGCTGGCGGGTCGCGGCGTCCGTGCCCGTTCGGGCGGTCGACGCGCTTGCCGATGCGCTTGGCGGTCTGGGTCTCGCAGTTGCCGTCGGGCCGGCCGGGCGGGGACGCCGGACCGTGCAGGGATACGGGGCCGGGGTCTGCGATCGGGCGGGGCTGACCGCCGCGCTAACCGTCGCCGCCGCGTCCACTGGCGTTGCCGCGCCCGACTTGCGTTTCGAGGCGCTGGAGGCGATCGACTGGGCGGCGCGGCTGCAATCGGATTTCCCGCCGCGCCGCGTCGGCCGGTTCTTTCTCCACGGCTCGCACTTCACGGGCGAGACGCCGCGCGGCGCGATCCCCATCCGCATCGACGCGGGCGCGGCGTTCGGCACCGGCGCGCACGAATCGACCGAGGGATGCCTGGTCGCAATCGAGCGGCTCTGCGCGGGGCGCATTTTCCGGCGGGTGCTCGACATGGGGACCGGCTCGGGCCTTCTCGCCATCGCCGTCGCGAAATTCGCGGCGACCGACGTTCTGGCGGTCGACAACGATCCGGTATCGGTCGCCGTCGCGGAGGAGAACGTCGCGGACAATGGCGTCGCCGACCGCGTGCGGGTCGCGCGGTCCGACGGCTATCGCGGCCTGGCGCGCGCCGATGGCCCGTTCGACCTGGTGCTCGCCAACATCCTGGCGCGGCCGCTGATTCGCATGGCGCCGGCTCTCGCGAAACGCCTCGCGCCGGGCGGTGTCGCCGTGCTCGCCGGGTTCCTCACGCGCGACGCGGCGAAGGTGGCGGCGGCGCATCGCGCGGCCGGGCTTGCGCCGCTCTTTCGCATCCCGGTGGGCGAGTGGACGACTCTCGCGGTGACGCGCCCGCGCCACCGCACGGGAAACGACAAGGGGTAGGGCTCGCCTCAGCGCGCCTTCGGCAAATGCCAGAAGCCCCAGGGGCTCGGGAACTGGCCGACCGGCACCTCGATCAGGGTCGGGCCGGCCGTCTCGAACAATTCGGCGACTGCCTTGCCGACCTCGTCGGCGTCCTTCGCGCGACGCGCATTCCAGCCGAAGCTCTCGGCCAGCTTGACGAAATCCGGGTTGCGGAAATCGACGCCGATCTCCTTGCCGCCCAGCACCTCGATCTGGGTGCGGCGGACATTGCCGAAATGCCCGTCATTGAACAGCACGATGGTGATGTCGATGCCGTGGCGCATCGCGGTCGACATCTCGGGCACGTTGTACATGAACCCGCCGTCGCCCGAGATCGCCAGCACCTTCTTGTCCGGGTTGGCGACCTTGACGCCGAGGGCGGTGGCCGAGCCGTACCCCAGCGTGCCCTGGTAGCCGGTGTGGATGAAATGGCGCGGCAGGTAGGTCGGGAACATGAAGCGCGAGACGTAGCCGACCTGGGTCAGCTCCTCGACGAAGAACCCGTCATCGGGCAAGGCCGCGCGCATCGCGCGGATATACGCCATCTGCGGCGCGACCTTGTCGTCGAACCGGCGAGCCACGTCCGCCTTGAGTGCGAGGCGCTCGTCCTTGCGCGACGGGCGCTTGCGGTTGTGGCGCGGGATCGCGTCGATCAGCGCGCGCAGCCCTTCGCGGGCTTCGGCGACCAGCGCGACGGTCGGCCGCGCGACGCGCGTGACCTCCACCGGGTCGATGTCGAGCCGCACGATGGAGAGCCCTTCGTCGGTGCCCCAGCCCGGAATCATCTCCTGGAAGCGCGTGCCGACGGCCAGCGCCACGTCGACGCGCGGCCATAGCGCGTGGCCGCCCTGCATCGGCACCACGAAGTCCGACCGGTCCGAGACCGCGCCCAGCGCGCCGCGCGAGGGCACGATCGGCGCTTCCAGGAGCTTCGCGAGCTCGAGCAGCTCGGCCCCCGCGTCGGCCGCGCCGCCGCCGGCGAAGATCACAGGGTTCTCGGCCTTGCCCAGCAGCTCGGCCGCGCGCGCCACCTCGTCCGGGTCCGGCACGGGGTCCGCGAGACCATCGATGCGGGATGCCGGCGTCAGCTCGGCGCGCTTCGGCAGCACGTCGAGGGGCACCTCGATCGCAACCGGGCGGGGCCGGCCCGAATGCATCTGGCGGAACGCTTCGCCCATCAGGTTTGGAATCTCGGCGGGATGGTTGGCGCGCGCCGCCCACTTGGTCAGGCTGTGCAGAATGCCGAGCTGGTTGTCGATTTCGTGCAGATAGCCGATGCCGCGCCCGATGAAGGGCGAGGGGATCTGGCCGGTAACGCACATCACCTTCTGGCTGCAGGCGAAGGCGGTGGAGAGGCCCGCGCCGGCATTGAGCAGGCCCGGTCCCGGCACGACGGTGAACACGCCGACCTTGCCGGTCGACTGGGCGTAGCCGAACGCCATGTAGGCCGCGCCCTGCTCGTGGCGCGTATGGATCATGCGGATCGCATTGCGCTCGTCGTGGAAGGCAGCGAACAGGTGGTCGAGCTGCATGCCGGGCAGGCCGAATACCGTGTCGATGCCTTGGCCGATCAGCGACTTCACCACGGCCTGTCCGCCGGTCAACTGCGCCATCCCCGCCTCCCCTGTCACGTTGCGCATGTGACGACCCCGAGTCTCGCCGGTCACGATAGCCGAAAAGGCGGAGGGGCGCGAAGCGGCGCGTCAGTTCACGTGCGGCAGGATGAAGGCCTGGCCCGGATAGATCAGGTCGGGATCGCGTATCTGGTCGCGGTTGGCCTGGTAGATCTCGGTGTAGCGCGTGCCGTGCCCGTAGGTGCGCCGCGCGATGCGCCACAGGCTGTTGCCGGGCTGCACGAACGCAACCGTGCCGGGCGGCAGGTTGCCGATGGCGCCCGCGCGGGTGAACGGCGTCTCGATGCGCGCGACGACCTTGCCGTCCGGCGCCACCTCGTCGAGCCGCAGCTTGTAGGTGCCGGGGGGCAGGGCAGGCTCCGGCACCATCGCCCAGCGCCCGTCCGGGCCGGCCTTGGCGCTTCCGCTATGCTTGTTGTCGACATAGGCCTCGACGTCGCTGCCGGCCGGCGCGCGGCCGGACAGCGCGATCTTGCCTTCGTCGCCATAATCGACCGTCTCGAGCGACAGTTCGCCCGAGTGCAGCCCTTCCTCTATTGTCTCCTTGCCCGCGCCATCCGCGGACTTGCGGGCGGGTGCCGTGGTCGTCTGCGTCGCCGGCGGGGGCGCCTGAAGAAGCCGCGACGGGCCGCCGTCGCGCGGCACCTCGACGGCGATCGGGCCGGTGGGTTGCGCGGGGCCGGCGCTCGCGATCTGGCTCGATGGTTGCGGCTCGGGCACGGCCAGCACGACCGTCGATCCGGCCTGCAATTTCTTGCCGTCCTTCCCCGCCGCTTCGATGGACAACTCGGCCATGCCGGGCTTGAGGGGCTTTTCCGGCACCAGCACCCATTCGCCGCGCGCGTCCGCCTTGGCGCGGCCGATCTCGACGCCGCCCGCGCGCACCGTGACTTCGGCGTTGGGCGCGGCGCGCCCGGCGATGACGGCGTCGCCCTGCGGGTTGACTCGCACCACGTCGAACGAGGGACGGATCGGCCGCTCGCCCAGTGCGGGCGCGGGAGTCTCGCCGGCGGCGCCCGGCGCCGCGGCGGCCTCGGGCATTGCGGCTTCCGGCTTGGCGGTGGCGGGCGACGAAGTCGCAACCTGCTCGGGCGCGGGATCGGTGGTGCCCGTGTCGATCACGTAGTTGAGCACGATCGCGGCGATCAATATGACCAGCCCGACCGCGCCGATGATCAGGGAGCGCTTCACGTCCTCTCGCAACTAGCCCGAATAACGCTCAGTGAATCCAGGTTAGTCCCCATAACGGGTGGGCGCAAGGTTGGCGGCGGTGCGAGCCATTGCCCGGGGCCGGCAATCAACGCGATCGATCAATGGGTTAGATGCTCAGTGGGCATGGCCGGAGTCGCTGCGAATCGTCGGCAGGGACTTGAGATAGACCGCGATCGCCTTGCGGTCCGCCGCGGTCAGCTTGCTGGTCGCGCCGTTGACGACCTCGGCCATCAGCGATCCGGCGAAGTCGCCGTCGGGGTCCATGCCGCTTTCGAGATACTGCACGATGTCCGTCTCGGACCACTTGCCGATCCCGGTTTCCGGGTCAGGGGTGATGTTCGGAATATGCGCGCCGTCCGGGCCGTCGGCATTGCCGGACATCCACGCCTCGTGGTCGAGCCCGCCCAGCGCGTTGCGCGGGGTGTGGCATTCGCCGCAATGCGCCAGCGCGACGGCGAGATAGGCGCCCCGGTTGCGCTCCGCCGATTGCCCAGGGTCGGGGCGGAACGGGCCAGGCGAGAAGTTGAGCCAGCGCCAGAAGGTCAGCAGGAACCGCCAGCCGAACGGGAAGTCCGCCTTCTGCGCCACGTTCGACCGGTCGGACGGCGGCACGGTCCGCAGGTACGCCCAGAGGTCGGCGATGTCCGCATCGGTGATCTTGGTGAACGAGGTGTAGGGGAACACCGGATAGAACGGCGTGCCGCCCGGCGAAAGCCCGCGGCGCATGGCCTTGTGGAAATCGGCCTCGGTCCATGCGCCGATGCCGTGGGTCTTGTCGGGCGTGATGTTGGGTGCGAAGAACGTGCCGAACGGCGTGGTAATCCCCGCGCCGCCCGCGAGCAGCGGTCCCTTGTTCTTGGTGTCGGTGTGGCACGCGGCGCAGCCGCCGGCATGGAATACATATTCGCCGCGTTTCGCATCGCCCGCCGCGCGCGCGAGGGGAGCGGCGAGCAAGACCGCCACCGCAATGGTCGATGCGGCGGCCCATGGCGCAATGTGCAGGGCCATCCTTCTCCCCAGTCGCAACAAAGGCCGGACCGTTCGGTCCGGCCTCGTTGCAACAGGGTTCACGCTCGCGCCGCAGCCGTCAAGCGGCGGGGCGCATCAGGCGTGAGTCTCAGCTGCTCTTCTCGCGGAACTGGCCGTGGCACGCGCCGCAGGCGTTGCGACCCATGTCGCCGAACGCGGCCTGGATCTTCGCCTTGTCGCCCGATTTGGCGGCCGCCTCGAGCGCCATCGCCTTTTCTTCGAGCATCTTGGCGTTGGCCTTGAACTTCGCCATGTCGGTCCAGATGACCGGCAGGGCCTTCGTCTTGCCCGGCATGTCCTTGTCGCTGGTGCCCGCAGGGAACAGCTCGGGGATCTTCTTGGCGTCCTCGACGATGCTTTCGGCTGCTTTCGCGACGTCCGCGGCGCTGCCCTGGCCCTTTAGATAGTCGGCCACGACCTTGGCGTCCTTGCCGTTCTGCTTCATCAGCGCCTGGCGCTTCTCGACGGCGGCCATGTCGGCCGCGTGCGACGGCGCGGCGACGGCGAGCCCGCTCGCGATCATCGCGACGAACCCGGCCGCGGCCAGCATGTGACGCATTTCGAATTTCATGAAATCCTCCCTCGTCTGACACCCAAAGTGGGCACCGCGGCGCCCACGGAAAAATATACACGCATGCGGACGATCTATTCCGGCGATTCCGCCGCGCATGGATATCGCCTATCCTGACCCCGCGAAACGGAGGGACGATGGGCGCGGTCACGTCGGTATGCGTCTATTGCGGGGCGTCGGGCGGGGTCGAGCGCCGATTCCTCGACGCCGCCACGGCGATGGGGCGAGGCGCGGCGGAGCGCGGGCTCAGGCTGGTGTTCGGCGGCGGCCATGTCGGACTGATGGGGCGCATGGCCGATGCCGCGCTCGCCGCCGGAGGCGAGGTGCACGGCGTGATCCCACGCCCGCTGGTGGAGCGCGAGCTGGGCCACCAGGGCCTCACCGCGCTGCACGTCGTCGGCTCGATGCACGAGCGCAAGCAGAAGATGTTCGACCTCTCGGACGCGTTCGTCGCCCTGCCGGGCGGGATCGGCACGCTGGACGAGACGATCGAGGTGCTGACCTGGAAGCAGCTCGGCTTCCACGACAAGCCGATCGTGCTGCTGGATCTCGACGGCTACTGGGCACCGCTGCTTGTCCTGGTCGACCAGGTGATCGCCGAGGGGTTCGCCCCCGCCGCGACCGCGCGCCTGTTCGCGGTCGCCCCCACGGTCGAGGCCGTGTTCGACGTGCTGGAACGCGCTCCCGCCCCGGCGCTCCACCCCGATTCCGTGCGGTTCTGAGGGGACTCCCGGACGGTTGCGCTGGGCGCGCGCGGTGATATTGTGCGGCGCCTCTCATTACCCAAAAGATAGCAGGGCCGGGCGCGCCGGCCGGACGAAGGGAACGACGCATGCCCAAGATCAAGGTCAAGAACCCGGTCATCGAGCTCGACGGCGACGAGATGACACGGATCATCTGGCAGTTCATCAAGGAACGGCTGATCCTGCCCTATCTCGACGTCGACCTGAAATACTACGACCTCGGCATGGAGAAGCGCGACGAGACCAACGACCAGATCACGGTCGATGCCGCCAACGCCATCAAGCAGTACGGGGTGGGCGTCAAGTGCGCCACCATCACGCCGGACGAGGGGCGCGTCGAGGAATTCAAGCTGAAGGCCATGTACCGTTCGCCCAACGGCACGATCCGCAACATTCTGGGCGGCACGATCTTCCGCGAACCGATCGTCATCAACAATATTCCGCGCCTGGTGCCGGGCTGGACCCAGTCCTTCGTGATCGGCCGCCACGCCTATGGCGACCAATACAAGGCGCAGGACATGATCATCCCCGGCAAGGGCAGGGTGATCATGCGGTTCGAGCCTGCCGATGGCGGCAAGCCGCAGGAAGTCGTCGTGCACGAGTTCGACGGGCCGGGCGTTGCGCTGGGCATGCACAATCTCGACGAGTCGATCCGCGGCTTCGCGCGCGCCTGCATGAATTACGGGCTCGACCGCGGCTGGCCGGTCTATCTGTCCACCAAGAATACGATCCTGAAAAAGTACGACGGCCGCTTCAAGGACATCTTCCAGGAGGTGTTCGACAAGGAATTCGCCGCCGCATTCGAGACGAAGAAAATCATCTACGAACACCGTCTGATCGACGACATGGTGGCCCAATCGATGAAGTGGTCGGGCGGATACGTCTGGGCGTGCAAGAACTATGACGGCGACGTGCAGTCCGACACGGCGGCGCAGGGCTTCGGCTCGCTCGGGCTGATGACCTCGGTCCTGATGACGCCCGACGGCAAGACGGTCGAGGCCGAGGCGGCGCATGGCACGGTCACGCGCCATTACCGCCAGCACCAGAAGGGGCAGGAGACCTCGACCAACCCGATCGCCTCGATCTTCGCCTGGACGCGCGGGCTCTATTTCCGCGGCAAGTTCGACGCGACGCCCGACGTGGTGCGCTTCGCCGAGACGCTGGAGAAGGTCTGCATCGAGGCCGTCGAGCAGGGTGAGATGACCAAGGACCTGGCCCTGCTGATCGGCCCCGACCAGAAGTGGCAGAACACGCGCCAGTTCCTCGACTCGCTGGATGGTCGCCTCAAGCGCGCGATGGGGTAACCTGGATTGTCACCCCTGGCGCGGCGCCCGGGATGACAGGGTTATTCTCCTTTGTCATCCCGGCCGAGCCGCTTTCGCGGCGAGAGCCGGGACCCATCCATCCAGATCCGAGAGGTTTCGACATAGGCCCCGGCTCGGCGCGGCGCGCCGTCCGGGGTGACAACTTGGCGTTGGTCCCACCACTGATCATCGGGCCGCGCGGCCAACCGCGACGCTCGACCGCGGCGGGGCGATCGGCTAACCTCCGGGCCAATTCGGAACCGTTCGCAAGCATTCGATAGGGAGAGACGCAATGAGCAATGGCGAGGCCGCTGGGGCCTGGACCGAAACCAAGGCCGATGACGTCGCCGATGCGATCGTCGCGGCGCTCAGCGCCGGCGGCGTTGATCACCTGTTCTTCACCTCGGGCTCGGAGATCGGCTTCTACCAGGAGGCGGTGGCCAAGGCGCGCGCCCAGGGCCACAACAACCCGATCCGCCTGATCACCGTGCCGATCGAGCACGCCAGCCTCAACGCCGCCCTCGGCTTCGCGGCCGTGTCCGGCCGTCCGGCCGTGACCGCGGCTCACGTCGATTGCGGCACCCAGCATTACGGCGGCGCGGTGCACACCGCCTGGCGCTCGAACCTGCCGGTCATCATGACGGCGGGCTTCGCGCCGACCGGATTTCCGGGGTCGATGAAGGGCTCGCGCGACGAGGGCGCGCATCTGTGGATGCAGCAGGTCTTCGACCAGAACGGCATCGTGCGCAACTACACCAAGTGGGACCACCAGCTCGCCTGGCAGGACAACCCCGCGACCATCATGAGCCGCGCCATCCAGGTGGCGCGCACCGAGCCGCAGGGCCCGGTCTATGTCTGCTTCCCGAAGGAGCTGACCTACCTGCCGTTCAAGGACGGCAAGTTCCCGTCGGCCGACCAGCTCGGCATCCCGCGCCCGATGGCGCCCGATCCCGAGGCGGTGAAGGAGATCGCGGCCCAGCTCGTGCGCGCCAACAGCCCCTACCTCGTCGTCGGGTTCTCGGGCCGCAACCCCGAGACGGTGAAGCCGCTCGTCGCGCTCGCCGAGATGCTCGGCATGGGCGTCGTCGACGCGGCGCAGCGCGGCTATATGTGCTTTCCGTTCCGTCATCCTCTGTGCCAAGCCACCACCGCGCTCAGCGACGCGGACGCGGTGCTGGTGATGGACGCCGAGGTGCCGTGGATGCCCAACCGCAACCCGCCGAAGGCCAACGCCTTCGTCGCCGCGGTCGGCTACGACCCGATCCAGATGCGCCTGCCGACCTACGAGTTCACGGCCGACGTGCGTCTCGGCACCGATCCGCTGCTGACCATCAAGGCGCTGGCCGCCGAGGTGAAGAAGCAGCTCAAGGCGGAGGACAAGCAGCGCGTCGCCGACCGCACCAAGAAGCTCGCGGCGGCCTCCAAAAAGCGCTTCGCCGACGCGGATGCCGAGGCCGAGGCGCATGCGAAGGACTCGCCGATCCATCCCTACTGGGTCAGCTACAATCTCGGCAAGGTGCTCGACGACAACAGCATCGTGCTGGACGAGACGCTGGCCGGGCCGCGCGTGCGCGAATACATGCACC
Source organism: uncultured Alphaproteobacteria bacterium (assembly GCA_963817535.1). Classification (GTDB taxonomy): domain Bacteria; phylum Pseudomonadota; class Alphaproteobacteria; order MPNO01; family DASWLB01; genus CAWGHZ01. Next base: position 112,156 of record CAWFOW010000008.1, read on the forward strand.
GCGACAAGCCGGGCTCGTACTTCTCGAACCCGGGCTCGTCGGGTGGCTGGTCGCCGGGCGCCGCGCTGGGGGCGAAGCTCGCCGCGCCCGACAAGGACGTGGTCGCCGTCTGCGGCGACGGGTTCTACATGTTCGGCACGCCCGCGCCCGCCCTGTGGGCCGGCGCCCACCACGATGCGCCGTTCATGGTGGTCGTCTATTGCAACCGCAGCTACACGACCGGCACGACCAACGTCGCCAACGCCTATGGGCCGGACGGCTACGCCAAGAAGGCGGGCTTCCCGGGCGGCTATTTCGATCCGCCGATCGACTTCGCCAAGGAGGCCGAGGCCGCCGGAGCGTATGGCGAGACCGTGCGCGACCCGGCCGAGGTGGCGCCGGCGCTCAAGCGCGGTCTGGAGCAGATCCGGTCGGGCAAGCCCGCCGTGATCTCGATCTGGGAAAAGCGCCTCGAGGGCGAGGACTGAGCGAAGGCGGTTTTTCTGCCACCGTAGGGGCCGGTCTCCGACCGGCCCTTTTTTCTGCGACGATGGGGCGGGTCGGGGACCCGCCCCTACGCATCTTGCCCTAACACACCTCGAACTTGCAGCGCGGCCCGTTGGCGACGATGCGCCCGGCGGTCGGCGTCGCGAAGTGCGCGGCGAGGATGACGTCGCCCGTCTCGGCGTGGCGCTCGACGAAGCGCCGGCGCGTCGCGCGCGACCGCTCGGCATCGACGCAGAACCGGCTGTTCCATTCCGGCCGCGCCACCTGGATCGGATGGTGCAGCACGTCGCCCGACACGATCGCATGCCGCCCGTCGGCGCGCACGTCGAGGCAGACATGGCCGGGCGAATGGCCCGGCGTCGGCTCGAGCACCAGCGCGTCGTCGATGGCGAAATCGTTGTCGACGAGGTCGGCCTGCCCCGCCGCGATCACCGGCAGGACCGAATCCTCGAACGCGCCGTCCATCGAGCCCGGCCCTTCCAGCGGATCGCCCACCGTCCGCCAGTGCTCGACCTCCGCCTTGTGCAGCACGTAGCGCGCATTCGGGAAGGTCGGGACCCAGCGCCCGTTCTCGAGCCGCGTGTTCCATCCGACATGGTCGGCGTGGAGATGAGTGCACAGCACGAAATCGACCGCCTCGGGATGCACGCCGAGCGCCATCAGCCGGTCGAGCCATGTTGACGGCATGCCGTCCCACGCCGGGGTCGACGGGCGCGGCTTGCCGTGGCCGATGCAGCAATCCACCAGCACGGTGTGGCGCTTGGTACGCACGACGTAGCTCTGGATCGCGCGCTTGTAGGTGTTGGCGGCCGCGTCCCAGAAATGGGGGGCGAGCCAGTCCATCTCCGCCGCGAACCCGTCGGGCGTCGACTCCGGGAAGAAGAAGGCGGGCTCGTAGCCCAGCCCCTCGAGCTCGACCAGCCGGTCGATCCGCACCTCGCCGATCACGAGCGGTTCCATGCGCGCCTCGCCCTCGCTCCAGTCCCGGTCGAGTGTAGCGCTTTCCATTCGTGCGCGGCGCCGTTATATCAGCGCCCCATGACAACGTTCGCCATCACTGCCAACCTCGTCCGCGAGGGCACGGTCGTTTATCTGCGCGAGGCCGCCAGTGGACGCACATGGCCGCCCGAGATCGCCGCCGCGACGCTCTATGACGACAAGAAAGCGGCCGAGGCGGCGCTCGCCCGCGCCGAGGCCGACGTCGCGGCGAATCTCGTGGTCGGCACCTATCACATCGAGGTCGACACCGCGGGCGGGATGCCGACGCCGGTCACCGCGCGCGAACGCATCCGCGCGTCCGGCAACCCGACGATCGAGTACGGAAGCGGGTTGAAAGCGCGCTAGCGCGCTTTCCGATCGCACGGGTCCGGCCCTCTCCCCCGCCCGGCCACCCATACCAGCATGACTGTCGTTGGGTGGCCGGGCGGGGGAGAGGGCTGGCGCGATTCCGCGCGAGCGGAAGATGCTCTAGCTGGCCGCGGCGATGGGCGGGGCGTCGAACCGGGCGCCCTGTAGCTTCGCGCCGGCGAGCCGCGCCTCATGCACATTGGTGCCGCGGAAATCGACGTCGCGCAAATCGGCCCCGGTGAAATCCGTGCCGGCCAGCCGCGCGCCGGCGAACCTGGCGCCGCGCAGGTTGGCGCCGGCGAGCCGGGCGCCGGCCAGATTCGCGGTCCAGCACCGGCGGTCGGGGCCGATCGATTCCACCGGCCCGAAATCGCACCCGGCGAGGTTCGCACCGTTCATCACCGCGCGTTCGAGATTGGCTCCGCGCAGGTCGGCCTCGTGCAGATCGACGCCGCGCAGGTCGGCGAGCGACAGATCGGCCATCGCCAGACGCGCGCTGCCCATCCGTGCGCGCGACAGCACGGTGCGCGACAGCACGGCCGCCGCCAGGTTCGCGCCGGTCAGGTCGCGGTCGGCAAGATCGAAATCGCTGAGGTCGGCGCGCTTTCCGTCGCGGCTGGAACTGTCGACCCACCTGGCGTGTGCGGCGAGGATCTCGGGCAGGTCGATCGTCGGCGCTTCGTTCGCGCCGTCGCCCGGCATCACCGCCACGGCCTTTTGTTCGGCAGTCAGGGCATCGCGATCCATCAGCGCACCGCGCAGGTCGGCGTCCTTCAGCATTGCGCCGGTCAGGACCGCGCCCGAGAGATCCGCACCTTGGAAATCCGTGCCGCCCAGATTGGCGTTCTCCAGGTTGCAGCCTTCCATGTTGGCGCCGCGGAAGATCGACCCGCGCATGTCGGCGCGGCGGAACTGGGTCTTCTTCAGCACGGCGTCCGTGAAATCGGTCTTGAGCAGATACGCGCCGTCGATCCTGGCGTTCGACAGGTCGGCGCGATGGGCGACGATGCAGCTCAACTCGGACTGCGCGCGTTCGTAGGAGACGTTCTGCGTGTTACCGGCGCCCGAATAGCGGGCCAGCGTGCCCTCCCGCAGGTCGGCCTCGACAAGGAGGGCTTCGCAAAGATCGGCGCCGCGCAGGCATGCGCCGCGCAGGTCCGCCCGGGTCAAGTCCGCGCCCTGCATGTTCGCGGTGCGAAGGTCGGTGCCGAACAGGCTGGCCGAGCGCATGTTGGCGGCGCGGAGCCTCGCGCGGTAGAGCCGCGCGCCGGTGAATTCCGCCTCGGTCAGGTCGCGGCCACTCATCTCCGCCGCGGTCAGGTCGCGGAACGACAGGTTGGCGCGCCGGCCGCCGGGGACGCGGGCAACGTAGTCTTCGTGCCGACGCAGAATCTCGACGAGCTCCGCCTGCGTGAGCGGCTTCAGCCCGTCGGGCGCATCGTCCGACCTGCCATCCGCCATAGGATTCCTCACCGCCTGAAACGCCATTGTCTCAACTTGGCCAAAACTGCGGGGATTTCGTAAAGACTTTGTGAATTTTCTCCCCGTTCCGGGCTGGCTTCGGATGCTCGATCCGGCCCGCTCCTATTTCACCTCTTGATTGCGGGGTGGAAGGGTCTTAAGACTCTAAAACACGCGTGAAATATATTATTACACGAAAATATTTTGTCATTTAGGGCCGAAACGGGGCAGCCGATGTACGTGTACGACCAGTACGACCACGCGCTCGTCAATGAGCGGGTCTCGCAGTTCCGCGACCAGGTCCGTCGCCGTTTGGCGGGTGAGCTGACCGAGGAGGAGTTCCGCCCCCTCCGGTTGATGAATGGCGTCTACCTGCAACTGCACGCCTACATGATCCGCATCGCCGTGCCCTACGGGCTGCTGTCGTCACGCCAGATGCGGGCGCTCGCCCATATCGCGCGGAGCTGGGACCGGGGCTATGGCCATTTCACCACGCGCCAGAACATCCAGTTCAACTGGCCGAAGCTCGCCGACATTCCCGACATCCTCGACGCGCTCGCCAAGGTGGAGATGCATGCCATCCAGACCAGCGGCAATTGCATCCGCAACGTCACCTCTGACGAGTTCGCGGGCGTCGCCGCCGATGAGCTGGAGGACCCGCGGCCTTACTGCGAGATGATCCGTCAGTGGTCGACCTTCCACCCGGAGTTCTCGTACCTGCCGCGCAAGTTCAAGATCGCCGTGACGGGCGCCGCCCGCGACCGTGCCGCCGTCGCCTTCCACGATATCGGCATCCGCATCGTCGAGAACGACAAGGGCGAGCGCGGCTTCGAGATCCAGGCCGGGGGCGGGCAGGGCCGCACGCCCGTGGTCGCCATCGTGGTGCGCGACTTCCTGCCGAAGGGCGAGCTGTTCCGCTATCTCGAAGCGATCATGCGCGTCTACAACCTGCTCGGCCGGCGCGACAATCTGTTCAAGGCGCGGATCAAGATCCTGGTCGCCGAGACCGGCGCCGACAAGTTCCGCGATCTGGTCGAGCGGGAATATCGCGACATCGTCGCGGGCGACGCGGATAGCGCGCTGCTGCTCGACGAGGCCGAGCAGGCGCGCGTCGCGGCGTTCTTCGCCCCGCACGCCTATCGCACATTGCCCACCGTCGATCCCGCCTTCGACGCTGCGAAGCGTGCCGACCGCGCACTCGCGAACTGGGTGCGCACCAACGTGGTCGCACACAAGGTGCCGGGCTACGCCGCCGCGGTGATCTCGCTCAAGCCGCACAAGGGCATCGCCGGCGACTGCACGGCGGCGCAGATGGACGCGATCGCCGACATCGCCGACGAGATGAGCTTCGGCGAGATCGTGGTGACGCACGAGCAGAACCTGGTGCTGCCGCATGTCGAGCAGGGCCGCCTGGCCGAGCTGTTCGCGCGGCTGGGCGCGCTCGGCCTCGCGACGCCGAACATGGGGCTGCTCACCAACATGATCGTCTGCCCCGGGCTCGATTATTGCGGCCTCGCCAACGCGCGCTCGATCCCGATCTCGCAGCGCATCGCCGAGCGGTTCGACGACCTCGACCGGCTGCACGAGATCGGCCCGCTCGACCTCAACATCTCGGGCTGCATCAACGCGTGCGGCCACCACCATGCCGGCCATATCGGCATCCTCGGCGTGAACCGTCACGGCAAGGAGTATTACCAGGTGAGCCTGGGCGGCAATCAGGCGAACGACGCCTCGATCGGCGACATCCTGGGCCCGGCCTTCGACGAGCACGCGATCGTCGACGCGGTCGAGCGGATCGTCGAGCTCTATCTCGACTGCCGCACCGCCGGCGAACGGTTCATCGACACCTACCGGCGCATCGGCAAGGAGCCGTTCAAGGAGCACGTCTATGAAAAGGCTCATTAAGGACGGCGCCATCGTCGAGGATCGCTGGACGCATCTCGACGACGCCGTGCCCGTGCCGGCCGAGGGCGACGTGATCGTCTCGCTCGCCCGCTGGATGCGCGACCGCGCAACGCTTGCCGGGCGCAACGGCGGCATCGGCGTGCGTCTTGGCGGCGCGGATTCGCCTTCCGTCCTCAAGGACGACCTCGCCCGTCTCGGCGTGATCGCGCTCGCCTTCGACACGTTCAAGGACGGGCGCGCCTTCTCGCACGCGCGGCTGCTGCGCGAGCGCTACCGCTACACGGGCGAGCTGCGCGCCGTGGGCGACGTGCTGCGCGACCAGCTTTTCTTCATGCGCCGCTGCGGCATCGATGCGTTCGAGCTGCGCGCCGACCGCTCGGCCGAGGACGCGCTCGCCGCCTTCCGCGAGCTCAGCGTCGCCTACCAGGGCGCGACCGATGACCGCCGGCCGCTCTCGCGCCGTGCTCATCGCCCGGCGGCACAGTCCGCGGCGCAACCGGACTGATCGGTGGAACCTTTGCGCATGACCCGCAACGGCATCGTTTCGAACCCCGCCGCCGCGTTCAGCCAGTCCGGCGCGGGCGATGATGGCGGCTCCGACATGGCCGACGAAGGCGCCGCGCTGGGCCAGGACCTGCAGACGCTGGAGGCGCGCTTTCCCGGTGGACGCATGAGCCCGGAACAGTATCTCGCGCTTGACGGGCTGGCCGACGCGCACGCCACCGACGCGCTGACCCTGTCGGCCGATCTCGGCATTGCGGTGCGGTGTGTCGGCGGTGAAGGGCTCAACGCCCGCCTCGCCGCGCTCGAGGCGGGTTGGTCGGAGAGTCGCGCGCCCGCTCCCACGGTCGTCGAGGCGCCCGGCCTCAGCCCGCAGGGCGACGGGTACTGGTCGATCTTCGTCGCCGTGCCGGAGGGCCGCGTCGCCGACGTGGCGGGCCGCAAGCTGCGCACGGCGCTGCGCGAGGTGATCGGGCGCTGGCGTCCGATCCCGACGATCACCCGCAGCCGCAACATCGTTCTCGCCAGCATCGACCCCGAGATGGTGCTCGACGTCGAGGCGGAACTGCGGGGCTACGGCGTCGACATCGACCGCAACGCCGCCGACATCCTGCCCCAGTCTTGAACGGTAGACATCGCGTTCCCATGCAGCATTTCCCGATCTTCCTCGACCTCGCCGGGCGCCCCGCGCTGGTCGTCGGCGGTGGTCCGGTCGCCGACCGCAAGGTCGCGCTTCTGCTGAGCGCGGGCGCGCGGGTGACGGTCGTCGCGCCCACGCTCGGCGCCGCGCTTGCCCGGCGGGCCGCCGCCGGCCGCATCGTCCATGTCGCCGCGCCGTTCGCCTCCCGGCACCTCGAGGGCCAGATGCTGGTCATCGCCGCGACCGACCGGCGGGCGGTGAACGCCGCCGTCTCGCGCGCGGCGCAGGCGGCCCGCCTGCCGGTCAACGTGGTCGACGACGCGCGGCTTTCGAGCTTCATCATGCCGGCCATCGTCGACCGCGATCCGGTGACGGTGGCGGTCTCCAGCGGGGGGGCCGCGCCGGTTCTCGCGCGCCTCGTCCGCGCGCGCATCGAGGCGGCGCTGCCCGCCGCGACCGGCCGCCTCGCCGAGCTGGCTGCGCGGCTGCGTCCCGTCGTGCGTCGCCGCCTGCCGGCCGCCGCCCGGCGTGGCTTCTGGGAAGCTTTGTTCGAAGGCCGCATCGCCGCCCTGGTACTCGCCGGCCGCGAGACCGAAGCCGAGGCGTTGGCGAGCCGTGCCATCGACGCCGCAGCAACCACCCCGTTGCGAGGCGAGGTGGTGCTGGTGGGGGCCGGTCCCGGCGATCCCGACCTGCTGACGCTCGGCGCGCTGCGCGCGCTGCAATCGGCCGACGTGATCGCCCACGACCGGCTGGTGGCGCCCGGCATCCTCGATCTCGCGCGGCGCGACGCCGAGCGGATCGATGTCGGCAAGCGCTGCGGCGACGGCGGGACGAGCCAGGACCGCATCAACGACCTGCTGGTCGCGCTGGCGCGCGCGGGCAAGCGCGTCGTGCGGCTGAAGGGCGGCGACCCGTTCGTGTTCGGCCGCGGCGGCGAGGAGATGGAGGTTCTGGTCGCGGCCGGCATCCCGGTCCGCGTCATCCCGGGCGTGACCGCCGCGACCGGCGTCACCGCGCTCGCCGGCATTCCGCTGACCCACCGCGATCACGCCCACGCGGTAACCTTCGTGTCGGGCCACCGGCGCAAGGGCGCGCCCGCGCCTGACTGGGCGTCGCTCGCCCAGCCCGGCCATACGCTCGTCGTCTATATGGGCGTCGCGACCCTTCCCGAGACCGCGGCCGCGCTGGTCACGGGCGGGCTCAATCGCGCGACCCCGGCTGCCGCCATCGAGAACGGCGCGCGCCCCGACCAGCGGGTGATTGTGGGTACGCTGGCCACGTTGCCGGCGCGCGTCGCCGCGGCCGGCCTCACCGGACCGGCCCTGGTGGTGATCGGCGCGGTCGTCGCGCTGCGCGACGTGCTCGTCCCGGAAGCCGTCCCGTCCGCTGCCGCCGAGGAGTCCGATGAGCGCCGTACCGTCGCCGCGGCCTGAGCCGGCCGAAGAGGCGGCCGACCCGGAACAGGTCGCCGCCCGCGCCGCGTGGGCGCGCGAGCGTGCGGCCGGGCTCGTGGCCCGCTACGAAGGTGTGTCCGGCCTCGAGTTGGTGCGTGCGATGGTCGAGACCGAGTTCCCCGGCCGCATCGCCGTCACCTCCTCGTTCGGGGCCGAGGCGGCGGTCATGCTGGACCTGGTCGCGCAGGTGGACCCTGGGACGCCGGTGATCTTCCTCGATACCCGCAAGCTGTTCGGCGAGACGCTGCGCTATCGCGGCCAGCTCCGGAACCTGCTGGGGCTGACCGACCTGCGCGTCGTCGGCCCGACCGAGGCGGAGGAGACCCGATACGACCCGGACGGGGTGCTGTGGCGGGCCGACCCCGATTCCTGCTGCCATTTCCGCAAGGTGGTGCCTTTGGCAAGGTCGCTGGCCGGGTTCGACGCGTGGTTCACCGGCCGCAAGCGGTTCCACGGGGGCGGCCGGACGGCCCTGCCCACCATCGAGGCGGATGGCCCGCACGTTAAAATTAACCCGCTTGCAACCTGGTCGCGCGAAGATATAGTCGCGCACTTCGCCGCAAAGGGCTTGCCGGCACATCCGCTGATTGCCGATGGATATACGTCGATCGGCTGCATGCCCTGCACCGACCGGCCGCGCCCCGGGGCGGGGCTGCGCGACGGGCGATGGGCCGGACAGGACAAGACCGAGTGCGGTATCCATACGGGGCCGCTGGATTGGCCCGGGAGTGAGAACCTGCCATGAGTGATACCGCGAGTTCCGCCACGCTCGACCGTCTCGACGCGCTCGAGAGCCAGAGCATCTACATCCTGCGCGAAGCCTTCCACGGCTTCGAGAAGACCGCGATGCTGTGGTCGATCGGCAAGGATTCGAACGTGATGATGTGGCTGACGCGCAAGGCGTTCTTCGGCCACGTGCCGTTCCCGGTGATCCACATCGACACCTCCTACAAGCTGCCCGAGATGATCGCGTTCCGCGACCGCATGGCCAAGGAATGGGGCATCGAGCTGATCGTCGGGCAGAACAAGGCGGCGCTGGACGCCGGCATGAACCACACCAAGGGCCGCGTCGTGTGCTGCGGCGCGCTGAAGACCCAGCCGCTGCGCGAGACCGTGGCGGCGCACGGCTTCCATGGCATCCTTCTCGGCATCCGCCGCGACGAGGAGGGCACCCGCGCGAAGGAGCGCGTGTTCTCGCCGCGCGGCGAGGACGCCAACTGGGACTTCCGGAACCAGCCGCCCGAGTTCTGGGACCAGTACAAGACCGACTTCCCGGCGGGCACGCATGTGCGCATCCACCCGCTGCTGCACTGGACCGAGATCGACGTGTGGCGCTACATCCAGCGCGAGAACATTCCGGTCGTCGATCTTTATTTCGCCAGGGACGGCAAGCGCTACCGCTCGCTCGGCTGCGCGCCCTGCACCGGGACGGTCGACTCCAACGCCGCGACGGTGGAAGAGATCATCACCGAGCTCGAGACGACGCGTATCTCCGAGCGCTCGGGCCGCGCCCAGGACAAGGAGTCCGAGGACGCGTTCGAGCGGCTGCGCACCGCCGGCTACATGTAGCCAGGCGGCCCGGCGGGACTATTCCGCCGCGCCCTGGTAGCTCGTCAGGTCGATATATTCCAGCAGCGTTCCGTCGGGATCGCGGAAATAGGCGCGCGGGCCGTTGACCACGCCGCCCTGGCGGTCCTCCTCGAACTCCACCTTGACGCCGTTGGCGCGCAGATGGTCGAGCGCGGACTTGTATTGCGCCCCGTCGATGACGAAGGCGTGGTGCACGCCGTTATGGTCGTCGCGCGTCGGGTTGATCGGCCCCGACCGCTCGACCAGGATCACGCAGGTTCCGCCCGCATCGAGGAAGGCGAGCCCGCCCGGGATGGTACGGAGATGCTCCATCCCGACGATGTCGGTGTAGAACTTCGTCGCGGCCGCAAGGTCGCTCACCGGAATGCTGAAATGTGCGCAGCCCTTGATCTCGGGCATGTCGGTCCTCCCTATTCGCGGTCGCCCGCTTCGGCGATGCCGTCGAGATAGCGCTCCCAAACCTGCAGGTTGATGCGGCAGGCCTCGACCACGGCGTCTTCCATGGCGAGCCGCGCCGCATGCTCGCCCACCGTGTTCCAGCCGAGGTCGGAATGGGCGATGTCGGCCGTGGTGTGGAGCGCGAAGAAGTCGAGCGCCGCGTCGTCGAGCCCGAACAGCGCGCGCCAGCGGTCGCGTTCCATGCCGAACCAGCCCTGTTCGCGCACCGCGCCCGCGCCATAGCCCGGCACGTTCACCCGTTCGGCGCAGGTGTTGGCAATCAGCCCTTCGAGCCAGTGGCGGCTCGACATCAGCCCGTCCCAGGCGAGCCAGCACATGCGGGTGGCGGGCGTGGGCTCGGCCGCGCGGATCTCGTCCAGCTTCATGCCGATCGCGACGCCCAGCTCCTCGAGGATCGCCCAGTGCGGCTTGCCGTGGCCGTGCTCTTCGTCGGCGATCACCTCCTCGGCGCAGGCGCGGATGATGCGCATGCGGATGTCCCAGTCGGGACAGTTGGTCGCGACGCGCAGCTTGAGGACCGAGTTGCGCTGGCGGGTGTTCAGCCGGTGCTGGCGCACGAAAGTTCGCGCGCGGCCTTCGGTCATCGGCTCGCGGAAGAAACGCGCGCGGCGTGCGAATTCGTCCACCTCTGCGTCCAGCCGCCGGATCACGTCGCGCGCCGCCATGGGCCCTCCCGTGCGGCGATGATGCCACCGTGGCGCCTGACACGAAAGGGCGGCGCGGCTATAGTCGTTGCCTCATCGGAGGGATCGCCATGTCCACCTACACCACCATCGCGGCCGACGCGCCGTCCGGCACCGACCACTCGATCCGCGACCGCCAGATCGAGCTCGCCAGGATCAAGACGCCGTCGCTGTTCAAGCTTAAGGCCCAGCTCCTCGACCAGGGGCGTACCGACACGGTGCTGGCCGCGACCGACGCGCTGACCGTCCGGCTCAAGGTCTACGCCGAGGGCGGCGAGAACGAGCTGCATGCCCATCCGCACGAAGACCATTTTTTCGTGGTGCTACAGGGCGAGGCCGAGTTCCACGGCCCCGACGACGAGACGGTCGTGGTTGGTCCGAACGAGGGCATCATGCTGCCCAAGGGCAACCTCTACTGGTTCATCGCCCATGGCGGGGAGCCGCTGGTCATGCTGCGGGTGGGCTCGCCCAACTCGAACCTGCAGGGCACGCCCGACCGGATCAACGCCAAGGGCGAAGCGATGGCCGGCAATTCCAAGGAAAACAAGACGGTTCCGGTCAAGTTCCGGCCGGGCGCCTGGTTCGGCGCGTAGGGCACAGATTGAACTGACGAGTTTTACCGATTGTTTCCGCTAAATCGGCGGAAATGCGTAGGGGCCCCGATGGGGTTTTGCATATGTTCCCGTGCCGAGGGATATATTGATCTCGTTATGAGAACAAACGAGCGAGCGCAATATCAGCGGGGCGCCGGCTTGGTTGCAGCGTGGTCGACGGGCGGGGGCGGCATCGCGGCCAGGTCCGTCACCCGGACCGAGTAGGCATACACCGTGGCGCCCACCCCCACCGCAATGGTTGCCGCGACCGCGATCGCAATCAGCACGATCTCGATCGAACGACGGGAGGTACGCGCGCGGTTGATGGCCGACATTTCGGGCGCCCCGTAGGCGTCAGTGCGATGTTTCGGTGACATTCAAGCAATTTGGTTAAAGAGCCGCAATAAGTATTTTCCCTGCGCGCAGTCATGGCGATCACGACATTGCGATCCGGTGCGTTCTGTCGGTGACACTACGTATTTCAGGCGCACCGATTTGCAGGCATCTTCGTTTGACTGCATACGATGGAACTTTAGATGAACACGCCGGCTCCGCCGCCGCGCCAACCACCGCTCAAGGTGCTGGTCGTCGAAGACGAGGCGCTGATCGCCGCGCATGAGCGCGCGATCCTGGAGGCGGCAGGCCATGCGGTTGTAGGCGTTACCTCGGACGCCGAGGAAGCCTTCCTGCTGTGCCAGCAGGACCCGCCGGACGTGGCGGTGGTCGACGTGCGGCTGGCCGGCGGGCTCAACGGCGTGACCCTGGCGCTGGAGATCGCCCGGCGCCATGGGGTCGCGATCGTGCTCGTTACCGGCAACCCGCAGGCCGTCATCGAACAGGCCTGGACGTTCCGATATGCGCTGCTGGCCAAACCTTTCGACGATTCCGAACTCCTGCGCGCGGTCGTCAGCGGCGCTGCGGCGGGGCGAGTTGACGCCCGACCGTAACGTTGTGGCTCAGGCGGCGGCTTCGTACTTGTCGCGCTGCATGCCGGCCAGGTTGACGCCTTCGATGCGGATCAGCCGGGTGGTCGACTCGCGCCGTGGCGAATGCAGGTCGCCCTCGTTGTAGACATGCGCCGTGCCCGGCTCGAGCGCGTAGCTCTTCACCTTCTCGACCTTGCCGGGCTGGCCGCCGGCGGGTTTCGCCACGCAGCGCCAGTCGGTCATCTCGGTCACGCCCGCAGCCTGGCCATAGATCGCCCAGCTCGGCCCGTGGTCGTGCGGCTTCGAGCCGCGCGCGCCCTTGAACACGTGCGCCAGGATGCAGAAGCGGAGATCGGCATCTTCGTACAGGATGGTCCGCTCGCTCTCGTTGTCGGGGCCGAGATGACGGGCGACGAAGTCGGGATCCGAACAGGCCTTCTCGACATATTTGCGCACCTGCTCGCGGCCCGCCGGGCCCGGATCCTTCAACAGCGCCTGATGGCAATCCTGCGAAAACTGCTCCAGCGTGTAGCTCATGGCCTATCTCCCTTCGTTGCGCCGGGGCGACAACGGGTGAATAGTATCACAGCCTGCGGCGGCGCAAATCGGGGGTCCGGCCATGGCGAAACTCAACCTCACCATCGCGCTCGAGCGCTATGACCGGCATATGCCCTTCTTCCTCGGCACGGTGAAGCTGCCGGACGGGCTTGGCCTCGAGCCGCTCGAGGTCGGCATGTCGATGGCCGGGCGGCACGGGCTGCACCGGCACGGGCGGCTTCTGCGCGGCGAGTTCGACATCGCCGAGATGTCGCTCGGCTCCTACGTGATGGCGAAGGCGCGCGGCGCGCCCTTCACCGCGGTCCCGGTCTTCCCGCGCCGGCTGTTCAGCCAGAACCACATGTTCGTCAACGTCGACTCCGGCATCGAGAAGCCCACCGACCTGATCGGCCGCAAGGTTTCGATCCGGGCCTTCCAGGTGACGATGTCGGTGCTGGCCAAGGGCGACCTGAAGTTCGAATACGGCGTGCCGTGGGAGGACGTGCACTGGTTTACCCAGAACCCTGAGGAGGTGGCGTGGACGCCCGGCCGACCGGTACGCATCGAGCAGCTCGCGAAGGACAAGGATCCCGGCGCCATGCTTGTCGCGGGCGAGGTCGACGCGCTGATCCATCCGCACCCGCCGCACGATCTGTTCGAGACGACCGACCGGGTGCGACGCCTGTTCCCCGATACGAAGGCCGAATGCGTGCGCTATTTCGGCAAGTACGGCTACTACCCGATCATGCACGTCATGGCGATCAAGGAGGAGCTGGCAGCGCGTGAGCCGTGGCTACCGCGCGCGGTCATCGACATGTGGGAGGACGCCAAGGCACAGGCGCGCCTCTGGTACACCGATCCCGGCTACGCGATGCTCGCCTTTGCGCGCAACGAGATGGAGGCGCAGGACAAGGCCCTGTCGCACGACCCTTGGCCGTCGGGCCTTGCCGTCAACCGCGCCAATCTCGAGCGGTTCATCATGTACTGCCACGACCAGACGCTGATCGAACGCGCGCTGCCGGTCGAAGCTCTGTTCCACAATTCGGTCCTCGACACCTGACGGGGCCGTTTGACGGAAGGGGCCGGCTCGTCGCCGGCCCCGTGCCGCTATTCCGCGAACAGCTCGCCCCGGCCGCGGTCGGCCATCTCGTGGTCGAGCGCATCGCGCAGCTTGTCGAGCGCCTTGCCCTCGATCTGGCGGATGCGCTCCTTGGTGACACCGAAGCTCGCGCCGATTTCGGCGAGCGTCGTACGGTCGTCGCCCAGGAACCGGCGGGCGATGATCTGGCGCTCGCGCGGAGTCAGCGAGTCGAGTGCCTTGTTGAGCCATTGCGTGCGCACGCCACGGTCGTGGCGATCGGTCACCACCTCCTCCGGCGTGGGGCCGTCGTCGGGCAGGAAGTCCTGCAGCTCGTCGGTGTCCTCGTCGCCGATCGCGGCGTTGAGCGAGCGGTCGGGGCGCGACAGGTGCGCCTCCATCCGCTCGACGGCGGCGAGCGGGACGCCGAGCTCCTTCGCGATCGATCTGCGCTGCTCGTCGGTCATGCTGGTCTGGGTTGCCCCGCCCAGCTTGGCGCGCAGCCGGCGCAGATTGAAGAACAGGCTCTTCTGCGCGGGCGTGGTGCCGATGCGGACGATCGAGGCGTTGCGTACGATGTATTCCTGGATCGCCGCCATGATCCACCAGGTAGCGTAGGTCGAGAACCGCACCTCACGCTCGGGGTCGAAGCGGTTGGCGGCCTCCATCAGCCCGACATTGCCTTCCTGGATCATGTCATTGAGCGGCAGGCCGTAGCCGCGGAAGCGGCCGGCGATGCGCACAACCAGGCGGATGTGGCTGGTGATGATCTCGTGCAGGGCCTTCTGGTCACGCTCGTCCCGCCAGCGGCGAGCGAGGTCAACCTCTTGCTCGCGCTCCAGCAAGGGCGCGTCCATCGCCGCCGAGATGTAGCGGCGGTCGTTGCGGTCTGGGGTTCCGGCGTTTGCATATGCCATGTTCATACTCCGCCCCGCGGCTGGCAGCGGGGACCTGAGAGCGGCTTGTGCGCCGCAGCAATTGCTATCGAGTCGCTAATATAATTTGCCATCGGCCCGTTTGCAACTAGATACCCATGCGCTATATCGCACCGATACCAGAGGAGGGTTCACCACTTGGGCGACTCGCGACACGTGGCGGATATGCTCGACCGGCTCGCCCGGATCGCGCATGGCGCCCAGTTCTGCGCGGGGCTGAACCCGGCCCAGTGGGAGGCTCTGCGCTTCCTCGCCCGTGCGAATCGCTATTCCCGTTCGCCCGGCGCGATCGCGGACTATCTCGGCGCCACACGGGGCACTGTTTCGCAGACCCTTATCACCCTGGAATCCAAGGGCTATATCCGGCGCACGCGATGCGCCAACGACAAGCGCGCGGTTGACGTGGCGCTGACGGATGAAGGCGCGGCGCTGCTCACCAAGGATCCGCTGACGGTTCTCGCGGCGTCGGTCTCCGCCCTGGGCGACGACGAGCGCAAGGCGCTCGAACGGGCGCTCGAGGGGGTGTTCGAGAAACTCCAGGCGGCCCGCGGCCTGTGCGGGTTCGGCCGGTGCCGCGATTGCAGCCATCTGGAGCCTGGCGAAAGCGAGGCGCCGGCCACCGCCGCTGCCGCTCCTGCGTCCGCCGGTTGCCGCTGCGGCGTGACGGGCGAGGGGCTCGACGCCGACGAGCTCGAGCAGATCTGCGTCGATTTCCGCCCCTGAGCCTCTTTTCACTACCATGATACCGCGAGCATAATTGCTTGTGGAACAATGCATTTTCCGGTTGACCGGCGCGCTTCACGTGGCATATTCCGCCGTCGCCGAAAGGACCGAGAGATGAAAACCTATTCCGCCAAGGCCACCGACGTGACCCGAAAATGGGTGGTGATCGATGCCGACGGGCTGGTGCTCGGGCGTCTCGCCAGCCTGGTCGCGATGCGGCTGCGCGGCAAGCACAAGCCCATCTTCACGCCGCACGTCGATTGCGGCGACAACGTGATCGTGGTCAACGCCGAGAAGGTGCGGCTGACCGGCCACAAGTACGACGACAAGGTGTTCTACTGGCACACCGGCCATCCGGGCGGCATCAAGGGCCGCACGGCCCGCGCGACCCTGGAAGGGGCGCACCCCGACCGGCTGATCACAAAGGCGGTCGAGCGCATGGTGCCGCGCAACAATTTGGGCCGCGCCGTAATGAAGAAGCTGCACGTCTATGCCGGGCCTGAGCATCCGCACACGGCCCAGCAGCCCGAGTCGCTCGATATCGGCGCCATGAACCCGAAGAACAGAAGGAGCGCCTGAGATGGCCACCGAATTCGGCGCCGCTTTGGCGCCCGTCCATGAGCGCAAGGTGGACTCCAAGGGCCGGTCCTACGCCACCGGCCGCCGCAAGGACGCGGTCGCCCGCGTCTGGGTGATGCCGGGCAAGGGCAAGGTCACCGTCAATGGCCGCGAGAGCGAGGTGTATTTCGCCCGCCCGACCTTGCGCATGCTGATCAACCAGCCCTTCCTGATCGTCAATCGCGACAGCCAGTACGACGTATACTGCACGGTGACCGGCGGCGGGCTGTCGGGCCAGGCCGGCGCGGTGCGCCACGGCATCTCGCGCGCGCTTACGCTCCACGATCCATCCTTGCGGTCGGTCCTGAAGAAGGCCGGCTTCCTCACCCGCGATCCGCGCGTGGTCGAGCGCAAGAAGTACGGCAAGCCCAAGGCGCGACGCAGCTTCCAGTTCTCCAAGCGCTGACGCGCGACGCCATTGTTTCCAGAAACGGGCGTCCCGCTTCGGCGGGGCGCCCGTTTCATTTCCGGCATGAACCGACTATTTTGGGCACGACGCGATGAACACGAAACCGAACAGCATCCGGACGGCCATTCTCGGCGCCAGCGGCTATACCGGTGCCGAGCTGGTCAGGCTCTTGCTACATCATCCCTCGGTCGAGCTTCGCGCCCTGACCGCCGACCGCCACGCCGGCAAGCCCTACGCCGCCGTCTTCCCGCATCTCGGCGGGCGCGGCCTGCCCGACCTCGTCAAGATCGACGCGGTCGATTACGGCGCCATCGACCTCGTATTCTGCTGCCTGCCGCACGGCGAGACGCAGCGCGTGATCGCGGGCCTGCCGGACCATCTGCGCGTGGTCGATCTTTCGGCCGATTTCCGCCTGACCGATCCGGCGAGCTATGCCGAATGGTACGGCCACGAGCACCACGCGCCCGATCTGCAGAAGACCGCGGTCTATGGCGTCACCGAGCTGGCGCGCGAGGCGGTCGCCAAGGCGCGGCTGGTCGCCAACCCGGGCTGCTATCCGACGTCGGCGATCCTGCCGCTGTTTCCGCTGATCGAGGCGGGCGCTGTCGAGACCGGCGAGATCATCGTCGATTCCAAGTCCGGCATGACCGGCGCCGGCCGCGCGGCCAAGGAGGAGATGCTGTTCTCCGAGGTGTCGGAGGGGATCAACGCCTACGGCGTCGCGCGCCACCGCCATACGCCCGAGATCGAGCAGGAGCTGACGCGCGCCGCGGGCGCCGAAGTGCGGGTCGCCTTCACGCCGCATTTGATGCCGATGAACCGGGGCATTCTCTCGACCATCTATGTCCGGCTCGCCAACGGCGCCGCCGCCTCCGACCTGCGCGACGCGATCGCGAAGCGCTACGCGAGCGAGCCGTTCGTGCGCGTCGTGCCCGACGGCATGGCGCCCGCGACGCGCCACGTGCGCGGCTCGAACCACTGCCTGATCGGCGTGTTCGCCGACCGGCTGCCCGGCCGCGCGATCCTGGTTTCGGTGATCGACAATCTGGTCAAGGGCGCCTCGGGCCAGGCCGTGCAGAACATGAACGCGATGTACGGACTTCCCGAGACCACCGCTCTCGAGCAGGAGCCCCTGTTCCCATGAGAATGCTCCCGTGACCGGGCTGATCCTGCCTTACGGCAACCATACGCCGCTGATCCATCGCACCGCGTTCGTCGCGCCGAACGCGACGGTGATCGGCGACGTCGAGCTCGCCGAGGATGCGAGCCTGTGGTTCGGCGTCATCGTGCGCGGCGACGACGAGCCGATCCGCATCGGCGCGCGCACCAACATCCAGGATGGCTCGATCATCCATGTCTCGTCGGGCGTGCAGGGCACCTTCATCGGCGCCGACGTGACGGTCGGCCACATGGTGCTGCTGCATGCCTGCACCTTGCAGGACGGCGCGTTCGTCGGGATGGGCGCCACCCTGCTCGACGAATGCGTGGTCGAGACCGGCGCGATGGTGGCGGCGGGATCGCTGGTCACGCCCGGCAAGGTCGTCAAGTCGGGCGAGATGTGGGCCGGCCGGCCGGCGCGCAAGATGCGCGACATGGGTGAGGACGAGATCGTCTATGGCCGCGAGATCGCTTCGCACTACGTCAAGCGCGGCCGCGAATACGCCGACATCCTCGCGCGGCAAAAAGGCTGAGAGCCTTACCTTGCGGTCCAGCCGCCGTCCTGGGTGAAGACTTGGCCGGTGACGTAGGACGACGCGCCCGAGGCGAGGTAGATGGCGAGCCCCTGAAGCTCGTCCGGCGTGCCGCGCCGTCCCATCGGCGTGTCGGTGACGATGCAGTCCTCGAACTTCGCCATCGTCTCGTTGTTCATGCCCGCCTTGGTGGCGTTGCCGAGCTTCGTGCCGCCGTGCCAGCCCGGTGCGATCGCGTTGCAGCGTATCCCGTCCTTCGCGTATTCGAGCGCGACCTGGCGGGTGAAGCCGATCACACCGGCCTTCGCCGCGGCGTAGCTCGAGGTCACCATGGCGAAGCCGGGATAATGGCCGGCGAGCCCGAGGATCGAGGCGATGTTGATGATCGATCCGCCGCCGCCCGCCATCATCACCGGCACGACAGCGCGCGAGCAGAGATAGACGCCGGTCAGGTTGATGCCGATCAGCCGCTGCCAGTCCTCGATCGGGATCTCGTGCATGCGCTTGGCCGGCGTCGCGATGCCGGCATTGTTGACCAGCACGTCGATGCGCTTGCCCGCAGCCGCGGCCATCTTGGCGACCGACGACGCGTCGGCCACGTCGACATGGAGGGCGCGCGCCGCGCCACCCAACTCGCCGATCAGCAGCACCGTCTCGGCGGCGCCCTCCTCGTCGCGGTCGGCGCACAGCACCTCGGCGCCGTAGGCCGCAAACCCCTCGGCGAAGGCGCGGCCCAGCCCGCTGCCCGCACCGGTGACGAGGCAGGTCTTTCCAGTCAGGTCGAACAGGCCCTGTGCCTTTATCTCAGCCATCGTTGGCCGTTTTCTTGTACCAGTCGACGATCTCGCCGCCGGTCGCGAACCAGACTTGCGGCCGGGCGCGGATATAGGCGAGCGCCCGCTCCAGCGCGCGGATGCGGAAGGCGTGGCCGATCAGGAATGGGTGCAGCGCGATGGCCATGACGCGCGGCTGGCGCGCCCCGTCCTCGTACAGCACGTCGAACTGGTCGGTGATCATGCGCTGGAACTCGTCGGCCGAGCGCCGCGAATCCAGGAAGGCGGGGATGTCGTTGATCTCGATCGAGTAGGGGATCGAGAACAGCGCGCCCTTCCGCACGTTGAGGCGGTAGGGCTGCTCGTCGTTCACCCAGTCGCCGACATACTCGAACCCTTCCTCGGCCAGCAGGTCCGGCGTCGCGAACGTCTCGGTCAGCGCGGGGCCCAGCCAGCCGCGCGGGCGCGTGCCGGTGCCCTTCGCGATCGTGTCGCGCACCTCGCGGATGACGGCGCGCTCCTCGTCCTCCGACCCGAAGCCGGTCAGCAGCGACGAGTTGTTGAGCCCGTGGCCCATCCATTCCCAGCCGAGCCGGTTGCCCTCCTGGATGATGCGCGGATAGTTGGCGCAGACGTCGGAGTTGAGTGCAACGGTGCCCCTGATCCCCATCCTTTCCATCAGCTCCATCAGCCGCCATATCCCGACCCGCACGCCGAACTCGCGCCAGGAATGGTTCAGCACGTCCGGCACGAACTGCGCGGTGACGGCGGTGATCGAGGTCGACGGCCGGTCGATCAGGAAATGCTCGATGTTGGGGATCACCCACACAGCGACGCGCGCACCGTCGGGCAGGCGCCACGGCTTGCGGTCGACGATCGGCGAATAGCGCGCGCGGCTTTGGCGGTTCTCGGTCATCGGAGCCCCGACTGTTCGATGAGCGGCATGACGTGCTTCTGGAACCATCGCATGTCGTCGATATAGCGCGGCCAGGACAGAAGCGTGCCGTCGAGCCCGAGCTTCGACATGGTCTTGAGCCCGTCGACGATCTGCTCCGGCGTGCCGATCAGCGGATAGCCGCCCCAGCCCGCCATGAAATGGATTTTCATCGCGTCGAGCACGCCGGGCGGGAAGGTCTGGGCGTTGATGCCCATGGTCTCGACCAGGTTGGTCGCGGCCTCGATATCGCCGTGCTGATGGACCACCAGGTCGAAATAGTCCTTCGCGGCCTTCTCGGTCTCGCCCTGATAGACGTAGGCGTAGCTCCATACCTCGATCTCGCGGCCATACTCCTTGCGGGCGAGGTCGCGATAGGCGTCGACGCGCGCCTTGGCGCCCTCGAACTCATGCGTGTCGAGCACCACGAACGCCACGTCGCAGTATTTCGCCGCGTAGTGGCGGCCCTTCTCCGAGCCGCCGGCATTCATCACCGGAGGGTAGGGTTTCTGGATCGGCTTGGGCTCCAGATAGCCTTTCTTGATCTGGAACCACTTGCCGTCGAAATCGAACTCCTCCTCCGCGGTCCACAGACGCTTGATGACGTCGAGCCATTCGACCGCGATGTCGTAGCGCGTGTCGTGGTCGATCAGCGGCGCGCCGAACATCTCGATCTCGGGCTTGTGCCAGCCGGTGACGATGTTCAGCGCGTAGCGCCCGCCGGTGATGTGGTCGATCGTGGTCGCCTGCTTGGCCGCCATGATCGGGTGCACCGTCGGCACGTGCGAGGTGGAGAACACGCAGGAATTCTTCGTCAACGCGCCGATGCCCGCGGCCCAGCTATAGGTCTCGAAGCCCGGCCCGTTGAAGTTGGTTTCCCCGCCGAAGCCGCGCCAGCGCCCGACCGGCACCAGCGCCTCGAATCCCATCTCGTCGGCGAGCTGCGAGACGGCCAGGGTGGACGGCCAGTCGGCCTTCAGCGTACCGTCCACGGTGGAGATGGCGCAGCCATATTCGAGGTTCGAGCCGAACGTGCCGAGCTTGAGCTTGCGGTCGTTGAACAGCGGGTTCCGCGACTGGCGCAGCGCCTCGCGTCTCGTGTCAGTGGCCATGGGATGCTCCCTTTTCGCGATGTTGGCCCGTCCGGCCGCGGCCGGTCAACCGGGGGTGCGGGCGATGCGGCGTCGTACCGCGCCGATCCGGCGGGCGAGGTAGGGCGCGTCAAGCACGCCCACCAGCAGCAGCACGCCGCCGGTCAGCACGTCGCGCACCGGCGCCTCCATACTGAGCGCGTTGAGGCCCGACCACAGCATGCACAGCACCAGCACGCCGGCCAGCATGCCGACCGGGTTGCCGCGCCCGCCGGCGAGCGACACCCCGCCGATGATCGCCGCCGCGACCGCCGGGATCAGCGCGTCGGAAAGCGCCACGGGCGAGGCGGTGGCGAGCGAAAAGCTGAGCAGCGCCCCCGAAAGCGCCGCCAAGGCTCCCGACAGCATGAAGGTCCCGATCAGCACCCCGTCGGTGTCGACGCCCGCGATGCGCGCCGCGCGCCGGTCGCTGCCGACAGCCACCATGTCGCGCCCGATGCGGGTGAACACGAAGACGACGGCGATCGCGAGGAAGATGCCGAGCGCAACGATGGAGCGGATCGACAGGATTTCGGAAATGGGCGCGTTGACCAGAGCGGCCACGTCGCGTCGGGCATATACAATCGTCGAATTGTTCGTGATGACGTAGGCGAGTCCGGAGAAGGTAAGCAGCCCGCCGAGCGCCACCGGCACCGAGGAAAGCCGCAGCCGCACCATCACCCAACCCTGGAACAGCCCGCCGCCGAGCCCGGCGGCGATCGCGCAGGCGACGCCCACCCACGGGCTCGCGCCGCCGGTCATGACTGCGATCACGCCGGCAAGGCTCATCATGCCGCCGACCGAGATATCGAACTCGCGGATCAGCATGGTAAGCCCCACGCCCAGCGCGATCAGCCCGTAATTGGCGAACACCTGAAGCGCCGAGAACAGCGTGATGGTGTCGAGGACGGTCGCGCCTTCCTCCTCGGCGGCGAAGGCGAACACCGCGACCGTCACGGCGAGGATCGCGAGCGGGCGGGCGATGCTGGCGAGGAACGCGCGCATCATCGCCCCCGCGCGAGGCCCTGGAGCATCACCACGCCGAGCACGGCGACGCCCACCACCAGCGCCTGCAAGGCCGTCGAGAAGCCATGGAAGATCAGGAGCGACGAGATTAGCGCGATCACCACCACCCCGGCGCAGGCGCGCGCGACCGAGCCCGATCCGCCCTCGATCGCAATGCCGCCGACCAGGATTCCCGCGATCGCCTGGTAGTCGTAGCCGATATCGAGGTCGAGATGGCTCTCGCCATAGCGCGCGGCGATCAGGATGCCGGCCGCGGCGGCCGCGACGCCTGCGAAGGCGTAGCACAGTGCCGTCACGCGCGCCGTGCGGATGCCGGCGGCCTCAGCCGCGCGCAGATTGCTGCCGACCATGTAGACCTCGCGCCCGAAGCGGGTGAAGGCCAGAAGCGCCTGTCCGGCGAGGGCGAGGATCACGAAGAACACGAACTCGATGGGCAGCGGGCCGATCTTGCCCTTGAGGATGCGATAGGCCTCGCCCTCGGCGAACACGCCGGTGCCGCCGGTCGCGACGTTCGCGCCGCCGACCAGCAGCGCGAGCCCGGCCATCGAGACGATGATCGGGTTGGCGCGGAACCATCCGATGATCGCGCCCTGCACGCCCTGCACGACGATCCCGAACAGGATCGTCGCCGCGAAGGCCGGCCACACGCCCCAGCCGAGCGTCGCGATGAACACCACCGAGGAGGTGGCCATCGTCGCCGCCATGCAGAAGCTCATGATGTTGCCGCTGATCGTGATGAAGCTCATCCCCACCGCGACCAGCCCCACCCAGGAGATCTCGCTGACCAGGCTCAGCAGGCTGACCATCGAGGTGAAGCCCGGCGAGGCGGCGGCGATCGCGAGGATCGCGGCAAGCCCAACCCAGCGCGCGGCGGCCAGGGCGGTGGACAGGCGAATGCCGCCGTTGTTCGGCCTCGGACCGGTGAGCGACGTCATCGGAAGGCCGACCCCCCACCCCAACCCTCCCCCTCAAGGGGGGAGGGGACGAACGCGCCGGCCCTTGCGGTGATGGCGGGCAGCACGCAAGTGGCAAAGGTGGACCGCCGACCCGACGTCCCCTCCCCCCTTGAGGGGGAGGGACAGGGCGGGGGGTCCGCGCGCCAGGGCTGACCGATCGCGCTCACGCCGCCTCCGGATGGGTGATGTCGGCGAGGATGGCGTGCATGGTGGCGTCGGCGCGGGCGTAGCGGTTCACCACCCGGCCGCGATACATGGTGACGATCGTGTCGGCGATGCCCAGCGCCTCCTCGAGATCGGTGGTGGTCATCACCAGCGCGTAGCCGAGCCCGCAGAACCCGCGCATCATCTCGTAGATGTCCGCCCGCGCGCCGACATCGACGCCGCGCGTCGGCTCGTTCATCAGCAGCACGCCGGGTTCGTCGTCGCGGATCGAGCGCCCGAACGCGACCTTCTGCTGGTTGCCGCCCGAAAGCTCCTCGGTGAGCGCCGCGAGCCGCGCGGTGTCGACGCCGACGCGTCGGGCGAGAGCCTCGGCGGTCGCGTGCAGCTTCGGCCAGGACAGGAGCCCGTGGCGGGCGTGCTCGGCGAGGCGGGTCGCGACCAGGTTGTCCCGGGTGCGCAGGCGCAGGAATACGCTCTCCTCGGCCCGGTCCTCGGAGATAAACCGGACGTTGGCGGCGACGGCGCGGGGAGCCGAGCCGAGGGCGAGTCGCCGTCCCGCGACCGTCACCTCGCCGGTCGCGTCGTGCGCGAGACCCGCGAGCGCGCGCACCACCTCGGCCGCGCCCGAGCCGATCTGGCCGGCGAGGCAGACGATGCGCCCCCGCGGCGCCTCGAGGTCGAAGCCGGCGACGATGCCCGGAATGGCGAGGCCGCGCACGCTCAGCATCGCTTCGCCCGCGCCCACCCCCGCCTCGGGATACATCTCGCCCAGCGCGCGGCCGAGCATGGCCTCGATCAGCCGGGCGCGGTCGATCTCCCGCGCGGGCCAGGTTCCGATCGGCGCACCATTGCGCAGCACGGTCACCGAATCGCAGATCTCGAATACCTCGCCCAGCCTGTGGGTGATGTAGATGATCGAGCGGCCCTCTTCCTTGAGCGCGCGTAGCGCGGCGAAGATGCGGGCGATGTCGCGGTCGGTGAGCGTTGCCGTCGGCTCGTCCAGGATCAGCACGCGCGCGTCGCGCGCCAGCATGCGGGCGATCTCGACGAGCTGGCGCTCGCCGATGCCGAGCGCGCGCACCGGCGTGTCGAGCGCGACATGGCCGAGCCCGAGCATCTCCAGCACCCGGCGCGATTCGTCGCGGAAGCGGCGGCGCTTGTGGAACAGCGGCACGCGGGCGTTGCCGAGCCATATATTGTCGTGCACGGAAAGTTCGGGGACGAGCGAGAGTTCCTGCGCCACCAGCGCGAGGCCGAGGGCCTGGGCCTGCGAGGGGTGTGCGATGGAGACGGGCGCGCCGTCGATCAGGACGTGCCCGGCGTCCGGCGTGTAGACGCCGGTCAGGATCTTCACCAGGGTCGATTTGCCGGCGCCGTTCTCGCCGCAGATGGCCCGGATCTCGCCCGCGCCGACGGCGAGCGATACATCGTCGAGCGCCTGGACCGCGCCGAACCGCTTGGAGAGGTTCTCGACCGCGAGAACGGGGGTGCGGCTCGCCCGATTTTCGACATCGTGCGCGATTCCTGGCGCCATCCCCTCACCCCATCCCTCTCCCGCGGGGAGAGGGGCCCCTGCTGAAACGCCCGTTGTTCTCACCGCCGGCAGAGGCGCAGTCAGTTTTGCCGAGTGTCGACGCGCGTTCCCTCTCCCCGCGAGAGAGGGACAGGGTGAGGGGGCGGCCTCTCCGCGCTATGCGCGTCAGAAGTTGCAGGCCTTGGCGTACTTCTCGACGTTCGCCTTGGTGATGGCGAAGGTCTTGCGATAGACCTGCTTCCCGGGCGCCTTGCCGGTATCGAAATAGTCCGCCATCGCCTTCGCGAGTGCCGCCGCCTCGGGCGCCGGCGGGGCGTAGTTGGTGGTGTACATCTTGCCTTCCCGGATATAGCGGATGCCCTCGCCCGAGCAGTTGCCGCCGGCGATCACCAGCTCGCCCGGCGCGGTGCCCAGCTTGACGTTCGCGGACTGGGCGGCCTGGACGATGGCTGCGGCCTGCGGGTCGTTCATGCCGTAGAGCGCGTCGAGCCCGCCCTGCGAGGCGAAGCGTGCGAAGAGCTGGCCGGCGATCTTCTCGGTCAGCGGTGGGCTCCACTTGCCGTCTTCCTGGGCGACGATCTTGATCGTCGGGAACTTCTCCTTGATCTCCTTGTCGATGGCGGCGGCGCGGATGGGCGCGACCCCTTCCGCCATGACCCCGGTGATCAGCGCCAGCTTGCCGCCCTTGCGGCCCTGCGAGGTCAGCGCCATGCCGATGGCGTCGGCCGAGCTGCGGGCGATCGCGCGCTGGTCCTGGCCGATATAGGAGACATAGAGGTCGTAATCGTGCTCGATCGGCACGATGGCGAGGAAGACCGGGATCTTCGCCTGCTTGGCGCGCTGCAGCGCCGGGATAATCGCGTGGTCCGAGATCGGCTGCAGCGCGATGGCATCGAACTTGCGGGCGATCGCGTCGTCCATCTGCTGGGCCTGCAAGGCGGCATCGAACGGCGTTGTGAACGAGGTGACCTTGAAGCCCTGACGTTTCGCCGCGGCGACGAAGCCCTTGTGGTAGGTGCCCAGATACCGGTCCTGCAGCGGACCCATCAGGAGTGCGATCTTCTTGCCCTTGGCGGCGGCGTGCGCGTTCGGCGCGACGCTCGACAGCATGGCAAGCGCTGCGATCACGACAATCAGAAGTCGCGGCATGGCTATCCTCCCCGGTTGGCCGGACGGTCGAGCCGTCCGGCGCAATGATGATAGCGCCGGCGTCGGCAAGGGTAAACGCGGGAGTCGGACGGGCGCGCGCCGTCTACCGGAGCTGCGCCTCGGGCCGTGGCGGGAGGTGCGCGGTCGACGGCGCGCCGGAGCCGCGGAGGAGGTCCTTGAGCCGCGGCGGGATCAGGCGGGAGAGGGTGTGGCGAACGATGTTCGGGAGGGTGCGATCCGGCTCGACATAGTCGCGGAACGGCGTTTCCTTCAGATAGTGCCAGTAGAGCGCCTTCGCCGGGGTATTGCTGCCGTATTTCCATGGCTTGTTGCCGCCCGAGAAGTGGATGACGGCCGGCGAGCTTACGAATTCGGGCGGGGTCTTGGGATCGCGGAACCGGAACGGCATCATGTTGTAGCGGCCCTCGAGCGGCTTCCAGCGTCCCGCGAGCAGGAGGTTGAACGAGTCCTGGTCGGCATCGCGCAGGAAGTGGCCGTGGCGCGCGGTAAATTCGATCAGGGCCTGCGGGCAGCCCGACTTGTCCCATTCCGGCAGGTTGAACAGGATGGTGCCGGTGTTGCAGTAGAGCGTGCCTTCCGGCATGCGGAACCAGCCGGGCCGGTCGGATCCCGGAATGGGAACGGCGGCAAAGACGGACCCGGTCAGGTCCGTGTCCCACAGCGCCCGAAGGTCGTCGTGCACGACCATGTCGGGGTCAAGGTACAGCGCCTTCTCCTCGTTCGGGAAGTAGTCGCGGATCCAGAAGCGCCGATAGGTATCGACCGTGTAGTGCACGCGAACGGGAAACGCGGATTCGTCGATCGGTTTCGGCTCCTCGAGGCGCAGCGTGACGTTGGGGAAGCGCGCCAGGCTTTCCTCGATCTTCCTGCGGCTCGCGGGCGTGAGTTCGCGGACCACGCAGGCGATGTTCAGGTCCGAGGCCGAATTGTTGATGGCAAGCGACGTCATGCAGACGGTCACGTGCTGGACGTAGTTCTCGTCGCAGCAAAACAGGATATTCATGCGCGTCCGTGCCATTCGACCTTCGCTCCTCGGTGCGCGGCCAAGTGTGATCTGCGACCGCCGCACGGCAAGCCTTGCCGCCAAGCGCTTTCAATTGCGTAAACGCCCGCTTTCGCCCGCGCGCCGTCTATAACGCCACGGTACGACCGAGGGCAAGGCGGCGCCGTTCCGGCGAACCTATGCCCCCTGATGGCCCGAAACCGCGGCGCCGGCGCTGCGTGCCAGCGGACGGTAGGCCAGGGTCGAAAGCAGCGAAACCGCACCGAGGATCAGGAACGCGGGCAGGAAATCCTGGGTCGCGAGCTGTGCCCCGCCGCGCAGCCCGAGGGCCAGGTGCAGCACGAGCGCGCCGAACCCGACGCCGACGGTCATCGAAAGCTGTTGCGACATGCTGGCGAAGGATGAGGATCGGCTGAGCTTGGGCTGCGGGATGTCGGAATAGCCGAGCGTGTTCGTGGAGGTGAGCTGGAGCGAACGGAAGAACCCGCTGGCCAGCAGGACGATGAAGATCACGGCGTGAGGGGTGTCGGCATCGAAGGCGGCGAAGCCGATATAGAACAGGGCGCAGATCACGCCGTTGATGAGCAGGATATTGCGGAAGCCCTTCCAGCGCAGGATCGGTACGGCGATCACTCGCATCGAGAGCGCACCCACCGCGGTCGCCAGCGTGATCAGCCCCGATCCCAGGGCCGACATACCGAAGGCGAGCTGCAGCATCAGCGGCAGCAGGAACGGCAGCGCCCCCGCCGCAATGCGGAACGCGAACCCGCCGGCGATGGCTGCCCGGAAGGTCGGGATCTGCAGCAGGCGGAGGTCGATGATGGGAGCGGTCGCGCGCCGGGCATGGATTACATAGAACGCGGTCAGCGCTCCGCCACCCGCCAGCAGAGCCGCTGTCACCCATTGAGGCACCATGCCGCGGCCCAGCGTCTCGAAGCCGAACATCACCCCCGCAAGCCCGAGCCCGACCACCACGAATCCCAGCACGTCGAGCCGTTCGACCTCCTTCACCCGCGTGTTCGGAATCAGTAGCAACACCAGCACCGCGCCGATCACGCCCATCGGCACGTTGATGAAAAAGATCCAGCGCCAGGACATGTAGGTGGCGAAGAACCCGCCGAGCGGGGGCCCGACCACCGGACCCAGCAGGCCCGGCATGGTCAGGAACGCCATCACCTTGACCATCTCCGCCTTTGGCACGACGCCCAGCATGACGCCGCGCCCGACCGGCACCATCATGGCGCCGCCCACTCCTTGCACGATCCGGGCCGCGACGAGCTGGCCCAGCGAGCCCGACAGGCCGCAGGCGATCGAGCCGATGGTGAATACCGCGATCGCCGCCCCGAACACGTTGCGCGCCCCGAACCGGTCGGCCAGCCAGGCGCTGATCGGGATGAAGATGGCGAGCGACAGAAGGTAGGAGGTGATCGCCAGGTTGAGCCGCAGCGGCGCCTCGCCCATCGATCGCGCGATGTCGGGCAGGGCGGTGGTGATCACCGTCGAATCGAGGTTCTGCATGAACAGCGCGCATGCCACCAGAAGCGGGATGGCCAGCGAGTAGCCGCGCCCCGCCGGGGGCGGGCGCGTCGCGGTCTCGGCCTTGTCGGGGGATGCGGCGTCCATGGCGTAAGAAGTGGTATTTTAGGGGTTTAGCGCCAAGTTGAAACGCCCCCAATCGCGCAAGGGTGGGGTGCGGCGGACCGCACCGTTCGCCGCCCTGCCTTGCCGGGGCGGGGCCGGATCATTAGGTTACCAGCGGGCCGGGGCGGCCCTGCGGCCGAAGGGCATTCCATGGCACCCGTTTCGGGGACGACGCTGGCGGGCAAGCGAATCCTTCTGGTCATCGCCGGGGGGATCGCGGCCTACAAATCGCTGGAACTGATTCGCCGTCTGCGCGAGCGCGGCGCCGCGGTGCGCTGCATCCTGACCCGCGCCGGGGCGGAGTTCGTGACGCCGCTCTCGGTCGCCTCGCTGTCGGGCGACAAGGTCTATACCGACCTGTTCTCGCTGACCGACGAATCCGAGATGGGCCATATCGAGCTGTCGCGCTCGGCCGACCTCATGGTCGTCGCGCCGGCGACGGCCGATCTGATGGCACGCATGGCGGGCGGCATCGCCGACGACCTGGCGGCGACCGCGCTGCTCGCCACGGACAAGAAGGTGATGGTCGCCCCGGCGATGAACGTTCGGATGTGGGAGCACGCGGCGACCCAGGCCAACATGGTGACGCTCGCGGCGCGCGGCGTCGCCGTGATCGGGCCCGTCGATGGGGCGATGGCCTGCGGCGAGTTCGGGCCCGGCCGCATGGTCGAGCCGGACGAGATCGTCGCCGCGATCGAGGATCATTTCCGCGGTGGCGCGCGCCTCGCCGGACGCAAGGCGCTGGTCACCAGCGGCCCGACGCACGAGCCGGTCGACCCGGTGCGCTATCTCGCCAATCGCTCGTCCGGCAAGCAGGGCCACGCCGTCGCGGCCGCGCTGGCCGCGATGGGGGCGGACACGACCCTCGTCACCGGCCCGACCGCCGAGCGCGATCCGGCGGGCGTCGCCGTCGTGCGCGTCGTGACAGCGGCGGAAATGCTCGCGGCCTGCCAAGCCGCGCTGCCGGTCGACGTGGCAGTCTGTGCCGCCGCCGTCGCCGACTGGCGCCCGGCCAAGGCCGCATCGCGCAAGGTGAAGAAGAACGGCAAGGCGCCGGCCGCGATCGAGCTGACGGAAAACCCGGACATCCTGGCGACGCTGTCCGCCGCCGGGAATGCGCGCCCGCGCCTGGTCGTGGGGTTCGCCGCCGAGACCGACGATCTGGACCGCAATGCCCGCGCCAAGCTGGCGAAAAAGGGCTGCGACTGGATCGTCGCCAACGACGTCTCGGAGGCGGGTGGGGCGATGGGCGGCGACGACAACGCCGTCCGCATCGTCACCGAGGCGGGAATCGAGCCCTGGCCGCGCCTGCCGAAGACCGAGGTCGCGCGCCGCCTCGCACTCCGCATCGCCGACCAGCTCGGGCCGGCGCGGTGAACGCGGTTCCCGTCGCTGTCCGCCGCCTGCCCCACGGGAACGGGCTGAAGCTGCCGGAATACGAGACCGCGCACGCGGCCGGGCTCGACCTGATGGCGGCGGTCGAGGCGGACGTCCTGCTCGCGCCCGGCGCGCGCGCGCTGATCCCCACCGGGCTCGCCATCGCGCTGCCCGAAGGGTACGAGGCGCAGGTCCGGCCGCGTTCGGGCCTTGCCGCGCGCGACGGCGTGACGGTGCTGAACGCGCCCGGCACGATCGATGCCGATTATCGCGGCGAGGTGAAGGTGATCCTGGTCAATCTCGGCGACGCGCCGTTCACCGTCGCGCGCGGCATGCGCATCGCCCAGATGATCGTGGCGCCCGTCGCGCGGCTCGCCTGGCGCGAGACCGAGACGCTGCCCGAGACGGCGCGCGGCGAGGGCGGGTTCGGCTCCACGGGGCGCACGACATGACCGATTTCACCGACGCCCAGCTCGAGCGCTATGCGCGCCACATCGTCCTGCCCGAGGTCGGCGGGATCGGCCAGGCCAAGCTGATGCAGGCGAGCGTGCTTGTCCTGGGCGCGGGCGGGCTCGGCGCGCCGCTGATCCTCTATCTCGCGGCGGCCGGCGTCGGGCGCATCGGGGTCGTCGACGACGACACGGTCGCGCTGTCGAACCTGCAGCGCCAGGTGATCCACGCGACGAAGGACATCGGCCGGCCGAAGGTCGAGAGCGCGCGCGAGGCCGTGGCCGCGATCAATCCCGAGGTCACGCTGGTGCCACATCGCGAGCGGCTGAACGCGGGCAACGTGGCGCGGCTGATCGAGGGCTACGACATCGTCGCCGACGGATCGGACAATTTCGAGACGCGGTTCCTGCTGAACGACGCGTGCCATTTCGGCAAGCGCACGTTGGTCTCCGCCGCAATCCTGCGCTTCGAGGGCCAGGTGGCCACGTTCAAGTCGCATCTCGGGCGCGACTACCCCTGCTATCGCTGCCTGTACCGCGAGCCGCCGCCGCCCGGCCTGGTGCCGTCCTGTTCCGAGGGCGGGGTGTTCGGCGCGCTGGCCGGGGCCGTCGGCTCGATCCAGGCGGTCGAGGTGCTGAAGGAGATCATGGGCATCGGCGAGTCGATGGCCGGTTCGCTGCTGATCTACGACGCGCTGTCGGTCACGTTCCGCAAGATGCGCCTGCCGCGCGATTCCGCCTGCCCGCTCTGCGGCGACGCGCCCACCATCCGCGACCTCGCCGGCCACATGGCCGCGGCGGGGTAACGTGCCGGCGCCGGCCAAGCTCTCGATCGTCATCCATTCGGGCGAGGCTGCGCGCGTGCGCTACGCGCTGATGATGGGCGCGGCCGCCATCTCCATCGGCAAGGCGGTGACGCTGTTCTTCACCATGGAGGCGATCCATTCGCTGGCGGTTCCCTTCGCCGACCCGCGCGACGAGGAGATGATCCAGGCGCTTGCCTCGCTCGGCGCGAAGTTCATGGTCTGCGAGGCGGGCCTGATCGAGACGCGTCTCAACGCGGCCGATCTGCGCGGCGACCTCGACATCGAGGAAACCGGGCTGGTGACGTTCCTCGCGGATTGCGCGCCCGACGGCCAGATCGTTTTCGTCTGACGCCCTACCCGAACCGCTTGGCTATGGAGTCGTAGCTCTCCAGCGACGCGACCGGACCGAGCGCCGAGAGCGACGGCTTGCCGGAGAAGATGCGCCTTGCGACGCGGGTGACGGCGGCGGCGTCCACGGCGTCGATCTTTCCGACGATCTCGGAAATGTCGAGCACGCGCCCGAACACCTGGAGCTGGCGGGCGATCTGCTCGCACCGCGCCGAACTGCTTTCGAGTGACATCAGCATGCCGGCCTTGAGCTGGGCACGCGCACGGGCGAGCTCGGGCTCCGTCATGCCGTCGGCGGCCTTCGCCATCTCGCCACAGAGGAGCGGCACCAGGTCGGCAAGCTGTTCCTCGCCGGTGCCGGCATAGACCGCGAACAGCCCGGTGTCGGTGTAGGGCGCCGCGAAGGAATAGACGGAATAGACGAGGCCGCGCGATTCCCGGATTTCCTGGAAAAGGCGCGACGACATGCCGCCGCCGAGCGCCATCGACATCACGGACAGCGCGAAGAAGTCGGGATCGGCATAGGGCAGCCCCTCGAACCCGACCACCAGATGCACCTGCTCGAGATCGCGCGCGGCGCGGGTCTCGCCGCCGCAATAGCGCGCTGTCTCGACGCCGTTCGCAGCGACCGGCCCGAGCCCGGCGAACGCGCGCTCGACCGCGGTGACGAAGCCGGCATGGCCGAGATTGCCGGCGGCCGATACCACCATGCGCGGCGCGCCGTAATGCGCTGCCATGTAATCGACCAAGGTGGTGCGGCGCATGCCGGCGACGTTCTCCTCAGGGCCCAGGATCGGCCAGCCCATCGCCTGGCCCGGGAACGCGGTCATCTGGAAGGAATCGAACACCACGTCGTCGGGCACGTCGCGCGCCTCGCCGATCTCCTGCGCGATCACCACCCGCTCGCGCGCGATCTCGGTCTCGTCGAACATCGAGTTCTGCAGGATGTCGGCGATGATATCGACGGCCACGCCGACATCCGCCTTCAGGACCGTGGCGTGGAAGGCGGTCATCTCGCGCGACGTGTGGGCGTTGAGCTGGCCGCCGACGGCCTCGATTTCCTCGGCGATGGCGCGCGCCGACCGCGTCTTCGTGCCCTTGAACGCCATGTGCTCGAGGAAGTGCGACACGCCGTTATTCTCGGCGCGCTCGTTCCGCGCCCCGACCGCGACCCACACGCCGAGCGAGACCGTCTCCACATGCGGCATGTGGTCAGTGACGATACGCAGCCCGTTCGCCAAGGTCGTGGTTTCGACGGTCATGCGGCCCCCTTCAATGTGGCGTGGGTGGCGATGTGCTTCTTCACAGCGGCGAGATCTTTCGGCAGCGTGTCGCAAAGCTCCGGCCGCTCGAACAGACCGGCGAGGCGTGCGGGCAGGTCGGGGCGTATGCCCGAGGCCTTTTCGACCGCGTCGGGGAATTTGGCCGGGTGGGCCGTCGCGATGCAGATCGTGGGCACGCGCGGATCGCGCCGGCGGGCGCGGGCGGCGTGGATGCCGATGGCGGTATGCGGATCGACCAGCGTGCCGGTCGTCGCGTGGATGTCGCGGATGACGGCGAGCGTTGCGTCGTCATCGAGCCGCGCCGCGTCGAACGCGCCGCGCATGCCGGCGATCAGGGCGTTGTCGCCCTGGAAGGCGCCGGTCTTGCGGAATCTGTCCATCGTCTTGGCGACGCGCGCGCCATCGCGGCCCCAGAGCTCGAACAGCAGCCGCTCGAAATTGCTCGAGACCTGAATGTCCATGGCGGGCGACAGGCTGGGCTCGACCGGACGCATGCGCATCTCGCCGGTCTCCACGAAGCGCGTCAGGATGTCGTTGCGGTTCGATCCGATGATGAGCTGCGCAATGGGCAGGCCCATCTTGCGTGCCACCCAGCCCGCGAACACGTTGCCGAAATTGCCGGTCGGCACGGCGAAGGCGACCTGCCGGTCCGGCGCGCCGAGGGCCACCGCGGCGACCACATAGAACGCCGTCTGGCAGACGATGCGCGCCCAGTTGATCGAGTTCACCGCCGACAAGCGGTGCCGCGTGCGGAACGGGGCGTCGGCGAACATCGCCTTCACCAGGTCCTGGCAGTCGTCGAACGTGCCCTCGATCGCGATGTTGTGGATGTTGGGCGCGTCGACCGTGGTCATCTGGCGGCGCTGCACGTCGCTGACCCGTCCCTTCGGGTGCAGGATGAACACCTCGACCTGCCGGCTGCCCTGCAGCGCCTCGATGGCGGCCGAGCCGGTGTCGCCCGAGGTCGCGCCGATCACCGTCACGCGCTCCCCGCGGCGCGCCAGCGCATGGTCGAACAGCCGCCCGACGAGCTGCAGCGCATAGTCCTTGAAGGAGAGGGTCGGGCCGTGGAACAGCTCGAGCAGCCAGAGCCCGGCGTCGAGCTGGCGCAGCGGCGCGACGGCCGCGTGGTCGAACCCGGCATAGGCGTCCTGCACCATCGCGGCCAGCCGGTCGGGCGGGATGTCTCCACCGACGAAGGGTGAAATCACCTGGCAGGCGATTTCGGCATAGGGCGCACCGGCCATGTCGCGCAGCGCATCGGGCGACAAAGACGGCCAGGTCTCGGGCAGATAGAGCCCGCCATCTTCCGCGAGGCCGGCGATCAGCGCCTCCTCGAAGCCGAGCGGGCGCGCCGTGCCGCGGGTCGAGACGTAACGCAGGGGGCAATCTCCTTGGAATGCGCGCAGACTATAGGCGGGGCCAGTCCCCGGCAAGGGCAGGTGACGGTCACCTCGTCCTTCGACAGGCTCAGGACGAGGAATTGAATTTGACCCTCATCCTGAGCCTGTCGAAGGATGAGGGGCCGACATATCATCCGCGTGGAAAACTCGGGAGGGACCGATGGGGCGGCTGGACGGCAAGGTGGCGATCGTGACCGGGGCGGCGCATGGCGACGTGCGCGCGGCGCTCGGGTCGCATTTTGCCAAGGCGCTGGCGGCGGAGGGGGCGAAGGTCGCCTGCGCCGACATGAAGGACTGCGCCTCGGTGGTGGCGGAGATCGAGCGAGCGGGCGGGACGGCTATCGCGCTGCCGGTCGACGTGCGCGACGAGCAATCCGTGAGCGACATGGTCGCCGCGACGGTCAAGGCGTTCGGCCGGCTCGACATCCTGGTGCCGAACGCCGCGGTCGGCTCGAACATCCCGCCGGTCTCGATCGGCCAGCTCGCCGTCTCGGAGTGGGACAACCTGATGGCGGTGAACGTGCGCGGCCCGTTCCTGTGCGCCAAGGCGGCGATCCCCGAGATGCGGCGCAACGGCTACGGCAAGATCATCAATATCGGCTCGTCCACCATGGTCTCTGGCCTTCCGAACCGGCTGCACTACGTCACGGCGAAGGGCGCGATCCTGGCGATGACGCGGGCGATGGCGCGCGAGCTCGGCGCCGACGGCATCCGCGTCAACACGATCGCCTACGGGCTGATCATGAGCCCGCAATCGGAAAAGGAGTTCGGCGCCGACCCGGAGCGGCACAAGGCCTACCTCTCGCACCGCTCGATCGCCGAGGACATGTACCCGAAGGACATCGTGGGCACGCTGGTCTTCCTCGCCTCGCCCGACTCCGATGCGATGACGGGACAGTTCGTCAATGTCGACGACGGCGGCGTGTTCGTGTAGCGCGACAAAGAGAAAGGGCCGGATCCGCAGATCCGGCCCTTCTTCGTGGGCAGTTCAGTCACCGCCGCCGCCGCTGCTGCCGGCGCCGCCGGCACCACCGGTACCGCTACCACCGGTACCGCCCGTGCCGCGGCTGCCGCCCAGCGCGCCGGGGCTGCTGCCGCCCGGCCCGTTCAGGCTATCACTGCCGCTCTGGCCGGCTCCGCCCGAACTGTCGGTGCCGCTGTTCCCCGCTCCGCCTTGGAACGCGGGCAGGCCCCGGAAGTCATCCTTCGACATCGACAGCTGAAGCGCCGATTTGCCGGTGGCGCCTTGCTGGGTCTTGAACTCGGACCACGGCACCGAGACATCTCGAGCCCCTATCCCGAGGGCCTGCGAGGTCGATACGATCACATTGTCGCCGGAGATGCCCGAGACCTGTCCGATCGTGTCGCCGTTCTCGTCCGTCACGTCCTGGCCGACGATCGATTGCGGCGGCATCGCCTGCGTGGACCCGGCAGAGCCGGCCGGACCGGATTCGCCAGGGGTACCCGCGCTCGTGCCGGGCATCGCGCTTCCGCGGTCCGAATCGGAATCGGGACCCGCGGCGTAAGCCGCCCCGGACAGGCCGATCAAGGCGGCCGCCGTCGCGTGCAGTAGCGTCTTGCTGACTATCATGGGATTCCTCGCTGATTTCGAGTTGAGGCCAGGCACGCCGTGAGCCGGTCGCGCCGCTGGCCCGCTTAAGGGACGCCGCTGACGGCCCGCGCGTTCCCTCGCGCGCCGCGCCGCGCGCCCCGGCCACCATCGGGACACGGAGTCAGGTGCGCGTTCCCACGGGCGAGACTGCGGTCGCCACAAACGAAAACGGCCGGGTGTGACCCGGCCGTCCCCGTTCGCTTCGGCGCTCGGGCTACATGCCGCCGCGCTTGCCGGCCTCCTTGACGTAGCTGAGGTCGGAATACTTGTTCACGTCGAGCGGCTTCTTGAGGAAGCCCAGCTGGACCTGAAGGTCGACGTTGGCCTGCAGCGACTTGAGGTTCGGGATGAGCTTGGGATCGCGGTAGTAGTCCTTGCCCTTCACGAACAGCCAGCTATCGAACACCGGCTTCGGGATCTTGGTGAACTTGGAGACCAGCTCGACCGTCGCGTCGTGGTTCTTCGGATCGCGGAACCACTCCATAGCGTGGATCGCGTCGTCCATGAAGTCGACCATCGCCTGGTGGTTCTTGGTGAGGAACGGAAGGCGCGAGGCCCAGATGATCATCTGCGTC
This sequence comes from uncultured Alphaproteobacteria bacterium, assembly GCA_963817535.1. Taxonomy (GTDB): domain Bacteria; phylum Pseudomonadota; class Alphaproteobacteria; order MPNO01; family DASWLB01; genus CAWGHZ01. The sequence goes on from CAWFOW010000008.1 coordinate 148,380, forward strand.
TCGCCGACCGCCTCCTTCTGAGTGAACAGCGTGCGCCCGACCTCCCACAGCTTCGGGTTCGCCGCGAAGGGCAGAACCGCCGGCATCAGGTCGGCCTTCTTGTCGCGCAGGACGGGCAGGGTGGTGGGCAGCGGCGCCTCGACGAAGCTGACGTCGCGCTTGTCGTCGATGCCGTTCTTGCGAAGGATCGCGCGGATCGCGATGTCCACCGCGCTGCCGCCGGCGTTCGAGCCCAGGACCTTGCCCTTCAGGTCCTTGATCGTCTTGATCGGGCTGTCCTTCCGGACGACGAACGAGTTGGTGTAGTAGCCCGGCACGCCGTCCTGGAACTCGTCGGCGATGACGCGCAGATCGTCGAGCTTCGCGTTCTCGATGGCGAGCGCGAAGGACGAGTAGGCCAGCGTCGAGATGTCGATGTCGCCCGAGGCCTGGGCCGTGATCATCTGCGGCGTGCCACGGAAGTGGATCGGCTCGAGCACGTAGGACTTCCCGTAATGCTTCAGGATGTCCTTCTTCTCGGGGAAGAGCGGCACCATCGAGGCCGGAACGACGGCCCAGCCGAAGCGGATCTTCACGGGATCGGCCGCCCGCGCGGACAGGCTGGCGAGGGTCAGCGCCGCAGCGGTCAACGCGGCGAGCGAGAATCTCAGCGAACGCATATGCACCTCCCTGAACTCGTTGAACGGATCGTTTTCCGTGCGCCTCTGCCCGAGGGCGGGGCCGGCATCGCCATCTGCACGGAAGGGCGCCTGGAAACGGCGCCATGGGGCCGGCATGATTGGACCCGGGCCCGGCCTTGTCAAGCCAGCCCCCTCAGACCTGAGCCGCCTGGCGGGTCTCCTGGTGCCAGGACAGGACGCGGCGGCGCACCCAGGCCATCAGCTTGATCAAGACGATGCCCGCGATGGCGATCTCGACCAGGGCGGCGAACACCCCGGGCGAGTCGGCGAAACGGAAGGCGGTGATCATGCCGCCGCCGAGCCCCTGACCGCCCAGATTCATCTCGGCGATAATCGCGACGATCAGCGAGATCGGCAGCGCCACCTGCAGCCCGGTCAGGATCTGCGGCATGGCGGCGGGCAGCACGATCTCCCACAGCAGCCCCTTTTCGCTGGCGCCGAGGTTGCGCGCCGACCACAGGAGATGGCGATCCACGCCCTGGGTGCCGGCGATCGTCGCGGTCACCACCGGGAAGATCGCGTCGAACACCACGATCGAGATCTTCGAGAAATCGTGGAAGCCGAACCAGAGCACGATCACCGGGATGAAGGCGATCTTGGGCATAGGGAACCCGACCGAGATGATCGGGTCGAACAGCCACCGGATGGGCGCCACGCGTGTCACGAGAACGCCGAGCGCGATGCCGGGAATCGCGGCCAGCGCGAAGCCGGTCAGGGAACGGTAGAGGGTAAGCCCGACATTGACCGGCATGTCGCCGGTCAGCGTGTCCTCCCAGATGCGCGCCGCGACGAGTTCGAGCGAGGGCAGCTGGAATGAGGTCACCGTGCCCGAATGGGCGACGATCTCCCACAGCGCGAAAAAGCCGATGAGGGACACCCAGCGTGCCGCTCGCCATTCGAGGAAACGGGCGAAAGGCGAGACCTTCTCGACCCGGCGCTCGGCGATCACTCCCGCCACATCATCACCCTTCGAACGAGCAGCAGGTAGCTGCGGTCGGCCGCGAACCCGAGGAACGCGACGGTCAGCACCACGGCGAACATGGCGTCGTACACGCCGTTCGAGCCGAGATTGCCGATCATGTAGCCGAGGCCCTGGCGCGCAACGATCAGCTCGGACGCGACCAGCAGGACGAAGGTCAGTGCCAGCGCGGTGCGGATGCCATTGAGAAGCTCGGGCAGCGCGCTGGGAAACACCACGTCCCACAGCACCTCGCGCCGGCTCGCCCCCATGCCGCGCGCCGACCACAGAAGCTCCTGGTCGGTTCCGCGCGCGCCGTTGAACGCACCGATCGTCACCGGCAGCATGCAGCCGAGGAAGATCAGCAGGATCTTCGAGCCGTCGCCGAAGCCGAGCCACGCCGCGGTGACGGGGATCAGCGCCGACTTGGGCACCGGGTAGAACATCTCGACCAGCGGCCCGACGAACACCAGCGCCGAGCGCGACGAGGCCATCATGATGCCGATCACGGTCCCGACGGCGACGGCCGAGCCGAGCCCCGCGGCGGCGCGGTAGAGCGACGCGGCGGCGCCGTGGACGATTTCGCCGTCCAACAGCAGGGCGAACCACGCCGAGGCGACCTGGCTGAGAGGCGGCAATACGTCGGGCGCCACCAGCCCGACCCGCGAGACGCCCTCCCACAGGATCGCGATCAGGAGGAGCGGCAGGTAGCGCGCGGCCCCGCCCTTCACGGCACGTCCGCCGCCGGGGCGCGGCCCGTGCGCAGGGACGGGGGTCGTGACATGCCGGTTCCTCCGAGGAAGGTTTGCGCGGTCGCGCGGGCGCAGTCTGCCGCGAACCGCAGGACGAGGCAATTGGCGGGCGCGCCGGTCGCGGCGCGGCATCTTGACCTTGCCACCCGCCCCGCGCAAGCTCGCGCCGACCCCGTTAGGGAAGGGACCACCATGGGCAGGACGCGCCGATGCCGGTGATCTATGTCGCCTCTTCGAGGACGCTGTCGGACTGGGGCGCCACGGTCGGCATCTCCAAGAGCCTCTACAAGCTGGGCGTCGCCGAAAGCGGCAAGGACGCCATCGCGGCGTTGAACGAGGAGGCGGTGGCCGGCGCGACCGACTGGAAGCTGGTCAAGGCCGAGCCCATCGAGGCCGACGAGGACGAGGTTATCGACCGGATGGCGAAGAGGGAGCCGCCGGTCGATCCGCGCTACTACCCGCGCCTCAAGGGCGCGGTCGGCATTTTCCGGGTGAAGCCCAAGAGCGTCGAGAACGCGATGCTGGTCGAGAAGGCGATGGCCGGCCAGGAGAGCCTCAACTTCACCGTCAAGCCGGCCGATTTCGCCAGCTACCTGATCAAGAACGCGCGGGACTGACGCAGACCGGCGAAACCAGCCGCGCTTGGGGCTCCGGCGCGAGAATCCGCTTGTCACCTTGCGTGGCGGCAAGCGTAGAATGGCCCCGGGCGCCGGACTCTGTTGGCGCGCACGATCGCAACCGGCGGACAATGCCAGCAACACGCCGGTCGATAGGGAGGAAGCTATGAGCTATCTGCGTACGTGGACGCGCCGTGCGTGCCTTGCCGCCATCGCCGCCGCCGTCGGAATGGGGCTGGCGCTGCCCGCCTCCGCCCAGTCCGACAAGCCGATCCGCATCGGCCAGACGCTGGCGCTGACCGGGTTCCTCGGCCAGACCGGCCAGGTGCACAAGATCGTCGGCGAGATTTTCATCGAAAATCTGAACAAGGCGGGCGGGCTCCTGGGTCGCAAGGTCGAGTGGGTCCTCCTCGACGACCAGTCCAAGCCCGACGTCGCGCGCACGCTTTACGAGCGCCTGATCACCGTCGACAAGGTCGACCTGATCATGGGCCCGTACGCCACGGCCAACATCCTGGCCGCCATCGGCGTGGCGCAGCGCTATCACAAGATGATCATTCACAACACGATGGGCATCCCGTCGCTCGCCACCTACGACTGGCAGTTCAACGCGCTTCTGTTCGGGCCGAACCCGGACAAGTCGGTGCCGGCGCTGGTCTATGACGCCTATGCGAGCGTCAAGCCGATCAAGTCGGTGACCTTCGTCACCTCCAAGTTCCCGTCCGCCAAGTACAACACCGACGGCGCGCGCGAGGTGGCCAAGGAGCGCGGCATCGTGGTCAAGGACTACATGGAATACGACTTCGGCACGCGCGAGTACGGCTCGATCGCCGCCCGCGTGAAGGCGGCCGATGCCGACTTCCTGTGGATGGGCGCGCTGGGCGTGGAGGGCAACCTGCTGCTCGAGGCGATGAACAAGCTCGACTACAAGCCGCGCAACCAGCTCTATCTCTATCCCGCCCCGTCGATCGCGCTGATCCCGAGCGCCGAGGGCGCCCTGTCCCAGACCAACCTCGAGAACGTGGAGCCGTTCCTGTCGAACCCGAAGATCGCGGCGTTCGCCAAGCAGTTCCACGAGCGCGCCAAGGCCGCGAACCTGCCCTACCAGGAGATCGATTCGCAGTCCGGCTTCGCCTATCACTCCTGGGAGATTCTGACCGCCGCGATCAAGGCGACCAAGAGTATCGACGACAAGACGCTGGCCACGTGGCTCAAGACGCACGACATCGACAGCGTCCTGGGCAAGCGCAACTTCCGCGGCAAGAACAACACCAACGATCACGAGGCGACACAGATCCGCCAGATCCAGGACAAGAAGTTCGTGATCGTCTGGCCGCGCGACAAGGCGACGCCGGGCAAGTCGATCGTCGTGAAATAGGCGGGATATCGGGCGTGTTCACCTCCGTGCCTCCCCCTCTTAGGGGGAGGACGGCTTTCCCATGCCGTCGCTGAACCTTCTCAGCCAGGCCCTGGTCACGGGCGTGCTCACGGGCTGCCTCTACGGGCTGCTTGCGCTCGGCCTGTCGCTGTCGTGGGGGCTTCTCAAGCTTGTCAATATCGGCCATTTCGCGATGGCGCTGCTCGGCGCCTACCTGACCTGGTGGCTCGGCACGGCGCACGCGATACCCGCCTGGTGGGCGGCGGCGATCATCATTCCCGTGTTCTTCGCCTACGGCGTCGGGCTCCACTGGGTGTTCGTGAAGTTCCGGGTGAGCGAGATGTCGTCGATGCTCATCACCTTCGCGCTCGCGATCATCGTTGAATCTGTGCTGCAGACCATCTGGTCGGCCGACTTTCGCCGCTACACGACGCCGCTGGCCAGCAAGTCGTTCCACGTCGGCGCGCTTTACATCCCCAAGCTCAACCTGATCGCCGCCGCGGTCGCCGCGGCGCTCGCAATCGGAACCTGGGCGGGGCTGCGCTTCACCTATCTCGGCAAGGCGCTCCGCGCCGCGGCCGAAGATGCGCCGATCGCAACCGCGTTCGGCATCGACAACCGCCGGCTCACCTACATCCTGTCCGGGATCTGCGCGGCGTATGCGGCCGTCGCAGGGGTATTCATCGCCCTGATCTTCTCGCTCGCGCCCAACGAGATCTGGATCTGGATCGGCGTCGTATTCGCGATCGTGATCATCGGCCGGCTCGGCAACCCGCTCGGCGCGCTGCTGGGCGGCATCCTGATCGGCGTATGCGAGGCGATCACCCAGTCGGTCGTCAACCCGGCCTGGTCGCCGCTGGTGGCGTTCTCGGTCCTGATCCTCCTTCTGCTCGTGAAGCCGAAATGGATCTGACCGGCCGCCGCATCGCAGGCTTCGTCGCGCTGGCGGTCGCCGCCGCGGTCCTGATCGCCGTGCCGGCGCTCGATCTTCCGACGTTCTACGTCGCCTTCCTCTATGTGCTATTCCACTGGGTCGCGCTGGCCACGAGCTGGACGATCCTGTCGGGATTCGCGGGCTACTGGAGCTTCGGCCACGCGGCATTCTTCGGGGCGGGCGTCTATACCGCGGCGACGCTCGCCGCCAAGATGGGCGTGCCGTTCCTGCTGACGCTGCCCGCGGCGGCGCTGGTCTCGGCCGCGCTCGGTGCAGGGGTCGGCTGGTTCGTCTTCCGGCTGCAAAGGCTTCGGGGCGAGCTGTTCGCGCTGATGACCATATCGGTCACGTTCGTGCTCGCCACGATCGTGTCCAACACCCCGATCGATGGCGGGCTCGGCGTCTATCTGCTGTCGGTGAAGGTCCCGCAGGTCTTCGGCTCGCCGACCTCGACCTTCTATCTGCTGGGGCTGTTCATGGCGAGCCTGTCGGTGTGGGCCGCCTGGTACATCACGCGCACACGCCTCGGACTCGGGCTGTTCGCAATCCACGACGACGAGGACGTGGCCGAGGTCAAGGGCGTGCCCACCTTCCGCTTCAAGATGTTCGCCTTCGCGATCTCGTCGGGCATCGCCGGCGCGGCCGGCGGCGTGTACGCGATCTATGTGAACTACGTCACGGTCGGCGACACGTTCGACGTCACGGTGATCATGTATCCCGTGGTGATGAGCATCTTCGGCGGCGCGGCCCACTGGCTCGGGCCGGCGCTCGGCGCGACGGTGGTCACGACGGCGCTCTATACGCTTGCGACGGGCCCGCAGGCGTCGATCGGGCGCGCCGGCATCGCGCTCGGACTGATCCTCGTCGTGCTGCTGATGCCGAACGGGGTCATGCCGGGCCTGGTGCGGCTTTGGCAGCGGCTGGTGCCGCGGCGGAAGCCGTCCGTCCCCGACGCGGCCGCCGTGCCCGTGGTCGGTCTCGCCATGGCGCGTGCGGGCAAGGCCGGCGCGGTTGCGCCCGGCGCGATCCTGCTCGAATGCCGCGACGTGTGGAAATCGTTCGGCGGCGTTCAGGCCCTGCGCGGCGTGACGCTCGACGTGCGGGCGGGCGAGATCCTGGGACTCGTCGGTCCGAACGGCTCGGGCAAGTCCACCCTGATCAACCTGATCAGCGGCCATTACCCGATCGACCGCGGCAGCATCGTATTCGACGGAATGCCGATCGAGGGGATGGCCGCCCATACGATCGCACAGCTCGGGATCGCGCGGACCTACCAGATCCCCCGGCCGTTCAACCGCCTCACCGTGCTTGACAACGTCGCGCTTGCGGCCTCGTTCGGCGGCGGCGGGCTCGACCGCACGGAGGCGCTGGCCGAGGCGCGCCGCACGCTCGCCTTCGCCCGGCTGGCCGCGAAGGCGGACGAGATGCCGCCCAACCTCAATTTGCACGAGCGCAAGTTCCTCGAGTTGGCGCGCGCGCTCGCCGCCCGGCCGCGCTTGCTGCTGCTCGACGAGGTGCTGTCCGGCCTCAACCATACCGAGATCGACGCGGCACTCGAGCTGGTACGCGAGATTCGGGCGGCCGGCACCACCATCATCTTTGTCGAGCACCTGATGCGCGCGGTGCACGCGCTGTCCGACCGCGTCGCGGTGTTGAACGAGGGCGCGGTAATCGCGATCGGCACGCCCGAGGCGGCCATGCGCGATCCCGACGTGGTGAGGGTCTATCTGGGCGAGAGCCATGCTTCTTGAGGGACGCAACCTGCATATCGGCTATGGCGGCGCGCCGGCGGTGATCGACGCGTCGCTCGACGTCGATGCGCGCGAGATTGTCGCGGTCATCGGGCCGAACGGGGCGGGCAAGTCGACCCTGATCAACGCGATCGCCGGCCTGCTGCGCTGGCGACAGGGCACGCTGCATTTCGACGGCACAGACCTGGGTGCGGTGGCCTCGCACCGCGTGTGCCGGCACGGCATCGCCCTGGTGCCCGAGGGGCGCAGGCTGTTCGTCACCATGTCGGTCGAGGAGAATCTGGAGATCGGCTGCTACCGCGATGCGGCGCGGCGCGCGCGCGCGACGAGCCTTGAATTCGTCTACGATCTCTTTCCGGTGCTGCGCGACAAGCGCCACCAGCATGCCGGCGCGCTATCGGGCGGCCAGCAGCAGATGGTGGCGATCGGTCGGGCGCTGATGGCGCAGCCGCGCCTGCTGCTGCTCGACGAGCCGTCGCTCGGTCTCGCGCCGGCGATCGTCAGCGACGTGTTCCGCGTGATCCGCCGCGTGCACGAGGAGGGCATGTCGATCCTTCTGGTCGAGCAGAACGTCGGCCAAGCGCTCGAGATCACGCATCGCGCCTACGTGCTGGAGGAGGGCCGCTTCGTCGCCGAGGGCCTTCCCGCCGAGCTGCTGGCCCAGACCCGCATCCGCGAGGCCTATCTTGGGATGTGACGAGCGAACCCCGAGCGAATGGAGGACCCCATGTCCGACAGACCGCCGTTCCGCGCCGACCATGTGGGCAGCCTGCTGCGCCCGCGACGCCTGGTCGAGGCGCGCGCGCAACGCCAGGAGAACCGGATCGACGCCGCCGCGCTGCGCGCCGTCGAGGACGACTGCATCCGGGATGTCGTGCGCGAGCAGGAGGAGATCGGCCTCAAGGGCGTGACCGACGGCGAGTTCCGCCGCGCCTGGTGGCATGTCGACGTGTTCGAGAAGATCGCGGGCGTGGTGGTGCACGAGGGCGACCTGAACGCCACCTTCCGGCGCGAGGACGGCGAGGTGGGTTTCAAGAGCCAGTCGATCGAGATCGACGGCAGGCTGCGCCGGCCCGCGCCGTTCCAGCTCGACGACTTCAAGTTCCTGAAGTCGGTGGCGCGCCAGACCGCCAAGACATGCCTGCCGTCGCCGTCATGGCTGTTCATCCGCTCGGGCCGCAAGACCGTGTCCGAAGCCGCCTATCCCGATCTCGAACAGCTCGCGGTCGACCTTTCGCGCGTCTATGCCGAGGAGATCGCCGATCTGGCTGCCGCCGGCTGCACCTACCTGCAGATCGACGAGACCAATTTCGCGACGTTGTGCGACCCATCGATCCGCGCCGAGTTCCAGGCGCGCGGTGGCGATCCGGACGCGCTTCTCGCCCGCGGCACCCAGATCATCAACGATGCCATCGCGAAGCGCCCGGCCGGGATGGGCGTCACGCTGCATGCCTGCCGCGGCAATTTCCGCTCGGCCTGGGTGGCCGAGGGCGGCTACGACCCGGTCGCCGAGATGATGTTCAATTCGCTCGCCGTCGACGGTTTCTTCCTCGAATACGACGACGCGCGCTCGGGCGGCTTCGCGCCGCTCCGCTTCGTGCCCAAGGGCAAGAAGGTGGTGCTCGGCCTCGTCACCTCGAAGCGGCCGGCGCTCGAATCCAAGGATCTGCTCAAGCGGCGGATCGACGAGGCGGCGAAATACGTGCCCCTCGACCAGATCTGCCTGTCGCCGCAATGCGGGTTCTCGTCCACCGAGCACGGCAACGAGATCACCCACGCCGACCAGGCCGCGAAGCTGCGCCTGATCGTCGAGGTTGCGCGCGAGGTCTGGGGCGAGGTCTGACGCGCACGCAGATACGGGAGGACATCATGGCCGAGAGACCGCCGTTCCGCGCCGATCACGTGGGCAGCCTGCTGCGCCCGCCGGAACTGCTGAAGGCGCGCGCCGATCACGCGGCCGGACGCATCGATGCGGCCGCCCTACGTGCCGCCGAGGACGCCGCGATTCGCGACGCCGTGAAGCTGCAGGAGGAGATCGGGCTGCAGTCCATCACCGACGGCGAGATGCGCCGCGGCTCATGGCACATGGATTTCCTGTACCAGATCGGCGGGGTGAAGAAGACCGGCGATACCGCTCAGGTCCATTTCCACAACGAGGGCGGCGACGTGACCTTCACCCCCACGGGGCTGCTGGTCGACGAGAAGCTGCGGCTCGACCATTGCATTTTCGCCGACGATTTCACGTTCCTGAAATCTGTCACGAACCGCACGCCGAAACTCACCATCCCGTCGCCCAGCATGATGCACTACCGCGGCGGCCGCGCGAACATCGACGACAAGGTCTATGCCGACCTCGACGCGTTCTGGTCCGACCTTGCGGGGGTGTACCGCCAGGAGATCGCGGCGCTCGGCAATCTAGGCTGCACCTACCTGCAGATCGACGACACGACGCTTTCCTACCTCAACGATCCGAAGCAGCGAGCCTATATCGATTCGCTCGGCGCCAACTCGCGCGTCCAGCACCTCACTTACATCAAGACACTCAACGCGGCGATGAGGGACCGGCCGAAAGGAATGACGATCTGCACCCATACCTGCCGCGGCAATTTCCGCTCGTCCTGGGCAGCCGAGGGCGGATACGACCGGATCGCCGAGGCGGTGTTCGGTGGGCTCGAGGTCGACGGGTTCTTCCTCGAGTACGACGACGCGCGATCCGGCACGTTCGAGCCGCTGCGCTTCGTGCCGAAGGGGAAGAAGGTGGTCCTGGGTCTCGTCACCACCAAGAAGGGCGCGCTCGAAACCAAGGATGCGCTGAAGCGCCGCATCGACGAGGCGGCCAAGGTCCTGCCGCTCGACCAGCTCTGTCTTTCACCACAGTGCGGCTTTTCGTCGACGGTGGATGGCAACGCGGTGACCGTCGCGGAGGAGGCGGCGAAGCTGCGCCTTGTTGTCGAGGTCGCCCGCGAGGTCTGGGGCTAGATACCTAGGCTTCGATCTCGTCGAGCCGGGCGCCGACCTCGACCTCGATGATGCAGAGCGGTCCGCCACCCGCGTTCTTCAGCGCGTGCGGCGCGCGCGGCGGGATAAACACCGAATCGTTGGCCGCTACGGTGAAGATGGCCTCGTCTCGCATTACCCGGCCGGTGCCGGAGATGACGACCCACTGCTTGGTCTTGTATTCATGCGCGTCTAGGTCGAGGCTGGCGCCAGGATTTACAACCAGACAGTGTATTCGATAATGTCCACCGGAGGCAACCGACGCGACAGTGCCCCACGCCCGCTCTTCCAGTGGTCCGGAAGCGGACGTCATGACGTCATCGATATCGCGTAATAGGGTGGCCATGGCTCCCCTCTCTCGTCACTCGCTCTCTGCCCCACGTCCAACTCTAGGTGAGTTGGCGCGCCGGAGTGGTGATCAAGCAGTGACATCCGGACGCGGCCCGCCATTGCCTGAGGCGGAGTCTGGCGAAGGTTTCCAACGGTAACCGAAGGCCGGATAATTCCGGATTTCGTCAAAATTTGGATCGAGTTCGCGGAAGGCTTGGCGGATGCGCTTGATCAGCGATCGCACGTTGACGCGGTAGCCGTCCTCGCCCTCGCCGGCGGCGAACCCCTCGCCATGCACCACGTCGTAGATTTGTCGGTACGACACGTCCTCTCCCGCCCGCGTGGCCAGCAATTGGACGATGCGAAACTGGGTCACGGTCAGCGGCACCGGCTGTTCGCGCCAGTCCGCCCGCGCCGAGCGCACATTGAGGTAGAGATCGCCGACCTCCAGCGTGTCGGGGGTGGCCTCCCCGCCGGACGACGCCTTCGTGCCCTGGGCGATGATCTTGAGACGCGCGACCAGGATGGCGAGGCTTCGTGACTTGTCCACGAAATCGACCGCCCCGCCTTCCAATGCCGCCTGCTCGTAAACCTCCTCGCTGTAGGTGGTGAGGAACACGACGGGCATCTGGATGCCCGCGCCGCGAAGCGCGTGCAGCACTTCGATGCCGCTCATCACCGGCATGCGCAGGTCCAGGAGCAAGGCGTCGTAGTCCTCCCAATTGTGCGATGCGAGGAAGGCCAGTAGGGCGCGGCCGTCGGCAAACGCCGAGACCTCGATCCGCTCGTCGGCCAGGTTGGTCGCCAGGGCCTCGCGAAACAGAGGGTCGTCGTCGAGCAAAAGCACGCGCAATGAATCCTCCCCTGCGTCGGGTTCGCTGCGCGCCGCGGAACCCACACCCTGGCTCGGCATCACTCACTCTCCTGAACTCGTTACGAATGCTGAACGCCGACGAGGGATAAGGGTTTCACTGGATGCGATTCTGTTCTAGCGGCCAGGTAGCCAATTGGCCGGATTGTCATTTTTTGGTCACGCGCATTCGGCGGCCGGTACCCTATTTGATGGGACGAGCCGCCCGAACCGCATGGGATTGCAGGGGGGACGCCCATGATTTTCGTCTCGACCCGCCTATCGATCCGCCGTGTACGCCCGTTCTGGGCCGTTTCGGCGCTGGTCGTGCTGCTGGCGGTGCCCACCTTGCCCGCGATGGCGGATGAGGCGGGCGCCGGCACCGCGAAAGCGGCGGTTGCGCGCTCCGGCCCAGAGCAGCCGGGAAGCCAATTTGTCGCAGGCGTCGGAGAAAAGGTGATTGGAGTCCTGAAGTCGCACCCGTCCGAGGACCAGGCGGGGAGGACCAAGGCGTTGGACGGAATTTTCCACGCGGCATTCGATGTCGACGGGATGGCGCGCTTCGCCGCGGGAATGTATTGGCGACGGACCAGCCCGGCCGAGCGCAAAGAGTATGTGAGCCTGTTTGGCGACTACGTCGCCAGTCTGTATGCACGCAAGTTTGCCGGCTACCAGGGCGAGACTTTCGTCGTTGCGGGCGAGCGCCCGGTCAATGAGGCCGTAACCGCGGTCAAGACGCGAATCGAGTCGGGCGACAAGACGACGCCGGTCGAGTTCCGCGTCGCGAAGGTTGGCGGCGACTACCGCATCGTCGACGTCTATGTCGCGGGTGTCAGCATGCTGATCACCAAGCGCGACGAGTTCAATACGGTGCTGTCCCGCGAGGGCATGGAGGGGCTGATGCAGCGCCTGAAGGCCACAGCAAGCGGATAGTACCATTTCGGATTTCGGCGCCGGGGAGAGCGCCACACGAGGTTCGGTCCCGTCCACCCCCGGGCCCGAACGACCCGGACGCAACGCCGGGTATGGAGCTCACGCTCCGTTTCCTAGACGTAGCCTCCCTCACTTGGCCGGGCCTTGCGCCCGGCCATTTTTTGGCGATGTGCGCTCGTTATGTCGTCAGTCTTCAGGAATATTGGCCAGGTTTGCCTTGACCTTTGTCGGCAACCGCACAAAATCACAGGATAGCGACCGACAAGGACAGGAAAAATGTTCGTTCCAAAAACCCTGCGGCGCTGCGATACGGCGGCCCCAATGCGCGCATGACGCGGCCGTCGCAATTCGTCGGGCGCCGCGCGCCTTCCATTCATATCGCTCGTGTCAGACCTGAGGTCGACGACGGCCGGTGGCCCGCCAAGCGCGAAGTGGGCGATGAGCTTGTCGTCGAAGCAACTTTATCCAAGGAAGGGCACGACAAGCTCGCCGCCGTCGTGCGCTATCGGGCGGCGGGTGCGCGCATATGGCGCGAGGCGTCGCTGGAGCTGGTCAATCCGGGGCTCGATCTGTGGCGCGGCGGCGTGCCGCTCGACCGGATCGGGCGCTGGGAATTCACCGTCGAGGCCTGGACCGACCACTATGCGAGCTGGGCCGACGAGATCGAAAAGAAGCGTGCAGCCGGCCAGGATGTTTCCCTGGAGCTGACGGAAGGGCGTGCCCTTGCTGCCGCCGTCGCCAAGCGCGCGACCGGGCGCGACAAGACGAAGCTCCAGTCGATCGAAAAGTCGCTGACCGGCGGGGAGGTGGGCTTAGACGAGGCGGTCGAGATGCTGCTCGATCCCACCGTCGCCGCTGTCATGGCGCGCTGGCCCGACCGCAGTCACGCCGACCGCTACACGCGCATCCTGGCCGTGACAGTGGAGCGCGTGCGTGCGCGCTTCGCGGCCTGGTACGAAATGTTCCCCCGCTCGCAGGGCACCGACCCTTCACGCAGCGCGACCTTCGCCGAGGCGGCGCAACGCCTGCCCGAGATCGCCCGGCTGGGGTTCGACGTGGTCTACCTGCCGCCGATCCATCCGATCGGCCGCGCCTACCGTAAGGGGCCGAACAACACGCTGCATGCGAGCCCGAACGATCCCGGCAGTCCCTACGCCATCGGCGCTGCGGAGGGCGGGCATGACGCGGTGCATCCCGACCTCGGCACGATCGAGGACTTCCGTGCGTTCCGCGCCGCCGCCGAGGAGCTCGGCATGGAGATCGCGCTCGACTTCGCGATTCAGTGCGCGCCCGACCATCCCTGGGTGAAGCAGCACCCGGAATGGTTCCAGTTCCGCCCGGACGGCACGATCAAGTATGCCGAGAACCCGCCCAAGAAGTACCAGGACATCGTCAACGTCGACTTCTACTGCGAGGACTGGGAGAGCCTGTGGGAGGCGCTGCGCGACGTGGTCCTGTTCTGGGCGGAGAACGGGGTGAAGACGTTCCGCGTCGACAATCCGCACACCAAGCCGATCGCGTTCTGGGAATGGGTGATCGCCGAGGTCAAGGCACGCCATCCCGACACGGTGTTCCTGTCGGAGGCCTTCACCCGCCCGCCGATGCTGCACATGCTGGCGAAGGCGGGATTCAGCCAGTCCTACACCTACTTCACATGGCGCAACTTCAAGGACGAGCTGACCGAGTACCTGACCGAGCTGACCGAGACCGGCGACTATCTCCGGCCCAACCTATTCGCCAACACGCCCGACATCCTGCACGCATTTCTGCAGACGGGCGGCCGGCCGGCGTTCCTCATACGCCACGCGCTGGCCGCGACCCTGTCGAGCCTCTACGGCATCTTTTCGGGGTTCGAGCTGTGCGACGGGGCTGGGATTCCCGGCACCGAGGAGTACCAGGATTCCGAGAAGTACCAGGTACGGGTCACGGACTGGGACCGGCCGGGCAACATCAAGGCCGAGATTGCGAAGATCAATCGAATCCGGCGCGACAACCCGGCGCTGCAGGAATTCGAGAACCTCAGATTCTATGAATCCAACCACGACCGAATACTGTTTTACGGAAAGATGACGCCCGACGGCGCCAATATGATTTTCGTCGCAGTCAATCTCGACCCGTTCGAGCCGCACGAGGCGATGCTCGAATTCCCGCTTGCCGAGATGGGCATGCCCGATGGCGAGGCGTTCGAGGTGGACGAGCTTGTGCGCGAGGAGACCCATCTCTGGGAAGGGCCGGTGCATCATTGGCGTTTCGATCCCCATACGAACCCGGTCGCGATCTGGCGCGTGAAGCCGTGGCAGCCGGTCGCGTTCCGCGACGTGGCACGGGGATAACAAGCGCGGCGGGGGGAGGAAGATGAACGATCCGCTCTGGTACAAGGACGCGATCCTTTACCAGCTCCACGTCAAGTCGTTCTTCGATTCGACCGACGATGGCGTCGGCGATTTCGCCGGGCTGACCCAGAAGCTCGACTACGTGCAGTCGCTGGGCGTCACGGCCTTGTGGATCCTGCCGTTCTACCCGTCGCCCCTGCGCGACGACGGCTATGACATCGCCGATTACCGCAACGTGAACCCGAGCTTCGGCACGATGCGCGACTTCCGCAACTTCGTGCGCGAGGCGCACAAGCGCGGCCTCAGGGTGATCACGGAGCTGGTGATCAACCACACATCGGACGAGCATCCCTGGTTCCAGCGGGCGCGCAAGGCGCGCAAGGGTTCGTCGGCGCGAAATTTCTACGTGTGGAGCGACTCCGACGAGAAGTACGCCGGCACGCGGATCATCTTCACCGACACCGAAGCCTCCAACTGGAGCTGGGACCCGATCGCCGAAGCCTATTACTGGCACCGCTTCTTCTCGCATCAGCCGGACCTGAACTTCGACAATCCGCGCGTGGTCGAAGCGGTGATCCAGACCATGTTCTACTGGCTGGACATGGGCGTCGACGGGCTGAGGCTCGACGCGATCCCGTATTTGTTCGAGCGCGAGGGCACCAACAACGAAAATCTGCCCGAGACGCACGAGGTCGTAAGGAAGATCCGCGCCGCCCTCGACGCGCGTTTCCCCGACCGCATGTTGCTTGCCGAAGCGAACCAGTGGCCCGAGGACGTGCGGCCCTATTTCGGCGAGGGCGACGAGTGCCATATGGCATTCCACTTCCCGTTGATGCCGCGCATGTACATGGCGCTGGCGCAGGAAGACCGCCATCCCGTCACCGACATCATGCGCCAGACGCCGGAAATTCCGTCCAACTGCCAGTGGGCCATCTTCCTGCGCAACCACGACGAGCTGACGCTCGAAATGGTCACCGACCGTGAGCGCGACTATCTGTGGCGCTTCTACGCCGCCGATTCCCGGGCCAAGCTCAATCTCGGCATCCGTCGCCGGCTCGCTCCGCTGCTGGACAACGACCGCCGCAAGATCGAGCTGCTCAATGCGCTCCTCATGTCGATGCCGGGCACGCCGATCGTCTATTACGGCGACGAGATCGGCATGGGCGACAATCTGTATCTCGGCGACCGCAACGGCGTGCGGACGCCCATGCAGTGGTCGCCCGACCGCAATGCCGGCTTCTCGCGCGCCGATCCGGCAAAGCTGTTCTTGCCGGCGATCATGGACCCGGTCTACGGCTACGACGCGGTGAACGCCGAGGCGCAGGGCCGCAACTCGTCGTCGCTCCTCAACTGGATGCGCCGCCTGATCGCCGTCCGGCGCAACTTCAAGGCGTTTGGGCGCGGAACGATCTCGTTCCTCTACCCGTCCAACCGCAAGGTGATGGTGTATCTGCGCGAATTCGAGGGCGAGACGATCCTCTGCATCGTGAATTTCTCGCGTGCGCCGCAGGCGGCCGAACTCGACCTTTCCGCCTATCGCGACCGGGTGCCGGTCGAGCTTCTCGGCCAGAGCCCGTTCCCGCCGATCGGCAAGCTTCCGTATTTCATCACCCTGCCGGGCTACGGGTTCTACTGGTTCCAGCTCACGACCGAGGCAAAGGCACCGGATTGGCACGAGACGCTGGCGGCGCCGGTGCCGGAGCTGATCACTCTGGTGGTCCCGCGCGGCTGGTCGAGCCTTGCCGCCGGCGAGCCCTGGAACGTGCTGATGGGGCGCGTGCTGCCGGCCTTCCTGCCCGGCCAGCGCTGGTTCGGCGCAAAGGATTCGCACATTCGGGCGGTCAAGCCCTATGCCGCTTCCCAGCTGGGCGACGGGTCCGCCGGCTGGATGATGCTGGTGTGCGAGGTGAGCCTCGGTGGGCGGCGCACGGCGCTCTACAACGTGCCACTCTCGATCGCCTGGGAGTCCGCGTCCGAGGACCCGCTGCTCGATCTTCTGCCATTCACCCTCGCGCGGGTCCGCCAGGGGCCGCGCCTCGGCATTCTATACGATGCCTTCGCCGACGAGGGCTTCATGCGCCACGTGATCGCGCAGATGGGTGAGAACGCTGAGATTGCGGCGGGTGACGGACGCGTCGTGTTCACCGCAACCCCGGCCTTCACCGCGCCCGCGCCGGATGCGCCCGTCCGCAGGCTGGGGGTCGAGCAATCCAACTCGTCGGCGCTGATCGGCGAAACCATGGTGGCGAAGATCTATCGCCGCCTGGAGTCGGGTGTTCACCCCGAGATCGAGATGGGGCGCTACCTTTCCGAACATGCGGGTTATGCCAATACGCCGCGCGTGATGGGCACGATCGAGCTTTCGGGTGCGAACGGCGAGATCACGGCGCTCGGCGTCGCGCACGAGTTCGTGCGCAACCAGGGCGACGGCTGGCGCTATACGCTCGACTATCTCGGCCGGTTCCACGAGGATGCCGACCTGGTCGCCGCCGATCCGCAGGAAGGGACCGATACGCGTCACCCGACCTACCTGCATTTCGCCAGGATCCTCGGCACGCGCACCGCCGAGCTGCATCGCGCGCTGGCGCGCACGACGGATCAAGAGGCCTTTCGGCCCGAGGCCGTCACCGACGCCGACCTGGCCCGTTGGAAGGGCCGCATCGCGGAGCGCGCCAGCCGCGCACTTCAGGCGCTGCAGACCGCACAGCGCCGCGCCACGGGCGACCTTCGCGCACGGATCGACGCGGTGCTCGCGCAGCGCCACAAGATCGAGGGGCTGGCCGATGCGCTCGGCATTGCGCGGCCCGACTGGCTGAAATCACGCATTCACGGCGACCTGCATCTCGGCCAAGTGCTGGTGGTCAAGGACGACGTCTATGTCATCGACCTCGAGGGCGAGCCGGTCGTAGCGCTGCGCCACCGCCGTGCGAAGGACTCGCCATTGCGCGACGTCGCAGGAGTGGTGCGCTCGTTCGACTACGCGGCGTGGGCGGCCGTACTGGCCCGAAGCGAGGGCCGGGCGGAGATGCCCGAGCACCTCTTGAGCCTGACGCTCGACTGGGCGGCGGAGATGAAGGCAGCGTTCCTGGACGCCTATTTCGAAGCGGTCGGCGACTGCGCGACCGTGCCGTGCCCCCGCGAGGCGGCGGACAACCTGCTGCGGCTCCTCACGCTCGACAAGGCGTTCTACGAGGTGGGCTACGAGGCGGCGAACCGTCCCACCTGGCTGCGCGTTCCCGTGGAGGGGGTGCTTTCACTTCTGGAAACGGAGGGCGCGACATGACGACCGCACCGCGACGGAAGCGAGACCCGTCCGAAATCGACCGGATCGTACACGCTGCCCACCCCGATCCGTTCTCCGTGCTGGGCATGCATCGTGACGGGAACGACTTGATGGTGCGTGCCTTCCTGCCGGGCGCCGACAGCGTGGCTGTGCTCGACCGTGACGGCGCGAAGCCGGTCGCGACGCTTGAAATGACACATGACGGCGGGTTCTTCGAGGGCGCGCTGGACGGGCGCGCCGAGCCGTTCCCGTACCTGCTGCGGGTGAACTGGGGCGAGCACGAGGCGACCTTGGAGGACCCGTACCGTTTCGGCACCACCATCTCCGAGACCGACCGGTACCTGTTTGCCCAGGGCGATTTGCGCGAGTCCTGGCTGACGTTCGGCGCGCACCCGATGACGCTGGGCGACGTTGCGGGCACGCGCTTCACCGTGTGGGCGCCCAACGCCGCGCGGGTCAGCGTCGTCGGCGACTTCAACGGCTGGGACGGGCGACGCCATGCGATGCGCCTGCATCCCGGCTCCGGCATCTGGGAAATCTTCTTGCCCGGCGTCGGGGCGGGCGCCGTGTACAAGTACGAGATTCGCGCCCAGGACGGCGCGATCCTGCCGCTCAAGGCCGATCCCTACGCCTTCGCCGGCCAGCATCCGCCGGAGACCGCCTCGATCGTCGTCGATCTGAACGCGATCGTGCCGCGCAACGTCGATGTGGGGCACCGCCGCGCAATCAGCGGGCTCGACGCGCCGATCTCGATCTACGAGGTGCATCTCGGCTCGTGGCGGCGCGGCCCCGATTGGCCCGGCTACCTGTCCTACCGCCAGCTTGCCGACGAGCTGGTGCCCTATGTCCGCGACATGGGGTTTACCCATATCGAGCTGCTTCCGATCGCCGAACATCCCTTCGACGGCTCGTGGGGCTACCAGCCGATCGCCTTGTTCGCGCCGACCAGCCGGTTCGGCTCGCCCGAGGATTTCCTCTATTTCGTCGAGCGCTGCCACGAGGCGGGAATCGGCGTGCTGGTCGATTGGGTGCCGGGCCACTTCCCGACCGACGCCCACGGGCTCGCCTCGTTCGACGGCTCGCACCTTTACGACCATGCCGACCCGCGCCAGGGCAAGCAGCTCGACTGGGGCACGCTGATCTACAATTTCGGCCGGAACGAGGTCTCGAACTATCTGATGTCGTCCGCCCTGTTCTGGATCGACCGCTACGGCATCGACGGTTTGCGCGTCGATGCCGTAGCGTCGATGCTCTATCTCGACTACAGCCGCAAAGCGGGCGAGTGGATTCCCAACAAGCACGGCGGTCGCGAGAATCTCGAAGCCATCGCCTTCCTGCGCCGGGTGAACGAGCAGGTGCATGCCGAAGAACGCGGTGCGGTCTCGATCGCAGAAGAATCCACGGCATTTCCGATGGTGTCGCGACCGGTCTATCTCGGCGGGCTCGGCTTCACCTACAAGTGGAACATGGGCTGGATGCACGACACGCTCGGCTATATCGGGCGTGATCCGATCCATCGGCGCTACCATTCGGACAACCTGACCTTCGGAATGCTCTACGCCTATTCCGAGAACTTCGTGCTGCCCTTGTCGCACGACGAGGTGGTGCACGGAAAAGGCTCGCTTTACGGCCGGATGCCGGGCGACCGCTGGCAGAAATTCGCCAACCTCAGGCTCTACTTTAGCTTCATGTTCACCTATCCCGGCAAAAAATTGCTGTTCATGGGTGGCGAGCTCGCCCAGGAGCGCGAATGGAATCACAATTCCTCGCTCGACTGGCATCTGCTCGACGACCCGATGAACCGCGGCGTGCAGGGGCTGGTACGCGACCTCAACCATCTGTACCGTGAGGTTCCAGCGCTTCATCGGCGCGATTGCAGCCCCGAGGGCTTTGAATGGATCGATTGTTCGGACATCGACCACTCCGTCTACAGCTACATCCGCCGCGGCGACCGCGCCGAGGATGTGGCGGTGGTGGTGGCGAACTTCACGCCTCTGGTCCATCGCGGCTACCGCATCGGCGTTCCCGAGGGCGGCGTCTGGCTGGAGCGGCTGAATTCGGATGCCGGGCTCTATGGCGGGTCGAATGTCGGCAATGGCGGGTCCGTCCAGGCGGAGGAGATACCCTGCCACGGCCGGCCCTACTCGGTCGCGCTCGATCTGCCGCCGCTCGGCGCCCTGGTGCTGATCCCCGCCCGTGGCTAGTCGTTTCCGGCAAGGAGTCCGCCCGTGCGCGTCTGGCCGGGTAAGCCCTACCCGCTGGGCGCCGCGTGGGACGGTTCGGGCGTCAATTTCGCGCTCTACACTGCGAATGGCGAACGCGCCGATCTTTGCCTGTTCGATGCGCGCGGGCGCGAGACGGCGCGGATCGCCCTGCCCGAATACACCGACCAGGTCTGGCACGCCTACCTGCCCGACGCGCGGCCGGGCCAGCTTTACGGCTATCGGGTCTACGGGCCCTACGCCCCGGAGCGCGGCCACCGGTTCAACCATCACAAGCTGCTGATCGACCCCTACGCCAAGATGCTGGTCGGCAATTTGCGTTGGAACCCGGCGGTGTATGGCTATCGCTACGGCCACCCCGACGCCGACCTGTCGTTCGACGGGCGCGACTCGGCGCCGTTCGTGCCCAAGTGTCAGGTGGTCGACACCGCCTTCACCTGGGGCGACGACGCCCCGCCGCGCACCGAATGGCACGAGACCCTGGTCTACGAGCTGAACGTGCGCGGCTTCACCAGGCGTCTGCCGGGAGTCGAGCCCGAGGCGGCGGCCGGCACCTTCGCCGGGCTCGCCTCGCCGGCGGCGGTCGACTACCTGCGCGGGCTCGGCATTACCGCGGTCGAGCTGCTGCCGGTCCACGCCTTCATCGACGAGCCGCATCTGGCCGAGAAGGGCCTCGTCAACTTCTGGGGCTACAACACGATCGGCTTCTTCGCGCCGATGTCGCGCTACATGTCGCAGGGCGCGCTCGGCGAGTTCAAGACGATGGTGCACGTGCTGCACAACGCGGGCATCGAGGTCCTCCTCGACGTCGTTTACAACCACACGGCTGAAAGCCACGAGCGCGGGCCGACGCTGTGCTTCCGCGGTATCGACAACGCGTCGTACTACCGCCTCAGGCCCGGAGACCTGCGCCGCAACGAAGATTTCACAGGCTGCGGCAACTCGTTCAACCTGCACAACTCGCGCACGCTGCAGCTCGTCATGGATTCGCTGCGCTACTGGGTGGAGGAGATGCGGGTCGACGGATTCCGGTTCGATCTCGCGACCACGCTGGCGCGCAACGGTCAGCACGAGTTCGACGAGCATTCCGGCTTCCTCGATGCGGTGCGCCAGGACCCGGTGCTCGCCAAGGTCAAGCTGATCGCCGAGCCCTGGGACGTCGGCGACGGCGGCTACCGCATGGGCGGATTCCCGTCGCAATGGGCGGAATGGAACGACCGCTATCGCGACACGGTCCGGCGCTACTGGAAGGGCGATCCTGGCATGGTGCCCGAACTCGCCTCCCGTATCACGGGCTCGTCGGACGTGTTCAACCGCGCGGGCCGCAGGCCGTGGGCGGCGATCAACTTCGTCACGGCCCATGACGGCTACACGCTGGCCGACCTCGTCAGCTACGAGAAGAAGCACAACGAGGCGAACCTCGAGAACAACCGCGACGGCACCGACGCCAACTACTCGGTGAACTACGGAATCGAAGGGCCGACGGTCGATCCCAAGATTCGCGCGCGGCGGTATCGCCACAAACGGAACCTGATGGCGACCCTGATGCTGTCGCAGGGCGTGCCGATGCTGCTCGCGGGCGACGAGCTGGGCCGCACCCAGTCCGGCAACAACAATGCGTACTGCCAGGACAACGAGCTGACCTGGGTGGACTGGACCGTGGGCTCCGACGAGGACCGGCACTTCGCCGCCTTCGTGCGCGAGCTGATCCGGCTGCGCCGACACCACATCGTGTTCCACCGTTTCCGGTTCTTCGTCGGGCGCATCATTCCCGGGACGCATGTGAAGGACATCACCTGGCTGCGCCCCGACGGGGCGGAAATGGAATACGACAATTGGACCGACGGCACGGCGCGCACGCTCGGCGCGCTGATCTCGGGGCTCGCCGGCGAGTACCATCTCACCGCGCGCGGCCTGCCCGAGCCCGACGAGACGTTCCTGATGCTGATGAACGCCGGGGCCTCGGCGGTGCAATGGGTCCTGCCCGCTTCCGAGCCCGCCGGCGCCTGGCGCCTTGTGCTCGATACGTCGCATGAGGACGGGCTGGGCGACAGCGAAACCTATCCGGTCGGCGATGCCTTTCCGCTGGGAGAGGAAAGCCTCGCCCTGTTCGTGCTCGCCCCCGACTCGACCGACCCGGCGCAATGACGGTCGACGGCGCGCTTGCCCGCCTTGCCGAAGCGGCGGAACTCGAGACCGCATACCGCGACGCCTGGGGAAAGATGCGCGACGTTCCATCCGCCACGGTGCGAAGCATCCTGGCGGCGCTCGGCATCGCCGCCGAGACCGAGACGTACATCCGCACGAGCCTTGCCGCGCTGGAACAATCGCACTGGGACTGCAACCTGCCGCCGGTCGTTGTGGTGCGCGAGCGCGACCTGCCGGTGCGTTTGGCCGTATCGCTGCCGCCGAATAGCCCCGATGCAACCGCCACCTGGGAATTGGAGACGGAGGGCGGAACAATCGAGGGCGGTGCGGTTCGCCTGGACGACCTTGCGGTTGCCGAGCGCCGCGAACCGGACGGGCCGGAGCGGCGCCTCTTCATTCTGCCGGTTACGCCACCCGTCGGCTATCACGCGCTGCGCGTCGGCGAGGCCGAAACCAACCTGATCGTCGCGCCGGACCGCTGCTACCTGCCGCCCGCGTTCGAGGGGGAGGGGCGCTGCTGGGGCCTTTCGCTGCAGCTCTACGCGCTGCGCTCGGACCGGAACTGGGGCATCGGCGATTTCGGCGATCTTGCGCGGCTGGTGGAAAAGGCAGGCGCGCTCGGCGCGGGCGCACTCGCGCTCAACCCGCTGCACGCGCTTTATCCGGGCGATCCCGGCCGCTATAGCCCGTACGGCCCGTCGAGCCGGCTCTACCTCAACGTGCTCTATATCGACGTCGAGGCGGTGCCCGAATACGAGCACTCGGTCGAAGCGCAGGTTCGTGTCGCGTCCGACGATTTCCAGGCGCGGCTCGATGCTCTGCGCGAGGCGACGCTGGTCGACCATGCCGGCGTCTCGGCATGCAAGCACGAGATACTGGAACTGCTGTACGCCCAATTCCGCGACCATGCCGAACCCAGACGCGCCAACGCGTTCGAAGCGTTCCGGAAAAGGCGCGGCCCGACCCTGCGCGCGCTGGCCGCGTTCGAGGCGCTGGCCGAACGGTTCGGAGGCGAGGGGCGCGCGAACGCCGACTGGCGCGTCTGGCCGGAAGCGTTCCACGATCCCGATTCGCCCGACGTCGCGCGCTTCGCCGCGGAGAACCACGATCGCGTCGGCTATTTCGAGTATCTGCAGTTCGTCGCCGACGAGCAGCTTGCCCGCGCCGGCGCTGCATGCCTGCACCACAACATGGCGGTCGGCATCTGCCAGGACCTTGCCCTCGGGGTCGACATCGCCGGTGCCGAGGCATGGACGCACCAGGCAGCGCTGGCCGATCATATGGCTCTGGGTGCGCCGCCCGACGCGCTCAACCTCAAGGGCCAGGACTGGGGCCTGCCGCCCTACGAGCCGCGCCGCCTCGCCGGCCGCGCCTACGCGCCCTATGTCGCCGTGCTGCGTGCCAATATGCGTGCCGCCGGCGCGTTGCGCATCGACCATGTGCTCGGGCTCGCACGCCAGTACTGGATTCCGCGCGGCGCGATGGCGACCGACGGTGGTTACGTACGCTTCCCGGTGGACGACCTGCTTGGCATCATCGCGCTCGAAAGCCAGCGCAACCAGTGCCTGGTGATCGGCGAGGATCTCGGCACCGTGCCGGCCGGCCTGCGCGAGCGGCTGCGCGACGAGGCGATCTTCTCCTACCGGTTGCTCTGCTTCGAAAAGGACGAGGCCGGCGGCTTCAAGCCGCCGGGCGAATATCCTCCGCTCGCGCTGGTCTCGAGTGGCACGCACGACCTGCCGACCCTGCGCGGCTGGTGGACCGGCGTCGATCTGCAGCTTCGCAGGGCGCTCGACCTCTTCCCCGACGTGGCGACGGATACGGCCGAGACCGAGGCCCGCCAGCAGGATCGTGACGGCATTCTGGCCGCGCTCGCCGATGCGGGGTTCGCGGTGGCCGCACCGGCCACGGCCGACGACTGGTTCGATTTCGCCGACGCGGTCTATCGCTACCTCGCCGCCACGCCGTCGAAGTTGCTGCTCGTCCAGATCGAGGATCTCGTCGCGCAGGAGGACCAGGTGAACCTGCCCGGCACGGTCGGCGAACACCCGAACTGGCGGCGCAAGCTTGTCGCCGATCTCGATCTGATCCTCGACACGCCGCTCGCGCGCCGCCTGATCGCCGCTGTCGCGCCCGGGCGGGGTAGATAGGGCCGGACGGATGGCCCGCGAACCCGGCGTTCGCACCGACATCCCATCGCGGCTCGATGCGCTCGGCTGGAGCCGGTTCCACACGCTGGTCGTGGGCACGCTCGGCATTACCTGGATCCTCGACGGGCTCGAGGTGACGCTGGCGGGCTCGCTCGCCTCGGCGCTCGCCAAGCCCGAGGTGCTGGGGCTTACCGGCGAGGAGATCGGCCTCACGGCGAGCTTCTACCTCGCCGGCGCGGTCACCGGCGCGCTCGGGTTCGGCTACCTTACCGACCGGTTCGGCCGGAAGAAGCTGTTCAGCGTCACGCTGGGCCTCTACCTGGTTGCGACGGCACTGACCGGCCTGTCTTGGGACCTGGCGTCATTCTGCGTGTTCCGATTCCTGACTGGGGCGGGGATCGGCGGCGAGTACGCGGCGATCAACTCGGCGATCCAGGAGCTGATTCCCGCGCGCTTCCGCGGCCGCACCGATCTTGCGATCAACGGCAGCTTCTGGGTGGGCGCCGCCGCGGGCGCGGGGCTCTCGGTGGTGCTGCTCGACCCGAAGATCGTCGCTGTCGATCTCGGCTGGCGGCTCGCCTTCCTGTCCGGGGCGACGCTCGGTCTGGTCGTGCTTTGGCTGCGCCGGCTGCTGCCGGAAAGCCCGCGCTGGCTGATGACCCACGGGCGCATGGCCGAAGCCGAGGCGATTACCACGGAAATCGAGCGCCGCGCCGGCCCGCGCGAGCACGCTCCCGGTCCCGCAGCGACGCTCCATTTGTCGCGCACGGTGCGGGCGAGCGTGCCGGTGGTCGCGCGCACGCTGATCCGCGACTATCCCGGCCGCACGACCTTGTGCGTCGTGCTGATGGCGTCGCAGGCGTTCCTCTACAACGCGATTTTCTTCACCTACGCGCTGATCCTGAAGACGTTCTACGACATACCGGCGGAGTCGGTCGGCTGGTACATCCTGCCCTTCGCCGTCGGCAATTTCCTGGGGCCGCTGCTGCTCGGCCCGCTGTTCGACATCTGGGGCCGCAAGCCGGCGATCGCCGGGACCTATATCCTCTCCGGTGCGCTGCTCGCCGTGACCGGTTGGCTGTTCGCGGCCGGCGTCCTCGACGCGGCGGGCCAGACCGCGGCGTGGACGGTGATCTTCTTCTTCGCCTCGGCCGCGGCGAGCGCGGCCTACCTGACCGTGGGCGAGGTGTTCCCGCTCGAGATACGGGCCAACGCCATCGCGATCTTCTACGCCTTCGGGACCGGAGTCGGCGGCGTGGCCGGGCCGTGGCTGTTCGGCATGCTGATCGACACGGGCTCCCGCGCTTCGATCCTGTACGGCTACCTGTTCGGCGCGGTCCTGATGATCCTGGCCGGCCTGCTGGAGGCGCTTATCGGCGTGCGCGCGGAGCGCCGCTCGCTCGAATCGGTCGCTGTGCCACTCAGCTCTTCCACATGATGGCGCGCCATCGCCATGCAATCACGGCGGTGAAGGTGAGCCCGATCGCGACATAGAGTGTCGCGGTGGCCGGATAGCCGAACCGCTCCACCAGCGGCCCCGAGATCAACAGCCCGAGCGGCAGGCCGTAGACGGCCAGCATCCGGATGCCCATGACGCGGCCGCGGAACCGGTCGGCGACGATCCGCAGCAGGACGCCGGACATGGTCACCATGCCGAGCGAGTGGCAGACGCCCATCACGAACAGCACCGACATCCCATAGGGCGCGGCCGTCATCCGCGCGAATACGGCGATCAGCGCGTACCACAGCGCGATGCAGATCACCATGAAGCGCGACGACTGCTCGCGCGCGACGGTCATGATGGTGGAGCCCAGCAGCGCGCCCGTCGCGAACGCTGCCACGAGATGTCCTAGCCCGGTCGCGTCGGTTGCGTAGATTTCGCGCGCCACGTAGGGCAGCAGTGAGTGCGACAGCGGAAATGCCGTCAGGTTGACCAGGAAGGCGAGCCAGATCAGGCACAGCACCGAGGGTGTGTGCCAGACGTAGGACATCCCGTCGCGCAGCTCGCGCCAGCGCGCGCCGATCAGGGTTGCGGGCGGCGGCGTGCCGGAGGCCGGCTCGGCCTCGCCTTGCGGGTGCGCCCGGCTGACCCCGAGCGTCAGCAGGAAGCTCAGCACGTAGAAGGTCGCGACGCCGGTATAGGCAAGCCCGATGCCGAATGCGGCGAAGAGGCTGGCGCCGACCAGCGCGCCGAAGATGCGTGCGCTGTCCATGGTCATGCGTGACAGGCCGAGCGCACCCATCAGGCTGGCGCCCGGCATGGTGTCGCCCACGAGCGCGTTGCGCATCACGAGGTCGGAGGGACGCACCAGGCCCGAGAGGAAGGCGATCGGAAACACGTGCACGGGCTGCAGCACCTCGGCGAGCGCCAAAGTCATTAGGATGACGGCCAGCACGGCATAGAAGGCCCGCATGATGCACAGCATGGTGCGCCGGCCCAGCCGGTCGCCCGCCACCCCGAACATGGGCGACAGCAACGTGCCGAGGAACTGCAGCGAGCCGAACAGCGTTAGCAGCAGCACCAACTCGGTCTTGACCAGCACGAACCAGCCGAGGATCAGGGTCTCCATCTCGAAAGACCACGAGACGAGCAGGTCGGCCGGCCACTGGAATCGGAAGCTTCGCACCCGGAAGGGCGCGAGCGGGCTTGCGCGCGGGGCGCGCAGCCGGGCGGCGGGCGAACCGCTCACGCCGTGCTGCCGGTCGGGCGGGAACGGGGAAGGGACACGGGAAAGCCTCAGAAGAGAACCGAACGCGTTCCCTGTAGCACGGCCGGCCGCGTCGCCATAGTCGGTGGGGCGGGCAGTTCCCGGCCATTTCGCGGCCCTTTCGGAAAATTCTCCTAACTCAGCGGAGTTGCATCTTGACCCGAAGGTCCGGCACCCTTAGCTAGCCACCCGAAAGCGAGGCCCGATGTTCCGGAACCTGAACGAGCACATCGATTCCATACGCGCGCGCGACCCGGCAGCCCGGTCGCGGCTCGAAGTGCTGTTCTGCTATCCCGGCCTGCACGCGGTCCTGTGGCACCGCTTGGCCAGCTGGTTCTGGCGCCATCGCATGTATTTCCTCGGCCGGCTGCTGTCGCATATTGGCCGCATGCTGACGGGCATCGAGATCCACCCGGGCGCGACGATCGGGCGGCGCGTGTTCATCGACCATGGCATGGGCTGCGTGATCGGCGAGACGGCCGAGGTCGGCGACGACGTGACGCTGTATCACGGCGTGACGCTTGGCGGCATTTCGCTGGAGAAAGGCAAGCGCCATCCGACGCTCGAGGAGGACGTGATCGTCGGTTCGGGCGCGCAGGTGCTGGGCCCGATCCGCGTGGCACGCGGTGCGCGCATCGGCGCCAATGCCGTGGTGCTGAACGATGTGCCGCAGGGCGTCACCATGGTCGGCATCCCGGCCAAGCAGGTGATGCCGCGCGACCGCGCCGAGACGCCCAAATTCACCGCCTACGGCACGCCGACGGGCGACATCCCCGACCCGGCCGCCCAGGTGGTCAAGGCGCTGAACGCCGAGATCGGCGCGCTGCGCGGCAAGCTCGATGCGCTGGAGCGCGCGCTCGCAGCCGGGGATGGCGAGGAGAAGTCGGCCGATGCGGCCGACGCACCGCGAAGGTCCCGCACGCACTGAGCTCCCGCGTACGCCGGGCTACTTCTTGCACAGAAAGATATCCTCGGTCTCATTCAGCCCGAAGCGCGTCATCGCGTCGGCATCCAGCTGGCGCTGAGGTCGTTCCGCGGTCACCGAGAACCGTGCGCGCGCGAGACGGTCGGCCACGTCCCGCCCATAGTGCCGCACATGGTCGGATTGTCCGAACAGGCGCCTCCGCAGCTTCGGGCTCTGTATCGTCGGATCCTCGAACGTTACATCGCGCGTGACCGGAATCTGGAATACGGCCCAGCCGCCGGGGCGCAGGATGCGATGGAGCTCCACCATCGCGTCCTGGTCGCGGGGCACGTGCTCGAGGACGTGGCTGCAATAGATGCCGTCGAAGCTGCGCGAGCCGAACGGCATGCGCGTGAGGTCCGCCTGCACCATCGTGTCGTCGGCGATCAGGTCGACCGAGACGTATGCCGTCGCAGCGCACCGACGCAGCAGCCGTGCCACGGGCGGCTCGGGCGCGACATGCAGGACACGACCGGTGTTGTCGAGTAGATCGTCACGCTCGCCGAGAAAGAGTGTCACCAGCCGATGTCGTTCCAACGCGCCGCACACCGGGCAGCGCGCTTCGGGTCGTGGCGTTACGCCGTAGGGACAGAACCGGCGGACATGGCTGTTGCAGCAAGGGCAGAACCGGCCCGTTCCGAAGTGGGTGGCGCGCGACGCCCATTTTTTCAGTGGCCATCTGAACCTCTCGGGAACGATGGACTGGATGGCTCGCCTTGAATAGCTCGTCAGAAACACGGCACAACTCGACGACGAACAACGATGCGGCGAGCTATCTCCGAACCGGGCGGAATGCGCCAGTGACCCCCTGGTGGCCTGGCTTTCCCATTCCGGTCACGAGTTTGTCAGGGGGAACTCGGCTTCTGCGCGGTAGATGGGCCCGTTCTTGCCGAGGAACGACGAGAACAGCACGAAGCTCTCTACGCCGAACGGCACCGCGCGGAACAGCGAGTTGGCGGCGAGCCATTGTCGCACGGTCTCGGGGTCGGCGCCGTTCAGCCGGGCGAGCGTCACGTGCGGCTGAAAGCGCCGCCCTTCGGGCGCGAGCCCCGCGCGCACCAGCACCGATTCCACCTTCTCGCGCAGCGCGACCAGCGCGGGATTGCGCTCGACGCCGACCCAGAGCTGACGCACGCGTCGACCCGACTCGAAATGGCCGGCACCGACCAGGGTCAAGTCAAACGCGGGCGCGCGGATCGCCGAAAGATCCATCGCGATGTCGCGTGCCGCCGCATCGTCGATCTCGCCGATGAAGCGCAGCGTGACGTGGAGGTTTTCGGCTGCCACCCAGCGGGCGCCGTCGACGCCCGCCGCGAGCGCGCTGAGCCGTGCGCGCAGCTCGTCCGGGATTTCCAGCGCGACGAACAGCCGGACCATTCGGCCTAGGCGAGGACCGTCAGGACGCCGGTATAGCCGTACAGACGGTTGTTGCTGATTTCGCCGTTCGCATAGAAGCCGATCAGCGGCACGTCGCCCAGCGCCTCGCGCAGCCGGCCAAGTTCGCGCGAGCCCGGGCCGAACAGGTTGGGCCCGCGCGCCACGCACGAAACGTAGAGCGCGCAGACCGGCGACGGTCCGGCGCGCTTCACCACGTCTGCGACCATGCGGTCGAGATCGGCCATCGCGCTCGCCGCGTCGCGACGCACGAACATGATGCGGTCGCCCTTCTGGATGCGCTCGCCGATGGCGAGCCAGCCCTTATCCGGGTCGATGCCCACCAGGTTGCGGACGAGATAGTCCGCCCGGTCCGAACCCGGGATCGGCAGGGCCGCGTGAATGAACCCCGCCGCGCGAACAAGGTTGCGCGCCACGGTCTCGCCCACGTCTTCCTTGAACGCGTCGAGTGCCGGCTTGCCATCGAGCTCGATCAGCACGTTGTCGCGCCCCGCGGTGACGGTACGCACCGGCCCGATCGGGGTGCAGCCCTGGGTGAGGCCGCTGGTCAGCCCCAGCGCGCCGCCGAACAGCACGCCTGACGCGCCGCCGCTGGCCGGTGCGCCGGCCACCTGCCGCACCGCGCCGCGCGAGGCGGTGATCCCGCCCACCAGGAAGCAGTCGGTGTCGTCGGAAATGGAATCGAGAATCTGCGGCAGGTAGGCGTTGCGCGGGTCCCCATGCACCAGCCCTAGCGCCGGATGGGCGCGTCCGACCCATTGCGCCACCTCGTCGGGCAGCGGGTCGCCCGGCTTCGCAACGGTGGGCAGCAGGCGAAAGGATTCGCCGTCGAGCGCGCCGACCATGATCGCCAGCGCCGGCTCGTCGAAATATTCGCGCCCGGTCACGCAGATGCCGTAGCCGATGGTGCCGATCCAGGATTTCACGCCGGTGCGCGCGGTAAGCTTCGCCACGATGTCGTCGAAGGCGCCGTGCAGGGCGTCGGTCGCGTAGACGAACCCGATATTGGCGTCTGCCGGCGGCGTCCCGAGGTCCGCGAGGCAGGATTCGACCAGCGTGTCCGCGGTTCCGCCCGCCGCATGGGCCAGGCGGAAGCTCCGTGTCGTGGTCTCCATCGAAATCTCCCTATCGGGACCCGTCCAGCAAACGCACCACATAAGGCGCCAGTCGGTCAACCAGCACGGCCACGCCCTGGTCGTTCGGATGGATGCCGTCGGGCTGGTTGAGCGCCGGCTGGGCGGCGACGCCGTCGAGCAGAAATGGGTAGAACGCCACGTTGTACCGGCGGGCGAGAGCCGGAAACAGGGCGTTGAAGGCATTGGCGTAGCCATCGCCCATGTTGGGCGGTGCCAGCATGCCGGTCAGCAATACGCGCACCTCGGCGGCCTTGAGGCGCGCCAGGATCGCCTCCAGGTTCGCCTTGGTCGTGGCCGGCGGGATGCCGCGCAACCCGTCATTGCCGCCGAGCTCGACGATGGCGACGTCCGGCTTGTTGGAGAGCACCCAGTCGAGCCGCGCCCGCCCGCCCGCGGTGGTGTCGCCCGAGACGCCGGCGTTGATGACTTTCACCCGGTGGCCCTCGGCCTCGAGCTTGCTCTCCAGCCGTGCCGGGAAGCTGCGCTCGGCGGCGAGCCCGTATCCGGCCGCAATGGAATCGCCCAGCACCAGGATGCGCGTCACGTCCGGTTCCGTGACCGCCCTGGCGGGGCCTATGGTCAGCGCGGCAAGGGCCATCGCCCCCGTCACGGCTTTTAAAACCCGCTTCCGCATGCCATATCCGCTGGCAATGGCCGACACCATGCTTCTCCTCGACGACGTGCATTTAACGCTTTCCAGCGCCGCGGGCCCCGTCCACGTGCTGCGCGGCATCAACCTTGCCGTCGAATTGGGCGAAACCGTGGCCGTCATCGGACCGTCCGGCTCGGGCAAATCGACCATGATGATGATCGCCGCAGGGCTGGAGCGGCCGAGTGCGGGGCGCGTGGCGGTCGCCGGCACCGACTTCGCCGGGCTCAGTGAGGACGCACTCGCTCGCTTCCGGCGCGACCGGATGGGCATCGTGTTCCAGAACTTCCATCTGGTCCCCACCATGACGGCGCTCGAGAACGTCGCCGTGCCGCTGGAGCTGGCCGGGCGTCGTGACGCCTTCGCGCGGGCCTCAGCCGGGCTCGAGGCGGTCGGGCTCGGCCATCGCCTCACCCACTATCCGGGCCAGCTTTCCGGCGGCGAGCAGCAGCGTGTCGCCATCGCGCGCGCCTTCGTGGGCGAGCCCCGCCTGCTCCTCGCCGACGAGCCGACGGGCAATCTCGACGGTGAGACCGGGCGCCAGGTGATCGACCTCGTCTTCGAGCTCGCCGCGTCGCATGGCGCGACCCTCGTCCTGATCACGCACGACGCCGCCATCTCGCGCCGCTGCGCGCGCGAGGTGCGGCTGGTCGATGGGCGCATCGACGCCGACCGGGCGGCAGCCGCCGCCGCGGCGAAATGAGCCTCGCGGTCACGCTTGCAAGGCGCGAACTCCGCGGCGGGCTCGGCGGGTTTCGCCTGTTCCTCGCCTGCCTGACGATCGGTGTCGCGGCCATCGCCGGGGTCGGCTCGCTCGCCCGCGCCATCCATGACGGCATCGAGAACGAATCGCGTGCCATGCTGGGCGGCGACGTGGCGCTGCGGGCCGCACATCGCGACATCGCGCCAGAGCTGAAAGCAGTGCTCGCGAAGGACGGCACGTTGTCGCGGGCCGTGACCATGCGCACCATGGCGGCCCGCGACGGTGCGCCACGGCGCGCGCTGGCCGAGCTCAAGGCGGTAGACGGTGCTTATCCGCTCTATGGCCGACTGGCGCTCGACCCGCAGATGACACCCGACGCGGCGCTCGGACTTCATGACGGCATGTGGGGCGCGGTGGCCGAGCCAAACCTGTTCGACCGGCTGGGCGCGAAGATCGGCGACAAGGTTAAGATCGGCAACGAAGTCTTCGTTCTGCGCGCGAAGATCGTGCGCGAGCCCGACCTCGCCGGCGGCGCCAGCGGGTTCCCGCTCGGCCCGCGCCTGATGATCTCGACACAGGCGCTGGACGCGACCGGCCTCGTCCGGCTCGGCAGCCTGATCTACTACCATGATCGGTTACGCCTGCCGCCCGGTACCGATGCGCCCGCCTTCGCCGAACACCTGCGCGCCGCGTACCCGGACGCCGTCTGGACCGTGCGCAGCTCCGACCGCGCCGCGCCGGAGGTGCAGCGCCTGGTTGCGCGCACCATGCAGTTCCTGGCGCTGGTCGGGCTCACCACGCTGCTGGTCGGTGGCGTCGGCATCGGCAACGCGGTGCGCGCTTATCTGGCCGGCAAGACCGCCACCATCGCGACGCTGAAGTGCCTCGGCGCATCGTCCGGCCTGGTCTTCCGGGTCTATCTGCTGCAGGTGCTGGCGATGGCTGCCATCGGCATCGTTGCCGGCATCGTGCTCGGCGCGCTGTTGCCCTTTGCCGCGGCGCAGGTGATTTCGCCGGCCTTGCCGATCGCGGTCGCGACCGAGCTCGCCGTGCGGCCGCTCGCCATCGCCGCTCTGTTCGGCGTGGTCGCGACCATCGCCTTCTCCGTGTGGCCGATCGCGCGCGCCTGCCGTATCGCGCCTGCCTCGCTGTTCCGCGACCTCGTGGCGCCGTCGGGCCGGACGCCCGGCGCCGCCGCCATCGCCGCGATGGCGATTTGCGCCGCCGCCCTGGCCGCGCTCGCGATTTGGGACGCTACCGACCGGCGCCTCGCCATCTGGTTCGTCACCGGCGCCGTCGTGGCACTTGGCGCGTTCGGTGTCGCCTCGATCGCGATCCGCCAGGGCGCGCGGCGCATCCGGCCGCGCAGAGCGATGCTGCGCCTGGCCTTCGCCAATCTCGGCCGGCCGGGCGCACCGACCGGCTCGGTTGTGCTGTCGCTCGGGCTCGGCCTCACCGTGCTGGTCATGGTCGCGTTGATCGAGGGCAACATCGCGCGGCTTGCCCAGGACACGCTGCCCGAGGATGCGCCCGGCTATTTCTTCATCGACATCCAGCCCGGGGAGCGCGCCGGCTTTACCGAGGCGGTACGGAATGCGGCGCCCGGCGTCACGCTGAACGAGGTGCCGATGCTGCGCGGACGCATCACGCGGGTGAACGGCAGGCCGGCGTCCGAGCTCCAGTCCGAAACCGGCGGGCGCTGGGTGATTTCTTCGGATCGCGGGGTGAGCTGGTCGGCGACGCCACCCGAGAATTCGCCGGTCATGGTGGGCGACTGGTGGCCCGCCGACTACAAGGGCCCGCCGCTGGTATCGTTCGACGCGCGTGCGGCGCAGAGCCTCGGCATCGGCGTCGGCGACACGCTGACGGTCGACGTGCTGGGGCGCGAGATCACGGCGCGCATCGCGAGCCTGCGCGCGATCGACTGGCGCTCGCTTGGCATCAACTTCGTGCTGATCTTCTCGCCCAACGCGCTGGCGGGTGCGCCGGCGACGACCATTGCGACGCTCCGCGGTCCGGCGGCGGCGGAGGACGCGGCGGCGAGGGCCGTGGCCGCGCGCTTCCCCAACGTCACCGCCATCCGTGTGCGCGACGTGCTGGACGCGGTAACCGGCATCGTCGAGCGCGTCGCCGACGCGGTGCGGATGGCGACGGCGGCAACGATCCTCGCCGGCGCCCTGGTGCTGGCCGGCGCGATCGCCGCTGGACACCGAAGGCGAGTCTACGACGCTGTTGTCCTGAAGGCGGTGGGGGCGACGCGCGGCGACATTACGCGCTCCTTCCTGATCGAGCATCTGGCGATCGGGCTGATCGCTGCCGCCGTTGCGGCCGTGCTCGGCACGTACGCGGCCCGCTTCGCCATTGAGCGGGTCATGCATTTCGACTGGGTCTTCCTCCCTTGGCCAGTAGTGGCGACGGCACTGCTCGCCGCGATCGTCTGCATCGGGCTCGGATTCGTCGGAACCTGGCGCGCGCTGGGCCAGCCGGCGGCACCGCTTCTCAGGAACGAATAGCCCGCGCGGTTGACCGGGCCTACTCCGGCGATTAGCGTTCCGGATCGCCAGCCCCCGCAACGCGGATTTTCCCATGCCCGAACCGACCAGACCGATCTCGCGAAGCCAGGTCGCGCGCCTGTTGAACCCGTCTTCGGTTGCCGTGATCGGCGTTTCGGAGCGGGCGAACACCGCCGGACGCAACGTGATCGCCAATCTCGATTCGCTGGGGTTCGCGGGGGCGATTCATCTGGTCAGCCGCAACGCGCGCGAGATCGATGGGCGGGCTTGCGTTGCCGGCGTCGACGACCTGCCCAAGGGCGTCGATTGCGCGGTGCTGACCGTGCCGGGCGCCGCCATCCTCGAGACGGTCGAGGCGCTGGCGCGGCGCGAGGTCGGCGCGATCATGTGCTTCGCCTCGGGCTTCGCCGAGATGGGCGGCACGGGGCGCACGACCCAGGCACGCATCGCCGAGATCGCGCGGGCGCACGACATCGCCTTCGGCGGGCCGAATTGCCTCGGCTTCACCAACATGCCCGACCGCGTGGCGATTTCGTTCTCGTCGGGCCGGCCGCCACCGCCCGAGTTGCTGGGCCGCGTCAAGGTTGGGATCATCGCCCAGTCCGGCGCAATGGCGAGCGTGCTGCGCCTCGCCATGTCGGCCGAATGTATCGGCTTTACCTACGCGATCACCACCGGCAACGAGGCGGTGCTGGGCATCGAAGATTATCTGCCATTCCTGATCGACGACCCCGAGACGCGCGTCATCATGCTGCTGGGCGAGACGATCCGCCGCCCGGCCGAGTTCCTGGCCCAGGCCGAGGCGGCGCGGAAAAAGAAGAAGCCGATCGTGCTGCTGCATCTCGGCCAGAGCCGGAAGGCTCGCGATTCCGCCAAGTCGCACACCGGGGCGCTGGCGGGCGACCACGCGGTGATGGCGGCGTTCGTGCGCGCCGCCGGCGTCGTGCTGGTCGACACGCTCGACGAGCTGATCGACACGACCACGGTGCTGGCGCACAACCCCGCGCCGCCCGCGGGTGGGGTGGCGGTGATCACCGATTCCGGTGCGTTCAAGGGCTTCACCCTCGACTATTGCGAGCAGGTGGGGCTGCCCGTCGCCGCTATCGGCGCGAAGACGCGCGCGGCGCTGAAGGCGATGCTGCCCGAGTTCGCGGTCGTCTCGAACCCGGTCGACCTGACCGCGCAGACGATGTTCCGCATCGACCTTTATAGCGAGTTGGTCAAGGCGTTGATGGCCGATCCGCAGGTCGGCTGCGTGCTGGCGTCCATCATGGCGGCCTCGCCCGCGCTTGGGCTCGAGAAGGTGCCCTACGTGATCGACGGGCGGGTGGACCCGGGCAAGCCGCTCGCCTGCGCCTTCATGGCGGGCGACGCGCCGACCGATCCCGAGGTCAAGCCGCGCCTCGCCGAGGCCGGCATCCCGTTTTTCCGCTCGCCCGAACGCGCCTTGCGCGCGCTCGGCCGGGCGCGGGCCTATGGCGCGGCGCTGAAGGCGAGGGCGCCGCGTGCCCCTCGCATCGAGGTGCCGGTGGTTCACCTGCCGGCGTCGGGCGCGCTCAACGAGATGGCCGGCAAGACGGCGCTGAAAGCGGCGGGGATCGCCGTGCCGCGCGGCGGGCTCGCCACCAGCCTGGCCGACGCGCGGAAGATCGCCCAGCGCGTGCGCTATCCTGTCGCTCTCAAGGCGCAGGCGGCCGCGCTGGGCCATAAGTCGGATGCGGGCGGGGTGATCCTGAACGTCGCCGATGCGAAGGCACTGGACGCAGCCTGGAAGACGCTGCACGCCAACGTGAAGAAGGCGATGCCGGGCATCAAGCTCGATGGCGTGCTGGTCGAGAAGATGGCGCCCAAGGGCGTCGAGGTGGTGATCGGTGCCAGGCGCGATCCCGAATGGGGGCCGGTGCTGATGGTCGGGCTGGGCGGGGTGTGGACCGAGGCGCTGAAGGACGTGCGCTTCCTGCCGGCCGCGTCTGCGCCCGCGACCATCGCAGAGGCGTTCCGGTCCCTGCGCGGCGCGGCGCTGCTCGACGGGTTCCGCGGGGCGAAGCCGGTGGACGTGGCGGCGCTCGCCGATGCCGCCGCGCGGATCGGGGCGCTGATGCGCGCCTCGCCCGGGCTCGACGAGATCGACGTCAACCCGCTGATCGCCACCGACAAGGGCTGCGTCGCGGTCGATGCGCTGTTCGTGGGGCGCGGATAGGCGCTCTCGTCCTTCGACAGGCTCAGGACGAGGACTTTTCATTTCGAACCTCATCCTGAGCCTGTCGAAGGATGGGGTTCGAAAAAGAAAGGGCCGGGAAATCCCGGCCCTTTCGCGTTTCGTGCCGAGGCGCCTACTCGGCGGCGGCCTTCGCGGCGTAGGGGTCCTTGAGGCCGAACAGCCGCGCGGCGTTGCCGCCCAGGATGTTGCGCTTCTCGCGCTCGCCCAGGAACGGCAGGTCGTACACGGTCGACGGCGTGTCGAAGTCCCAGTGCGGCCAGTCCGACGCGTAGAGGAGCTGCGTATCGGCCTTGATCGCCTCGAACGCAGCCTCGACCAGCTTCATGTGATGAAGCTCCATCGGCTGGGTCGTGTAGTACATGTCGGTCATGTACTCGCTGGGCTTGCGCTTCAGCAGCGGCGCTTCCGACGTGCGCATCATGTACTCGCTGTCGAGCCGCTGCATGAGGTAGGGCAGCCACGCGACGCCGCTTTCCACCCAGAGCACGTTCAGCTTCGGGAAGCGCTCCGGCAGGCCGTTGATGATCCAGTTGGACATGTGCACGAGGTTGCAATGCACGAACGACAAAGCGTGCATCGACAGGAACCGGTTGAGCTGGGCCATCGAGCCGTCTTCCCAGTTGAAGGCGGCATGGAAGGCGAGCGGCAGGCCGCGCTCCTCCAGCATCGAATAGAGGCGCATGTAGGAGTTGTGGTGCACCGGCTTGTAGCGCGTGGAGGTCACGGTGAAGCCGATGACGCCGGGCTTGTCGCCGAATTCCTCTACGAAGGCGGGGCACGCTTCGGGCGTGTTGAACGGCAGATAAAGCAGGCCCAGCAGGCCCGGATCGCCGGGCAGCACGCGTTCCGTCAGCCAGCGGTTATAGGCGCGGCCGAGCTCGACCTCGACCTCGGGCTGCGGATGCACGCCGAGGGTGAGCATCGAGGTCGGGAACACCGTCATGTAGTCGATGCCCATCGAATCCATCGCGCGGCGCGACAGCAGCGCCTGCTTGTGCGCGCCGGAACCCGACGGCAGCTGCTCCTTGGTGATGCCGGAGTGGGGCACGCGGCCGAACGCGTTCTGGTACAGAAGCCCCGGTGAGGAATTCGACAGGCCGTTCGCGCTGCCGCGCTCCTTGAACGACTTGGCGTTGTACTTCCAGACGTCGGACGAGATGTAGTCCGTCACCTCGTCCCAGAACGCCGCCTCGGAAACATGCGCGTCGATGTCGACGATCATGAACTCTTCGAACTTCTTGCGGTTCTTTTCGCGGATGGCATGCGCCAGCATGTCCGCGGTCGCCGAATCGGCGGTAAGGGGCGCGAGGTCCTTCATCTTGGTCGCCATGGATGTTCCTCCGGGGCTCGCCTTGCAGGGGGCACTACTCGGCCGCGGCGCGGGCCTTGTATGGGTCGTTCAGCCCAAAGACGCGCGCTGCATTTCCACCGAGTATATTACGCTTCTGCTTTTCGTTAAGGAAGGGCAGGTCGTAGATGGTCGACGGGGTATCGAAGTCCCAGTGCGGCCAGTCGGAGGCATAGAGAAGCTGGGTTTCGGCGTTGATGGCCTCGAAGGTGGCCTCGACCAGTTTCATGTGCTGGAGCTCGATCGGCTGCGAAGAAAAGTACATTTCCTTCATATATTCCGAAGGTTTACGCTTCAGGAGCGGCGCCTCGGAGGTGCGCATCATGTACTCGGAATCGAGCCGCTGCATCAGATAGGGCACCCAGGCGAGCCCGCTCTCGATCCACACCGTCTTGAGGCCGGGAAACCGCTCGGGCAGCCCGTTGATCACCCAGTTCGACATGTGCACCAGGTTGCAGTGCACAAAAGATAGGGCATGCATCGAGAGGAACCGGTTGAGCTGCGCCATCGAGCCGTCTTCCCAGTTGAAGCCGGCATGGAAGGTCAGCGGCAGGCCGCGCTCCTCGAGCATCGCGTAGAGCCGCATGTAGGAATTGTGGTGCACCGGCCGGTGGCGCGTGGACGTCACGGTGAAGCCGATGACGCCCGGCTTGTCGGCGAACGCCTCGACGAACGGCGCGCAGGCCTCCGGCGTGTTGAACGGCAGGTACAGCAGGCCCAGCAATCCCGGATCCGCCGGCAGGATCACCTCGGTCAGCCAGCGGTTGTAGGCATGGCCGAGCTGGACCTCGACCTCGGGCTGCGGATGGACGCCGAGCGTGAGCATGGGTGTCGGGAACACCGTCATGTAGTCGATGCCCATCGCGTCCATGGCGCGGCGGGCGAGGGCAACCTGGTTGTGCCCCTCGCCACGCTCGACCTTCTCCTTCAGCGCCATGCCGTGCGGCACGCGGCCGAACAGGTCCTGGTAGGTCAGGCCCGGCGCGGCGTTTGACAGGCCGGGAACGTTACCCCGCTCCTTGAACGACTTGGCGTTATAGCGCCACACGTCGGACTCGATCCGGTCTGTGATCTCGTCCCAGAACAGCGTTTCGCGCACGTGGGCATCCACGTCGACCACCAGGAACTCGTCGAACTTGTGGCGGTCGGCGTGGCGCCGCGCGTGCGCCAGCGTGTCCTCGGTCTTCGAATGGACGGTGAGCTGCGACAGCTCGCGCGTCGCCACGTTCGCCATCGTCGCGCTACTCCGCCGCTGCCTTCGCGGCGTAGGGATCCTTCAGCCCGAAGGCACGCGCGGCGTTGCCGCCCAGGATGTTGCGCTTCTGCTTCTCGTTCAGGAAGGGCAGGTCGTAGATGGTGGACGGGGTGTCGAAGTCCCAGTGCGGCCAGTCCGACGCGTAGAGAAGCTGCGTCTCGGCGTTGATCGCTTCGAACGTCGCCTCCACCAACTTCGGGTGCTGAAGCTCCATCGGCTGCGAGGAGTAGTACATTTCCTTCATGTATTCTGACGGCTTGCGCTTCAGCAGCGGCGCCTCCGACGTGCGCATCATGTACTCGGAATCGAGCCGCTGCATGAGGTACGGGATCCAGGCGAGGCCCGACTCGATCCACACCACCTTGAGCTTGGGGAAGCGCTCGGGCAGGCCGTTGATCACCCAGTTCGACATGTGCACCAGGTTGCAATGCACGAAGGACAGCGCGTGCATGGTGAGGAACCGGTTGAGCTGGGCCATCGACCCGTCGTTCCAGTTGAACCCCGCATGGAAGATCAGCGGCAGGCCGCGCTCCTCCAGCATGGCGTAGAGCCGCATGTAGGAGTTGTGGTGCACCGCGCGATAGCGCGTCGAGGTCACGGAGAAGCCGATGATGCCCTTCTTGTCGCCGAACTCCTCGACCATCTTCGGGCAGGCCTCGGGCTCGTTGAAGGGCAGGTAGCCCATGCCCAGAAGGCCCGGATCCTCGGGCAGCACCTTCTCGACCAGCCAGCGGTTGTAGGCCTGGCCCAGCAGGGTCTCGACCTCGGGCTGCGGATGCACGCCCATGGTCAGCATCGGCGTCGGGAACACCGACATGTAGTCGATGCCCATCGAATCCATGGCGCGGCGGGCCAAGGTCACCTGCTTGTGCGGCTTGGTCTCGGTCACCGCCTCGCCCAGTCGCTCCTGGTGCGGGATGCGGCCGTTGACGCCCTGGTACAAAAGGCCGGGTTGGGCGTTCGACAGCCCCATCGCCGCGCCGCGCTCCTTGAACGACTTGGCGTTGTATTTCCACACGTCGGAATCGATGCGATCGGTGATTTCGTCCCAGAACATTCCTTCCGAGACGTGGGCGTCGATGTCGACCACCATGAAGTCGTCGAACTTCTTCTTTTCGACATACTGCTTCGCGTGCGCCAGCGCGTCCCGCGTATCGGTCATATGAGTGATGGGAGCAAGCTCGCGCGTGTCTTTCTTGGTGGCCATGGTGTGCTTTCCTCCGGGAAACGGAATTCTCGTGCGGGTGCGGCGCGCCTACTCGGCGGCCGCCTTCGCGGCGTAGGGGTCCTTGAAGCCGAACAGCCCGGCGGCATTGCCGCCCAGGATGTTGCGCTTCTGCTTTTCGTTCAGGAACGGCAGGTCATAGACCGTCGACGGCGTGTCGAAATCCCAGTGCGGCCAGTCCGACGCGTACAGAAGCTGGGTGTCGGCCTTGATCGCAGCGAATGTCGCCTCGACCAGCTTCAGATGCTGCAGCTCCATCGGCTGGGTCGTGTAGTACATGTCGGTGATGTACTCGCTGGGCTTGCGCTTCAGGAGCGGCGCCTCCGACGTGCGCATCATGTATTCGCTGTCCAGCCGCTGCATCAGGTAGGGCAGCCAGGCAAGTCCGCTTTCGACCCACAGCACGTTCAGCTTGGGGAAGCGTTCGGGCAGGCCGTTGATCACCCAGTTCGACATGTGCACCAGGTTGCAATGCACGAACGACAAAGCGTGCATCGACAGGAACCGGTTGAGTTGCGCCATCGAGCCGTCTTCCCAGTTGAAGCCGGCATGGAAGGCGAGCGGCAGGCCGCGCTCCTCCAGCATGGCGTAAAGGCGCATGTAGGCGTTGTGGTGCACCGGGCGGTAACGCGTCGAGGTGACCGTGAAGCCGATCACGCCGGGCTTGTCTGCGAACTCCTCGACGAAGGCGGGGCACGCTTCGGGCGTGTTGAACGGCAGGTACAGCAGTCCGCGCAGGCCCGGATCCTCGGGCAGCACCTTTTCGGTCAGCCAGCGATTGTAGGCGCGGCCCAGCTCGACCTCGACCTCGGGCTGCGGGTGCAGGCCGAGCACCAGCATGGGCGTCGGGAACACCGTCATGATGTCGATGCCCATCGAATCCATCGCGCGGCGCGCCAGAACGGCCTGACGGTGCGTGCCCTTCTCGACCACCGCCTCGCCGAGCTTCTCGTTGTGCGGAATGCGTCCCATCACGCCCTGATAGGTGAGGCCGGGCTGAAGGTTCATCAGCCCCGCGATGCCCGCCCCGCGCTCGCGGAAGGATTTCGCGTTGTACTTCCACACGTCGGACTCGATCCGGTCGGTGATCTCGTCCCAGAACGCGAACTCGGTGACGTGCGCGTCGATGTCGACGATCAGGAAGTCGTCGAATTTCTTGCGGTTGCCATCGCGCCGGGCGTGGGCCAGCGTGTCGCGCGTGTCGGACTGGATGGTGAGCTGCGCGAGCTCACGCGTTGGGGTCTTGTCGCTCATGCGTCCCTCTGCGGCGCCGGGATGCCCAAAGTATAGGCCATGGGTCCCACCGTTTGCCAATAGAACAAAGTCGACAAATCGGCCGTGCAGGGACCGCAAGGCTTGGTCACAGGCCTCGATCATGGTAACCAAATGCAACTGCGTCGCGACCGCACGATTGCGAACAAATCGCGGCGCTCGAACAAGGCAAACAAGGGAGTCGCAGATGAATCGCCTCACCGTTCTTGTGGCCGCGACGGCGTTGGCGGCCGGTCCCATGGTCGCGGCGCGCGCCGCCGGCACACTCGACGCCGTCAAGTCGCGCGGCGAGCTGCATTGCGGGGTGAGCCAGGGCCTGCCCGGCTTCTCGAACCCTGATGCCAAGGGTGCCTGGCACGGGCTCGACGTGGATTACTGCCGCGCGCTGGCCGCCGCGGTGCTGGGCGACGCGTCCAAGGTGAAATACACGCCCCTGTCGGCGAAGGAACGCTTTACGGCGCTGCAGTCGGGCGAGATCGACGTGCTGTCGCGCAACACCACCTGGACCATGTCGCGCGACACCCAGCTTGGCCTCAACTTCGTCGGCGTCACCTATTACGACGGGCAGGGCTTCCTGGTGCGCAAGAAGCTCGGTGTGAAGAGCGCCAAAGAGCTGAACGGAGCCCAGGTCTGCATGAATTCCGGCACCACGACCGAGCTCAACCTCGCCGACTATTTCCACCGCAACAACATGCAGTACAAGCCGGTCGTGTTCGAGAACTCGGACCAGACCATCGCTGCCTACGGCGCCGGGCGCTGCGACGTCTACTCGACCGATGCGTCGGGGCTTTATGCGGAGCGGCTGAAGCTCAAGGACAAGGACGCCCACATGGTCCTACCCGAGATCATCTCGAAGGAGCCGCTCGGCCCCGTGGTGCGCCAGGGCGACGACCAATGGTTCAATATCGGGCGCTGGACGCTGTTCGCCATGATCGGCGCCGAGGAGCTCGGCGTGACGTCCAAGAACGTCGACGAGATGAAGTCGTCCAAGAACCAGGAGATCCATCGCCTGCTGGGCGGCGAGGGGCAGTTCGGTTCCAAGCTGGGCCTCGGCGACGACTGGGCCTACAAGATCGTCAAGCAGGTGGGCAATTACGGCGAGGTGTTCGACCGCAATGTCGGGCCATCGACGCCGCTCGGAATCGCTCGTGGCCTCAACCGGCTGTGGACGGATGGCGGGCTGATGTACGCCCCGCCGATCCGGTAGGGGGCGGGCGCCGCCGAGCGCAAATGGCGATGCCGAAGCGACCCCCCTCCCTGTCCCTCCCCCTCAAGGGGGGAGGGAACGTTGTGTCTTCCGCCTTCCCGACCTTGCTCCATCCCGGTTTTGGGCTGACGGCTGGGGCCGACGCGCTTGCCCCCTCCCCCCTTGAGGGGGAGGGCGGGGGAGGGGGGTAATGGGCGGCACGGCCGCGCCGGCATTTCCCGGGATTCATGACTGAGCCGGCCGCGCCGCGCGCGGCGACGCCGCCTTGGGCAGACCCTAGGGTAAGGGCGGTCGCGTTCCAGATACTCGCCATCGCGGCGACGGTGGCGCTGTTCGCGGTCATCGTCGACAACACCGTCACCAACCTCGCGCGGCGCGGCATCCAGACCGGGGTCGGCTTCCTCGACCAGCGGGCCGGGTTCGGCATCCTGTTCAGCCTGATCCCCTATTCCGAGGCGTCGACCTATGGGCGCGCCTTCGTGGTCGGGCTGTTGAACACGCTGCTGGTTTCGGCGCTGGCCATCGTCGCCGCGACGATCATCGGCTTCGTCGTCGGGCTGGCGCGGCTCGCGTCCAACTGGCTCGTCTCGCGCCTCGCCGGCACCTATGTCGAGACCATCCGCAACATCCCGCTGTTGCTGCAGATCTTCTTCTGGTACTTCGCCGTCCTGCGCGCGCTGCCTTTGCCACGCGAGAGCATCCCGTTCTTCGGCCTCGCCTATCTCAACAATCGTGGCTTCTACGTGCCGGCGCCGACCGAGTCGCAGGGCGGGATATGGGTCGCGCTCGCGGCGCTCGCCGGCGTCGCGGTGATCGTCCTGGCCGTCCGGGCCGCACGCGCCCGCCGGGCACGCGGAATGCCGGGCGGCGGCACGCTCGCCGCCGGGTGGGGCGCAGCGTTCGCGCTGGTCGTCATGGTCGCCTGGGCGGCCGGGTTCGCCACCGGATGGGTGCGCCCGCACCTCGCCGGGTTCAACTTCCGCGGCGGGGTGGTCCTGATCCCCGAGTTCGTCGCGCTGTTCCTGGCGCTGTCGATCTACACCGCGGCCTATATCGCCGAGGTGGTGCGCGCCGGCGTGCTGTCGGTGAGCCGCGGCCAGACCGAGGCGGCGGCGGCGCTGGGCCTCACGCGCGGCCAGACCTTGCGCCTCGTCGTGGTGCCGCAGGCGATGCGGGTCATCATTCCGCCGCTGACCAACCAGTACCTCAACCTCACCAAGAACTCGTCGCTGGCCGCCGCCATCGCCTATCCCGAGCTCGTCTCGGTCTTTGCCGGCACGGTGCTGAACCAGACCGGCCAGGCGGTCGTGGTGATCGGCATCACC
Source organism: uncultured Alphaproteobacteria bacterium (assembly GCA_963817535.1). Taxonomy (GTDB): domain Bacteria; phylum Pseudomonadota; class Alphaproteobacteria; order MPNO01; family DASWLB01; genus CAWGHZ01. The sequence goes on from CAWFOW010000008.1 coordinate 192,617, forward strand.
ATGGCGGTGTATCTCGCGATCAGCCTGTCCATCGCCGTCGCGATGAACCTCTACAACCGGCGTGCCGCGCCGGTGGGGCGGTGACGGGCATGAGCGCGCTGCGCTGGGCCCGGGCGAACCTGTTCTCGTCGCCGCTCAACGCGGCGCTGACGATCGTCGCGCTGTGGCTCCTGTGGATCTCGGTGCCGCCCTTCATCGGCTGGGCGGTGATCCATGCCGATTTCGCCGGCACGACGCGCGAGGCCTGCACATCCGGCGGGGCGTGCTGGGTGTTCGTCAAGGAGAAGCTGCCGCAGTTCCTGTACGGTCTCTACCCGGTGCTGGAGCGCTGGCGCGTCGACCTCGCCTTCCTGCTGCTGGTGGTGAGCGCCGCGCCTTTGTTCATTCCCGGCGTGCCGAAGAAGATCTGGATCGGCGCGTTCGTGCTGTTCGTTTATCCGCTGATCGCCTATGCGCTGTTCGCCGGCGGGCTGCTTGGTCTCGAAGAGGTCGAGACGAGCTACTGGGGCGGGCTGATGCTGACCCTGATCGTCGCCGGGATCGGCATGGCGGGATCGCTGCCCATCGGCGTGCTGTTCGCGCTCGGCCGCCAGTCGGACATGCCGGCGGTGCGCTATATTTGCATCGGCTTCATCGAGCTGATGCGCGGCGTGCCGCTGATCACCGTGCTGTTCATGGCGTCCGTCATGCTGCCGCTGTTCCTGCCGGCAGGCATGAACTTCGACAAACTGCTGCGCGCGCTGATCGGGGTGATGCTGTTCGACGGTGCCTATATGGCCGAGGTGGTGCGCGGCGGGCTGCAGGCCATTCCCAAGGGCCAGCGCGAGGCGGCGGCGGCGCTCGGGCTCGGTTACTGGCGCACGATGGGCTTCGTCGTCCTGCCCCAGGCGCTGCGCCTCGTGATCCCCGGCATCGTCAACAGCTTCATTGCCCTGTTCAAGGACACGACTCTCGTGCTGATCATCGGGCTGTTCGATTTCCTCGGCGCGATCCAGGCGGCGCTTTCCGACCCGAACTGGCTCGGCTACGCCACCGAGGGCTACGTGTTCGCCGCGGCAGTCTATTGGGTATTCTGCTTCGCCATGTCGCGCTATTCGCTGCGCATCGAGCGCCGCCTGGCAGCCGGCGACCGGAGGTGACCTTGGCCGAGACCGAAACCCCTCGTGACGCGTCCTCGGCAACTCCGATGATCGAGATGGTCAAGGTCAACAAGTGGTTCGGCACGTTTCACGTGCTGAAGGACATCGACCTGACCGTGAACCGCGGCGAGCGCATCGTCGTCTGCGGCCCGTCCGGATCCGGCAAGTCCACGATGGTGCGGCTCATCAACCGGCTGGAGGAGCACCAGTCGGGCCGGATCGTGGTCGACGGCATCGAGCTCACCGGCAACCTCAAGCGCATCGAGCGGGTGCGCGCCGAGACCGGCATGGTCTTCCAATCGTTCAACCTGTTCCCGCATCTCACCGTGCTCGACAATCTCTGCCTGGCGCCGGTGTGGGTGCGCAAGATGCCGCGCGCCGAGGCCGAGCGCGCCGCCATGCGCTATCTCGATCGCGTCCACATCCCCGAGCAGGCGGCGAAATACCCCGGTCAGCTTTCCGGCGGCCAGCAGCAGCGCGTCGCCATCGCCCGCGCGCTCTGCATGGAACCCAACATCATGCTGTTCGACGAGCCGACCTCGGCGCTCGATCCCGAGATGATCAAGGAGGTGCTCGACGTCATGCTCGAGCTCGCCCGCGAAGGCATGACGATGGTCTGCGTTACCCACGAGATGGGCTTCGCGCGCGAGGTGGCGGACCGCGTCGTGTTCATGGATGCGGGCGAGATCGTCGAGGCCGCGCCCCCCGCCAAGTTCTTCTCCCACCCCGAATCCGAACGGACCCAACGCTTCCTTGCGCAGATTCTCAGGGGGTAGGGGGCGCGCGCCGTTCTGCGCGCCCCGCCATTGCGAGGCCCGGGCCGGACTCGAGCCGAAGCGAGCCGCGCGCCTTACCCGGATCGCTCCGCCGCCATGCGCCCGGCAATGACGGTCTGTGTCGCGCCTAGAACTCTTTCCCGATCGCCTTGTCGATCGAGAGCCGGCCGCCGCCCCGGATGAAGAACGAGAAAGCGAGGATCGCCCACATCAGCGGGTACTCGATGCCCGCCTTGGGCGTCCAGAAGTAGCCGTTCGCCCAGTTGATGAACCACACGATGTACAGCATCTGACAGACGATCGCTGCCGCGGCGACGCGGGTGAACAGCCCGAAGGCAAGACAGAGGCCGCCCACGAACTCGATCAGCCCGATGAGGTAGACCCACTCGCTCGCCGGGTGCAGCCCGATCTTGTCGAAGAACGCGACGTAGCCCTGATGCGGCGGCGCGCCGAACCAGCCAAAAAGCTTCTGGCATCCGTGGGGAGCCAGCATGATGCCCGCCGCGAACCGGACCAGCGGCACCATGTAGGGCGACAGCCCTTCGTACAGGCCCGACATGCCGGGCACGAACAGACGCGGTGACGACGCTTGCGATGGACTGGCCATGGTCCCTTCCCCCTTTGCCAGTTGAGGGGGGACGGCGACGCCGCCCCCTCCGACGACGCTGACGCTGACGCTGGCACCCTGACGCTGCTTACACCTTGTCGGTCGTTTCCTTCCCCCTACGGCCTTGTCACCGGCCCCTTGGTATCGGGGGTCGACCGGTCGCGGTAGTTGTAGTTCTTCGACCAGGGCGTGACCGGGCAGGGCACCACCTCGCCGTCCACCCGGATCTCGTCCACGTGCTCGTTGTAGAAGCAGAGGAGCCCGCGGATCTTCGGGCATTCCGGGATCGGTTCCGGGTAGTACCAGACGATGTCCTCGAAAAGCTGGTCGCCGATCTTCGCCGAGAAGTAGGACGCCCTGCCCTTGTACGGGCACGCGGAAGTCTTCTCGCTGGGCACAAGCAGGTCGGTGCGCACGTCCTCGGCCGGGATGTAGTAGCGCGTCGGCAGGCGCGTCTCGAACAGGAAGTGCGCGCGGCGCGTGTCGGCCACCTTCTCGCCGCCCAGGAACACCTCGACATGGCGCGAGGAGGGCATCACGTCGACCCGCTTGTACGGGTCGCGCGCATGGACGAACACCTCCTCGTCCTCCTCGAACCAGTGGTCCATCCTGTTCCAGTAGAGCGCGACGTAATCCTTGATCTGGGCGACCTCGTCGAACGGGTCGGCATAGCTCCACACCGCATTCTCGGCCTCGCGGCCGCCGACCTTCACCGTCCAGTACGACGCGTCGCCCTTGTAGGGGCAGTGGGTGTGGTGATCGGTCGGTGCCAGCAGGTCCATCCGTACGTCCTTGCGGGGGAAGTAGTAGACGGGCAGATGGCGGGTCTCGAACAGCAGCCGCGCGTCGGTCGTGTCGACGATCGTCTCGCCGTTGAACGTCACGCGCACGCGGCGCGGCGACGGCTCGAAGGTGATGCGGTAGTCGGGATTCGACTTGAAGCCGGACTCGCGCGTCTCGGGAGCTTTGGTCGCCATGGCGGTCCTCCTCGGTCCCCGTGCTCGCGCGATTTCACCACAGGGCGCGGGCGACACGAAGCGGTTTTTCGCGCTATAGCTGCCCGCACGACATCAGCGGGAGGATGCCATGGAGAACGGAGTTGCGCGGCGCGTGGTCACCGGCCACCGCGACGGCAAGGCGGTGGTGATCGCCGACGAGCCCTGCCCCAACGTGACGCGGCCGTCGCACCGGCCGGGCGTCGTGATGAACCATCTGTGGTTCACCGACCGCGCGCCGGCGAACCTGGCAGATGCGCGAGACCCGACGGCGGGCGTGACCGTGCCTTTGACCCCCTCGAACGGCGGGGCGACATTCCGGGTGATCTCGTTCTCGCCCGAGAAGGACTGGATCGGCAAGGTCGACCGTGCCGCCGCGCACGCGACGTTCGGCACGCTGGGTGCCGACGACGCGGCGGATGCGCGCGAGAACCCGCCCCATCCCCTGATGCACAAGACGCGCACCATCGACTATGCCATCGTGCTGTCGGGCGAGATTTACATGGTGCTGGACGATTCCGAGGTGCTGCTCAAGGCCGGCGACACGGTCATCCAGCGCGCCACGAACCACGCCTGGTCGAACCGGTCCGACGCGCCCTGCGTGATGGCGTTCGTCCTGATCGACGGGGTGGAGAGTTGACCATGACTACGGAGACCACATTCGATATAAATAAATTGTTTGAGGGCTCGCTTTTACGGCTTCGGAATGAAGCAGAATATATCAGTCGATCGACGAGACATAGCGGTGAACTTGGGAGATTAAATGAAACTCATCTTGTTCAACTTCTAAAAGCATATTTGCCACCGAAATTTGGAGTTGGTAGTGGATTCATAGTGGCTGGGGGTCGGAATCCCCGACAAAGCCCACAGTGCGATATCATATTATATGATGCACTAAACAATTGTCCTCTGTACAAGTCTGATACATGGTCAATATTTCCGATCGAAATGGTATACGGTGTAATTGAGGTTAAGACTAAGCTCGACAAAAGAGAAATGGAAGACGCATTTAAGAAATGTGTGATTATTAGAAGAATGGCAAAAACAGAAGCCGGACACGATAACAAGGCGTATGTGGTTCAAGCGCCTTCACCGCCTAAGTCTGCCGCGCGTAACAAGGTGATGGTGAGCGGTCTCCCTCCTAGGTTCTTTGTTTTTGGGTATTCGGGCTGGAAGAGCGCACAAGGTTTGGAAACGGCATTTAAAAGATTGACGAAAAAATATGACCACTCGCATGTCCATGGGCTCTGTAATTTAACAGATAATGGAAGCCTCTACGTTCATCATATTGCCTATAAATCCCCCGAAGAGCGTTCTTCTCGTGTTGTCAAAAACGGATTTCGGGTGTTCTTGATGAACCTTCCCCATTCATTGAATTCAATGCTTCCTTTGCGCCGTATGAATCTTGGATTTGATCAAGTGTATCTAAATAACTATGGAATTGCAGAACGAGATTGAGCTTTTAGGTCTCCAAAACGGGAACTGGATTTGAGGGTGCCCGTGCAGACCTGTGGTGTAATTGATCCGGTTTGGGCTGGCGCCCCCTATCACAAATTTTGAGACGGGTGCCGCTCGTCAACAAATTCAGCATGAGGGCCTTCCTCACCTCGCCGGCTTCGAGATCGTCCTTCAGCGCCATGGCTCGCTCCATCCGCGGGTTCGGGCCGTGCGTCGCGGAGTTTGTGACACCTCCGGCCCGCCGGGCTAATATGGGGCCAACGCTTGGTCAGAACAGGGGAAACGCGGAGATGGCAAAGAAGCGGGTGAATACGGCCTCGGTCGCCGAATCCTATATGGCGCTGCTCAAGGCGCGCGGCATCGACTATATCTTCGCCAATGGCGGCACCGACTTCGCGCCGGTGGTCGAGGGCTTCGCCCAGGCCGCGCGCAAGTCGATCCCGGTGCCCAAGGCCATCCCCATCCCGCACGAGAACGCCGCGTTCGGCATGGCGCACGGCTATTACCTGGCCACCGGCAAGATGCAGGCCGTGATGGTGCACGTCACCGTGGGCACGGCGAACGCGATCTGCGCCCTTATGAACGCCAACCGGGAGAACGTCCCCGTGTTCTTCTCGGCCGGCCGCACGCCCTTGTTCGAAAGCGGCAAGCTCGGCATGCGCTCGAACGTGATCCACTGGGCGCAGGAGATGTTCGACCAGGCCGGCATGCTGCGCGAGCTGGTCAAGTGGGACTACGAGCTGCGCGACGGGCTGCAGCTCGAGACGGTGGTCGACCGTGCCATGTCCATCGCCCAGGCCGAGCCGAAAGGGCCGATCTACCTGTCCTTGCCGCGCGAGATTCTCGCCAACGACATGAACGGCTTCGAATACGAGGAAACGGCGCCCACCCCGGCCGCCTCGCCGGCGCCCAACCCCGATGCGATCACGCGCGCGGCCGAGATCCTGGCGAACGCGGAGAACCCGCTGGTCATCACCGGCGCCTCGGGTGCCGACAAGTCGACCGTCGTGCCGCTCGGCAAGATGCTCGACAAGTTCGCGCTGCCTTTCATCGAGTTCCGCTCGCGCTACATGTGCCTGCCGTCGGACCACCCGATGCATCTGGGTGGCGACGTGGATACGGTGCTCGAAAGCGCCGACGCGATCCTGGTGCTCGACACCGACGTCCCGTGGCTGCCCTTCTTCAAGGAGCCCAAGCCCGGCTGCAAGATCATCCAGATCGGGCCAGATCCGCTGTTCTCGCACATCCCCGTCCGCAGCTTCACGGCGAACGAGCCGATCCTGTCCACGGTCGGCAATGCGATCGGCCCGCTCACCCGCGCGCTGGCCAAGGCGACCGCCAGCAAGAACGGTGCCATCGAGCGCCGGCGCAAGCGCATCGCCGAGGCGCACGGCAAGGTCATGGCGCGGATGGAGGGCATGAAGTCCAACGGCCGCACGATCACCAAGCCGTATCTGTCCAAGTGCGTCTCCGACGCGAAGTCCGACAACGACATCGTGGTCAACGAGTATCCGCTGCTGCGCCCGTTCATGCGGTTCAAGAAGCCCGGCACGTTCTTCGGGGCGGGCCCGGCCGGCGGTCTCGGCTGGGGCCTTCCGGCCGCGCTCGGCATCCAGCTCGCCGAGCCGGACAAGGTGGTGATCTCGGCCTGTGGCGACGGCTCGTACATGTTCGCCAACCCGGTCGCCTGCCACCAGGTGGCCCAGTCGCTCCAGCTGCCCCTGCTCACCATCGTCTGCAACAACAAGCGCTGGAACGCGGTGCAGGCCGCAACTCTGGAAATCTACCCGTCGGGCGAGGCGTCGAAGGGCAACCGCACCCAGCCGATCGCGGACCTCGACCCGTCGCCGGCCTTCGAGAAGATCGTCGAGGCGTCGGGCGGGTATGGCGAGAAGGTCGAGAATCCGGACGAGCTGCCCGAGGCGCTGGCCCGGGCCATGCGCGTGGTCAAGCGGGAGAAGCGCCAGGCGCTTCTGAACGTCATCACGGAGTAGCGGGACGAAGCGCGACCCTCACCCGGCTTTCGGGTGGGAGGCCTGTCTCGCCGGGCATGTCACTGCCTGACGAGCACCACGAGCCCGTTGGCCGGAATCGTCACGTCGATGCTTCCGCCGGAGGCATGGAGCGTGGCGCCGGCGTTGCCGACGTTCCGGCCGCCGTACGTCGCCGCGTCGCTGTTGAAGATTTCCTTCCAGCCGCCATCCGGAATGCCCAGAAGGTCCTTCCGGATCGTGTAGCCTGCAAACGGAGCGTTGTTCAGGCTCGCCGCGACGATCGTCTGCTCGCTTCCGTCCCAGCGCTTGAACGCGACCACGCGGTTCTCGTTCGACTGATGAAGGACGTCGATGTTGCGGCTGCGCACGGAGCGGAGCCGCCCGCTGAGCGTGATCAGGTCCTGATAGAACTGGAACAGGAGTCGGCCATTCCTCGCCCGTTCCCCGACGATGTCTTCGCGGGTGGCGATGAAATCGTCGTACCGGTAAATATTCCGGGCGCCGATCTCCTCGCCCATGAAGAACATCGGCGTTGCGGCGGACAGCACGGAAAGCCCGAAGCACAGGCGTGATCGCGCCTCGGCCGCAATGCGCGTCGCGTCGACGAGAGGCGCCGCGTTCACGGCCACGACAACGGTCCGCGCCGTGCCCGAAGCATTGCCGGCCTCGTCGTGCGACTCGCTGAAGACGACCTGGTTGTAGCGCGTGCCGTACAGTGCGCCGGCGAACAAGTCCATCCGCAGCGGCTCGTCACCGCCAAGTCCGGCCTGCTTGAGAAGCCGGGCGCGGCCACCGGCCATATCGGAGTCGCCGATCAGGTTGTGATAGAAGGCGAGCTCCCACTTGGCGTCGAATCCCAGCCCGCCTTGCGCCGGAAGCTTCGTAACGGCGTCCCAGCCGGTGTGGTCTTCCGCCACGAGCATGATGTCCGGACGGATCATGCGAAGGGTGCGGCTCCATTCGCGCAGGAATTTCTGACCGAATATGTTGGCGGCGCCGATGGAGCGCCCGTGGAGCGTGTTGTCGCGATGGATCGCCTGGGTCAGGTCGACGCGCAGCCCGTCGATATGCATTTCCTCGACCAGGAAGGCCGCGCCGCTGATGAATTGCTGGCGAACAGCCTCCTCCCAGAACCGCGGTGTGGAACCGCTGGATCCGTTGTCGAGGTATCCGCTATCCGGCGACGAGGGGTCTCCCTCGTACCAGTAGTAGATGTTGTCCTGCGGAGCCGTCGAATCGTATTGCCATTCGGCGCGCTCCGCCTTTGGGTCGTAGTGGTTGTAGACGACATCCTGGATGACCGCGATCCCCCGCCGATGGCACTCGCAGATGAAATGGCGGTACTTGTCGCGTCCGCCGGCGCTCGCCTCGATGCACAGATGGTGGGTGTTTCCGTAGCCCCACGAGAGACTGCCCGCAAATTCCGCCATGGGGAGAATCTCCACGGCGTTCACGCCGAGCTCGACGAGATGATCCAGGAACTGGATGGCGTCGCCCAGATCGCCCGGCCCCGCCTTGCCGAAGCCCAGTGAGCCCACATGCAGCTCGTAGATGACCAGGTCTTCGAGGCGCGCCGGCACCGGCCGGCCGGGCGTGAATTCTCCGGCCCAGAATTCCTCGGTGGGTATGCGGTCCGGCTCGGCCTTCGGCAGGCTGGAGGCGAAACCGCGCCGCACCACGTCCGGGTCGATGACGATGCTGCAGCTTACCGTCCCATCCAGGGTCTCGGGCGTCCCAGGCCATGAGCCGCTCGCCGGATCGATGTCGCCTTTGCCGATCTGGCTGCGCGAATAGATGTCGGTGCGGTAGACGACCCGGCCCTGGGCGTTCCGTATCCGGTACATGTAGGGCAGGCTGAGGTACGTCGCGAAGTTGCCCGGTGGACCTCCCTCCCAGATGCCGTCGGCGGACCTTGAGAGCGCGACCATCGGCTGCGCCGGGTCGATCCCGGCTCCCGTGTCGTCGATGTAGCCGCGCGCGGGGTCGCCGAACACGACGTCGATCTCGGTCGCGTTGGGCGCCCAGATGGCAAACCGCAAGCTGGGCGTCGCGGTTGGCGTCGGCCAGTGCTTGTTGGCGCCCAGGCGCCGAACAGAGGTGAAGTAGTAGCTCTCGATTTGCGGCGCCGGCGAAAGCTTGTCGAGCCGGAACGTGCGGTATCGCTCGGCAGAATCGACGTCCTGCACCTCCGTGGGAATGCCCCAGAAGTTGGCGCCCTGGGGCCCGTCGAGCATCACGCCCCACTTGAATGTCTTGCCCACGTCCGCCGTGTCGAACAGCAGCGAAGCCGTGAAGGCGGGGCAGCCGTCCGAGCCGACAACGGGCTGCATCGCGCGCCGTGTCCACACGTCCGAATGTCGCCCGTTCGAATCCCAGCTTCCGGCCAGGCGCGGGTTGCGGAAGAGGGCCCTCTTCAGGCCAACGAAGTAACGAAATTCCACCGGGTGAGGAGCCATGACACCTCCTTAAGGCGGATGACGGACAGTGTATAGCGAGGCCGATCCCGCCGCCAGGGCGCACTGGGATACACGCGAACCGCGTCTCCGCCGGAGAGGTTGCCGGCTACATCGCAATGAAGCTCTGGCCGCCTGGCGGCGCCCCGCCCTCGCCGGGCGCGGCGAGGTCCAGCGTGCCCGCGCGCTCGTACGGCACGCGGCGCGCACCCAGCACATCGGATACGTAAGCCCAGCCCGAGATGCGGTAATGGATCGCCTGGCGGCCGCCGAGCGTCAGGATCTGGCGGAGGAGGCTCAGCGTGTCGGTCGAGGCCAGCACCGGCACGGATGCCTCGGCGAGGCGGGGCACCGTTACGCGCGCGTTCGAGAACCCTTCGGCCAGTCGCTCGTCCTCGACGTCGAGCCGGAGGGTGAGCCCTTCGAGCGGGATGTCGAAATTGTTCGGGTTGCCGATGCGCATCTCGACCAGCAGGTCCTGGCGCAGCAGAGTGACATTCTCGATCGTCACGTCGGCGAGCGAGATGGTAGGCGGGATCATTTCCTCCGGTCCCGCACAGCCGACGAGGGCGGCCGCCAACGCGATTGCCGCCGCAAGCCGCCGCATAGCTGTCTCCTCGATATCCGTGAGCGTTCGGCCCGTCGCGCTCGTGGCCAAGATGCCGCAGGCGCAAATTGATTCAAGTCAAATCCCATGTTCCTGCGCGTCGGACGATCGGGATGCGTCACGGCGGTCGCGGGCGCGTTTCAGGTTCCGGCACGTCCGGCGCCGATCAGAGACGGAGCAGGAAAATGACCGAGTTGCCCTTGGTGTTTGGAGTGATCGCCGCCACCATTGGCGTGATGATCTGGCTGCTTTTGATCTTCCGCGGCTTCTTCCGGCTGCGCGAGGAGCGGGCCCCCGATGTGGTGCACGTCCACGCGGTGGCCGACGAGGCACCCGCCAAGGCGCCGGCCGCGAATTCCGGCCGCCAACGAGCGGCATAGGCCGGCCACATCGAAATACGGGAGTTGATCATGGCAATCATCAAGGTGCGCGACATCGCGTTCGGCCGGCTTCAGGCGCCGGACCTGGATGCCGAGGAAGAGTTTCTGGTCAATTTCGGCATGGTGCGGCAGGAGCGCACCAGGAACGCGCTCTACATGCGCGGCACTGGCCCGGCCCATCACCTGCACGTGACTCACCTCGGAGACAAGCCGAAGTTCAATGGCTTCGCCTACCACGCCCAGAGCGAAGAAGATCTGAAGCGCATCTCCAAGGCGCCGGGCGCGTCGGGCATCGAGCATATCGACGAGCCTGGCGGCGGCATGCGGGTGCGCCTGACAGAGCCCAACGGTTTCCAGATCGAGGTGGTCCACGATATCGCCCCGGTCACGTCGATCCAAGTGGAGCGCCAGCCGATCAACTGGCGCGAGACACTGTACGAGCGGACCGGCGATCTTATGCGGCTCGAGCGGGGGCCGGCTCACGTCATGCGCATCGGCCACGGCGTGCTGGGCGCGCCCGACGTCAAGAAGACGGTCGCGTGGTTCCGCGAAACGCTCGGGATGGTGCGTTCGGACGACGTCTATGTCGGCGACAAGGACAACATTGTCGGCGCGTTCAGCCGCTGTGACAACGGCAACTCGTATGTCGACCACCACGTGTTCTTCTGCGCCCACAATCCGACGGCCGGGCTCAACCACCTTTCCTACGAGGTCGAGGACATCGACGACGTGTTCCTCGGCCACGAGCACATGCGCGAGGCCGGCAAGTACAAGCACGTCTGGGGCGTCGGCCGGCATCTGCTGGGAAGCCAGGTCTTCGACTACTGGGCTGACCCATGGGGGCGCGTGCACGAGCATTGGACCGATTCGGACCGTCTGAACGTGAAGAACGGTGGCAACCTGGTGTCGGCCGAGATCGGGTTCAGTTCGCAGTGGGGAGAGCGACCGCCGGACTGGTTCATCAATCACGCGACGCCGTAGCGCAGGTGCGCGGCGCCCGGCCCGACAGCGCGACCGGGCGCTGCTCTCAGGCGGGTGGCCAGGTGGCGGTGAGGAACGCCGCGTAGGCCGCGAGAAGGAATGCCCCCTCCACACGGCTGATGCGATAGCCCGTGCGCGCAAAGACGAGCAGGACAAGCGAGGCGGCAAGCATCACCGGGGTCTCGAGATCCATGATGTCGGCGGGGATGTCGGTCGGCGCCATCAGCCCGGTCGCGCCGCCGATGCCCAGGACGTTGTAGATGTTCGAACCGAGCACGTTGCCGATCGCCACGTCGCCATGGCGGCGCAGCGCCGCGATGACCGAAGTGACGAGCTCAGGCAATGACGTGCCGACCGCGACGATCGTGACGCCGATGAAGGTCTCGGAAACGCCGGCGTCGCGGGCGATGCCGGTTGCGCCATCGACCAGCAGCTTGCCGCCGCCGACGACGATCGCGAGCCCCGCGACGGCGGTCGCGAGCGGCAACCACACCTCGCGCCGACTGAGTGTCGCACGCGCCGTCCCGTCGGGAAGTTCCTCGTGCGCCGCGAACTTTTCGAACGCCGCCGTGTGGCCGGCGCGCGACGTCTCCTGCCGGTATGCGTAGACGAGATAGGCGGCAAGCACCGCGAGGAACGCGGTCCCGACGATGCGGTCGAGCGGCACGACGTAGCCGAGCCCGGCGAAGAGGACCGCGGTCGCCAGCATCACCGCGCCGTCACGCCTCAGCGCCCGGTCGCGCACGTCGATCGGTGCGATGACGGCGGCCACGCCGAGAATCAGCAGGATGTTGGCGATGTTCGAGCCGACGATGTTGCCGATGGCGATGCCGGGCGAGCCCGCGGCCGAGGCCTGGACGCTGGTCACCAGCTCCGGCATCGACGTGCCGAACCCGACGAGCGTGAGCCCGATCAGGAGCGGCGACATGCCGACCCGCTCGGCGGCGGTGGCCGCTCCCCGCACCAGCAGCTCGCCGCCGCCGATGAGCAGGACGAACCCGCCCGCGAGCATCAGATAGTCCATCCCTTGCCTCGCGACCCGTTCAGCCGATAACGGCATTGCGGCGGGCGAGGCTTTCGGCGGGCCAGAGCTCGCGCGCGCTGTAATAGGCCTCAAAGCTCGGCACATCGTCCGCCAGCGCGACCCAGGGGAGCTTCGAGCGCGTGTAGATGTGCACGTCGGGCCGGATCGTCTCCAGCGCGTCCAGCGTGCCGACGCGGACGAAGCGGATCTCGGACCGGCCGCCATACTCGCTCCACACCGCGATCTGGCAGGAGGGGCAGCGGAAGATGCGGTGCGGCCTGCCGCTGTCGGTCGGCACCTGCACGGCGACGGGCGCGTCCCGAAGCAGGGTCACCCGGTCGGCCTCGATCAGCGCGTTGAGCGCGAACCCGGTGCCGGTCTGGCGCTGGCAATCGCGGCAATGACAGCAATGCACGAACATCGGCGCGGATTCGAGGCGGTACTGGACGGCGCCGCAGGCGCAGCCGCCTTCCGCTTTCTCGGTCATGTCGGGCCTTTCCGATGGCTGAGGGCCGGCGGCGCCATTCTCGGCCGGGCCCGACGGCCGCGCAACCGGTCAGGTCCGGCCGGACCAGCGGCGGTCGGCGCGCAACGGTGAGCCATCCGGCACGAATAGCAGGTCGATCTGCGCCAGGGCATTGTCGAGCGGACGGCGCGCGAGCCCCAGCACGTCGAACACGACAAAGCCGCGCGCCGCCATGAAGGCGATCAACTCCGCCAGTTCGGGCCCGCCCGTCACGGTGGCGAGCGTGCTCGTCTCGACCAGCACCGCATCGAGTTCCGCGATCCGCGCCCCCATGCCCCGCAGCACCGCCATCTCCGCCCCTTGGACGTCGATCTTGGCCAGCGCCGGCCGGTCGAACGCGCCGATCAGCCGGTCGAAGCGTCGCACGACAACCGTCTCGCGTCCGACGGCCCGGCACGACCCGATTTCTTCGTAGAAGGTGGAGCCCAGCAGGTCGGCGCGCAGCTCGATCTCGCGCTCACCCTCCTCGTCGCCCAGCGCGACGTTCAGCGGTTCCGCATCGAGCCGACGCGCCAGCCGGCTCATGTAGGACAGCGACTCCGACGTCGGGTCGATGAGGTAGTAGCGGGCGCGTGGAAAGGCGCGGTAGAGCGCCGGGGTACCGAACGCCACGCCGATGTCGAACACCGTCCGCGGGGCGAGGCCGGCGCGGGCGAGCAGGGCAAGGCTCTGGCTCCAGGATGGGCGGGGGAGGCGGCTCCAGCGCGCCTTGAGCGACCGCAGCGTCTGGTTCGCGGCCTTCGCGGGTGAAAGGCGCACCGGCGCGGCCGGTTGCCGCAGCGTGCGGCGGGGAGGCCACGGTCTGAATCCCAGCGTCCACAAGCCTTTCATGCCGGCAAGTGTGGCGCCCGCGGCGCGCGCCCATCTGTGTCCAGTCGGTGACCCGCCGCCCGCTGACCCGGTGCGCACCCCTCGCGCCGATGGCGGTGCCGCGCTAACGTAGTGCCCGCGCGGGCGCGCCGCCGCCCGGGCAATGGAGGCCACCATGCGCAAATGGATATCGTTTCCCCGCACCGAGGGCACCGCGTCGCGCCAGGCGCATGCCGACCTGCCTGCCGGTACATACGAGCGCGAGATGGGTCGCGAAGGCTTTTTCGGTCCGGCGACGCACCTGTACCACCGCCACCCGCCGACCGGCTGGGTGCGCTGGGAAGGCCCGTTGCGCCCGCGCGCGTTCGACACCACGAAGCTCGACGATTTCGGGCCGTCACCGTGGGATGCGAAGCCCCTGATGCACAACGACCACGTCGCGATCCGCGCCTGGCGCTGCGATGCGCCGATGGACCGGCTGGTGCGCAACGGCGACGGCGACGAGCTGATCTTCGTGCACGAGGGTGCGGGGGCGCTGTTCTGCGATTTCGGCCATATCGACTATCGCGACGGCGACTATATCGCGCTGCCGCGCGGCACAATGTGGCGGATCGCGCCGACCGCGCCCACCACCTGCCTGCTGATCGAGGCGACCAACGACGCCTACCGCCTGCCGGAAAAGGGCATCGTCGGCGAGCACGCGGTGTTCGATCCGGCCGTTCTCGATACGCCCCATATCGACGACGGGTTCCTCGACCAGCAGGGCGAGACCTCGTGGCAGGTGGTGATTCGCCGCCGCGGCACCACGTCGACCGTGACCTATCCTTACAACCCGCTCGACGCGGTGGGGTGGAAGGGGGACCTGATCCCCGTCCGGCTCAACTGGCGCGACATTCGCCCGATCATGAGCCATCGGTTCCACGTGCCGCCCTCGGCGCACGCCAACTTCATGGCCGACCGGTTCATGGTGGGCACGTTCTGCCCGCGCCCGATGGAATCGGACCCCGGCGCGATGAAGGTGCCGTTCTTCCACAACAACGACGATTACGACGAGTTCATCTTCTACCACCGCGGCTCGTTCTTCAGCCGCGACAACATCCATCCGGGCATGATCACGCTGCACCCGTCGGGAACGACCCACGGGCCGCACCCGAAGGCGCTGGCCGCGGGATCGGGCCCGGCCAAGCGGCCCGACACCGACGAGGTCGCGGTGATGATCGATGCGCGGGACGCGCTGATCGTCGACGACGCAGCGCTTGCCTGCGAATGGACGGGCTATGTCGGCTCGTGGGGCATGAACCTGCGCACGGCGGCGGAGTAGGGCCCCGTGCGTCGCTACTTCGGCCCACGATGGGCGCGGTTGTACTCGAGTTGCTCGGGCGTCAGCTGGAATCCCAGATAGATCTCGTAGGACGGGCCGTCGTTCAGGTTCTTGAGCGGTACGTCGACCTCGATCTCGTCGCCGAACCGGGCGCGCGACTGGTTGGGCGCGAAGTCGAATCCGACGTCGAACACCCGCTTGCCCGCCGGGCTCGGGTAGACCTTGGGGATCGCCACGAAATAGTTGAACGCGACCTTGCGGGCGGTGTTTGCCGGCCCGCGCGTCACGTCGAACGTGGCGTTGAGCTCGACCGTTAGCTTGTTCTTGTCGTAGGTGCAGCTCCCCGTATAGCCGACGAGGTCGGCCTGGAAGTCCACGTCGGTGATGTCGCGCCCCGGGCCAGGGCGGAATGCCGTGATGTGTGAGGTGTTCTCGGTCAGGAACACCTTGGGACAGGGTACCTTCGGCTTGCTGCTGCCGAACAGCCCGCACCCGCCCAGTGTGGTGGCCAGGACGAGAGCGAGCGCCATAGCGCCCGCGGCCGGAATCCGTGCATACAAATTCACGCGGGCGCCTGCGCGCCCGCTCCAGCCGGAATCGCTGGCCTCATCGATACTGCTTGTGCGTGCCGTCGCAGCGGGGCTGCGAGCCGGTGTGCTTGCAACCGCAGAACGCCACGGACTCCGTGGCGGTTGCGGTGAACTGCACGGGCCGAAACTCGGTGGTCTTGTGCGAGCCGTCACAGAACGGCTGGCTCTTCGATTGCCCGCACCGGCACCACCAATAGTCCTTGCCGGCTTCGACATCGACACTGTAGGGCTTGGTCTGGGCGATCACGGGATCGGCCATCGACTCCTCCGCGTTTGATCGGCGCCGGGTGAACCTATATTAAGGGCGAACGCGCCCGGCGCGGCAAATCTAGTGGACCGATCCGCGATTCACAAGCCGCTGTGGGCCCAATGGCGCGGCGGGGGAAGATCATGTCGAAGCCCAGTCTGACCATCCTGCTTGCCGGTCCCCGCGGCTTTTGCGCCGGGGTCGAGCGGGCGATCGAGATCGTCGAGACCGCACTCGAGAAGTACGGCGCGCCGGTCTATGTGCGCCACGAGATCGTGCATAACCGCACGGTCGTCGAGGCGCTGGAGGAGAAGGGCGCCGTCTTCGTCGAGGAGCTGGAGGAGGTGCCGGAAAACGCGCCGGTCGTGTTCTCGGCCCATGGCGTGCCCAAGTTCGTGCCGGTCGAGGCACGCCGCCGCCGGCTGATGTATGTCGACGCGACCTGCCCCCTGGTCACGAAGGTCCATGTCGAGGCCGAGCGCCATTTCGCCGAAGGCCGCCAGGTGCTGCTGATCGGTCATGCCGGCCACCCGGAGGTGGTTGGCACGATGGGCCAGCTCCCCGAGGACGCGATCCTGCTGATCGAGAACGTCGAGGAGGCCGAGCGAATCGAGGTCGCCGATCCTGCGAATCTCGCCTATGTCACGCAGACCACCTTGTCGGTCGACGACTGCCACGACATCGTCGAGGTGCTGACCCGCCGATTTCCCGAGATCAAGGTACCGCGCAAGGAGGACATCTGCTACGCGACCACCAACCGCCAGGCAGCGGTGAAAGCGGTGGCGCGCCAGTGCGATGCGCTGATCGTGCTCGGCGCACCCAACTCGTCCAACTCCAACCGGCTGCGCGAGGTGGCGGTCGCCGCCGGCTGCCGCAAGGCGATCCTGATCCAGCGCGCCGCCGAGCTCGATTTCGCCTGGCTCGATGGGGTCGAGCGGCTCGGCATCACCGCCGGCGCGTCGGCGCCCGAGCTGCTGGTGCAGGAGCTGATCGAGGCGTGCCGCGCCCGCTACGAGCTTGCGATCGAGCAGGTCGAGGTGACGCGCGAGAACGTCCGTTTCTCGCTGCCGCGCGTGCTCACGGCCTGACGCGCGCGGCGCCCGCGCATGGCCGTCTACACCGAGGTCTCGGCCGAGGAGCTGGAGGAGTTCGTCGCCCAGTACGATATAGGCCGGCCGATTTCGTTCAAGGGCATCGCCGAAGGCGTCGAGAACTCCAACTACCTGATGCAGACCGAGCGCGCGAGCTTCATTCTGACGCTCTATGAAAAGCGCGTGGCGCGCGCCGATTTGCCTTACTTCCTGGCGCTGATGGACCATCTGGCGGCCGAGGGTATCGCCTGCCCGACGCCGATCCATGCGCGCGACGGACGGACGCTGCACGAACTGTGCAACCGGCCGGCGGCGTTGGTCAGCTTCCTTAATGGGGTCTGCCCGCGGCGGATCACAACCGCGCACTGCGCCGCGCTTGGTCGCGCCATGGCCGAGATGCACCTGGCCGGTGCATCCTTCGTGCCCGTGCGGCCGAACGACCTGTCGGTCGACGGCTGGCACCGCCTGTTCGCGGCGACGCGCGCGCGCGCCGACGAGGTGGCGCCTGGCCTCGCGGACGAGATTGCGCGCGAGCTCGATACGCTCACCGCCGACTGGCCCAAGGGGCTGGCCAGCGGGGTGGTCCATGCCGACCTGTTTCCCGACAATGTCTTCTTTCTCGACAACCAATTGTCGGGGATCATCGATTTCTATTTCGCCTGCAACGACTTCCTGGCCTACGACCTGGCGATCTGCCTGAACGCCTGGTGCTTCGAACCGGACAACAGCTTCAACGCCACCAAGGCGCGGCAGATGTGCGCCGCTTATCGTGGGCTCCGCCCGATCGGGGAGGACGAGCTGGCCGCCATGCCGATCCTCGCGCGCGGTGCGGCCCTGCGCTTCCTGCTGACCCGCCTGTATGACTGGCTGAACCATTCGGAGGGGGCGTTCGTCCGGCCCAAAGACCCGAAGGAATATCTCGCGCGGCTGCGCTTCCATCGCGGTGTCGCGGGACCGGGCGCCTACGGCCTCACATGAGCGCGCCGGACGACGACGGAACGGTGGCGATCTTCACGGACGGGGCGTGCTCCGGAAATCCCGGCCCGGGCGGCTGGGGCGCGATCCTGCGCTGGCGCGGCACCGAGCGCGAAATCTATGGCGGCGAACCGGCCACCACCAACAACCGCATGGAGCTGATGGCGGCGATCCGCGCGCTCGAGACGCTGAAGCGCGATGTGCGCGTCGTGGTGCACACGGATTCGAACTATCTGCGCCAGGGTATCACCGAGTGGCTCGCGGGCTGGAAGCGCAAGGGCTGGCGCACGGCCGACAAGAAGCCGGTCAAGAACGTCGATCTGTGGCAGAGGCTGGAAGCGGCGATCGCAGGCCACCAGGTGGAGTGGCGCTGGGTGCGCGGCCATTCCGGCCATCCGGAGAACGAGCGCGCCGACGCGCTGGCCCGCCGCGCAATCGCCGAGATGCGCGAGCCGGGATAACAGGCTTGGGGCGGGCCGAAGACCCGCCCCGTCAACACGCCCTGTCTAGATCTGCTTTAGGATGGTGCCGGCGTCCGACACTTCGAACGCGCCGCCCTGCTCGACGTTGATCGACTTCACGACGCCATCGTCCACGACCATGGAATAGCGCATCGAGCGCTTGCCCATGCCGCGCTCGGTGAGGTCGAGAACGGTGCCCAGCGCCTCGGCGAACTTGCCGGAGCCGTCCGCCAGCATCTGGACCTTGCCCTCGGCCTTCTGGTCCTTGCCCCAGGCGCCCATGACGAACGCGTCATTGACGGCGACGCAGGCTATGGAGTCGATGCCCTTCGCCTTGATGGCGTCCGCGTTCTGCACGAAGCCGGGCAAATGCTTGGCCGAGCAGGTGGGGGTGAAGGCGCCCGGCACGGCGAACAGAACGACCTTCTTGCCCTTGAACAGCTCGTCGGTGCTGACCGGCTTCGGGCCTTCGCCGGTCATGGTCGTGAGGGTGGCGGAAGGAATCTTGTCGCCGACTTTGATGGTCATGTTCGTCCCCTGTCAGGTTTGTCTTGGTGCAGCGCACGGGCGGTGCCCATGGTCGAGCGAGAAGTTAGGACGCGCCGCCGGTCTTGTCACGTGCCGCCGCGGCGGCGGCGCCCGGCCCGCGGGCCTTTGCAATGGCATCGGAAACGGCCGACGGGGTCAGCAGCTCGGGCAGTGCCTCACCGTTCGGCAGACCCGGCCCGTAGACCGCGGTGAACGGAATTCCGTAGCGCCCGAACGTGGCAAGATAGCGCCCGATCTCGGCATTCGGACGCGTCCAGTCCGCCAGCATTGCGGTCACGTCCCTGGCGGCGATCAGCCCGCGCACCGGCTCGGCATCCAGCACCACCTGCTTGTTGACCTTGCAGGTCAGGCACCAGTCGGCGGTCACGTCGACCACGACCACACGGCCGAGGCGCACCTCGTCCGCGATGGCGGCAAGGTCGAATTTCTGCCAGGGGCCGTCGCCGGCAATGTCGCCTCGGCCCGGGCCTATCCCGCCAGACCATGCGGTGAGCGCAAGGGCGGCGGCGCCGAAGACGCCGACGGCCCCCCATCCCAGCCGGTGCGCGCCCTCACCCTTACGGCGCAGCAGCCCGACAACGGCAAGCGCCGCGATGCCAAGCGCGACGACCGCAAGCGCGACCGTGATCCCGGCCAACGAGGACAGAACGAAGGCGAGCCATGCTGCCGTGCCGGCGAGCGCGATTCCCAGAACGCGCTTCAGCGTGATCATCCAGTGTCCGGGATGCGGCAGGCGTGTCGCAAGCTTGGGAAAGGCGGCAACCAGGAGGTAGGGCAGGGCAAGCCCGAGGCCCAGCGCGAAGAAGATCGCGTAGATCTGCACCGGCCCGCGCGAGAGCGCGAACCCGACCGCGGTCCCGAGGAAGGGCGCGGTGCAGGGTGTCGCCAGCAGGGTCGCGAGCGCGCCGGCGAAGAAATGTCCGGCAAGCCCGGGCCGATGGCCGGCGGTCGCCGCCCGATCGGCGACGAAGCCCGGCAGACGGATATCGAACAGTCCCCACAGATTGCCGGCGAACAGCGTGACGATCAGCACCATGGCGGCGAGGAAGACAGGCTGCTGGAACTGGATACCCCACTGCGCCGCCATGCCCGCCTGCCGCAACGCGACGGCAACGCTGCCGAGCACGAGGAAGGAGATGACGATTCCGGCGGCGGAGGCGGTGAAGCCACGGCGTACGTCGCGCGCCGCGCCGCCCGCGTGTCCGACAACAGAGAGCAGCTTGATCGACAGCACCGGCAGGACGCAGGGCATCAGGTTGAGGATCAGCCCGCCGAGGAGCGCGAGCGCCAGCGCCGCGAGAAACCCGCCGGCCATCTCGCGCTCCGGCGCATCGGCCGCGTCCGTCGCCACGGCGGGTGCACGTCGCGCCTCGATGGCGCGCGCTCCGTCGACCAGCGTGAAGGTGAGCGCCTTGCCCGCGATCGGCGGCGGGTCTTTCGGCGGGGGCGCGACCGAGACGCGCATCACCGCGCGGCGCCGGTCCGGCGCGAACGAGACCGACGGCGCCGAGTAGCTGTAGCCGGGCGGGCCCTCGACGAACAGATCGGGCTTCGTGAACGGCGTCGCCGAGGCGACGACAACGCGCAGCACGCGCCGGTCGCCCGTCTCGACCGGCGTGCTCAGGCTCGCGTCGGTGACGTCGAGCCCGGCAGCGCCGCCCGGCCCCGGCACCTCCGCAGCGAAGTGCGCGATCTCGGCGGCTTCGGGCGACGGTCCGCCCGGCCCCTCCGGCAGGGCGAGCGACAGGGTCGTATCGTAGGGGATGCACAAATTCTCGCAGGTGAGGTAACGGACCTGGACCTTCAGATCGACCGGCTCGCCGGGTGCCGCGCTTTCGGCCGCGACCGGCAGCACGACACGGTCGTGGTAGCCCAGCGTCTCGAGGCCAAGCACGGTAAAGCGCTCGGGCGCCGGCCAATGGACCTCCGCGCGTTTGAGGTTCTTCGATCCCTTCCAGTCGAGTTGCGGCGGAAAGCCGGCGTCGCCGGGCGAGCGCCAGTAAATCTTCCAGCCGGGTTTCATGCGGAACTCGATCCCGAGCGACAGCGTTCGCTGATCGCCGACGGCATCGGCTGCGGCGACGAGCCGCACGCCGCCCTGCTCGGTCTGGAACCATGGCGAGGCGGCCGCGCGGGCGGTCGCCGTCGCGGCAGACGTGCCCACCGCCGTCGCCAAAAGCATTGCGGCGAAACGACCGATCATCCTGCAACCAACCGGCATCGGGTTCCCCGGCGCGTGGAGGGGCGAGACAGCGTTAACGATTTTCACGAGATTCGCTTATAGTATAGCGGTGCAAGCGTTGCGAGGCCGATAACATTCGTGTGTGGCGCAAGGCCTTGCTGCGGCCGGGACCGGAAACTATGTGAGGTTCCATGGCAACCGAACGGTCATCCAACGGCTACCTTTCCGGTCAGCTTCTGATCGCCATGCCGCAGATGCTCGATCCGCGCTTCCAGCGGACCGTGATCTACATGTGCGCGCACTCGGCCGAAGGCGCGATGGGGCTGGTGATCAACAAGCCGATGGAGTCGCTGTCCTTTCCTGACCTGCTGCAGCAGCTCGAGATCGAGCCCTTGCTGGGCGGCGGCTCCATGCCGATCTATTTCGGCGGACCGGTCGAGACCGGGCGCGGCTTCGTGCTGCATTCGGCCGACTATGTGGAGGAGGCCACGCTGGTGATCGGCGGCAATGTCGCGCTGACCGCCAATATCGACATCGTACGCGCGATCGCCACGGGTTCCGGGCCGAACCGGCGCCTTCTGGCGCTCGGCTATGCGGGCTGGGGACCCGGGCAGCTCGACCAGGAGATCCAGCAGAACGGCTGGCTCAGCGCGCCGCCGGACGACCAGCTTGTGTTCGGACCCGACGACGGCTCCAAGTGGAGCGGGGCGATGGCCAAGCTCGGCGTCGATATCGAAAAGCTCTCCGGGTTCGCCGGC
Source organism: uncultured Alphaproteobacteria bacterium (assembly GCA_963817535.1). GTDB lineage: Bacteria > Pseudomonadota > Alphaproteobacteria > MPNO01 > DASWLB01 > CAWGHZ01. Next base: position 214,541 of record CAWFOW010000008.1, read on the forward strand.
CGCGCCTGAGCGCGCGCGCCTGGACCCGATCCGGCTTTCCCGCTATCGCTGTGGTGCACAGGACGAAGCCGTAGCGATCGCATGGACAACGTTCGACCTTCGAAATTTCCCGGCTGGGTGCCGACGCCCACGCGGGTCTCCAGCTTCGCCTGGGCGGCGAGGAACGTCATCGCCGCGCTGCCGCTGCCCGATTTCGGAATTTATTTCAGCGGGGGGCTCGGCGACGACATGATGGTCAGTGCCGTCATCCGCGAACTGAAAAAGCGGAAGCGGGACGGATCTGGCACCTCACCAATCACCACAAGCTGTTCGCCGGCAATCCCGACTACGTTCCGGTTCCGGGCGACAGCCGCATGCAGATCAATGTCGCGATGCTACGCATTCCGCTGAAGCCGGTGGACTATCCGCGCGTGCCGCCACGGCACTTCATTGCCGTGATGTGCGGCCAGATGGGCATCGAGGGCGAAATCGATCTTCGCCCCTACATCATGCTGACCGAAGCCGAGAATCGCAAGAGCCGGGAGAAAGACCGAACGGCCCCAGATTTCGCTTCAGACGTCGGCGTCCGCGGCGCGCTATCCGATGCGCAACAAGGAGTGGTTCGTCGACCGTTTGCAGGCCGTCGTTGACACGTCGCGCGCGAGTTCGATTTCGTGCAGCTGGGATCGCCCGCCGATCCGCTTCTCAATGGCGTGCTCGATCTACGTGGGACGCACCACGGCGCGCGAGACGGCATCGGTTCTCGCCGCCTCCCGCGTGTTCATCGGGCTTGCCACCGGTCTCGATGCATCTCGCTCGCGCGGTCGAATGCCGGTCGGTAATCGTCTATGGGGGGCGCGAGGATCCGAGCCAAGTCCGGCTACGGCGCGAACGAGAACCTGCACTGGGAAGGCGCGTGCGCGCCGTGCTGGGAGCGGAACAACGTGCGACTATGACCGCAAATGCATGCAGAGCATTTCGGTGGACGACGTGATCGCCGCGGTCCGGCGCCAGGCGGAGCGCTACGGCACGCCGCTTCCCGTGGACAGGATCGAGATCTAGCGACCCTCGCGGCGCCAGGCGAGCATCAGTGCGCCGACACCCGAGCAGCAGTAGCGCAAGGCCGGGCAGCAGCGGCGCCTCGCGCACGCCGGTCACGGTGAACTCGCGGTTCTCGGTCACGCCCAGCCAGCCGCGCCCGGCGACGCGCCGCCCGGCATGGACGCGGCGCAGCTCGGGCAGCCCGTCCTTGAGCCAGGCGGTGCCGCCGCCGGTCTTCTCGACAACGGGCTTCAGCTTGGCGTCCGTCGCGCGCATGTCGGCGAATTCGAGCGGATTGAGCGTGCCCACTGCGGCGAGCGCGGTGTGCTTGCCGTCCGAGACGCGGTAGAGCCCCATCTCGACCGCCGGAACCGTGCCGCGCTCGCGCCCGCCGATCCCCTCGGCGAGCGTCACCTGGGTGGTCTTGCCCGACGGCGCGGTGACGGTGACCGGCGTCTTGTCGGGCTGCACCGAGTGGCGCACGATCACCAGCTCGTTGCCTTCGCGATGCGCCTCGATGCGGTTTTCCTCGAGCTCCGGCTCCTTCATCAGCCAGTGGGCGAGGCGGCGCAGCAGCTCGGCATAGGGCCCGCCGCCGTCATAGCCGCGCGCCCACAGCCAGATCTGGTCGGACAGGATCTGGGCGACGCGCCCCTTGCCGACCCGGTCGACCACCAGCAGCGGCCGGTTCTCCGCGCCGGTCATCAGGGTGGTGCCGCGATCGGCGCTCACGTCGATCTGGCGGAACCAGCGGCCCCAGCGGCGGTCCGGATCGTCCGCGCCGGGCAGGTCGGCGGTGATCGGGAAGCGGTGCCCGTCCTCGGTCAGGTGCGCCTTCATCCGCCCGTCGATCACGCGGCCGGTCGGCGCGGCGGGCAGGATCGGGCCGAGCGGCGTCTGGTAGAGCGACCGCGACGTGGCGAAGGCCGGGCCCGCCGCCTCGAGCACCGCGCCGCCCTGCTCGATGTAGCGCACGATGTTCTGCAAATAGAGCGAGGGCAGCACGCCGCGCCGCTTGTAGCGGTCGAAGATGATCAGGTCGAACTCGTTGAGCTTGACCTCGAACAGCTCGCGGATCGGGAACGCGATCAGCGACAGCTCGCGCACCGGCGTCGCGTCCTGCTTCTCGGGCGGGCGCAGGATGGTGAAGTGCACGAGGTCGACCGACGGGTCGGCCTTGAGGAAGTTGCGCCAGACGCGTTCGCCGGGATGCGGCTCGCCCGACACCAGCAGAACGCGCAGACGCTCGCGCACGCCGTTGATCGTCACCACCGTCCGGTTGTTGACGGTGGTCAGTTCCTTCTCCGCCGGGTCGACGGCGAATTCGAAGATGTTCTGCCCGGCATGGTTGAGGTCGAGCTTGATCGTCGTCTCGCGCCCGATGACAGCCGAGCGGGCGACCGGCGGCGCGCCGTCGTGCGATTCGGTGAGGCGCACGGTCTCGCCCTCGGCGCCCGGGTCCTCGACGCGCACCCGCACCTCGATCGGCTTGCCGACCAGACCGAAGCGCGGCGCACGGGTCACCACGATGCGCCGGTCGCGCTCGCCGGGCGCGCCGGTGAGCAGCACGTGCAGCGGCCCGGCGAAGGGCAGCGGCTTGTCCGCCGCCGGTACGTCGTGCACCTCGCCGTCCGTGAGCAGGAAGGTCGCCGCCATGCGCTTGCGCGGCACGTCGGCCAGCGCGTGCGACAGCGCGTCGAACAGGCGGGTGCCATCGGTCGGCTGGGCGCCGGCCGCGCTCTTCGGCGTCCCGGCGCGCACCACGCGCACGTCGAGGCCGGGCATGGCGTCGAGCCGGCGCTGGAGCTCGGTAAGTGCCGCTTCGGTCTGCTCGGTGCGCTGGCCGACCGCCTGGCTCGCCAATTCGTCGACCACGATGGCCGCCACGTCGGGGATCGGCCGCCGCTCCTCCTCGACCAGCACCGGGTTGGCGAGGCCGGCGAGCAGCGCGACGATGGCAAGCGTCCGCCAGGCGAGCCCGCGCGCGCGGCGCACCAGGCCGAACCCGATCAGCAGCGCGGCCGCGGCCGCCAACGCGGCCAGCGACCACCACGGCAGGAACGGTGCGAAATCGATGCTGGTCAGGCCCGACATCTACGGCTCCGCGCGCGTATGCGGTCATTGTCCGAGGCGCTCCATGATCGCCGGTACGTGGACCTGGTCGGTCTTGTAGTTGCCGGTCAGCGCGTACATCACCCAGTTGACGCCGAAGCGGTATGCCATTTCCCGCTGGTGCTCGCCGCCAGGCACCACCGGGAACATCGGCTGGTTGTCGCCGTCGATCGCCCAGGCGCCGGCCCAGTCATTTGCGCCGATCACCACCGACGAGACCCCGTCGTTGTAGCGATTGCCGCGCGCCTCGACCCACACCGCGCCGCCGGCCCAGCGACCGGGGAAGCTCGACAGAAGATAGAACGCCTTGGTCAGGACGTGGTCCTGCGGCACCGGGATCAGCGGCGGGATGTCGAGCCCGCGCAGCAACAGGCGCAGGCGCAGCCCCGCAGGGCCGCCGCTGCCGGTCGGATCCGCGTTGAGGTCGCCCTGCTCGCGCGTGTCGAACAGGATCGTGCCGCCGGTGCGCAGGTAGTTCTGCAGCTTCTCGATCGCATTGTCGGACAGCGCCGGCTGGCTGGGCGCGACGGCCCAGTAGAGCATCGGGAAGAAGTTGAGCTCGTCCGACTCGATGTTGACGGCCATCGGCTCGCCTGGCTCGACGGCGGTGCGCCGGCGCAGCTGTTCGCTGAGGCCGCGCAACCCGTCGCGGCTGACACGGTCGAACGCGGGCGAGCCGGTTACGACATAGGCGAGCCGCGTTTCGAGCGCGGCCTTCAGAGCGAATGCGGCGGGCGAGTCGGCGTCCTGCGCGCGCGCCGGCACGGACAGGGCGCCGAGCATGGCGAGCGCAATTACCGCGACGCGGCCGGCGGCCTTGCCGCCCCGTCCCGCACCGATACCGGGCACGAGGCCGCGCAGGATGTAGCCGATCACGAGGTCGGCGAAGGCGATCAGAAGGGCGGCGAGCAGCAGCCACGGCTTGAGGTCGAGTTCGCCCGCGTTGGGGAAGCTGCGCATCGCCACGCCCTGGGGCAGGATCGGCGCGAGAGGCTTCAGTTCGCCCACGGCGGGCGACAGGTTGAGCGCGCGGCGCGCGCCCTGGCGACCATAATAGCCGGGCGGTGTGCGCGGGCCGGGTGCGGCCTCGACGAACTTCGCCCCCTCGATGGCGGCCGCGGTGGACGGCGGGCTTTGCAGCCGGCCGAACCCGTCCATCACCGAGATCGGCGCCAGCACGCCCGAACCGTCCTCGCCCGCCACGCCCTGGCTGAGCCCGACGAGGCGTTGCAACATCTCAACGTAGAGGCCCGAGATGGGCAGGTTCGACCAGTCGGTGTTGGCCGTGGTGTGGACCAGGACCACCCAGCCCTTGCCGCGCTTCTCGGCGGTGACCAGCGGCGTGCCGTCGGTCAGGCGCGCCCAGGTCTTGGAGTCCAGGTCCAGCGACGGTTCGGCCAGAACCTGGCGCTGGATCAGCACCTCGGGCGGAATCTTGAGGCCGGCGAACGGGCTCGATTGCTCGAACGGTGCGAGCTGTGCCGGCCGCTCCCACGACATCACACCGCCCAGCTCGCGCCCGCCCGAGCGCAAGCGGACCGGGATCATCGGATCGACATCCTTGGCAAGGCGCGGCCCGGCGAACCGAAGCAGCACGCCGCCACCCTGCACCCAGCCCTGCAGCGCCTTGACCTGGCTGTCGGTCAGCCGCCCGACGTCGGCCAGCACCAGCACGGCGAGCTGGCGCTTGAGCAGATCGTCCACCGTGCCGCGGCGCACCTCGCTGAACGGCGACAGCGCCCGCTGCAGGAAGTAGAGGTCGGACAGGAGCGGCTGGGCGTGCTCGCTGGTCTCGCCCGAGAACAAACCCACCGGCCGCCGGCGCCAGCGCTCGTCGAGCAGGACCGAGGCGCCGGCCGAGGCCTCGCCCTCGATCTCGATGCGGGCGATATCGTTGCGGATCTCGGACGGCACGGTGAGGCGCAGCTCGGTCCGTGTCGCGCCCGCCGGGAACTGGCCGTCCTGGCGCACCAGCAGCTTGCCGTCGTCACCGACCGCGCGCACCGCGATCGGCACGGCGGCGCCATTGGTCGCGCGCTCCAGCGGCACGACCATGTCATTCGCCTCGCTCACCGGCGGCAGCACCAGCCGGGCCAGGCGCGGCGACGGGTCGGTGTAGACCTCGAGCGTGCCGAGCCGGCGCAGGCGCTCGGCGAGTGTCGCGGCGGCGGGGCCGGCGATACCGTCGCTCAGCCACACCACGTTCGCCGCGCCGCTGATCTTGACCGCGTTCAGCGCCTCGATCGCGGCTTGGCGGTCCACGGGCCACGGGTTTGGATGGAGCGCGCGCACAATGCGGCGCGCGTCGGCGGGACGCATCAGCTTGCTCGCGACCAGAGGCTCGGCGCCGGGCGGCCTCGCGGTTGTCAACACCACGACCGGCCGATGCGTACGCTCCGCCCGGTCGATCAGGTTGATCATCGCCGTCTCGCGCTCCGTCCAGTTGCGCGCGGCCGCCCAGCCGTCATCCACCACCAGCACCAGCGGCCCGGTCCCGGGCACGGTCGTGGCGGGATTCATCAGCGGGTGCGCGACGGCCAGGATCACCAGCGCGGCGAGGCACAGCCGCAGCAGGATCAGCCAGAGCGGCGTGTGGGCCGGCGTCTCCTCGCGCCGCCTCAGCATGGCGAGCAGGCGGTTGACCGGATTGGCGAGGCGGCGCGGCGCCGGGGGCAGTACGCGCAGGAGCCACCACAGCGCGGGCAGGCTCAGCAGTCCGAGCAGCAGCCAGGGCGAGGCGAAGGCGACGGGGCCGAGATCGAGCATGGCCGGGTCCCTCAGTGCCGCGACGAGGCGGCGAGTGCCTGGTGCAGCCCGAGCAGCGCCGCTTGCGGCGGCTGGTCGGTGTGGTGAGTGATGAAGGCCCATCCAGCGTGGCGGGCAATGTCGGCCAGTGCGGCGCGGTGGGCGTCCATCAGCCGCAGATACTCTTCCCGGACCGTCTCAACCCGGCCGATCAGCACGTCATCCTCACCCTCGAGACTCTGGAAGCGCACGCGGCCGGCGAAGGGCAGGGTCGCCTCGGCGGGGTCGAGCACCTGGACCAGCGCGCCGCGCACGCCGCGTGCCGCGTAGCCGCGCACGATGCGCTCGATCTCGTCGGCGGGCGACAGCAGGTCGCCCACCATGGCGAGGCGGGAATGGCGCGGCAGCGGATCGACGGCGGGAATGCTGGGTGCCGTCGGATCGGCGGGGAGGGCGAACGCGACGGCCAGCCGGTTCATCAGCGCGCGGCCGGCGCCCGGGCGCAGCAACGCCGGGTCGCGACCCAGCGCGCCGACAAGCTCGCCCGCACGAGTCAGCAGCGAGGCAAGCGCGAGGGCGAGAATTGCCGCGCGCTCCGCCTTGGTCGGCAGGTTCCGCTCCGAGCGGTATTCCATGGAAGGCGAGGCATCGCACCAGATCCAGATGCTCTCCGCCGCCTCCCATTCGTTTTCGCGCACATAGGCGCGGTCGCCCTTGCCGGTCTGGCGCCAGTCGATGGATTGCACGGAGTCGCTGGGCTGGTAGGTGCGGAACTGCCAGAATGTCTCGCCCTGGCCCACGCGCCGGCGCCCGTGCACGCCTTGCAGGACGGTGGCGGCGATCCGCTCGGCAGCGATCAGGAGTGGCGGCAGGGTGGCGGCGGCCTGCTCCGCCCGCTGACGCAGGACGGCAGCCGGGTTGGCCGCCGGTCGTTCGGTGCGCGGGCGCGTCAGGCGAGCGGCGCGCACAGCCGCTCGATGATCTGGTCGATGGTGATGCCATCGGCCCGCGCCGCGAAGTTGAGCGCCATGCGGTGGCGCAGCACCGGTCCTGCCAGTGCCAGCACGTCGTCGATCGACGGCGCGAAACGCCCGTCCATCAGTGCGCGGGCGCGCGTCGCCAGCATCAGCGCCTGGCTGGCGCGTGGTCCGGGACCCCATGCGACGTGGCGGCGGACCTCGTCGTACTCCGTCGCCTCCGGCCGCCCGGAAAGTACGAGGTCGAGGATCGCCTCGATCACGCTTTCTCCGATCGGGATGCGCCGGACCAGCTTCTGGGCCGCGATCAGGTCTTCGGCGGTGATGACCTGCTCCGGCGCAGCCAGCTCGACACCCGTCGTGGCGAGCAGCATTTCGCGCTCGGCCCGGCGATCGGGATAGCCGACGTCGATCTGCATCAAAAAGCGGTCGAGCTGTGCCTCGGGCAGCGGATAGGTGCCTTCCTGCTCCAGAGGGTTCTGCGTCGCCAGCACGTGGAAGGGCTTGGGTAGCGGGTGGTATTCGCCGGCGACGGAGACGCGGCCCTCCTGCATGGCCTGCAGCAGCGCCGACTGGGTGCGCGGGCTCGCGCGGTTGATCTCGTCGGCCATCAGGAGTTGGCAGAAGATCGGCCCCTTGATGAAGCGGAACGAACGCCGGCCGGTCTCGGACTCCTCGAGCACTTCGGAGCCCAGAATGTCGGCCGGCATCAGGTCCGGCGTGAACTGGACGCGCCCGTCATGCAGCCCCAGCACGGTGCCGAGCGTGTCGACGAGCCGCGTCTTGCCGAGGCCCGGAAAGCCGATCAGCAGCGCGTGACCCCCGGCGAGCAAGGTGATAAGTGTCTGATCGACGACCTGCGACTGGCCGAAGATGATGCGGCCGACGCGGTCGCGCACCAGTGCGATGCGCTGGCCGAGTGCCTCGATCTCGGCGACAACTCGGGCGGGGGGCTCGTCCGCCGGCCCGGGGGACGGGGCGAGGGAAGGGGAGTCAGTCAAAGGCGGCTCCGATTGCAAAAATGGTGCCAGATGGCAGACCCGTCACTCGATCTCAACGAAATGGCGCGCGGGCGGTTCGACGGCAATAGCCAGTCCGGCGCGACGCCACGTGGCTCCCGCGGCGCCACCGTCGCCTCGGGCTCCGCGACCTGCGGAGAGATCGACATCCGCATAGCACGCGACGGCACTTGGTTTTATCATGATTCTCCGATCTCCCGCAAACCGCTGGTCCGGTTGTTCGCGTCGGTCCTGGTGCGAAAACCCGACCATTCCTACTGGTTAGTTACACCTGCAGAGCAGGTTTGCATCCAGGTCGAGGATGCGCCGTTCGTGGCCGTCGCGCTGTCGACCGAAGGCGACGGGTGCGGCGCGACATTGAGCTTCCGCACCAATCTGGACGAAACCGTGGCGGCCGGACCGGACCACCCGATCCGTGTGGTTCACGATCCAGTGACCAGGGAACCGTCGCCCTACATCAGGGTGCGCGACGGGCTCGACGCGCTGATCGCCCGGCCGGTGTATTACGAGCTGGTCGGGCGTGGCGTGGAGACGGTCGAGGACGGCCGCCGCGTGCTCGGCGTGTGGTCGGGCGGACAGTTCTTCACGCTGGGTCCGCTCGACGAGGATGGCGCGTGAGGCTGACGCGCGACGAGCTGCGATCGCGCTTCGCCGGACCGGGCATCGCGCCCGACCCGTCGGGCGACGGGTCGGGGTGGGAGCGCGGCCACATCGAGGTCGCACCCGAGACGCTGACCCCGGCGGCGGTGCTGGTGCCGCTGATGGACCGGCCGGGCGGCATGACGGTGCTGCTCACCCAGCGCACCGACAAGCTGAAGCGCCATCCCGGACAGGTGGCGTTTCCCGGCGGCCGCGCGCACGAGGACGATCGCTCCGCCGAGGACACCGCGCTGCGCGAGGCGGAGGAGGAGATCGGGCTTTCGCCGGGTCGGGTCGAGCTGATCGGCCGGCTCAACATGTTCTACACCGGGACGGGCTTCCGGGTGACGCCGGTGGTCGGGCTGGTCGTCCTCCCGGTCGAGCTGGTGGCGGACCCTTCGGAAGTGGCGCATATCTTCGAGGTGCCCTTAGCCGACGTGCTCGACCCTACCAAGCACCGGCTCGAGGTGCAGGTTCACGAGGGCCGGGAGCGCGCGTTCCACGTGCTCGAGCATCCCGAGCACTACATTTGGGGCCTGACCGCGCGGATGCTGGTGAATCTTCGCCAGGTGCTCGGATCGTGAAGGGACGCATCCTGATCGATTACGTCCTGCCGCTGATTCTGCCGACCTTGCTCTACGTCGCGGTGCAGGTCTGGCGCAGCCGTGGTGGCGGCGTGGCGGCAAGCGTGAGTCCGGTCCTGCGTGGCGCGCCGTGGGTCTGGCTTGCGGCGTCCGGGCTGGTGCTCGGGGTGGCGAGCCTCGGCGCCGTCGCCATCTTCTCGGGCGCGCCGCCCGGCGCCCGCTACGTGCCGGCCCACGTCGAAGACGGCGACGTCGCGCCCGGCGGCTACGTGACATCCCCGGCGCGGAAGTGACCCCGGCCGGAACGCTCCCGCCCCAGCCCTGGATGACCGCGCCGGAGACGGTGGCGGTTCTGGCGGCGCTGGCGCCGGGCGGGCCGGCGCGCTTCGTCGGGGGCTGCGTGCGCGACGCGATCCTCGAACGCAAGGTGCAGGACATCGACATCGCGACCGCCGCCCCGCCGGACCGCGTGATGGCGCTGGTGCGCACAGCCGGGCTCAAGGCGGTCCCGACCGGGATCGACCATGGCACGGTGACCGTCGTGGCCGGCGACAAGCATTTCGAGGTGACGACGTTACGCCGCGATGTGGAGACGTTCGGCCGCCGTGCCCGCGTCGCCTTCACCGACGACTGGGCCGCCGACGCGATGCGGCGCGACTTCACCATCAACGCGCTCTATTGCGACGCGGACAGCACGCTCTACGACCCGACCGGCGGGCTCGCCGACCTGCAGGCCGGGAGGGTACGGTTCGTCGGCGATGCCGCCGCGCGCATCGCCGAGGACGTGCTACGCCTGCTGCGCTTTTTCCGCTTCCATGCCTATTTCGGCCGCGGCCTGCCCGATCGCGCGGCGCTCGCCGCCTGCCGCGAAGCCGCGCCGCGGGTCAAGTCGCTGTCAGGCGAGCGCGTGCGGTCGGAGCTGTTCCGCCTGCTGCTCGCCGACAAGCCGCAGCCGGTGCTCGATCTCATGGCGCGCGAAGGGGTGCTTGTACATCTGATGCCCGAGCTGACCGAGCGGGCGCGGCTCGGACGGCTCTGCGCTATCGAGGACTCGATCGCGCTCGAGCGCGGCGCTGTGCTGCGGCTCGCCGCCGGGCTTGCCGCGTCACGCCGGAGGGTCGAGGCGATCGCAGCACGGCTGCGGCTTTCCAACGCAGAGCGCGACCGCCTGCTGGCGCTCACGGGCGGGCGCGACTGGCCGTCGCCCGAGCTCGACGTTCGCGCCCGGCGGCGGATGCTGTACCGGCTGGGGCTCGGTCCGTTCCAGGACCGCACGCTCATTGCTTGGGCGGGCGAGGTGCGTGAGGGCAAGCGCCGCAACGCCGCCTGGCTCGATCTATACGCGACAGCGGCGCAGGAAGGGCCGCCCCCGCGCCTGCCGGTCGCCGGGCGCGACGTGCGCGCGCTGGGCGTCGCCCAGGGGCCGGAGGTCGGGCGCCTGCTGGAGGCGGTCGAACGCTGGTGGATCGCGCGCGACTTCCTGCCGGACCGTGCCCAATGCCTCGCGCGGCTCGCGGCGCTGGCGAACAGGCGCCGCGCTACTTCGCGACCTTGACGAGCCGGCCGCTCACGGTGCGGACCGTCCCCCCGTCGCGCAGCAATGTGTAGTTGAGCTGCATCCCCGTCGCGCCGAGCGTGCGGTCGTATTGCTGGATTTCGTAGACGCCGTCGTCGAGCAGCACCATCTGCCGCACCGACAGGGTCCGCTCGTGCACCCGTGCCCAGCACAGCTCCTTGCCCTGCAGCGGATCGCCCGAATCGGTGCAGCGCCACACGCGGAGCTCGCGCGTCGGCACGAAGGTGCGCTCGGTCTGGACCTTGCGCACGTTGGGCTTCTCGGGGTTGCCGCCGCGGCGGATCACCGTCGTCCAGGCGATCTTGAACCCTTGGCCCACCGGCTCGACCTTCACGTCGATGTCGCGTGCCGTCATGTGGAAATAGATCGAATCCTTGTTCTCGGAGACGCCGCCGCCGGACCACGTGCCGTAGAACGCGGCCGGGGTGAGCTGATCGGCCGCGCGGGCGGGCAGCGCGAACGACGCCGCGAAGGCGAGTAGCCCCGCGACTGTGGCTAGAATCCGGTGTGCTGGCATGGACGCGTCACTCCCCCTCGCGTGATGGCGCCGCGATGATACACGGCAGGCTTGCGCGGCCCAAATCTTCCGTCCCGCGCCGTTTCGTACCATATCAGGGCCCGAACCTGACGGAGGTCGCCATGGACCAGCTTGCCAAGACCAGCACGCGCCGCGTCGTCAAGGTCGCGCGCGGCATGCCCACCAGCGACGGGGCGGGGGTGAAGCTTACGCGCATCATCGGCACGCCGTCCTTGCCCGAGCTCGACCCGTTCCTGCTGCTTGACGCGTTCGGCTCGGAGAAGGGCGCGGACTATATCGGCGGCTTCCCCGACCACCCGCATCGTGGCTTCGAGACCGTGACCTACATGCTGGCCGGCCGCATGCGCCACGGCGACCACATGGGCAATGTGGGACTTCTGGGCCCCGGCAGCGTGCAGTGGATGACGGCCGGCCGCGGCATCATCCATTCCGAGATGCCGGAACAGGAGGACGGGCTGATGCAGGGCTTCCAGCTCTGGGTCAACCTGCCCGCCAAGGACAAGATGACCGCGCCGCGCTACCAGGACATTGCGCCCGAGCGTATCCCGGTCGCCACGCCGTCCGCGGGCGTGCGCATCAAGGTACTGGCGGGCAATGTTGCGGGCGTCTTGGGCCCGGTCGGCGGAGTCGCCACGGAGCCGGTCGCGCTCGATGTCGGTCTCGAGGCGGGCTCTCGTGTCGACGTGCCGCTGCCCGAAGGCCATGCCGCCTTCACCTACGTGTTCGAGGGTGCGGCTGAGATTGGCGATCGCAGAATCGCGGCCGGCGAGATCGCCGTGCTCGGTCCGGGCGAAGTTGTCGCGCTTGCGGCCGCGGACGGCGCGGCGCGAATCTTCCTTGTCGCCGGCAAGCCGCTGGGCGAGCCGGTCGCGCGCTACGGGCCGTTCGTGATGAACACGGAAGACCAGATCCGCGAGGCGATTGCCGATTACCGCGCCGGCCAATTCTAGCGCGCTTTCCGATCGAACGGGTCCGGCCCTTTCCCCCGCCCGGCCACCCATACCAGCATCGTTGGGTCGCCGGGCGGGGGAGAGGGTTGGCGCGATACCGCGCGAGCGGAAGATGCACTAGCGGAGCGGTTTTGGAACCGAAATCTACCGCAGATTCTTCCGCATGAAGCGGTGCGGGATGCCGGCCTCCTCGAACGGCGCGCCTTCCGCGACATAGCCGAGCTTTTCGTAGAACGGCACGGCATGCGCCTGGGCGTGCAGCACCAGCGTGGCGACGCCGTCGCGCTCCGCATCGCGCTCGATCGCGGCGATCAGCGCGCGCCCGACGCCGCTGCGGCGATGGGCGGCGGCGACGGCCATGCGCTCGATCTTGGCGACCTCTGCGCCCTGCGGGTGAAGTCGCGCGGTCCCGGCGTCCGCGCCGCCACGCTGCGCCAGGTAGTGTGTGCATCGGCCGTCGCGCCCATCCATCTCCTCGGCCTCGGAAACGCCCTGCTCGTCGATGAACACGGCGCGCCGGATCGCGTGCACGCGGGCCAGCGCCCCGGCGTCATGCGCGGTGGCGACGCAGATGGGCGGCTGCGGCGAATGTGCTGACATGGCGCCATTGTCCGGGCCGACGGCCACACCGCGCAAGGATGTTCACCGGTCGTTAACCCGCATTGAGTCCAATGACCTTTCGACTGCACGGGACCGTCGCCCGAAGGTTGCGGTCGGGCCGGGGTGTCGCATGAAGCGTCTCAAGGCCGATTTCCGCCGTGGCGAGAAATCCAGCTACGACTTCAAGAGTCGCACGCCACCGCCTGCGGCTGCGGCGCGCACGCCAATGGCGCGCGGGCGGCGCCGGGCCCCGCATCCCGGTGCCGGAGGCGGCACGTGGATCGGAAACGGCATCCTGCGCGCCGTGCTGCTCGCCGTGATCGTGTTCGGCGGCGTGGGCGCGGTCGTGTGGATCCGTGACCTCGGCACCGCGTTCGGCGTGCAGTGGCTCAAATAGGCTTTGTTGGGGTTAGCGCAGCGGCGTCGTCTGTACCGCGCTGTCGCCGCTGACGGCAACGGGTGCGCCTTCGCCGCGCGGTGAGACCGTGAACCACACCTCGGATCCGAACAAAGTGCGCGAGGTGAGCTGCACCGTTGCGACGCGTTCGCCGCGCGTGAAGGTCAGCACGCTGGTCGGGCCGCGCACCGTGGTGACCGGCTGCCAGCCGAACCCCGGCATCTGGCGCGCATAGAAATCGTACATCGTGCCGGTAGAGTCGGAGACCGTCATCACCAGGCGGCCCACCCACGCCTCGCGGCTGCCCAGCACCAGCGTGTGGTCGAGATCCATGTCGGCGCCCTTGGGCACCGGGATGTCGCTGAACCGGCTGAACCCCAGGTCCTGCGACTGGGTGCCGGTATCGGCCCGCATCGAGGGGGACAGCTTGTTCTGGTTGCATCCGGCGAGCCCGAGCACCGCGATGAGCGCGCAGATCGCAGCCGGACGGCGGAGGGGCGTGACGCGCATGCGGCGATCATTCCTAGATGAAGCGGTCAGGCGATCTAAGATTACCAGATGTTGCGAATCGGGTGCAGAGAAAACACACGCCGCACGGATGCGGATTTCATCCACAGCTTCATTCCCTGCGCCCGTTGCGCCGAGGCCAAAGCTGGCCCATATTTACATCCACGTCGTCGCGCCCAGTGGGCGTTCGGCGGCGTCCCTCGGCCTCGATGTTGTTTGTTACGCTTTTGAAAAAAAGCGTTTGACAGGCCATCGGCGGTTCCTTAAAACCCCGGCTTCGCGGCCGGGGTGCTGAGGCGCCCGGGCCGCGAGGTTTCTCGGGGTTAGCCGTTCGCGGATGCCACGGGAAACAGGCTCTTTGACATTGTAAACATGGAAGGGATGCGCAGGCGGCGGCGTGCATACGAGCACGCCTTGCCAAGTCTGTGCATCACACTACGCGTGAAGTACAGCTTGTGCAGGACAGGCTCTTGAAGCTTTCCCGGACGCCCTCGGGCGCGAGGGGAAACCTCAAATCTGAGAGTTTGATCCTGGCTCAGAACGAACGCTGGCGGCATGCCTAACACATGCAAGTCGAACGGACGTAGCAATACGTCAGTGGCGGACGGGTGAGTAACGCGTGGGTACCTGCCCTGTGGTACGGAATAACCTCGGGAAACTGAGGCTAATACCGTATACGCCCTGAGGGGGAAAGATTTATCGCCATAGGAGGGGCCCGCGTCGGATTAGCTTGTTGGTGAGGTAACGGCTCACCAAGGCGATGATCCGTAGCTGGTCTGAGAGGACGACCAGCCACACTGGGACTGAGACACGGCCCAAACTCCTACGGGAGGCAGCAGTGGGGAATATTGGACAATGGGGGAAACCCTGATCCAGCAATGCCGCGTGAGTGAAGAAGGCCTTAGGGTTGTAAAGCTCTTTCAGCGGGGAAGATGATGACGGTACCCGCAGAAGAAGCCCCGGCTAACTCCGTGCCAGCAGCCGCGGTAATACGGAGGGGGCTAGCGTTGTTCGGAATTACTGGGCGTAAAGCGCACGTAGGCGGTTGCGCATGTCAGATGTGAAAGCCCCGGGCTTAACCTGGGAATTGCATTTGAAACTGCGCGGCTAGAGGCCCGGAGAGGGTAGTGGAATTCCCAGTGTAGAGGTGAAATTCGTAGATATTGGGAAGAACACCGGTGGCGAAGGCGGCTACCTGGACGGGTTCTGACGCTGAGGTGCGAAAGCGTGGGGAGCAAACAGGATTAGATACCCTGGTAGTCCACGCCGTAAACGATGAGTGCTAGATGTTGCGGGACTTAGTCCTGCAGTGTCGCAGCTAACGCATTAAGCACTCCGCCTGGGGAGTACGGCCGCAAGGTTAAAACTCAAAGGAATTGACGGGGGCCCGCACAAGCGGTGGAGCATGTGGTTTAATTCGACGCAACGCGCAGAACCTTACCAGCCCTTGACATGGGGAGTATGGGTCTCAGAGATGGGATTCTTCAGTTCGGCTGGCTCCCGCACAGGTGCTGCATGGCTGTCGTCAGCTCGTGTCGTGAGATGTTGGGTTAAGTCCCGCAACGAGCGCAACCCTCGTCTTCAGTTGCCATCAGGTTAAGCTGGGCACTCTGAAGAAACCGCCGGTGACAAGCCGGAGGAAGGTGGGGATGACGTCAAGTCCTCATGGCCCTTACGGGCTGGGCTACACACGTGCTACAATGGCGGTGACAGTGGGATGCGAAAGGGCAACCTGGAGCCAATCCCCAAAAGCCGTCTCAGTTCGGATTGTACTCTGCAACTCGGGTGCATGAAGG
>CAWFOW010000008.1:235000-238070 GCA_963817535.1 uncultured Alphaproteobacteria bacterium
TTTGGGTGTTGAGCTTGCGGGCGATGGCGGTGGGGCTCGTGCCGGCGGCAAACTCGCCGAAGATGCGACGCACGACGGCCGCCTCGGCCTCATTGATGCTGCGCCCGCCGCGCACCGGCTCGCCCTGGGCGTCGACCTCGCGCACGACGTCATACCCGTAGGCGTTGCCGCCGCCCGAGCGGCCGGCGCGCACGCGGCCCTCGAGGCCACGACGGGTCTTCTGGGCCAGGTCCTTGAGATAGAGCGCGTTCATCGTGCCCTTGAGCCCGACGTGGAGCTCGCTGATCTCGCCCTCGGCGATGGTGACCAGCTTGATGCTGCAGAATCCCAGTTGCTTGTAGAGCCCGGCGACGTCCTCCTGGTCGCGCGACAGTCGGTCGAGTGCCTCGGCGACCACCACGTCGAACGAACCCGCCCGGGCGTCCTCGAGAAGCTTCTGGTAACCGGGCCTGAGACGCGAGGCGCCGCTGATCGCGTGGTCGGTGTAGGTCGCGACCAGCGACCAGTTTTCCCGGTCGATGCGCTCACGGCAGATACGAACCTGGTCCTCGATGGAGGCGTCGCGCTGGTTATCCTGGTCGCGCGAGAGCCTGTCGAGCGCCTCGGAGACCACCACGTCGTACGTGCTGGCCCGGGCGTCTTCCAGGAGCTTCTGGTAACCGGGCCTGAGCCGTGAGGCGCCGCTGATCGCGTGGTCGGTGTAGGTCGCCATTTGTGACCAGCCCTCGCGCTCGATCCGGTCGCGGCATAGCCGGACCTGGTCCTCGATCGAAGCCTCGCGCTGGTTCTCCGACGAGTATCGGGCATAGATGACGGCGCGCACGGAATGCCTCACTTCAAAGAGGTTTTGATCGAGGATAGCATTGCATTGAGCTTCCGGCCGGCCTCGAGCTGGTTGGCGCGGACGTAGTATTGCTCGGTCATCGAGAAGTTTCGATGGCCCAGGAGCGCGGCGGCTGACTGCGCGACGTCGGGCGACACGGTCGAGAGGCTGGTCGCCGCGCAGTCGCGGAGGAGATGTGGATTGATCTCGACGCCGAGGAGTCGCCTGGTGACGATGAGGAACCGGTAGTAGATCGAATGGTCGCGAGCGAGTCACCCTCGAAGGTCGGCCATAGCGCATCGCTGGAGCCACGCTTGAGGAAGCTCGGACGGACACGTTCGAGATAGGTATCGAGGAAGGGGACCAGAACTCTGGGGCAACGCGTATTCGAGGGGACGCCGGTTCTTCACCTCTTCGCCCGGGAATACCAGTAGCCAGGTGGAACCGTTGCGAACGAGATGCCGGCCGAGGTGCATGCTCGAGAAGTTCTTGAGTCGGACAGGGCGCGCCGCCAGCATCGCCAGCATCAGCGTATCGCGATAGGCAACCCGCTCGATGCGGCGGGAGAAGGGGGTATCGAGAAGGCGCCCGAGCTCGCGGAGCGAGGCAGCGTAGATGTCCTCGGTCGGACGCATGCGGGGCCTCTTCTCTCTCTGAGGCTTGGACGTTCGGTTCAGCGCATTGCACGCATCGGCGAGCCAGCGCCAGTCCATGTGCGGCGCCATCGCCTTGATCACGACCTTGAGTCCAACCAGCGACGACACTACGGTCCTCGGCGCAACCTCGGCGCGAAGATGATCGACATAGCCCCGGGTAAGCTCCACGGTAACGCGGCGCTCCGGCGGATTTGACGCGTCGAGATGACCGATATGGACAAGATAGCCGAGCCATCTGCTGTAATGCTGGATGTTCGTGCGCTTCGTCGCCGCGGACCAGTGAGCCGCAGGACCGAGCACGTCGAGGATGTCGCCGATGGCGATTGCGGCCCCCCAAGCCGCCCTGTCCGATGCCGGCCATGCCTCGTACGGAAGACAGCGCCGCCAAGAATGGTCCCGGCCCATCAGCCTAATCCTCGGGGATCTCGGGCGCGCGCAGCGCCTTATTGAGCAGCTTGTTGATGTGACGGCCTGACACGCGGCTTTCGGTGCCCAGATAGTGCGTCATCGTCGTGTCGATGCGCTTGTGGCCCAGCTGGCGGGACATCGGGACGTATAGACCGGGGTCGCGCTCGACGACAATCTTGGCAATTGCGTGACGGATGAGGTGGGGGTGCATGACGAGCCCGGCATGTTTGCGCATGCCAGCGGTAAAATCGTTCCGCACGGTATTGTGAGGCCGTGGACCACCGTCCTGCCCAGGGAACAGATACGGGCTATCGGACCCGGCAAGCCGCGGACGGTACTCGTGGAGATATTCTTGAAGGAGAACGGCGACGTCATCCGGCAACTCGAACTCGAGCGGCTGGCCGTTCTTTACGCGATTGCCGTCGATGGAAAGGTAGCACTTGCCACCCGTCCGGCTAATGTCAGTCTCGATGTTGATGGCGCGCAACGTGCCAATTCGTAGGGTGCAATGGATGAACAGCGCGGCGACGAGCGCGCGCTCGAAGCACTTGGCGGCCCGCAACGGATTCTTCTGGGTGAGCCCTCGCGCCCGCTCCTCTTCGGGATACCGCAGAAGACGCGCGACCTTGTCGGGGTCGTCGAACTGTCGCAGCCGGTCCCGGTTGTGGTCGGTCAGCTGTCGGGATACGTGGGGGTCGAGGCGGCGGCAGATCCCGTCGATCTCGTCGAGCGTCGCCTGGTCCACCCGACAGTAGTGCTTCGCAATGGCACGGAGCATGTTGGCGAGCTTCGCGACGTACGGGGTCGGCTTGTTGTCGAACCGTTCGAGGAAGAACTTGAGCCCCGACTTGAGGCGGTCGATCTCGAAGAACACTGCGAGGTCTGTGATCTCCTCGATCTCCATCTCGCCCCGGCGCACCAGCGCGGAGGCGAAGCGGACGATCATGTTGATGGTGCCCGTCACTGTCGCCGGGCGCAGCGGCCGCGCCGGCGCATGCGGGTCGAAAGGATCTGGCTCCATCACGCGACGCTTCCAGCGATCGAGATCGTCCCGGAAGCTCTGGGGAAACGCCTCCAGCGGAAACGATACGGCCTCGGTCTTGAAGGGCGGCTCAGAACGACGTCGGGCCAACCGGGCACCTGACGGTGGCACATGTTCCAGATGGCAATCGTGTGCTTCAGG